>NZ_JBMLSK010000044.1:0-70212 GCF_049240545.1 Roseateles sp. | reverse complement strand
CGTGGTCAACGTGACCAATCGTGCCCACGTTCACGTGCGGCTTGGTACGTTCGAACTTGCCTTTTGCCATCTTGCGCTCCTGGAGGCGAACAGATCAGAAGAGAAGGAAATTGGTGGTGCCCATGACGCGGATCGAACGCGTGACCTCTCCCTTACCAAGGGAGTGCTCTACCACTGAGCCACATGGGCATCGACACAGGTTTGATGACAAGCATCAGCAAACCAGTGCCGACAACGACGACACAACTTCCAAGCCTCTGGAGCGGGAGACGGGAATCGAACCCGCGTCATTAGCTTGGAAGGCTAAGGTTCTACCATTGAACTACTCCCGCCCGGGAGCATGGCCTGGACCCTGCCGCTACGAACAAGATCGCATGCTGTTTGCCTTGGTGGAGGAGGCTGGATTCGAACCAGCGTACGCGTTAGCGGGCAGATTTACAGTCTGCTGCCTTTAACCACTCGGCCACCCCTCCGAGGCAAGCCCGCAACTATAGCACAGCATTTTCCGAGTCCAAAGCAATTTTTTCAGATTCAGCCAAAAAGACCACTCGAGCCGCAACTAAGCGCGCGCAAACACCCCAGGAAAGCAGAAGCACCCGCCGACCGCCAGGCCCAGCAAGGGACTCCGGGAAAACCTTAGCCAAAGCCAGGACACAAAGCATCGCCGCCAGAAATCGCCTGTAACCAGCCACCCAATTCCATGAACCAACCAACCCAAACCGAAGTGATCTCGAGGCGCCCACCAATGGAAGCCATCGGCCGCCAGCACGTAACCAAGCCGAAACAAAACAACTTGGCAAGTCAAAAATCGATGGTGGCGGCACAACTACAACAAGGGAAAACACGCAAAGAAAAGTGGTAGCAAAGTGGCACTAGTGGATCGTATAGTGGCATGGCATTGGTTGCATTGATACGTCATTGGCGGCACCAGGCACCCTCCAAGTGGTCCATCAATTGGTCGGGTTTTGGTTCCACGTGCTAACAGGCCGAGTCCGTAAATCTTGGCCAAATCGAGGAAAAGAAATGAAGGTCAAACAGAGCCCTATCGCAGCAGCCGTCGCCCTGACGCTGCTGAGCGTCTCGCTGGCAGCGCAAGCCCAGCAAGCTGAAACCAAGCAAGACACTGCTCAATTGGAGCAAGTGGTCGTAACTGGTATTCGCGCTTCGCTGCAATCCGCGGCCAACATCAAGAAGAACGCCACGGCAGTCGTGGACGCCATCTCGGCTGAAGACATCGGCAAGCTGCCTGATACTGACGTGGGTCAATCGCTGGGCCGTATTCCTGGCGTGACCGTCGGCCGCGACTTTGGCGTTGGCGCATCGGTTTCGATTCGCGGCACTGACCCGCAAATGACCTACACCACCTTGAACGGTCAGACGGTTGCGTCGACCGGCTGGTATGACCAGAAGGACATCGACCGCTCCTTCAACTACTCGCTGCTGCCTTCCGAATTGATCGGCGGCATGGAGGTCTACAAGTCCTCGCAAGCCGACCTGACCGAAGGCGGCATCGGCGGCACCGTGATCGTCAAGACCCGCAAGCCGCTGGATCAAGCAGCCGGCACCGCGTTCTTCAGCGCCAAGATGGGCAAGGGCACCATCAGCGACACATCCAAGGAAGCTTCCGGCCTTTACAGCTGGCGCGACCAATCCAAGACCTTCGGCGTTTTGGTGGCTGGCGGCATTGAAAAGACGAACTACATCCGCCGCGGTGTTGAGTCTGACATGCGCTGGTCGGGCGACGTTTCGCCCACGACCTTTGTGCAAGACCGTGAACGCAAGGCTCTGAACGTGACCCTGCAGGCACGTCCGGTCGCCGGCCTGGAACTGGGCTTGAACTATCTGCACCTCAATGTCGATGCAGACAACTCGAACACCAGCCACTACATCTTCACCGGTAACGACGCTGCCGACTGCAAGAAGACCAACCCCGTCAACGGCCTGTGCGTCCTGAGCACACGCCCAGCCGGTGATTTCAACAAGCACAACATCTTTGTGCAGAACTGGGCCCGTTCCGCTTCGATGAGCTCGGACAGCCTGGTGCTGGACGGCAGCTTCAAGGGCGACGGCTTCAAGGTGACCGCAGTTGCCGGCACGACCAAGGCCGAAGGCGGCACCAACCAAACGGCCAACTTTGCTTACGGCCAATTCGCCCCCGACTTCTCCACCACAGGTGGGCGTGTTCCAGACAAACCGCACACCGTCGCTCCGGGCAAGATCCCCTACTGGGCCGGTACCATCGACCTGACCGGCAAGAAGCCCGTCATCTCCCCATCGGCTAACCAGAACATTGGTGTCAGCAATCTGCCGGACCAATCCGGTCCAGAGCTGTGGGCCAATGGACGCGGCCCGAACAAGGACAAGGAAAACTTCTTCCAGACCGACGCCACCTTTGACATCAACAACAGCGTCTTCACGGCCTTCAAGACCGGTGTTCGCCTGACCGAGCACACCTTCACCAAGACCGGTGAGCGTGGCTTGCGCCCGACAACCGTTACGCAAGTGAGCACGGGTTCCTTGTATGACGGTTCGACCGAGGTGATCGGCGGCTGGTCCGTGCCGAAGCCAAACATCGGCGCCATGCTGTCTGCTGCTCGCGCCAACGTGACCGGCTGGGTTGAAGACCGTTCCGCCTTCGGCGAATTGAATGAGAAGAACCAGGCCCTCTACGGCATGCTGGACTTCGAATCGGGCAAGGTCGTCGGTAATGTCGGCCTGCGCTATATCCGTACCAAGGCTACCTCGACCGGCTATGTGTTTGACGGCACCAAGTGGTCCGGCAACTGGGCCAACGACGCTGCCCAGAACAATGGCTGGGGCAAGAGCAAGACCAGTCAGTCGTCCACTTACAACGACTGGCTGCCTAGCTTGAACGTGGCCTACAACATGCAAAAGGACACCATCGTCCGCTTCGCTGCTGCTCAGGCCATCACCCGCCCGAACTTCGCGAACATGTTCAATGCTGCAGTCGTGGGCTTTGATGACCAGAACGCAAGCAATGACACCTTCAACTACGGTACGCCAGCACTGAAGCCACAGAAGTCGACTCAGTTCGACCTGGGCATCGAGTACTACTACGGCCGTGGCAACCTGGTGTCGGCTGCGGTGTTCTACAAGAGCATCGACAACTTCATCACCACCCAGACCGCGCTGAACCAGAGCGTTGGCGTGCCTAGCCCGGACACCGGCAAGGACAGCTGGACCGTCAATCGCTTTGTGAACGCCGGTGGCGGCAAGATCAAGGGCCTGGAGTTGCAAGCCAACCATGCTTTCGGCAATGGTTTCGGTACTGCAGTGAACTACACCTACTCCGATGCAACCGCGCCAGCTAGCTCTTACCAAGACCAGCTGAACCTGTTCACATTGGCTTCCAAGCACAATGCCAACCTGGTGGGCTACTACGAAGACACCAACTACTCGGCTCGTTTGGCCTACAACTGGCGCTCCAAGTACATGGTGCGTGAGAGCGGCTGGTACGGCAACCGTATGCACGACGCATTCGGCAGCTTGGATCTGAGCCTGGGCTGGAACATCAACAAGCAGTTCCGTTTGTCCTTGGATGCCGCCAACCTGCTCAAGCAGGATGACATCCAGTACGGTGCAGCAGGTGCTTCCAGCAGCGTTCGCGCTTCGCTCAAGGATGGCTTCCCCACTTGGTACTTCAAGGGTGAGACCACTTACCGTCTGGGCCTGAGCGCCAAGTTCTGATCAGGCCAAGGCCTGTAGAATCAAAAAGCCCGGCACTAGCCGGGCTTTTTTTATCCCTCAACTTCTGAGGATCAGAAGTCAAAGAAGGTGTTGACGGTCAAGCGACCCTTGCGTGGGTCGTCGCAGATACCAATACCGGGGTTGATGCACGCACTGTGCAGCAAACTCCCCGGATACACGACCAGACGATTAAAGCGCGCCGGCATCATGCCCAAAAACGTGAAGCGCTGGTCGGAGCGATCAAAGTACCGAGGACTGGGTTCCTCAAGCTCAAGTTCCTCACAGTAAACGTCAGAGTAGTGCTGATAGTTCTCTGGGGTAATTCTCTGAATACCCGTGGACACATGACGATAAAACCCCGTGCCACCATGCTCTTGCCCACACAAATATAGCAAAACTGCCATGTGGTGCGGCGAGCTTGAGTCGAAATGCGGCGTCCTTTGCATCAATCCCAAACCACCGGGCGGAACGGTCGTCAAAGAAAACTCGCAGGCGCTTTTACGCAACTCAAACGAGTCTGGAACGTCAAAGTTCGCTTTGATCAAAGGATCAAGCAGTTCAACCAAGGCATTGGAATACTCGGCGGGCGCGGTTGAGCGAATACCGGGATAGCCCTTCTTCTGGTCAAAACCCGGGCACGGTGAAAATTCACTCCGGACCGCAGCCTCCAGCATCAATTCAGGCTCTTCCAGAAAATCATCGATGAAAACCACCTGATGCCCACCCAGTTGAACTGACTGAATATCAGGTGGCATACGAATTGCTATTTTTTTATTCATAAATGGCTCTTTAGTATTTATTCAAGCATGGACTCACGACCTGCGCTGCTGTTGATAGGCGGCCAAAAAACCACTGAGCCATTCCCGATGCCCGAGTAATTCCGCTGAAAGCTTGTTTTCTAGATGACGAACTTTCTGAATCTCTTGAGTGAATACCTGCAATTCAGTCGCCGTCATGCACTTCTTCATCGTCTTGTATTTCATACCGTACAAAACAAACAAGAAATTATCGACATCGAACAAATCAAAGCGACTAAAGAAATCCAGCTTCTTGGGCGCACTGGCTTTCCACATCGCCAAACGCTCGGACAAAACATCAGACAGGATGGGCGCCTCGGTACTCAAACGCCAAAACTCAGAATCGCGACGATCGGAAATGCAGTAATGCAATTGCACGAAGTCCATGACCCGTTCCCAGGTGTAAGAAACTACCCGGTTGCAATACGCCGCGGCAGCCGCCATGCCTTCTTTTTCCAAAGAAAAATTGCGAGCAAACAACTCTGCCGACAAATCGGTCACGAAGATGGATGTCGCCTCCAAAGGCTCGACAAACCCCTGCGCAAGGCCCAAAGCCACCACGTTCTTGCACCAGAACTTTTCCCGATAGCCAATCTTCATCGGAATTTTTCGGGGGCTCAATTGCTCAGCTGGCCGCCCGATATGCTCCGCCAAGCCCTGCAAGGCCTGATCTTGCGTCATGTGTGCGCTTGAGTAAACGAAGCCAACACCGCGCCGATTGGTCAGAGGAATGTCCCAGAGCCAACCCGCTTGGTGAGCTTTGGCCAAGGTGTACGGCGGAATCTCGCTGCCGGGTTCGGTCTCGATCTGCACGGCCAATGCCGTATCGCTCAGGATTTGTTTCGATTTATCAACAAATGGGACTTCATACAACTTGCCCAGCAGCAAGGAGTGAAATCCCGAGCAGTCGACATAGAAGTCATAACTCAGACGCTCACCCTCTTGAGTCTGCAAGTACTCAACTTCCCCTTGCTCATTCAAGCCGGCATCGACAATCGTTGCGCGCTTGTGCTGCACCCTCAGATGCTCCGTCGCATTCTTGGCCAGCAATTGACCGAATTTCACGGCATTGAAGTGATAGGCGTAATTCAACGGGCCTTCATACGGCGCGGAAGATACCTGCTTTGGGCACTTCATCCTATCGGCCAAGACTGGGACTTCGGTCACTACCGAGAACTCCATTTCTTGGGAGCGTTCCAAATAGAGTGGCGTGGTATCCAGTCCAGCAGGAAATGGCGATGCAAAGGGATGATAGTAGGAATGAGGTTCACCGGATTCATGCGGTGCCATCCAATTGACGAATTTGATTCCCACCTTGAAGGTCGAATCACAGGCCGCCAGCATATCGGCCTCAGAAATACCAAATTTCATCAGAGACTTGCGAATATGTGGCACCGTCCCCTCGCCGACCCCAATAATGCCAATCTCGGGGGATTCAATCACCGTAATCGTGACATCTTGCTCGGCGCGAAGCTCGACGGCGAGGTGGTTGGCTGCCAGCCATCCCGCGGTTCCGCCGCCAATGATTGCAATACGCTTGACTCTCATTGAAATACTTCCAATCCAATCTAAAAAATTACTCGCACTCTTTTCCATTCAAAAACAGTGCGGCCTCATCGGCTCAACCCTCGGTTCCCACGCAACATACATGTCAGCTCGCAAAGGCAGCCGGATAGCCGTAAACCCAATACTCAATAACTCGCCTGTTATCCAATCGGTAACTCCATTCCCCCCCCTGAAGTGGGAGTACGCATCCTGATTAACCCGTCAGCGCCTATGATGCTGGAGTTGGTTTATTGCCGGGCAACTGGCGATTTGCTAGGTCACTCTACTACGTTCGAGGCAAAGCATGAAGTATGGCGGGCGAATTTCATATACCGTTTTGGCCGTGCTGATGGCAGCGCTACTGTCAGCATGTAACAGCGTCATTGCTCCGACTTCTTCTGAGTCTTCAGAATCTCGCGCCATTCGACAAGACCTCGAGAGTTGCAGGAATTCAAGCTTGCTTGAAATACCACCAAAAATGGTGATTACCAGCCATGCCATCAGCATGCCCAGTCAAACAAAGTGCTCTGCGTCCGCTGAGAGGGGCAGCCAGTATTGCTACACGATTCCAGGGTTTCGTCGCGAAGCGGTTGAAGAAGACCTCAATGCAGAAGCGCGAGCCGAGTTGTTCAGCGCATGTTTGATGGTGAAGCGCTATTCGGAGCAGCCGATCTTGTCCCGCACCAAACACAAACTTGGTGAACGCCCCGGGCATGAGCATGTCTTGCCTGACTCGCATGTTGCCAACACGAGCTTTGAGGTCGTCTCTGGCAGCCAAGGCTTGGTCGTAAGCGCGACCGAGCAACTGCTTGAAGCCCAACGTTCGCGACCCTGGCAAGGGATCAAGGACTGCGATGTTTGCCCGCGCATGGTGCAGGTGCCGGCGGGCAGCTTCAAAATGGGCAGCACGGTGGGCAGTTCGGAGCAACCGATTCACACGGTCAAGATAGCAAGCTTTTTGCTGGGCAAGTATGAGGTCACGCAGGCGGAGTGGTTGGCCGTGATGGGCGACAACCCCAGCGCGAACAAATCCTGTGGCAGGTTTTGCCCGGTAGACCGCATCAGTTGGAACAGGGCTCAGGAATTCTTGCAGCGACTCAACAGCCGAACGGGCTTGAACTATCGCCTGCCGACCGAAGCGGAGTGGGAGTATGCCGCCCGTGCAGGGCACAAGGCATTGGACGCCGAAGAAGCCAACACGACCTTGGGTCACTTTGCCTGGTTCAATGGCAATAGCGGCGGAGAGTTGCACCTGGTCGGACAAAAGATTCCCAACGCCTTCGGCTTGCACGATATGCAGGGCAACGTCTGGGAATGGGTCGAAGATGTCATGCACGACAACTATCAGGGCGCCAGCCCGACGGGACAAGCCCGCCAACCCATGGGAAGCCAAGACAAACGAGTGCTCAGAGGGGGCTCCTACTTCGACAACCCCAGATTCCTCCGCCCGACCCACCGGAATGCCGACACGCCGGATGCTGCCTACGTCTTCTTCGGGCTGCGCATCGCACGAGATCTGGGGCCAGTCACGGTGAAAGCGGAACAGGCGAGCGACAGCCGAGAGAAGAGTCAATGAACTGTGCCGCCTGCCCCCCGGCGGTTCAGACCTTGATGTAGATTCGTCGCCGATCCAGTTGGTCAACAATCACCGCCCACACCGCCACAAAGGCCAGGGCAAAAGCCAGCGACTGGCCAAAGGGTCCCACCAAGGGCGAAAGCCAAGCAAAGCCAGCCGCGTACAGTGGCCGCATCAGGCCGAAGCCTTCCAACAGCACGGTACACATCCAAGCCCCTGCATAAGCGGCAATGGCATTGACACCAAAGCTGCGCCCCAAGGCTGGCCACCCTGATTTATCAATCAACTGATGCGCCAAGGCCAAGGTCAAGGCCGCCAGTCCCCCGGTCCAGAGCACGAAAGACGAGGTCCACAACTGCTTGTTCAGTGGCTGGAATTCAGCCCACAAGAGACCTGCGCCGGCGGCGAACAGACCCAAGATCAATAGATTTTGCAACTGGCCGCGACGCAAGAAATGTCCGGCTTGCAAGCCCAACAGCGTTGTAGCCAAAGCGCCCAGCGTGCTGACCAAGCCCTCGGGGTCATGGCCGATCCCGGTCGCTGCGACCCACTCATAAGCAAAGCGCCCCAGCAGTGCGGCGTCCCAACGCGAAGCCAGATTGCCCACCTTATCCAAACTGCCGCCCCAGGCCAACAAGGCAGCATAAGCCGCAAGCAGCAGGACCAAGAGCACCATCTGCACCCGTGGCTTTAGGTAGAGGGCCACCAAGCCGGTGAAGGCAAAGCAAAGACCGATTCGTTGCAATACGCCGGGAATTCGAAACTCCGGCTTGTTCATCAACCACCAGGACAGGGCATGCAAGACCAGCCCCAGGGCAATGATGCGCAAGGCCCGAACCCAAACGGTCTTGGCCATTGGCGCGCGCGGCGCATTCGCATCAATTCGCGGACCTAAGGCCAAGGCGAGGGACACGCCAACGATGAAGAGAAAGAAGGGAAAGATCAGGTCCGTCGGGGTGCAGCCATGCCAAGCCGCATGCTGCAGCGGTGCATACACATGCCCCCAGTCACCCGGGTTGTTGACCAGCAGCATGGCGGCCACACTGAGCCCGCGCAAGGCATCGACAGAAGCAAATCGTTGATTGGCGCTCATCTCGAAATCTCAGCTGCGCGATCAGAAGTCACACAGACTGGCCAAAGCCGGTTCGGCAGCGGGCACCGTGTCCATATGGGCAACGCCCTTGGCGCGCAAGCGCTGGACTTCGGCCTTGACCTGCTTGGGGCTCAAGACCTGATTGCGCGCGTGAAACACCCAATCGACATCCTGTTCGTAACGCCGCGCTTGCTCGGTCTTCGGCAACAAGCCGCCCGGCGAGAACCACAGATTGAAATTGATCGACATGGTAGTCACCGGATAGTTGCGGCCGCCATGCGTGGCGATGTGGCGGCCATCCAGGTAGAACTTCACCTGGCCCTTGGCCACCTGCATCATCAATTCATGCCAACCATTCAGGCTGCCGAATTCCTCGTGCGTTTGGTTATGCGCCTGCCAAGGCTTGAGTTGCACCGTTTGCCAGGCGATACCGTAGAGACGGGTCTTATCACTGCCCCAGCCGCCATTGGGCAGGTACTCCCAGTCCATCTCGCTGAACTCGGGGTCAAAGTCGTGCTTCAGCGGCGTCACCGCATAAAAAGTCTGGATCACGGGGTCGCCGTCGATGCCAGCCACCGGCGCATCGGTGAAACGAATGCGCGCGGCATAAGTCCCCTCCAAATACTTGCGGGCATGGCAGAGCTGCGCTTGGCGGGTGCCTTCGCCACTGCCATCGGTACTGGCGTTCAAGCGCAGCACGCGGTTGCCCTTCAAGTTCGGATCCTCATGCAGGCTGATCTGCTCGGCGCTCCACTGAGCACCGTCCACACCGGGGTGGCCGGCCTTGCTGCGCGGCGTCCAGCCCTTGGCCGTCAAGGCCGGCACATCCGCGTAATTGAAGTCATCAAAGAACACCTGTGCCGGCTTGGCTTGCGCAGCCTGGGCCAAGGTCTGAAAGCAAAAAAAGGCGGCCGCGAGGGCCGCCTTGCTGAAGATGTTGATCTGCAACATAGGAAATTGAAGTTGGGGACGATCAGGAGGTTGCGGCGGCTGCCGCGTTGTCAGGCTTGCTTTCCGCGGCCGGCTCCGGCTTGGGGAACTTGACGAAGAACATCAGCACCAAAGCAGGAATGCCGCAAACAATGGTCCACAGGAAGAAGTGCTGGTAACCCATGGCCACCTGGATGTCGCCGCTGATGGTCTTGGAGAAGATGAAGCCCAGCTGCATCACACCCGAACCCAAGGCGTAATGCGCCGTTTGGAACTTGCCCGGCGCCACCGCCTGCATGATGTAGAGAATCATGCCGACGAAGCCAAAGCCATAACCAAACATCTCCACAGCGATCGCGGCGCTGATATGGAACATGTCCTGCGGCAAGGCATGGCTCAGGTAGTAGAAGGTCACATTCGGCACGCCCATCATCAAAATCAGAATCGGCATGGCGCGGCGCAGGCTCAGCCAGGAGGTGAAGTAGCCGCCCAAAATGCTGCCCACCAAGAAGGCCGCCGTGCCGACGGTGCCATAGACGCCGCCCACCTGCTCGGTGGTCAGGCCCAGGCCACCCTTCTCGCGCGCTTCAATCAGGAACAAGGGGCCGATGGTCTGCACCTGGCCTTCGGCGAAGCGGAACAGCACGATGAACAGGATGGCCATCCAGATGCCCGGCTTTTGCAGGAAGTCACCAATCACCTCGCGCAGCGTCTTGGCCACGCCGGCGGCGCTGATATCGGCATGCTTGGTATTGAGCGTGCCCGGCAAGGCCCAGGCGTTGTAACTGGCCAGCAAGGCCAGCAACACAGCCAAGAGCACAAAGATGATGGACCAGGCGTTGAAGACGCCGAATTGCTTTTCCAGATGGCCCGCCAGAACCAGCAAGCCGCCCAGGGTCAAGAACTTGGAGGCGTTGAAAAACGCGCCCTGCCAGCCGGCGTACGCGGCCTGCTGCTTGGCGTCCAAGGAGGCCATGTACAGCCCGTCGCAGGCGATGTCATGGGTGGCCGAGGCATAGGCGAGCACGAACAGCACGCCAATGGCGGCCGCAAACCACATGGGCAGCTGCAAGGCCAAGGCCAAAAGCGCAAGCCCCACCGCACCGGTGAACTGCATGGCCACCACGATCATCTTCTTGCTGCGTGCCAACTCCAAGAAGGGGCTCCACAGCGGCTTGATGGCCCAAGCCAGACCGAGCAAGCCGGTCCAACGGGCGATTTGATCGTTCTCGACGCCCATGTTCTTGAACATCAGGCCGGCAATCAGCATGACGACAAAGAACTGCATGCCCTGCACAAAGTACAGGCTGGGGACCCAGTGAATCGGGTTGCGCGCGGGCGCGCTTGGGGCTGGTTCCTGGCGGCTCATGACCAATCTCCTCTTGTTCTTTGAATCTCAGGCGTCGAAAAACTCTGGCCTTGAGCGTCGTGTTCAGGCGCCGAGTTGCACAGGGCTCTGGGCCGTGGCTTGCAGGTCGCCTTGCAACCAGGCTTGCAGGCCCGCCAAGGCGCCGTCGGCGTAACCCCAGGTCACCACAGTCGGGCCGGGGACGTCCAGGGCTTGGAACGGGTTCCACAAGACCAGATGCAGATCAGGACGCCATTGCTTGGCGTTCTCGGCATAGCGCATGCGGTGCGTGGAGGCGACGATGTTCAGCCGGCCATCGTTAGGCACCGAGGCCCAGTCCATGGCCAAGATGTCATCAACGTACTCAACCTGGGCATTCGGGAAGCTGGCAAACAAGTCAACGATTTGTTGGCCCGAGGGGCCGGCTTCAGACACGCCATCGGTCGGCACTTCAGGCTGCACAAAGACCCGCAGCGCGGCATCTTTGGCGGGGGCCTGGGCGCCGCGCAAAACGGTCAAACCACTGGCCCAGGCCTGGCGCATCAGTTGATCATCGGCCTGGCGCGGTGCGCCGGTGTAGTCATCGTGGCGCACCGGGTAGGCGGCTGCCAACTTGTCCAGCCGCGCGCAGGCCACACGGCCTTGCTCGGCCGTCAGCTCACCGCGCGCAAATGCATCCTTCAAAGCCTGGATCGACTTGCCCTGCTCTTCCAGGTCGCCCTGGGCCAGGATCATGTCGGCACCGGCCTGAATCGCCATCACGGCCGCGCGGGCATAGCCATAGCGCTCGAAAATGGCCTTCATCATCAGCGCGTCGGTGATCACCACGCCGTCGTAGCCCCATTCATTGCGCAAGATGTCGCGCAAGATCTTGGTGGACAGCGTCGCGGGGTGCTCGGGGTCGATCTGCGGGTAGACGATGTGCGCCGTCATCACCGCCGGGGCTTCGTCACGCAAGGCCTTAAAGGGGCGCAACTCCAGCGCGTCCAACTCGGCGCGGCTCTTATCCACCGTGGGCAAAGCTAGGTGCGAATCCACATGGGTGTCGCCATGGCCGGGGAAATGCTTGACGCAGCAGGCCACGCCTTCTTTCAACGAACCGCGCATCCAAGCGCCGGCCAGACGCGTCACATCATCGGCGTCTTCGGAGAAGCTGCGCTCGGCGATGACCGGGTTGGCCGGGTTGTTGTTGATGTCGAGGACCGGTGCGAAATTCCAGTTGATGCCGATGCTGGCCAGGCCGCGTGCGACCGCCGCGCCGACGTTCTCGGCTTGCTGCTCGTCATCCGCCGCGCCCAGGGCCATGGCCGAAGGGGCTTGCGGCAAGAAGGTTGCGCGCACCACCGAGCCGCCCTCTTGGTCGAGGCCGATCAAGGCCGTCGGGCCCATCACCTCGCGCAGATCGCGGGTCAGCTGGCGGACTTCAGCCTCGGTGCCGAGGTTCTTGCGGAACAGGCAAACAGCGCGGACTTGGTTCTCGCGCAGAAAGGCCGCCGTCGCGGCGTCCAGGGACTTGCCCTGGATGTCGACCATGACGAGCTGGCCGGGATGAAAAGCAGTCATGACGGTCGGGCTCAGTTGGTCTTGGTGACTTTGGCCAGGTGCGGTGGCTGATCTGGGTTGCGGCCGCGCGCGCGGGCCAGGGCTTCCACCATGGGGTAGAAGCTCTGCACCACGGCGATCGGGTCCAGATCTTCATTGCCGGTGCAGCTCAAAGGCAGCTCGGCGCCGGGTGTGCCTTCTGGTGCGGCCAGCAGCACACGGGCACCACGGCCACGCATTTCTTCGGCCAGGGCCAGCAAGCCCGCTTGGGCCGGGCCGCGCGGCGCGAACACCAGCATGGGGTAGCCTTCTTCGACCAAGGCCATCGGGCCATGCTTAACTTCGGCGCCCGAGAAAGCCTCGGCCTGAATGCCGCAGGTTTCCTTGAACTTCAGCGCCGCTTCCATAGCGATGGGCAAGCCGGTGCCGCGGCCGATGACGAAGAGCTTGTCGGCGTTCTTCAGCACCTCGACGGCCACATCCCAACGTTGGGCGGCGGCTTGTTCCAGCGCTTGCGGCAGTTGTTGCAACGCGGCTTGCAGGTCTTCGTCACCACTCCAGGCGGCCACCACGCGGGCGCCGGCCACCAGCTGAGCGATATAGCTCTTGGTGGCGGCCACGCTCAGCTCGGGGCCGGAACGCAGCGGGAACACGAACTGGGCCGCATCGGCCAGGGGCGAGCTGTCAGCGTTCACAAAGGCCACGGTGCGGGCGCCGCCTTCGCGGAAGAACTTGGTCGGGGCCACCAGATCGGGGCTTTGACCCGACTGCGAGAAGGCCAGCGAGACCAGACCGTCGCAGACGAGCTTGCTTTGATACAGCGTCACCAGCGACATCGGCAGCGAAGTCACCAAACGGCCCATACGTGCCATCATCAGATAGGCCATGTAGTGGGCGGCGTGGTCGGAGCTGCCACGCGCCACGGTCAGCAAGCTGGTGGGCGGGTTGTCACGCAGGGCCTGGCCAAGTTCGGCGTAAGCGTTTTGATCGTGGGCCAGTTGGCGAGCCACGGCGGCCGGCGCCAGCAGCGCCTCTTCTTGCATCTTGGATGCGTACTTAGTCTCAAGCGAGGTCAATTTCTTCTCCTTCAACGACCACGCGTTGCAACTGCAGGGCGCGATCCATTACTACCAAATCCGCCCAAGCCCCAACGGCCAATTGGCCGCGATCGCTCAAACCCATGTATTCCGCGGCAAAGGTGGACACCCGCCTCGACGCGTCTTCAATTTCCAGACCCATACCGACCAGATTGCGCAGCGCCTGATCCATGGTCAGCGTGCTGCCGGCCAAGGTGCCATCGGGCAGGCGCACGCCGCCCATGCACTTGGTCACCGTGTGGCTGCCCAGCTTGTAGTCGCCATCGGGCATGCCCGCTGCGGCGGTGGAATCGGTGACGCAGAACATGCAAGGGATGGAGCGCATCGCCACGCGAATCGCGCCGGGGTGCACATGCAGCAGGTCAGGGATGATCTCGGCATAACGGGCATGCGCCAGCGCCGCGCCCACCATGCCGGGCTCGCGGTGATGCAAGCCGGTCATCGCATTGAACAAATGGGTAAAGCCGCCGGCGCCCTGCTGCAGTGCGGCCACGCCGTCTTCATAAGTGCCGGCCGTGTGGCCAATCTGCACCTGGAAGCCCTCGGCGCGCAGCTGCGCGATCAACTCCAGCGTGCCAGGCAATTCAGGCGCCAGCGTGATCAAGCGAATCGGGGCCAGCGCATGCAGCGCATGGATCTCGTCCAGACTGGCCGGCTTGGCAAAGTCAGGTTGCGCACCCAGCTTGGCCGGGCTGATGTAGGGCCCTTCCAGATGCACACCCAAGACGCGCGCGCCATTCTTGGCGCGCTCGCGACAGACCGGTGCCAAAGCGGCGATTGCGTTGCGGATGTCTTCCAGCGGCGCGGTCATGGTGGTGGCCAAGAGCGAGGTCGTGCCATGGCGCACATGCAGCTTGGACATCTGCAGCGCGGCCTCGCCGCCCTCCATGGTGTCGTGGCCGCCGCCGCCGTGCACATGCACATCGATGAAACCCGGCAGCACGATGGGCAAGGCCACCGTGTCATGCCGAACCTGGCTTTCGCTGACCGGTTCACCCTCGATACGGGTGATGCGGCCGTTTTCTTGTTCAATGAAACCGCGGATGAACCCCTGCGGCGTCAGAACATAGCCATCGATGCGCTGAAAAGAAACCATGCCCCGTCTAAGCCTCGCCTATGCCTCGCGTCGCATCTCGGCGACAAAATCGTAGTAATCGCTGCGGCAATAGGAATGGGTCAGCTCCACCGCATGACCGGACTCCAAATACCCCACCCGTGTGATGAACAGCACCGCTTGGCCCACCGGCACTTCCAAGAGCCCGGCCAGCTTGCTGTCTGCATTGATGGCGCGGATGTGCTGCAAAGCGCGCACGGGCGCCACGCCCAGGGTTGCCAGATGCTCGTACAGCGAAGCCTGCACCGCTTGGGGATCGGGCAAGACCGCTTCCGGCATCACCGTCACTTCGTAATTCATCACCACCGAGTCGGCCAGACGCAGGCGCTCCAGCCGCGCCACGCGCTCGCCGGTGCCCAGGCCCAAACTCAGTTGTTCATCGGGTGCCGCGGGCGTGAAGCCACGCGTCAGCCAGCGCGAGCTGGGCTTGAAGCCGCGCTGATGCAGTTCTTCAGAAAAGCTGGTCAGGCGCGACAGCGGCTGCTCCAGCTTGGGCGCGATGTAGTTGCCCGAACCGCGCTTGCGGATGATCAGACCCTGCTCGACCAGACGGTCGATCGCCTTGCGCGCGGTGACGCGAGACAGCTCCAGTGTTTCAGACAGGACGCGCTCGGACGGCAGCGCTTCGTCGGCGTGATATTCGCCCTGACGAATGGCTTGGGCCAATTTGTGCGCCAGCTGCATATACAGCGGCGAGGCAGCATCAGGATCGGCTTTGAATTGAAAGGCCATGGTGCTCATATTTCCCTACGTTGAAGTGCGATGCGGACGAGGTGCAAAGCACCCTCGGCAGAGTCACCCTGGGGCGACACGCAACGGGCACGAATAGTGCCTGAGAAATCAGCAGCCATTCGTTGGGCGATGCTGCCGCACAGCGCCAATGGCAATTCAGATGTGGGATCCAGCGCCAGCGCCAGGCTTTCCAGCTCGGCCACCGCCTCGGCGACAAAGCCAGCCGCCACCGGGTCGGTGGGTGCCGCATCAAAGACCAAGCGCGCCAAGCTGGCATAACCATGTTGGCCCGCGGAGGCGCACCAAGCGAGGATCTGGGTTCGGTCGCTGCCGGCCACGCCCCAAACGGCACGCGCCAGCGGACTTACTTCGGCGCGGCCGTCCAGCGCTTTTTGCGCATGCCGCATGGCCCGCAGACCCAACCAGGCACCGCTGCCTTCGTCGCCGCAGATCCAACCCCAGCCGCTGGAGTAGGCGCGCGAACCATCGCGCCGCAGGCCTTCGCCCACGGAGCCAGTGCCCGCCGCCACCACCAAACCCGGCTGGCCGCCATGAGCGCCCAGCAAGGTGGTGAAACCGTCGTTATCCAAGACCAGCAAGGCGTAACCGGGCTGCTGCGCCAAAAACGCTTCGACCTGCTCGACCACACCCGCACCCGACAAGCCCAAGCCGATCGCACACACGGCCGGATCCAAGGCGGGCAACCCTGCCTGCGCCGCAGCCGCTTGAGCCGCCTGTTGGATATGGCGCCAGGCTTGCTCCGGGCCTTGACCCAAGGCCGAAGGACCGGCTTCGCCCTGCCCCAGCAAATTCCCGCTCAAATCGGCCAAACGCACCCGCGTGCCCGTGCCGCCGCCATCCACGCCCAAGAGGTATTTCACAGCGCCCTGGGCTTGACCGAGGATGCGGGTAGAGGAGAAGTCGATTTGAGGCCACATATTCATACCAGTCTAATACCAAAGTTAAGGCCAGTCAACGCAACTGGCATTGGTGTTTACCTAGGGTTTTCATTTGTAGAGCAGGCATTTTTTACACGTGGACAGCGACTCAACCTAGGGTCTTACATACCAGTTCAGCACCAAGTTACAGCTATCCTTGCCGCCTGCCGTAAGGCGCTGCGCTCGCCTCGTCGGCGCTTGCAACCACCGTCCCTCTCGAACCCATGACCGCGCCGTGACTGAAGCCATTTTTTCTGCAGCCTCCGTGCCTCCCGACGTGCTGAGGCGACTGTCGGCCGTCGCCAAGCGCCACCCAGAGAGCGCTCTCCTGCGCTTGGCCGCCTTGGAGCGGCAAGCTCGCGCAGCCAACCAACTGGCGGCTGCGGCGGACGCACTTTATGCGCGCTTTTATTTGCTGGAACACCGAGGCCGCGCCCTGGAACTGCAGGCCGCGCTGACGCAAGCCGAAAGAGCGCTGACGCCCGATCAAGCGCCCTTGCAGGTCGCGCGCCTGTGCGAAGCCCTGGGGCGACTCGCCTATCAGCAAGGCGAGTACAACGAAGCGACCTCGCAGTGGCGGCGCGCAGCCCACTTGGCCGAACAGCAGGGCGAAGCCAAACTTGGCGCTGCAGCGCGCATCGGCCTGGGGCAGATTCACTATGCTTTTGGAGACTGGGAGCGCGGCCGAGAGATTCACGGTGAAGCCGCCTCTCTGCTGGGCACCGCCGATGACAGCTACTTGGCGGCCAAACTGGCCCTCAACATCGGCGTGGGCCACTTTGAAACCCATGAGCTGGATGACGCCGAGCGCCACTTCAGCCACGGCCTGGCTGCGGCTCGGCGCGGCCAGCATCGCGAGTACGAGGCCGAGGCCCATTGGCAACTGGCCCGTGCAGCCTTGGCGCGCGGTCGGCTCGACTGGGCCACCACCGACTGCCGCATGGCCCTGAGCATCGCCAGCAAGCTGGGCCACAGCTGGCTGGAGGCGGCCGCCAGCCGCAGCTGGACCGATATCGCACTGGCGCGCGGCGACCAGCTGGGCGCCATCCGCAGCACCGAGCACGCCCTGCTGCTGGCCGAGCGCATCCACTCGCGCCCGCAGCAAAGCCAGGCTCATCTGCAACTGGCCAAACTCAAAGAGGCGCGCGGGCAAAAAGAGGCCGCCCTACGCCACCTCTGGCAACACCAAGCCTTGCAAGCCGAGATCGAGCGACTCAGCGGCGCCGCCCACCTGCCGACCCAGTCAGCCACCCAAAAACGGGCCGATGAGATGCTGCTGGCCCTGTCCAACCAACGCTGGCACCTGCAGGAGCCGAGCGATCTGCTGCGCGCTTTGCAGCATCTCTGCGCCGCCAGCGCCCGCATCCTGCCGCTGTCGCAGCTGCTGTTTTGGTGGGCTGAAGCGCCAAGCGAGGCTGCCGCTGCAGCGACGCTTGCCGACGAAGCCCTCCCTCACCTTGACCCGGTAGCCCTGCAGCCCTATCTGGACTGGCTGGCCGGCCAGGCCTTGCCCCATGCACAGACCAGCCGCTCCACCGCCCATCCGCACGCGCTGCTGATCGACACGCCGGACCACCTGCCGGGCGCCCCCCAACACCCCGCGCGCTTGGAGTTGCCGCTGATGGTTGGCAGCCGGGTCGTGGCCTTGCTCTGGTTGCTGCCGAGCCAAGAAGGGCACGACTGGAGCAGCCGAGAACTGCTGCATGCCAGCCACTTGGCGCGGCTGTTTGAAGCGCTGCTGAGCCGACGCTGAACGCTGGCGCTACAAAGCCCAGCTGATCGCCCGCCCCTGCTGCCCCAACCAGTCCGCCGCCTGCGAGAAATGCCCGCAGCCGATGAAGGGCAGCGGCGGCCGCAGCGCCGACAGCGGCGAGGGATGGTTGGACTGCAAGATCAAGTGCTGCGGACCGGCGGCGGCGATCAAGCCGGCCTTGGCCTGCGCATAGGCGCCCCAGAGCATGAAGACCTTGGGCGCCGCGTCTTGTGCCGCCGCCTGCACCAAGGCATCGGTCAGCGCCTCCCAGCCGCGCTTGGCATGGCTGGCCGGCGCGCCGTCTTCCACCGTCAAACAACTATTGAGCAGCAAAACGCCACGCTCGGCCCAGGCGCTGAGGCTCGGCGACATCGGCGGCTGCTGGCCCAAATCGCGCTGCAACTCCTTGAAGATATTGCGCAAGCTGGGCGGCGGCGCCACGCCCTCCGGCACCGAGAAAGCCAGCCCCTCGGCCTGGCCCGCGCCGTGATAAGGATCTTGCCCCAAGATCACAACCCGGGTCTGGGCCAGCGGCGTGAGGCGCAGGGCGCGAAACGGGTCAGGCGGATAAATGGTGGCGCCGGCTGCAGCGCGCTCGGCCAGAAAGGCCTGCAGCTGCAGACCGGCCGGGCTGGCACGCCAAGCCTCGATGAGCGGCCGCCAGCCGCCATCGACCTGGGCCAAGCTCGCCGCCAGATTCATCTCAAGCGAACAAGGCCGCCAAGGCCACGCCCGGGTCGGGTGCGCGCATAAAGGCCTCGCCCACCAAGAAGGCGTTGACCTGAGCCGCGCGCATGGTCTGCACATCGGCCGCCGCCAAGATGCCCGACTCGGTCACCAGCAAGCGATCCGCCGGCACGTCTTTCAAGAGGCCCAGCGTGGTGTCCAAGGTGACCTCAAAGCTGCGCAGATTGCGGTTGTTGATGCCCACCAGCGGCGTTCTCAGGCGCAAGGCCCGCTGCAACTCGGCGCCATCGTGCACCTCGACCAAGACGTCCATCTTCAGGCTCAGCGCCACGGCCTCCAGATCAGCCATCTGGGCATCGTCCAAGCAAGCGGCGATCAGCAAGATGCAGTCGGCGCCCATGGCCCGCGCCTCATAGACCTGGTACTCATCGACCATGAAGTCCTTGCGCAGCACCGGCAGCTCACAAGCGGCGCGCGCCTGCTGCAGATAAGCCACCTGGCCCTGGAAGAACTGCTCATCGGTCAACACGCTCAAGCAAGCCGCGCCGTGTTTGGCATAGCTCTCGGCAATTGTGGCAGGCTGGAAGTTCTCGCGCAGCACGCCCTTGCTGGGCGAGGCCTTCTTGATCTCGGCAATCACGGCGCTCTGGCCCACGGCGATCTTGGCGCGCAGGGCAGCCTCAAAGCCGCGCAGGTCATGCCGAGCTTCCGCCTCCTCACGCACACTGGCCAGCGAACGATGCTGACGCGCCCGCGCCAGTTCCTCATGTTTGACCGCAACAATGCGGCGCAAGATGTCAGACATGACCCACTTCCTTTTTTCCGAACTTGCTCACAGGCTCAGCCCTGCCCGCTCCACACCCAGACGCCGCGCCAACACGTCGGCGAGTTGACTGGTCAGCTGATGCTCGCGGGGCCTGGCATTGCCACGGGTTTGAAAGACCCGCAGCGGCCGGCCACCGTCCTCGTGTCGGAACTCCAGCGCCAGCGAGCGGCGCTTGGTCCCGGGCACACACAGCAGCATCCAACCCGGCCCCTTCAAAACCGCCGGGCCGCCGGCCTGGCCAACAGGTTCAATTCGCGCATCCTTCAAATCAATGCGCCAAGCCACGCCCGAGCGTTGCAGCACGGCCACCAACAGCATCCCCGCCATGACCAAGGCCAGCGACAACCAGCCCAGCTCAGTCGCGAAAGGCAGCCCTTCCACCTGAACCGAGATCAAGCCCAAGGCGGTGCCAAGCAAGCCCAAGACCAAAGGCAGCGGATGCGGCTCTAGCAGGGGCAGAACCACGCAATCCAATTGCTCAGCCTCTTCATTCAAACGCCGCAGCAAACTCTTCTGTGAGCCAAAACCTAACCTCATACCGGAGCGGTCGCCAGGGTTTGGGTGGTGAACACAAACTGGTCCAGCTTGGCACGCGCCGCACCGCTGGCAATGGCCGCACGCGCCAGCGCAATGCCCTCAGCGATAGATCCGGCGCGATTGGCGGCGTAGAGCGTGGCGCCGGCGTTCAAGATGACGATGTCGCGCGCCGGCCCTTCTTCATTGGCCAGAGCGCCCAGCAGCATGACCCGTGACTCCTCCGGCCCGCTGACCCGCAAGCTGCGGTTCGACACCATGGCCAGACCAAAGTCTTCCGGGTGGATTTCGTACTCGCGCACCTCGCCGTTCTTCAACTCGCCCACCAGGGTGGCGGCGCCGAGCGAGATCTCGTCCATGCCGTCCTTGCCGTAGACCACCAGCGCATGTTCGGCGCCCAGGCGCTGCATCACCCGCACCTGAATGCCGACCAGATCGGGGTGGAACACGCCCATCAAGATATTCGGCGCACCGGCCGGATTGGTCAGCGGGCCCAGGATATTGAAGATGGTGCGCACACCCATCTCGCGGCGCACCGGGGCGATGTTCTTCATCGCCGGATGGTGATTCGGCGCGAACATAAAGCCAATGCCGGTCTGCGCAATCGACTCGGCCACCTGGCCCGGGGTCAGCATGATGTTGGCGCCCAGGGCTTCCAGCACATCGGCGCTGCCGGTCTTGCTGGAGACGCTGCGGTTGCCATGCTTGGCCACTTGCGCGCCGGCCGCGGCCGCCACGAACATCGAGCAGGTCGAGATATTGAAGGTGTGGGCGCCATCGCCGCCGGTGCCCACCACATCGACCAGATTGGGGTTGGCCGGCTGCGGCAGTGGCACCTTGTTGGAAAGCTCGCGCATCACCTGCGCGGCGGCAGTGATCTCACCAATGGTTTCCTTCTTGACGCGCAGGCCCGCCAGCAGAGCGGCCGCCATCACCGGCGACATCTCGCCGGCCATGATGCGGCGCATCAGCGTCAGCATCTCGTCGTGGAAGATCTCGCGGTGTTCGATGACGCGGGTCAGGGCTTCGGTATCGGTAATCGGCACGGTCAATTTCCTCTCAAGCGAAGTATTCGCGCACGGCGGCCACGGCGCGGTCAATGCCGGCCGCATCCACATCCAAATGGGTGACAAAACGCAGCTGATAAATGCCGGTGGCCAAGACGCCACGCGACTTCAGATGCGGCAGCAAGCCGGCGGCGCGCTCGGCCGCCTCGGGCTTGACGGCCACAAACACGATATTGCTCTGCGGCGCTTCCACGGCCAGCGCCTCAATGCCCTGCAGACCGGTGGCCAAGCGTTGGGCCAGGGCATGGTCCTCGGCCAAACGCGCCACTTGATGGTCCAGCGCATAGTGCGCCGCAGCCGCCAGAACGCCGGCCTGACGCATGCCGCCGCCGACCATCTTGCGCCAGCGCCGCGCTTGCTGGATCAGCGCCGCCGAGCCGCACAGGACCGAACCCACCGGCGCGCCCAGGCCCTTGGAGAAGCAGACCGAGACGCTGTCGAAATGCTGAGTGATGGCGCGCGCGGCGGCGTAGGGGTCACCCCCTTCGCCCGCGCCCACCACCGCCGCATTGAACAAACGCGCGCCGTCCAAATGCCGACTCAAGCCATGCTTGAGCGCCAAGGCCGAGGCCTGGGCCAGATAGTCCAAAGGCAAGACCTGACCCCGGATGGTGTTCTCCAGCGTCAGCAAGCGGGTGCGGGCGAAGTGGAAGTCATCGGGTTTGATATTGGCCGCGATATCGGCCAAGCTCAGCGAGCCATCCGGCTGATGGTTCAAGGGCTGGGGCTGGATGGAGCCCAGCACTGCAGCGCCCCCACCTTCCCAGCGGTAGGTGTGGGCGAACTGGCCGACGATGTACTCATCGCCGCGCTGGCAATGGCTCATCAAGGCGCACAGATTGCTCTGCGTGCCGCTGGCGAAAAACAGCGCCGCCTCAAAGCCAAGCCGCTCGGCCAGCGCCTCTTGCAAGGCATTGACGCTGGGGTCGTCGCCAAACACATCGTCGCCGAGCGGCGCGGCCGCCATCGCTTCCCGCATGCCCGCCGTCGGCTGGGTGACGGTGTCGCTGCGTAAATCAATCAAGGCTGCCATGGCGAATTACAAGGCCAGGGTCAGGAAGTTTTTCAGCATGGCGTGACCATGCTCGCTGAGGATGGACTCGGGGTGGAACTGCACCCCTTCCATTGGCGTGGCGCTGCCGGCCAAAGCACGGTGACGCACGCCCATGATCTCGCCGTCATCGCTGCGCGAAGTGATTTCAAACTCGGGCGACAGCGTCGCCTCGTCAATCACCAGCGAGTGATAGCGGATGACGCTGAACTCACGCGGTAGGCCTTTGTAAACGCCTTTTTGGTCGGTGCTGAGCACGCAGGCCTTGCCATGCATCTGATGCTTGGCCCGCACGATCTTGGCGCCGAAGGCGGCGCCCATGCTTTGATGGCCCAGGCAAACGCCGAGGATGGGCAGCTTGCCAGCAAAGTGCTGGATGGCCGGCACGCAAATGCCCGCCTCAGCCGGCGAGCAGGGGCCGGGCGAGAAGACCAGATGGTCGGGCTTGAGCGCGGCGATCTCTTCAATGGAGATCTCATCATTGCGCACGACCTTGACCTCGGCCCCGAGTTCGCCGAAGTACTGCACCAGATTGAAGGTGAAGCTGTCGTAGTTATCAATCATCAACAACATGATCAGAATCCTTCCTCAACCAATTCAGCCGCGCGAATCAACGCACGCGCCTTCGCCTCGGTTTCTTGCCATTCCAGCTCGGGCACCGAGTCGGCCACCACGCCGGCTGCGGCCTGCACATAGAGCGTCTCGTCCATGACGATGCCGGTGCGGATGGCGATGGCCAAGTCCATATCGCCGGCAAAGCTCAGGCAGCCCACCGCGCCGCCATAAATGCCACGCTTGACGGGCTCCAACTCGTCGATGATTTCCATGGCCCGCACCTTGGGCGCGCCGGTCAGCGTGCCGGCCGGGAAGGTGGCTTTGAGCACATCGAGATTGCTGCAGCCGTCCAGGAGCGTGCCCTCGACATTGCTGACGATGTGCATCACATGCGAATAGCGCTCCACCACAAAGGCGTCGGTCACCTTGACCGAGCCGATCTTGGCGATGCGGCCAATGTCATTGCGCGCCAGGTCAATCAGCATCAAGTGCTCGGCCAATTCCTTGGGGTCAGCCTTCAGTTCTTTTTCCAGCGCCAGGTCTTTCTCGACCGTGCCACCGCGAGGCCGGGTGCCGGCCAGCGGGCGGATGGTGACCTTCTCGCCGTCTGCCGTGGTTTCCTGCCGCACCAAAATTTCGGGCGAGGCGCCGACGATCTGGAACTCGCCCATATCGTAGAAATACATGTACGGGCTGGGGTTCAGTGAACGCAGCGCGCGGTACAGGCTCAGTGGCGACTCGGTGTAGCGCTTGCGCAGGCGTTGGCCCACTTGCACCTGCATCATGTCGCCGGCGGCGATGTAGTCCTTGGCTTTTTGCACCGCAGCCAAATAGTCGGCCTTGGCGAATTCGCGCTCCACCGGGTGGGCCAGACCGCGCTTCACCGTGGGCGCCGAGACGCTGTAGTTCAGCTTGTCCCGCAACTCGGTGAGGCGCTTCTTGGCCTTGTGAAAGGCCTCGGGCTGGCCGGGGTCGGCATAGACGATCAAATAGAGCCGACCCGACAGGTTGTCGATCACCGCCAGCTCTTCGCATTGCAAGAGCATCACATCGGGCGTGCCCACGCCGCCGGTTCTTTCGGTGTGCGCCAGCTTGGGCTCGATATAGCGCACCGCGTCATAGCCGAAGTAGCCGGCCAGGCCGCCGCAAAAGCGCGGCATGCCGGGGCGCAGCGCCACCTTGAAGCGTTGCTGGTACTGCTCGATGAAGTCCAGCGGATTGCCCTCATGGGTCTCAACCACCTGACCGTCGGTGATGATCTCGGTGCGTTGCCCACTGCTTTTCAGCACGGTGCGCGCCGGCAGGCCGATGTAGGAGTAGCGCCCAAAGCGCTCGCCGCCCACCACCGATTCCAGCAAAAAGCTATTGCGGCCCGATTTGCCGCCGTAGGCGCCGGCGCCAGCGCACAGCTTCAGATACAGAGAGAGCGGGGTTTCGAGGTCCGCAAAAGCCTCGCTGATCAGCGGGATGCGGTTATAGCCTGAAGCCGCCAGGCTCTTGAATTCAAGTTCGGTCATCATCAGTTCTTTCAAACCCTTGCACCTCGCCCAACACCCATTCAAGGGGCGGCGAGAGTCCGCAAAAACAAAGCATCAAGGCGCTTGGCTGACAAGCCTGATCTCTGGGCGGCCCTGGTCGGGCTCGGCGCAATATTGCGCAAGACACTGCGCCAGGTCAGGCGCAGGGTGAGATCAGTGGGATTTTCGCCGCACACGCAGGGTGCGGCCGGCAAGCAGCAAGCGTCTTCTTCAGACGAAGTCGGGCTGGCGACGCCAGGGCCAGGCTCCCCGGTCGTGAGACCCCTTGATGTGCTTGCGCGTGATGAACATGATGAAATCAGTGTATCAGCGTCGTGTGACATGCAGCGCAGACAGCCGTGCTCGCTTCAAGTGATACTCGGGCTACATCGGCTCCTCTCCAGGGCTGCAACACAACTGAAGGAAACCCAGCATGCGTGGATTGATCGCGGCCTTAGTGATGACGTTCGGCTTGTCGCAAGCGGCGCTGGCCCAATCACAGGCGCCTGTGACTGCGGCTGCGGCCTCCCCAGTTGTCGAGGTGGCGGGCGTCAAGTATGAAACCGGACTCAACCTCGGCGGCCAAACCCTGCAGCTCAACGGTGCCGGTATCCGCTACAAAGCCGTCTTCAAGGTCTACACCGCCGGCCTGTACCTCAGCACCAAGGCCAACAGCACCGAGGCCGCGCTGGCCGCGCCTGGCCCTAAGCGCCTGCACATCGTGATGCTGCGCGAGGTGGACGGCAATGAACTGGGCCGCCTCTTCACCAAGGGCATGGAGCAAAACGCCTCACGCGAGGAGTTTGGCAAAGCCATCAACGGCGTGCTGCGCGTGGCCGAAATTTTTGCCAGCCGCAAGAGCCTGACGACGGGCGAGCACTTCTCCATCGACTACATCCCCGGCACTGGCTCGGTCGTGCTCTTGAACGGCAAGCCCCAGGGCGCGCCGATCAAAGAGCCTGAGTTCTTCTCGGCCCTGCTGCGCATCTGGCTGGGCAAGTCGCCGGCCGATGATCAGCTCAAAGACGCCCTGCTGGGCAATGCCAAAGAACGATCCGGCCGCAGTTAACTGAGCCGCAGTTGATCCAGCCGATCCAGGTACTGCTGCGCCGGCACCGAGCGAATCGGCTCCCCATGGTTGTAGCCATAACTGACCAGCACCACGGGGCAGCCGGCGGCGTGTGCGGCTTGGGCATCGTTGCTGGAGTCACCAATCATCCAGGTCAGCGCCGGGCTTGAACCCAGCGCCTCGCAAGTCTTCAACAAAGGCAGTGGATCGGGTTTCTTGCGCGCAAAGTCATCGCCGCCAAACACGTGGTCGAAGTAAACATCCAGCCCTTTGACGCGCAGCAGATCCCGTGCAAAGGCCGCCGGCTTGTTGGTCAGGCAAGCCATCGGCAAGCCCAAGGCGCGCAAACGCTGCAACCCCTCTCGCACACCCGGGTAGACCTCGGAATACTGGCCATTCAAGGCCCGGTACTTTTCTTGGTAGAGCGACCAGGCGCGCTCATACAAATCCTCCGCCCCCCCCACCGCCGCCAGGCAGCTGCGAATCAAGTGCTCGCTGCCGCGCCCCACCGTCTTCTCGACAAAGGCCCGGTCCACCAGCGGCAAGCCCAGCTCAGCCAGGACCCGCTCCAAAACCGCCACAAAGTCCCCCAAGGTATCCACCAGGGTGCCGTCCAGATCCAGGATAAAGGCTTGCGCGGCGGGTTGGTTTTCAGCGGTTGGGTGGAATGACATAGACAGGCCGAGATTGAAGTCGAACGACCATTTTCTCCGACACTCGAAACAAGATGCCCTCTGGCATGCTTGCCCGCTGATCCCGCGCGGGGTTCATCCCGGCCTTAAGGCTCGCTGCGCGTCAAGTGGTAGCGCTTTTGGAGCTTCGCGTACGCCGGGCTTTGTTTGAAGCGACTCAGGGCCTCGGCGAAACGCTGCGCCAACTCGGTGTGGCCGCGCACGCTTGAGAACGCAATGTAGTTGCGGGTGCTGGCGATGGCGGGCTGCAAAGCCACAAAACTTGCGAACTCGGCCCGGTCCTCATAGGCGGCGCTGAAGTCACTCCAGTTCACCACCGCCACCGCCGCATGCCCGGCCGATAAACGGCGGACCAAATCATCCATGGAACTCGCCTCGATGCGCTTGGCCTTGTCAATCTCGGCTTTGCCGAACTGGAAGCCCCGTATCGCCAGCAAGCTGTTCTTCTCAAGAAAACCGGGCAACTCGCCAGTGAACGCCAGGCGCGCGGCATCCTCTTTGCGGGCGATGAAGCGGATCTCGGCCGTGGACAGCTTGTTGCCTTCGAAAAAGACCGCCCAGGCCTCTCGCTCCGGCGTGCGGGAGATATAAGTGACAGCATCCGCCTGCCCCGCCTCCACCATCATCAAGGCGCGCTTCCAAGGCAGGCTTGTCCACCTCACGCCCATCCCCAGGCTCTTGGCTGCGGCTTCAACCATGTCCACGTGCATGCCGGTCGGCTTGCCTCCAACCATCATTTCGAAGGGCGGATAGTCATCGTCACCGCGCACCACGTCCAGCACCATTGGCGGCTTGGCCTGCACCCCGGTCGCCCAAAGGCTCAGCAGCGCCCACACGAGGCAAGGCAGCAGTACGCGCGGCAAGAAGTTCATGCAGTTCCCACTTGAGCCAGCAGATTCGCCATCAGGCTCATGTTTAGCGTAGCCGTAGCGTATCAGGGTCAGGCCTCGAGAGTAGTGCCACCTGCGAGTCGCTTTCCGCGCCCAGCAGTTTGGCTCTGAAACTCACTGAAAGAGGTGCCCCCTTTACCCGGCCGGCGACTGAAGGCCTGCATCAAAGCGCGCCAAGCCCTGCGCAAGCACAGCAAGCCAGCGAGCGAGCCCTCTATGTCATCAAAAAAAGCTCTCGTCGCGAAGTGGCGAGATGCATTGGCCGGGGGAACTCGACTCGAAAGGAGCGAGACACTGCCGCAAACCAGCGGAAGGGCGGCACAGGGACCATTAGATTTTCGACCTGACCCCGAGTTCTGACCGTACTCACGGCTCGCCAGGCTTCATGGCTCTGCAAGATCGATCGGATGAGTCAACTGCAACCACACAAGGACAAACAGCAGCAGAGCGGAGATGGCTCCTACAAAAAATCTCATGACGAAAGCGAGTGCACTGTCCAAGACAGCCGAGACAGACAGAACGAACGCAATCAGCACCAAGGCCTCTATGACCGTCAGCCGCCGTCTTCTGACCAGTGTTCGCTTGCATTCAGGACAAGGGAAGCCATGACTCCCCACCGACAGGGTCAAGCGTACAAGTACGGAAAGCTTGCCCCCGCACGCAGGGCAGTTGGGAAGGCGATGTTTGGGCGTCATTTGCCCCACCCACAATTGTTGCCCGCGGCGATAGCAATGGCTGCACCGGCACCCACACCCCCTCCAGTCGCCGCGACAAACGGGTTCTTTCCTGCGGCAATTGCGCCCACGGCCGCCCCTTGCGCTGCATGTCGTGCATCTGACCCTAAGAAGGTTGTTATGGCCCCATCGGAAAGTGCACCGAGCGCAGCCAATCCGCGTCCTGCAAACGTACTGTTCTCTGCCAGTCCAGCGACAAGGGCCTGACCTACAGGGCCAACTTTGGTCCCTGCTACCCCCGCAGCAATGCCTGTGCCAAATCCGCGCATGCCTTCCGAAACACACAGCACGACAGCGCCAACGCCACCGGCTAACGCGGCGCCCTTCAGCGCACCATCAATGCCCGACGCAGTAGCTGAACCAATGCCTGAAGCGAGAAGGGATATCTGATCCTTGGACAGGCAGTACAGCCCATAGGGATCGACAAAGCTAACCGGATTCCCACCCACATACGCATAGGTATTGACCCCGCCCGCCAACCCAATCGGGTCAGATTGCAAATACCTTCCCAACTGCGCGTCATAGTAGCGATGCCAGTTGTTCCACAGCCCTGTTTCGTTGTCGAAGTACTGGCCCGGGTAGCCTATGTTCATGCCGCCCATCGAATCGTGCACCACCTGCCGACCAAAGGCGGTGTTCACCGCACGCCACGCGACTTGGGCGGCGGGATTGGTGATCACTTCAGGCCGACCGAGATGGTCGTTATGGCTTGCGTAGAACTGGCCGCCTCTGACCAAACCCATCAGTTCACCGCTCAGCCAGACATAGCTTGTCGTGTTGGGGCCAAGTTCCGCCAAGAGCTCACCACTGGGGCCATAGACATAGCGACTCGTGCCCGAAGCGCTGGACTTGAGTACCCGCTGCTTAAAAAAGTTATTGGGGTTGCCGATCACGGAGTGGTGCACGATTTTGACGCGATTGGAGGCATGGTAGCCCGCGCAGGGTCAGTTTTCCCATGAGCGTTCTCCCTGAGCGAAGAGCCTTCTCGCCACCTGCCAGATGAACGAACAACACGGTCGGCATCAAGCAAACAAGTGTCCCCACATAAAAACAAGTGTTTTAAGATGTCGGCATGGACTCCAAGAAAGATCAGCTCCTCGCCCTGATCGCCCACAACCCCTTCATCAGCCAGCAAGACTTGGCCGAGCGGCTGGGCTTGTCGCGCTCGGCGGTGGCGGGCTATGTGGCGGCGCTCACCAAGGAGCGACGCATCCTCGGGCGGGCCTATGTGCTGCCGGGCGCGCGCAAGCTGGTGTGCATTGGCGGCAGCAATGTGGACCGCAAGCTGCGCGGGCTTGAAGCCTTGCAGATGGGCAACTCCAACCCGGCGCGCTTGAGCGAAAGCCCCGGCGGCGTGGCGCGCAATGTGGCCGAGAACCTGGCCCGGCTGGGCTTGCAGGTGCAGCTCTTGACGGCGCTGGGCGATGACGCGGCTGGGCGCTATTTGCTGGGTCATGCGGCCAGCGTCGGGGTGGACAGCAGCGCCAGCCTGATCGCCGCCGACGCCCCCACCGGCAGCTACACCGCAGTGCTGAGCCCCGAGGGGGAGTTGGTGCTGGGCCTGGCGCAGATGGATTTGTGCGAGCGACTCACACCCGACTATTTGCGCCAATGCGCGGCGCAAAGAGCGCAGGCCGGGCTGACCTTGGTGGACCTGAATCTGCCGGCCGAGAGCCTGGCCTTTTTGCTGGCCGAGGCCGCCGAGGAAAAGGCCGCGCCACTGGTGGCGATAGCGGTGTCGGCGCCCAAGATGGCGCGGCTGCCGAAGTCGCTGGAAGGCTTGAGCCTTTTGATTCTGAACCGCGATGAACTGGCCGCCGCGACCGGGCTGGTGCTCGCCGAAGATGAGCCCGCCACGCTGCAAGAGGCCCATGAAGCCTTGGCTGCGCGCGGCCTGCAACGCTTGATCGTGACCCAGGGCGCGGGGCGTGTGTTCTTTGGTGTGGCCGGCCAGGCGCTGAAGTCCTTGAAGCCGCCGGCCACGCCGGTGGTGGAGGTCAGCGGCGCGGGCGATGCCTTTGCCGCCGGCGTCTGCGCGGCGCTGCTGCAAGAGCCCGAGGATCTGGCCGCCGCCTGCAAGCTGGGCCTGCGCCTGGCCCGACTCACGCTGCGAAGCGAACACAGCGTTTCGCCCGAACTCAGCCCTGAATTGCTATTGCCATGAACACACCCATGACTGACGCCCAAAAGTTTCTCGCCTTTTCACCCGAAGTGGCCGCCGCCCGCGCCGCCGGCCGGCCCATCGTGGCGCTGGAAAGCACCATCATTTCGCACGGCATGCCTTACCCACAGAATGTGCAAACCGCTCGCGAGGTGGAGGCGCTGATCCGCGCCCAGGGTGCCGTGCCAGCCACGATTGCGGTGCTGGGCGGCAAGATCCGAATCGGTTTGTCTGACGAAGAGTTGGAGCTGCTGGGCCAATCGCCCGAGGCGATGAAGGTCAGCCGCCGCGACCTGCCCTATGTGCTGGCCAGCGGCAAGATCGGCGCCACCACGGTGGCGGCCACCATGATCTGCGCGGAGTTGGCCGGCATCGCGGTTTTTGTGACCGGCGGCATCGGCGGGGTGCACCGGGGCGCCGAGACCTCGTTTGACATCTCGGCCGATCTGCAAGAGCTGGCCCAGACCTCGGTGGCGGTGGTCTGCGCAGGCGCCAAGTCCATCCTAGACATTGGCCTGACGCTGGAATACTTGGAGACCTATGGCGTGCCGGTGCTCAGCATCGGCCAAGACAATTTCGCCGCCTTCTACACGCCCGACAGTGGCTTCAAGGCCGACTTCCGCTTGGACACGCCCACCGAGCAGGCCGACTTCTTGCGCTGCAAATGGGCGCTGGGCTTGGCCGGCGGTGTGGTCATCAGCAACCCGGTGCCGACCGATCAAGCCATGCCGCGCGAAGAAATTGATGCCATCACCGCCCAGGCGCTGGGTGAGGCAGAGGCACAAGGCATCCAGGGCAAGGCCGTGACGCCCTTTTTGCTGGCCCGCATCAAGGCCCTGACCGAGGGCCGCAGCCTGGCCACCAATATCGCCTTGGTGAAACACAATGCCTTGGTGGGTGCGCGGCTGGCGGTGGCCCTGCAAGCGGGTTCTTGAGCACATCAGAGGTCGAGGCACAGGAAAGTTCTGCGGCTCTGATGAAACGCAAGGGCTAGCATTTTTCTCCTCAGCTCGCAGCACCCGGGACTTTGTCTGAACTGATACCGTCTCGGCTTATCTAGCCCATCAAGGTCTCACTCATGCTGTTCTCCCCACTCCAAGTCGGCGCCCTCTCCCTTCCCAATCGCGTGCTGCTGGCGCCGCTGACGCGCACCCGCGCCGATGCTGGCCATATGCCCAATGCCTTGATGGCCGAGTACTACGCGCAGCGCGCCAGTGGCGGCCTCTTGATCACCGAGTGCACCATGGTGGCGCCCGGCACTTCAGCCTTCGTGAACGAACCCGGCATTTACTCGGCCGAGCAGGTGCAAGCTTGGAAGCAAGTCACCGAGGCGGTGCATGCCAAGGGCGGCCGCATCTTCATGCAGATCTGGCACTCCGGCCGCGCCGCCCATCCGGCGGCCAATGACGGAGTGGAGAACGTCTCCTCTTGCAATGTCGCCATCGAGGGCGAGGTGCACACGCCGCAAGGCAAGTTGCCAAATGCACAGCCGCGCGAGCTGCGCGCCGATGAGTTGCCCGCCATCGTCGAGGCCTACGCGCAAGCGGCGCGCAACGCGATTGCCGCCGGCTTTGACGGCGTCGAGGTGCACGGCGCCAATGGCTATTTGATCGACCAGTTCCTGCGCGACGGGGTCAACAAGCGCAGCGATGCTTACGGTGGCTCTTTGGAAAACCGTGCGCGCTTCCTGTTTGAGGTGCTCACCGCCGTCACTGCGGCCATCGGCGCGGAGCGCGTGGGCCTGCGCTTGTCGCCACTGAACAGCTACAACAGCATGGTGGACAGCGACCCGATCGGCCTGATCGGCTTCTTGGCCGAGCGCCTGAACGATTTCAAGCTGGCCTATCTGCATGTGATGCGCGCCGACTTCTTCCAGGTTCAAAAGGCCGATGTGATGCCGGTCGCGCGCGCCAAGTACAAGGGCGTGCTGATTGGCAATATGGGCTACAGCGGCGAAGAGGCCGAACAGGCCATTGAGGCTGGCCTGCTCGACGCGGTGGCTTTCGGCACCAGCTTCCTCGCCAACCCGGACCTGCCCGCGCGCCTCAAAGCCGGCGCTGCGCTTAATGCAGTGGACGCCAGCACCTTTTACACGCCGGGGCCCAAGGGATACACCGACTACCCCACGCTCTGAGCTGAGTAAAGATTCACAGATTTGCGGGCAGCCTCAGGGCTGCCCTCTTTGTTTGAGGGCGAGCAGCCGCCGGGCTGGGTAGGATAGTGACACTCGACGGAGGAAGGCTCGGCATGGTCACGACGATCAAACGCGAAGATTTCTGTTTCCTGGTGGTGGACGATTTTTCGACCATGCGCCGCATCATCTCGGGCCTGCTGCGCGAGCTGGGCTTTCGCAAGATCTTGGAGGCCGAGGACGGCCATGTGGCGCTGCGCACCCTGGAGGTGGCGGCTGAGTCTGGCGAGCCAGTGCACTTTGTGCTCAGCGACATCAATATGCCGGTGATGAACGGCTTTCAGCTGTTGGAAGCGCTGCGCCAAAAGCCCGAGGGCAGCGTGCTGCGCCAGGTGCCGGTGCTGCTGGTCACGGCCGAGGGCCGCAAGGAAGACATCGTGCGCGCCGCCCAGCTCGGCGCCAGCGGCTATGTGGTCAAGCCTTTCAACAAGGACACCATTGGCGACAAGATCCACCTGGTGCTGAAAAACCGCCACGTGATGGTGGCCTGAGGCCCGCGACAGTTAGTCGGTTCAGGCCTTGGGCAAGGTGCCCTTGCGCCAGGCCTCGCCCAAACCGGCCACGCCGCGCTCAATCAAGGCCAGCACATGGTCAAAGCCGGCTGCCGGGCCAAAGTAAGGGTCGGGCACGTCTTGCCCTTCCAAGCCAGGCACAAAGTCCAAGAGCAAATGCAGCTTGTGCTGCAACTCCGGCGGGCAGAGCTTCAGCAGCACATCCCGGTTGTCCGACTCCATCGCCAAGATCAAGTCATAACGCTCGAAATCTTCGGGCTGCACCCGCTTCGAGCGCCACTTCTTTTCGACCGAGAGCTGCCCCCGCTGCAGCGCGGCCAGCGCGCGCGCATCGATGGGCTCGCCGCGTGGGCCGGCTCGTGCACCGGCCGACTGCACCAGTTCAAACGCCGCGGCGGCGCCCAGCCCCAGTGATTCGCGGCGCGCTTTCAGCACCGCCTCGGCCATGGGTGAGCGGCAGATATTCGCGGTGCAGACGAAGAGGACTGAAGGCACGGCCGATCAGCGCGCCAGCTCGGCGCGCATCGCGTCGATGACGGCCTTGTAGTCGGGCTTGCCGAAGATGGCCGAGCCGGCCACAAAGGTGTCGGCGCCAGCGTCAGCGATCTGGCGGATGTTGTCCACCTTCACGCCGCCGTCGATCTCAAGGCGAATCTGACGGCCGCTCTTTTCGATGATTTTGCGAGCGGCTTCTAGCTTCTTCAGCGCGCTGGGCAAAAAGCTCTGGCCGCCGAAGCCGGGGTTGACGCTCATGATCAGAATCATGTCGACCTTGTCGATCACCCACTCCAACACATCCAGCGGCTCGGCCGGGTTGAAAACCAAACCGGCTTGCTTGCCCTCGGCCTTGATCAGCTGCAGGGTGCGGTCCACATGCTTGGAGGCATCGGGGTGGAAGGTCACCATGTCGGCGCCGGCCTTGGCAAAGGCGACGGCCAGGGCGTCCACCGGCTCCACCATCAAATGCACATCGATGGGGCAAGGCGTGCCATCCGGCTTGACCGAGTGCTTGCGCAGCGCTTCGCAGACCATGGGCCCGAAAGTCAGATTGGGCACGTAATGGTTGTCCATCACGTCGAAGTGAATCCAGTCGGCACCAGCCGCCAGAACGTTGCGGACCTCCTCGCCCAAGCGGGCAAAGTCGGCCGAGAGGATGCTGGGGGCGATGCAGAAGTTGGAGCTCATGGCTTGATGGCAGGCCTCAAGTGCCCGCCCAGAAATGTGGGGCAGGCCGCGATTTTAAGGACAAGGGGCGCTGGACCGGAAAACCGCTTGGACAGCCGCCGAGGCAGCGCCAGGGTTCGCGCGTTCAGGCGGCCTTCTTGCGCAGCTTGGGTACAGCCGCGACCGCGACTTGGCTGGGCGAGGCCGCAAGGCCGCCAAAGCAACTCAGCAACAACATGTCAATGATCTGCTCATGGCTGTACTGCCCCGCCGCCTTCAGCAGACCCAAGACCGGATCGCAGGCGCGCGCAAACAAGGTGTAGAGCACGACCTCGGGCGCCAGTTCGGCTCTCAGGCTGCCGTCCTTTTGCGCCGCCTCGATCCACTCGCCCAACTCATCCGAGAGGCGCAGCAAGCAGTCCATATAGACCTTGTGCGCGACCAGTGCCGCGCGCAGGCTGGAGTTCTGCGCCGGCAGTGAGGGCATCTCCCCCGCCAACTGCACCTGCATGGTCCAACGGGCCACGCCCTTGAGCTTGTCCAGCGGCGTGCCGCCCTCTTCTTCGCGCAACCTGGCCACCTCGGCCAACGCGCGCTCCAACACCTTCACCATGGCCGCTGCGGCCAAATCCTCTTTGGATGGGAAGTGCTTGTAAAGGCTGGCCTTCGCGATGCCGACATCGGCCACCACCTCATCCACCGTCATCAGGTCGAAGCCCTTCTCTGAAAGCAGGCGGTTGACCGAAGCCACGATGGCGTCTTCACGCAATTGAAGCTGTTGTTCACGAAAAGAAAGTTTGGCCATGCGCCGATTCTACGGTGCCGCAGGCATTTCGCATACTGCACCGTCCATTTGAGACTGATCAAATTATTTTGCGACTCATCTGTTGACTTTGTGAACTGCTTAGTTCACATTTGCACCACTCGATACAAAACAGCACGCCGCCCCATCCGTCGGAGCTTTCGAAATGATGACGATGAACGCCTTATCCACCCCAAGCCTGGCCACGCCCATCGGCTTGCGGCTCCAGAAAGCAAGCCAGGCCGGGCTCTGCCCCTCGACCCTGAGCCCGGCTCAGCCAGTCCAAGAAGACTTCAGCCTGAACCGTTGGCTTGAAGCGATGCGCTTGAGTGGTCTGGCCAGCCTGATGACTCGGTCAAGCTCCGTCCACCTGTTGATTCCCAGCGACGCGGCCTTTGATGCGCTCTTGCTCGACATGAAGCTCGGCTGGGCCGACTTGTGCAGCGATCTGCCGCGGCTGCGCGCGCTGATGTTGGGCCATGTCTTGATGGAGGGTCAGAATCCCGCCTGGGCCAGCCCGGGCAGCTTGATTCGCTGCGCCAACGGGCAAGCACTGAAGCTCGAGGCACGCGGCGTTTTGCGCGATGCGCAGGGCGCCAGCGCTCGCCTGCTGAGGGCGATGCCGACGAACGCGGGCCCCAAGGCCCACCTGATTGACCGAGTGCTGCGCCCGGCCGAGCAGAACCTCTTGGATTTGCTGGCTCAGGCCCCCGAGTTCAGCCTGTTCAACGCGGCACTTCACACCAGCGGGCTTCAGCACTGGCTGGCCGGCAGCGGCCCCTTCACCTTGCTGGCGCCTTGCAACGCCGGCTGGTCCTTGATCGAGCAACAACTGGGGCTGAGCGCCGAGGCGCTGCTGAGCGGCCCTTCAGAACTGCTGCGGCATCTGGTCGGCCGGCACCTCTTCGTGGGCAAGTGGCTGAGTGACGAACTGCCTTGGGGTGGCCGCTTGGTCGCCTGCAACGGCGACTCGGTCAACCTGTCTGCCCTGGGGCTGATTGGCGAGGGCTCTTGGGCTCAGGCCTTGAGCCAGGACTGCAACCAACAGACCCGTGATGGTGTCTTGCATCGCCTCCAGCACCCTTTGCTCAGCTACCACTGAGCGTCCTAACTCGTTTGTTCCGCAGGTTCGCCAGCCGAGCCCCATCAACCCTAGGAGTGTTCCCATGTTCAAGTGGTTCAAATCTCTGTTTCTCATTGGCATTGCCAGCAGCTTGGTCGCTTGCAGCAGCGACGACAGTGACCCCAATATCGTGGAGGTCGCCCAGAACGACGCACGCTTCAGCGTCCTGGTTGAAGCGGTGGTTGCGGCTGACCTGACCACCACCCTGACCGGCACCGGGCCCTTCACCGTCTTCGCCCCCACCAATGACGCCTTCGCCCTGCTGCTGACCGAGCTGGGCATGACCAAGGCCCAGTTGCTGGCCGACAAGGCCTTGTTGAAGGCGGTGCTGACTTACCACGTGCTTCCCGCCCAAGTCATGAAAAAAGACGTCCCGGCTGGCAAAGCCATCGCCACCGTGCAAGGCGGCGTGTTCAAGGTTGACGCGGTCGGCAGCGATCTGGTCATCACCGACGGGCGCAACCGAACGTCAAAAATCATCCTGACCGATATTGCCGCCAGCAACGGCGTCATCCACGCCATCGACAAGGTGATCCTGCCGGCCAACAAGAACATTGTGGAGACTGCAGCGGCCGTGGCCGACTTCAGCATCCTGGTGGAAGCCGTGACCGCCGCCAACCTGGGCGCAACCCTCAGCGGCACCGGCCCCTTCACCGTCTTCGCACCGACAAATGCAGCCTTCGCCAGCTTGCTGGGCGAACTGGGCGTTACCAAAGATCAGTTGTTGGCCAACAAGCCCTTGTTGACGCAGGTGCTGACCTACCACGTGGTCGCTGGCCGCGTCTTGAAGGCCGATGTGCCGGTCGGCACCGCGATCAAAACCGTTCAAGGCGAGACCTTCACGGTGGACAGCGGCCTGAGCATCACCGACCAGAGAGCCCGCAAGGCCAAGATCACCGGCACCGACGTGATGAGCAGCAATGGCGTGATTCACGTGATCGACAAGGTGATCCTGCCCAAGCCCTGAATCACCTTCTTGACCTGAGCCCCCAACTCGACTCTCCCATTCCCCTTTCAACCCACCATCGAAGGACTGTCATGAAAAAGTATTTCGCAATTGCCGCCCTGAGCCTGAGCGCCCTGACTGCGCAGGCCAAAGACATCGTCGACACCGCCGTGGCTGCGGGCAACTTCAAAACCCTGGCCACCGCGCTTCAAGCGGCTGGCCTGATCGACACGCTGAAAGGCAAGGGCCCCTTCACCGTGTTCGCGCCGACCGACGCCGCCTTTGCCAAGATCCCCAAGGCCGACTTGGATGCCTTGCTGAAAGACAAGGCCAAGCTCACGGCCGTGCTGACCTATCACGTGGTGCCCGGCAAGGTGATGGCCAAAGACGTCAAGGCCGGCAAAGTCAAGACCGTGCAAGGCAGCGAGTTGACGATCGCCACCCAGGGCGGCGTGATGGTCGATCAAGCCAAGGTCACCGCCACCGACATCGCGGCTGACAACGGCGTGATTCACGTCATCGACAGCGTCATCATGCCGAAGTAAATCAGCAGGCCCGTAGCCAGCTGCCAGGCCGCCGCGCTCATCCCGAGCCGGCGGCCTGGCCTTTTCTACGCATCAGCTGACCGGCAGTTGGAAGGCTTTGCGCGCCGCACTGACCTTCTCGCGCGTGATGCATTCCAGGGCATGGTCATTGATCAGGCCCATGGACTGAATGAAGGCATACATCGTGGTCGGGCCGACAAACTTCCAGCCTCGTTTTTTCAGATCTTTGGACAAAGCGCGTGAGGCTTCTGACTCGGTGGCCGGCACCGGCTTATCAAGCGCTGCCGGCTCAAAGCGCCAGATGTAGCGAGCCAAAGAGCCCTGCTCGGCGACCAAGTCGACACAGCGCTGGGCGTTATTGATCACCGCCTCAATCTTGCCCCGGTGTCGCACGATGCCCGCATCCTGCAGCAGGCGCTCCACATCGCTGGCGTCAAAGCGCGCCATCTGTTGAAAGTCGAAGCCCGCAAAAGCGGCTCGAAACGCCTCCCGTTTGTTCAAGATGGTGCGCCAGGACAGGCCGGACTGGAATCCCTCCAGGCACAGCTTTTCAAACAGGCGCCGGTCATCGACCACCGGGAAGCCCCATTCGGTGTCGTGGTAATGCAGATAGGTCGCGTCACCCGGCGCCGCAGCGCACCAGCGACAGCGGGCTTGACCATCGGGCGGGAAGTAGAGGGCGGTGTCTGCGTTCATGGTAGGGCGGAACAAGCATTCAAGGCCCGCAGCATAGCGGTGCCGCGCGCAGGAAGGCGGCATGCAGCGGGTGCGAAAGCTTGTGCGCCGCAGCGCGGCTGCCGCCTAGAATCCGCGCATGGCTAATCCGCAACTCAAGTGCAGCGTTCTGGTTCAGGTGCTGCCCGAACACACCGATGTGCAACACGGCGTTTACGCCTACAGCTACCAGATCACGATCGAGAACACCGGGGACATCGGCGCCCAGGTGATCGGTCGCCACTGGCACATCACCGATGCGCGTGGCACCGAGCAAACCGTGGACGGTCTGGCGCTGGTGGGTCATCAACCGCTGTTGGCGCCGGGCGAGAAATTTCAATACCGCTCCTGGGCGCAGATCGCCACGCCGCAGGGCAGCATGCACGGCAGGCTGCTGTGTGTGACGGAGGCGGCCGAGGTGTTTTACACCGAAGTGCCTGAGTTCATGCTCGCCGACAGCGGCGCCCTGCATTGATGGGCTGGTTCCGTTCTGCTCCAGGCTGGGATCTGACCGCGCTGCTGAACGCAGCGGATCCGCGTGCCCGTCTGGCGAATCGGAATCTTTGGCTGGCCCGCCTGCTGGAATGGCTCCGCCACCCGGCGCAGCGCGACGAAGTTGCCGGCGCGACGACGCCCTTGCCGGTCCTGCGCCTCAAGCATCTGCTGAATGTGCTGGAACGCAACCCCGAACATGCGCAGGCCTTTGCCGGGGTGCTGAATTCGATCTGGCGCGATGTCGATGCCATCGGCTTGTTTGCCGACGTGGGCTTCGCGCCGCGCGTGGCACTGTGGGGCGAGTTCCTGCACCGTCTGCGCCAGCGCCTGCTGCCGCGCACCGCCGACACCACAGACCTGGCCGAGCTTTTCGATCTGCTATTTCCCGACGAGTCGGACGAGCATTGGCTGCGCGCGCTGGACGACGAGCTGCTGCAAAGACTGAGCCGCCTGCTTCAGTCCAGTTCACCGAATTCCAGCCCCGGACCCGGCAAGGATTGGCAAGCGCCGATGCTGAGCGGCTTGACCACCTTGATCAGCTCGGTGCGCGCCGATGGCTTGGCCGGCGCCTTGCGTCGCCGCATGAGCCCCGAGTTGCTGATCAGCCAACCGTTCGAGCAACTGGCCAGCGCCTGCGATGACTTGGTCGACGCCATCCAAGACGGCGATCCCGCGACGGTGAGCCAGGCCCTGCAGTTCTTGCGCGCCTTGCTGGATGCCTGTCAGCGCGCGGCGGCCAGCATCCCCGAGCATCTGGAAACCCATGGGGTCTCGGTCGAGATCGTATTCGCGCTGGAGCAGATGCAAGCTCGCATCTTGCGTATCGAAGCCTTGCTGGACTGCCTGGTGGCCGAGCAGCCCCAGCGCGAGTTGGTTCGCCTGTTGGCCAGCTTGGTCCGGGTGGTCCACGAACGCCGCAGCGTTCGGCAACTGTTCTCCCACCACTATTCGCTGCTGGCGCGCAAGGTGGCCGAGCGCAGCGCCGAGACCGGCGAACACTACATCACCCGCGACCGCGCCGACTACCGCGCCATGCTCAAGCATGCGGCCGGTGGCGGCGCCATCATTGCCGGCACGACTTTTGCCAAGTTCACCGTGGTGGCGATTGGGATGAGCGCCTTTTGGACCGGCTTTTGGGCCGGGGCCAATTACGCGATGAGCTTCTTGATCATTCACCTGCTGCATTGGACGGTGGCCACCAAGCAGCCGGCCATGACCGCGCCTGCGATGGCGCAAAAGCTCGAACACATTGACGACGAGGCCGGTTTGAACAGCTTTGTCGATGAAGTGGCCAATCTGCTGCGCTCTCAGTTTGCGGGCATCTTCGGCAATCTGGCGGTGGTCGCGCCGATCGTGCTGGGCGTTCAGCTGTGCAGCTGGTTGATCTTTGGTGCGCCGGTGGTCGGCGAAAAGTCGGCCCACTATGTGCTGCACTCACTGACCCTGCTGGGCCCTTCGGTCTTGTTCGCTGCCTTTACCGGCGTCTTGCTTTTCGCCAGCAGCATGGTGGCCGGTTGGGTCGAGAACTGGTTTGTGTTGCACCGACTGGAAAGCGCGATCGCCTGGAACCCCAAGATCATCGCCCGCCTGGGTCAAGCGCGGGCGCAGCGTTGGGCGCATTGGTGGCGGGACAATGTTTCGGGTGTCGCCGCCAATGTCTCGCTGGGCATGATGCTCGGCCTGGTGCCGGTGCTGCTCAACTTCATCGGCTTGCCGCTGGATGTGCGCCATGTGACCTTGTCGACCGGACAACTCTTCGCCGCGATTGGCGCGCTCGGCGTCGACATCTTCCGCATGGCCGATTTCTGGTGGTGCGTGGCCGGCATTGCGATGACCGGGGTGCTGAATCTGAGTGTTAGCTTTTATCTGGCCTTGAAGGTGGCGCTGCGTTCCCGCGGCATCCGGCTGTCAGACCGCGCACGTTTGAGCTCCGCCATCTGGCGACGGCTTCGCCAGCAGCCGCGCAGCTTCTTTTTACCCCCGAAGCGCCAAGCCGCGGAGTCCCCCACTCAGCCTTGACGATCGTCTTTCTCGGAGTCCAGGCGGCGCTCCCCGCCCTTGCGCCCCGAGAACATGGTCCACCAGATGATGAACACAAACAGCGCCAAAGCGGCCAGCGCCTCCAGCAGTAACAAACCCATTGCAGCCTCAATTCTCGCCAACAGCCTGTGGCGGCAACTTGCCGCAACGGCGGCGATTCTAGGGGGCTTGGCGGGATGCAGCACGCCTGCACCTTCGCCACCGGCCGGCAGTGGGGTCAAAAGTGCGGAAGCACCCGCCGCGCCAGCGAGTTCAGCAAGCCCATCTGTCGCAACAGAAACGCCGCGGCCCAGGGCGGTGCTGCTGCGCGAACGCTCGCGCTGGGTCGAGGCGGACTGGAGCGAGTTGCCCGGCTGGGGTGCCGACCGGGCCGCCGAGTTGTGGCCTGCACTGTCTCGAGGTTGCGTGCGCCCCGCCTCAGGCTGGGCCGAGCTGTGCGCTCGCATCAACCGGGCACCGGCACCCGAGGATGACGCCCAGGCGGCCTTGTGGCTGATGCAGCATCTCAAGCCCTACCGGGTAGAAAGCCATCAAGGCGAGGCGCAGGGGCTGGTCACCGGCTATTTCGAGCCGATGCTGGACGCCACGCGTCGGCCCCTGGCGGGTTTCCAGGTGCCGGTGCTGGCGGCACCACCCGACCTGAACCAGCGCCGTCCCTATTTCACCCGCCAGCAGATCGAGTCCGACCCGCAGTTGCGCCAACGGCTGCGCCCGCTTGAGTTGGCCTTTTTGGAAGATCCCCTGGACCTGCTGGTGCTGCAGATTCAAGGCTCCGGACGACTGCGCATCAACGACAGCGCGGGGCGCCCCCAATGGATACGGATGGCGTTTGCGGGGCATAACGACCACCCTTATCAGTCCATTGGCAAGGCCTTGATCGAACGCGGCGAGTTGCGCCCGGGCGAGGCCTCTTGGCCCGGCATCCGCGACTGGCTGAGGCGCAATCCGCAGCAAGCCCGAGACTTGCTCTGGAGCAATCCGCGTTATGTATTTTTCAAAGAGGAGCCGCTGCCGGACCCGAACCTTGGGCCGCGCGGGGCGCAAGGCGTGCCCTTGACACCCGGGCGCTCGATTGCGGTGGACAGGAGCAGCATCCCCTATGGCACGCCCGTTTGGCTGGATGCCAGCGAGCCCTTGAGCAACACCCCATTGCGCCGCCTGATGATGGCGCAAGACACCGGCAGCGCCATCGTCGGCGCGGTTCGCGCCGACTACTTCTGGGGTTGGGGCAGCGAAGCCGAACAACAAGCCGGCCGGATGAAGCAGCCGCTGCGGCTGTGGGCCTTGTGGCCGGTGACAGGTTCCTGAGTTGAAGCGGCAGGGCCTACAGCTTGGCTTGGAAAAAAACTTGTGGCGCTGAACGCGAGAAACTCAGAAGCACTCACTCCTCGATCTGCACGCCCTTCCAAAAGGCATAGTGGCCCTTGATCTCAGCGGCGGCCTCGGTCGGCTCGGGGTAGAACCAGACGGCGTCGGGGTTCATTTCGCCATTGACGAACAGGCTCAGGTAATGGGCTTGGCCCTTCCAAGCACAGCCGCTGCGGTGGTTGCTGAAGCTGGTGTACTCGCGCTTCAAGGATTCAGGCGGGAAGTAGTGATTGCCTTCCACCATCACCGTGTTGGGGCTCTCGGCCACCACGACGCCATTCCAGACTGCTTTTGTCATGCCTGCACTCCTGATTTCGATTCAAACGAGCAGCAGTATCGGACAGGACGCGAAGCAGAGCACTGACAATGCGGCGGTGAAGCGCTATTACTCCCATCTCGACAAAGACATTTTCATCACCGCCGGTTCGGCCAAGGATTTGGCCCCGGGCTGCTTTGGCATCTGCGCCATCGACGGTGGCGCGCAAGGCTGGTCCATCGTGCATATCGGGCCAGATGGCGATGCCGCCGACCTGGGCGGTGAAAGCTACTTTGCCAGCCCCGAGGAGGCACTGGAATTCGTCAAGGAATTGATCGAGCTGATGGGCGCATAGCGCACGCTCATTGATGCTTTGCGGGCTGAGCCTGAGTATCACGGCCTGATCTTGCCTCTATGCTGGCGCACCTTGGCTGTTCGACTGTTTGTGGTGCCCCCCGTCTCTTCCTTCTTGCTCTCTTGTCTGAGTTTTTTGATCGCCCTGTCGATCGCCCTGCCAAGCCAAGCCCATACCGCGACGCCCTCCTCTCAGACGGCCGCCGTGAAGCGCATCGTCTGGTTGACGCCGGACAGCACACAGGTAGGCCAAAGCCGCGTTGGCTTTGGTGTGGCGGACCGGCTGGTGAAGTATGTCTCCGCACAACTGCCTGACATCGAACACAGCGTGGTGCGCGCCAATGCCAAACGAAGCATGAAGATGCTTCAGCAAGGCGAGACAGCCTGTCACGCGTCCTTGATTCGCTCGGCCGAGCGAGAACAAATCGCCTACTTCAGCAACACCTTGCTGTTGGCGCCAATGCAATTGATCGTTCGCGCAGACAAGCTCGAAGCGCTGCCGCGTGATGCCCAAGGGGAAGTGGATCTAAGAAAGCTGCTGGCCGACGAGACCCTGCGCGGCGTCTTGACCGACAAGCGCAGCTACGGCGAGTACATCGACAGCGTTCTCGCCACCCGCCCCGAGAATCGGGCCGTATTCAGCCACTCGCATGGCGACTTTGGCGGCAAGCTGCTGCAGATGCTGCTGGCCGATCGTGCGGACTATCTGATCGACTATCCGACCGCCATGGATCTGCTGCTCAACCACAGCCCAGGATCGGACCCGCAGGCCTTGCGCAGCCTACCGATTCAAGGCGCCAGTGAACTGGTGGTGGGGGGCGTGGCCTGTCCGCGCACGCCCTGGGGTTTGGCCGCGATCACCCAGATCGATCGCGCCTTGAGCACGCCGGCTGGCGTGGCGCTGTTGCGCGAGTCGTCCGACCGATTGCTGCGCCCCGAAGCCCGGCGCGTTTGCGCGAGCCGGCAAGACGCGTTCTACAAGGACCGCGCCCGCCCCAGCAAAGTGTTCTGAGCATCCGCCGGCGCGAGGGCGGCGCAAATGCAGTGCCCAAAGCCGAAGCTGCGTTCTAAACTGCGCAGGTCTTTCGGGCGCCCAGGGAACCCTCGCCGATGAGCAAGCTCCTGTTGATGTCGATGATTGGCCTGCTGCTGATGACAAGCACGGCGGGGGCCACCCCCACTGCTACATCGAACACGCCGGTGCGGCTTGAACGCATCATCTGGCTCAAGGCGGATGCCAGCCGCATCAATCCGACGCTCAGCTTCATCACCCAGAAGCTGCCGCACATCCGCCACGAATACCTGTCGACCAACGCCATTCGCAGTTGGCAAATGATCCAACGGGGTGATCCGGCATGCCGCCCGCTGACCGTGCGCACGGCCGCCCGCGAAGAAGAAGCCTACTTCACCGACACCATGTTGGCGCCCCCCGCCGAACTGATGGTCCGGCGCGACAAGCTGACGCAGGTGCCACGCAACAGCGCCGATGAGGTCGACCTGGCGCAGCTCATTCAGCAAGCTCAGTTGCGCGGGGCGCTCGCCCGCGGCCGCAGCTATGGTGAGTTCATCGATGGTGTGCTGGCTCAGCAACCTCGGGGCACGCATTTGGCCGACTATGCAACGCAGGGCTATGGCGAGCGACTGCAGGACATGCTGGCGAAAGGCCGCGCCGACTATTGGATCGACAACAGCGGTGCCCTGGCAAAAATGCAGGCGCGCGAACTCCCTGCAGAGGCCTTTGTCGCCTTGCCGATTCAGGGCGCGACTCAAGCCCTGCGCATCGGCATCGCCTGCCCGCGCACACCTTGGGGATTGGCCGCTATCCGAGCGATCGATCAAGCTCTGGGCACAGCAGCAGGCTCTGCCCTGCTGCGTGCCAGCATTGAAGAAGCCTTCGGGCCGGAAGCATTGAAACGCTACGGGGCGCAAGTCGAACAGTTTTACCTGCGCCGCAGCAAACCGCAACTCTCAGACTAGGCCGGCGACCCGGCAGCGTCGGTCAAGCCGATGCCAACAGTTTGGCGCCCAAGGCCTCCGCCACTTCAATGCCGTCCACGCCGGCGGACATGATGCCGCCGGCATAACCCGCACCTTCACCGGCGGGGTAGAGGCCCTGCACATTGAGGCTTTGGTAGTCGCGTCCACGCGTGATGCGCAGCGGCGAGGAGGTGCGCGTCTCGACGCCCGTCAAGACCGCATCGGCGCGAGAGAAGCCCTTGATCTGGCGCTCGAAGGCCGGCAAGGCCTCGCGGATCGCGTCCAAGCAATACTCGGGCAGGCTGCCGCGGCCTTTCTGCTGCAAATCGGTCAGGGTCACGCCGGGCTTGTAAGAGGGCTCCACATTGCCCAGCACCTTGGAGCGCTGGCGTTTGATGAAGTCGCCCACCAAGGCGCCCGGCGCCTTGTAGCCGCCCTCGCCCAGTTCATAGGCGCGGCTCTCCCAAATGCGCTGGAAAGCCATGCCGTCGAGCGGGCTCACCGGGCCTTCATGCTTGCCGTCTTGCCGATAGTCTTGCGGGTTGATACCCACCACAATGCCGGCGTTGGCATTGCGCTCATTGCGCGAATACTGGCTCATGCCATTGGTGACGACGCGCAGCGGCTCGCTGGTGGCGGCCACCACCGTGCCGCCGGGGCACATGCAAAAGCTGTAGACCGAACGGCCATTCTTGGCGTGGTGCACCAGCTTGTAATCGGCCGCGCCCAAAATCGGGTGACCGGCGCTGGCGCCAAAACGCGCCGCGTCAATCACGCTTTGCGGATGCTCGATGCGATAGCCGATGGAGAAAGGCTTGGCCTCCATATAGACGCCGCGCTCATGCAGCATCGTGAAGGTATCGCGCGCACTGTGGCCCAGGGCCAGCACCACATGGTCAGAGGCAATCTGCTCGCCCGAAGCCAGGGTGACGCCGCGAATGTGCTTGCCCTTGGGGCCGTCTTCGATCAAGACGTCGGTGACCTTTTGCTCGAAGCGAATCTCGCCGCCCAAGGCCTCGATATCGGCGCGCATCTTGATGACCATGGACACCAAGCGGAAGGTGCCGATGTGCGGCTTGCTGACGAAGAGGATTTCTTCGGGTGCCCCAGCCTTGACGAACTCGGTCAAGACCTTGCGGGTCAGATGGCGCGGGTCGGAGATCTGGCTCCAGAGCTTGCCGTCCGAGAAGGTGCCGGCACCGCCCTCGCCGAATTGCACATTCGACTCCGGGTTCAGCTCGCTTTCGCGCCACAGGCCCCAGGTGTCCTTGGTGCGCTGGCGCACGTCTTTACCGCGCTCCAGCACGATGGGCCGCAAACCCATCTGGGCCAAGATCAAGGCCGCAAAAATGCCGCAGGGGCCGAAGCCAATCACCAGCGGACGGCGCTGCGCCTCGGGCGTGAAAAAGTCCGCCGGCGCATGGCCAACAAACTTGTACTGGGTGTCCGGGCTGGGCTTGATGTGCGGATCGCCCTCGAAGCGCTGCAGCACCGCGGCCTCGTCGCTCAGCTCGCAATCCACCGTGTAAATCAGCTGGATGGCCGACTTCTTGCGCGCGTCGTAGCTGCGTTTGAAAACATGAAACGCCAGCAGCTCCTCATCACTCGCCAAGCCCAGCCGTTGCACGACGGCGGGCCGGAGTTCATCCTCGGCATGAGTCAGCGGCAGACGGAGTTCGGTGATGCGAATCATGGCTGTCGTTCGGCAGTTGAGCTGAAATGAGAGGGAGGCGGCTGCAAAAGCGTAGCGCAGAAAAGAGATGAGGCCCCGGTCAGGGCCTCATCTCTTTTCCCTGCCCGACGTCGCCCCCATCTGGGTTGCGACGTCAGAAGCAGCCTGCCGGCATCAGCCGCCGCTGCTGCAACGCTTGCCGGGGTTCTTCTTGCTGCGGGTGTGCGAGCCACGCTCGAGGCTGCACTTCTGGCCACGCGGAGCGGTGAAGGTCACGCCCTTGGGGGCGACAGGGCGGGGGGTAGCGCGACGAGCGGCTTCGGTGATGATTTTGTTGCCCATGAATGGCTCCGGTACAAAGGATTGGTTGCAAAAAGCACAGGTTCACCAACCCCCTTACAAGTAGAACAAGTAAAGACGCGGCACTGATCGAGCAGGAAAATCGCCCAAACTCGACGCGGCTGAGTTGGAAAGAATCGAGCATTTTACTTTGGAATGCCCATTTGCCCAAGCTGGCCTGCATTTTTTTGCCGCAGATTCGCCCATGCGCTTTGCAAGAAAGCGGCAGGCGGGCTCATGCGGTGGCCCGCCTCAGGCCTGGCCAGCAATCGCCGAACCGGCGTCCCAAACTGAGCCGGAACACGACGCCCGCCGGATCTACGGCAGCATGCGGCCGGCCTGCCCCCCGAGGTATGGGCTTAAGTCAACCCGCTTTTGCCCAGCACTGCAACATCAGCTGGGCACCAGCGATATTGGTCGCGCAAGGCACGTTGTGCACGTCACAGGCGCGCACCAAGGCATTGATGTCGGGCTCATGCGGTTGCGGCGTCATCGGGTCGCGCAAAAAGATCACCGCATCGACCAGCCCCACGGCCAGGCGCGCACCGATCTGCAAGTCGCCACCCAGCGGCCCACTGAGCATTCGCTCAGGCTCCAGCCCCAACTCTTCGTGCAAGCGACGACCGGTGGTGCCGGTGGCCAAGAGCGTGCAAGTCTTCAAAAAAGGCAAGAACTGGGCCGCCAAGGCCACCATATCGTTCTTCTTGCCATCATGGGCGATCAGCGCAATCTTCATGCCGCCATCTTAAAGACTGGCAGTTACAGCCTGGCGTCAAGCCGCAGACATGGGGCGCACAAACCCCGCCGAGGCGCGCATCAGTTGCCGCGTGTAATCGGCCTTGACCCGCTTCGCGGCCAGATCACTGGCGGACAGGGTTTCCACTTCACGCCCCGCTTGCATCACCATCAGCCGTTCGCACATATGGGTGACCACCGCCAGATCATGGCTCACCATCAAAAAGCTCAGGCCGCGTTCACGCCGCAAGCTTTCCAGCAGATTCAGCACCTCCGCCTGCACCGAGGCGTCGAGCGCCGAGGTCGGCTCATCCAGCAAGAGGATGCGCGGCTCCAGAATCAAGGCGCGCGCAATCGCCACACGTTGCCGCTGCCCCCCGGAAAGCTGATGTGGGTAGCGGAAGCGAAAGCCCTGCCCCAGGCCCACCGCATCCAGCGCCGCTTCGATGCGGGTCTCGGCATCACCGAGCCCGTGAATGGCCAGGGGTTCGGCCAGCATTCGATCGACGGTTTGGCGTGGATGCAAAGAACCATAGGGGTCTTGAAACACCATCTGCACACAGCGTCGGAAGTCGCGGCTGCCCGCGGCGGGCAAGGCCCCCTCGCCCAGCAGATCGACGCGGCCCGAGGCGCGCTTCACCAAGCCACACACGGCGCGCAAGATGGTTGACTTGCCCGACCCGGACTCCCCCACCAGCCCCAGGCTCTCGCCGGGCGCCAGGCGCAGGCTCAAGTCGTGAATGGCGGTGAAGTCGCCAAAGCGCACCTGCAAGCCGCTGATGTTCAAGCCCAAGCTCATGCGGCGCCCCTCCAAGCCTCTTGCCGCTGCAGCGTGGGCAGCGGATGACGCGCCTCATCCAAGCGCGGCAGGCAATTGAGCAGGCCTTGGGTGTAAGGGTGCTGCGCTTCATGCAGACGGCTGGCGGCAATTTCTTCCACCACCCGGCCGGCGTACATCACCAGGATGCGGTCGCAAAAGGTCGAGACCAAGCGCAGATCATGCGAGATGAAGATCAGGCCCATGCCACGCTGTCGGACCAGCTGATCCAGAATACCCAGCACCTGCAATTGCACCGTCACGTCCAGGGCCGAGGTCGGTTCATCGGCGATCAAGAGCTGAGGCTCGGCGATCAACATCATCGCCATCATCACCCGCTGGCCCATGCCTCCGGAGACTTCATGAGGGTACAGGCGACTGACGCGCGCCGGGTCGTCAATGGCCACATCGCTCAGGGCCTTCATGACCCGAACCTGCACCTCGGCGCGGCTGAGTCTTTGATGCGCCAACAGGGTCTCAGCGATTTGCTCGCCGATCCGCATGACCGGATTGAGCGAGTACTTCGGGTCCTGCAACACCATGGCCATGCGCCGACCCCGCAGTGCGCGCCGCTCGGCCGGGCTGCAACGGAGCAGATTGATGCCTTCAAAGCTCAAGCGATCGGCGCTGATGCTGGCCTGCGCCGCCGACAGCCCCATGATGGCCCGGCCGGTCTGCGACTTGCCCGAGCCAGACTCGCCGACAAGCCCCAAACGCTCACGGCCCAGCGTGAAGGACACCCCGCGCACGACCTCCTGCATGCCCCCATCCCGCAGCGGGAAGGCCACGCGCAAGTTCTCCACCGTCAACATGGTTTCAGACTCCCGATCCATCATTCAACCGCCTTCGGATCCAGCGCATCGCGCAGACCATCGCCCAGCAGGTTGAAGGCCAGACTGACGATGAAAATGGCAAGACCTGGCCCCGCGGCCACCCACCATTGGTCGAGCACGTATTGCCGGCCGGCGGCAATCATGGCGCCCCACTCGGGCATCGGCGGCTGCGCCCCCAAGCCCAGAAAGCCCAGGCCGGCGGCGGTCAAGATGATGCCCGCCATGTCCAGCGTGACCCGCACAATCACCGAGGGCAGGCACAGCGGCATGATGTGGCGCCCGATGATGCGGGCCTTGGAAGCGCCCATCAACTGCACCGCGGCAATGAAGTCGGCATTGCGCAGACTCAAAGTCTCGGCCCGGGCGATGCGTGCATACGGCGGCCAGGAGGTCAGCGCAATGGCCAACACCGCGTTCTCAATGCCTGGCCCCAAGGCCGCCACAAAGGCCAAGGCCAAGATCAGGCGAGGAAAGGCCAGAAAGATATCGGTCACCCGCATCAAGACGGCGTCCACCCAGCCGCCCATAAAGCCCGCCACCGTCCCCACCAACAAGCCAATCGGCGCCGCCAGCAAGGCCACCAAGGTGACCACCAACAAGGTGATGCGCGAACCATGCAAGAGCCGCGAAAAAATGTCGCGCCCCTGATCATCGGTGCCCATCCAGTGCTCGGCCGACGGCGGCAGCAGGCGACTGGTCATCAAGTCGCCGACTTCGGGTCGGTAAGGCGCGAGCCAGGGTGCCAGCGCGGCCACCAGGGCCAGGCCCAAGATGATGAACAAGCCCAGCAGCGCCAGCCGGTTGCGTGCAAAGGTACACCAGGCTACATAGGCCCGACCCAAGGCCGCTTGCCGGCGCGAAGCGGGTCGCTCGCTCATCAGCCAGGCCCGCAAGCCCAAGGCTGGCTTGCTTGTCTCCATCGTCGTCATGATCGGGTCCGTGGGTCCAACAAGCGATAAAGCAGGTCAGACAACAAGTTCAGTGCGATAAAGATCGAGCCCACCACCAGGGTGCCGCCCAACACCGCATTCATATCCGCGTTCTGCAAAGAGTGGGTGATGTAGAGGCCCAGGCCGGGCCAGGCGAACACGGTTTCGGTCAAGACCGAGCCTTCCAACAATCCGGCGTAACTGAGCGCCACCACGGTCACCAAGGGTACGGCCGCATTGCGCAAGGCATGAGCCCAGATGATGCGAGCCTCGCTGATGCCCTTGGCGCGCGCGGCGACGATGTACTCCTGGCTCAACTCCTTCAGCATGAAGCTGCGCGTCATGCGGCTGATGTAGGCCATGGAGAAGTAGCCCAGCAAAGATGCAGGCAGGGCCAAATGAGCCAAGGCGCTGCGCATGGCCTGCCATTCACCGGCCAGGGCCGCGTCCAGCAGCAGCAAGCCGCTGCGGGGCGGCACGCTGTAGGTAAAGCCAATCCCGATGCGACCCGGGCCACCGACCCAGTCCAGCTTGGCGTAGAAAATCACCAAGCCCATCAAGCCGAGCCAGAAGATCGGCACCGAGTAACCGACCAAGCCCATCACTCGAACCAATTGATCGGCCAAACGCCCACGTCGAACGGCAGCCCAAACCCCGAGAGGGATCCCCAGCGATGCCCCGATGATGATGCCCACCGTGGCCAGTTCCAGCGTGGCGGGGAAGACTCGGGCAATGTCATCGACGACCGGCCGACCGGTCAGCACCGAGGTGCCCAAGTCCCCGCGCAAGACCTTGGCCACGTAGTCGAAAAACTGCTGCCACAAGGGCAGGTTCAGCCCCATGGCTTCGCGCATCTGCGCCATCTGCTCTTCGGTGGCACGATCGCCCAAGACCGCCAGCACCGGGTCCACCGGCACCACCCGGCCGATGAAAAAAGTCACCGCCAGCAAACCCAGATAGGTCAGCAGCACCACCGGCACAAAGCGCAAAAACGCCAGCGCGGCAGTCCGCCAGGGAGAAACCAAGGGCCGACTCATGCCTTGCTCACCGGCGCCATCAAGGTGGTCTCCGAAGTCGGTCCGATGCGAAAGCCCTGCACCTGCCGGCGCACGCCGGCCACCTGAATTTGTTGATAAATCATCACAAAGGGGCTGCTGCGGCGGAACTCGGCTTGCAGCGATTCATACATCTGGATGCGACGCTGCGGGTCTTGCTCCAAGACCGCGGCATCGCTCTGGCGGGTCAACTCGGGGATCTCCCAGCTGTTGCGCCAACTCAGCGGCCGACTCTTGGCGTCATCGCGGTTGTCGGGGTTGCGGGTGAAGGTGTCGGCATTGGTGTGCGGGTCCCAGTAATCGCAACCCCAGTCCCCGATGAACAGCTCATGGCGACGGTTGCGGTACTTGGTCAAGACCTGTTTGCCATCGCCGGGGATGATCTCAATCTGGATGCCGGCGCGCGCCGCAGTCTGTTGAATCGCCTCGGCAATGCCCTGCACCGGCTGCACGCTGCGCACATCCATGCTGACGGTGAAGCCTTTTTCCAGGCCCGCTTTGGCCAACAGCGCCCGAGCGCGATCCACATCCAGGCGGAACGGCCGCTCACTGCTGGCCCCAAGCAAGCCCATGGGCAAAAAGTTCTGATGCGGCAGACCAATGCCCTTGATCAAGGTGGCACCGATGGCCTCGTAATCGACCAGCCACTTGAAGGCTTCGCGCACCTCGGGCTTGGCCAGCAAGGGATGCCGCTGATTCAAGCCCAGGTAGTAAAGCGAGCCCTTGGGGGTCTGCGTTAGCTGAATCTGCTGACTCTTGGACAGCGCGAGCAGATCCTGCGGCGCCAGATTGCGGGCGATGTCGACATCGCCCTTCTCCAGCAGCAGGCGCTGGGTGGATGCCTCCTTCACATGACGATAGATCACCCGCGCCAAGCTGGGTTTGTCGCCATGGAACTGCTCGTTGCGCTCGATCACCAAGATTTCATTGGCACGCCAATCACGCAGCTTCCAAGGGCCGGAACCGGCGTGATTGAGCTTGAGCCAGGCCGCGCCCAAGTCCTCTCCCTGCGCCTTGGACAAGAGCAACTGCTTGTCCACCACCGAAGCGACCGTGGCCGTCAGGCAATTCAGCACAAAGCTGGGCGCAAAAGGCTTGGAGATCTCCAACTGCAAGGTCAGCGGCCCGGTCTGACGCACCCGTTCTTCCACATTGGTTTTAGTCAATCCCAGCTGAGTCAGGATGAAGGCCGGGGTCTTGTTCATGCGGACGGCGCGCTGCCAGGAGAACACCACATCCTCGGCCGTCAAGGCATTGCCGGAGGCGAAGCGTCGCTCCGGCTTGAGCTGAAAACTGAACACCAGGCCATCAGCTGAAACCTGCCAGCTCTGCGCCAAGACCCCAAAAACCTGGCCCGGCGCCTCCAGATCCAAGCCCACCAGGCGCTCATAGGTGTTGCCCAGCAGCTCGCCGCCCGACACCTCGAAGGAGACGGCCGGATCCATGGTGATGATGTCATCGAAAGCGAAGGCCTGAACCAGCGTGTCTCTGGGCGTGCCGACATGGCTGCAACCGGCGGCCCATGAGCCCAAGCCCAGCAAGGCAGTGCTGGCGAGCAAGGTGCGGCGGTCGAGGTTCGGTACGGACATGGACTAGACGTCAGAGATAGTTCGGCGGGAAAGGTGCGCATTGTGCGGCAAGCCGCACCGGCCTTTACCAGCTCTTGCGAAGTTGATTCAAGGCGGCACCCGCTTGGGCCACGCCCCGGAACACCCTCGCGCAAAACAGGGCAACAGGCTGGATGCGGCGCCAGCGGACTCAGGCATCGGCAAGCAGATTGGAGGCCAGCTCGGCCCCGATCAAGGCGGACAAGGGCGCTGGTCGGTGCAGCAAGAAACCTTGGGAAAAATCAACGCCAATCTCGCGCAGGCGCTGCAACACGGCGGGGTTGTCCACATACTCGGCCACGGTTTGCATGCCCACCACCTGGGCCACATCGACAAAGCAGCGGACCGCGGCCTCATCCAAGGGGTCGCTGACCAGGTCGCGGACGAACTGCCCGTCGATCTTCAGATAGTCCACCTGCAGGCTCTTCAAATAGCCGAATGAAGACGCGCCGGCGCCAAAGTCATCGAGGGCGCCGCGCACCCCCAACTCGCGAACCTGCTCGATGAAGAGCGCCGCATCGCTCAAACTGGTGATCGCCGCGGTCTCGGTGATTTCCAGGCACAGGCGTTGGCACAAATCGGGGCCGGCCTCGCGCAAGGCGTCAAGCGCCCAACGATGAAAAGCGCGGTCACCGATGGATTGGCCCGAGAGATTGACGCTGAGCATCTCCACCTCGGCCAAGCGGGGTTCCGCGCTCATCCAGGCGAGCACACGGCTGAGCACCCAGCGATCGATTCGGGTGGCCAAGTTGAAGCGCTCGGCGGCGGGCAAAAATGCCCCCGGCAAGATCAGATGCCCCTCGGCATCGACCATGCGAAGCAGGACTTCGGCATGCAGACCCAGCGGCGCGCCGCCAGAAGGCTCTTGCAAGTCCATGGTCTCGATGCGCTGGGCAAAGAGCACGAACAAGTCTTCATCCAGCGCATGCTCGATACGGGTGGTCCATTGCATCTCACCATGACGGGCATGCATGGCCTGATCGGTATCGAACCAGGTGTGCACCCGGTTGCGCCCCGAATCCTTGGCCGCATAACAGGCCGTGTCAGCGGCTTGCAATATCGCCGCTGTGTTCGACCAACGCTTGTTGATCGGCACCAAGCCGATGCTGGCGCCGATGCGGAAGCGCCGCTGGTCATGCACGAAGCGGAAGTCCTCCATGCGGTCACAGACCTGCTGGGCGACCCGTTGCGCCTGCGTCGGCGAGCAATGTTCCAGCAGCACCGCGAACTCATCCCCGCCCAATCGGGCCAAGGTATCCCGGTTGCGCACCGCTTCGCCCAGAATTTTTGAGACCTGCTGCAAGAGCTGATCACCAACCGCATGCCCGCAGGCATCGTTGACCAGTTTGAATTGATCCAGATCGATGTAGAGCAGCGCATGCTGGCTGCGGTCGCCCTGCGCCTGCTCCAGCACCCGGCGCAGACGCAACTCGAACTCGCCGCGGTTGATCAGCCCGGTGAGCGGATCATGGGTGGCGCGGTAATGCATCTCGCCGCTCAGGCGCCGCTGCTCGGTCACATCATGAAAAACCAGCACCACCCCGAAGACCTCGCCCCGATCATTGCGGATCGGCGCCACCGAGTCTTGCACCCCGTACTCCTCGCCTTGTCGTGAAACCAACAGGCTGTGCCGCGCCTGCGCCAAGGTCTTGCCCTCTTGCAAACACAGCTGCACCGGGTTCGGCGTCACCGCACGGGTGTGCTCGTCGATGATATGAAACACCTGCTCCAGCGCTCGGCCCTTGGCCTCATCGGCACTCCAGCCCGTCAGGCGTTCGGCGGTCGGATTCATCCAAACCACCTGCCCATGGGCATCGGTGGTGATGACCGCATCACCAATGGAGCGCAAGGTCACCAGCAACAATTCATGCTGATCGGCCAATACCGCGCCCATGCGCGCCGCCATCTCCTCCGCCAGACGACGGATCTGGGTCAGATCCCAATTGGTGCCGACCATGCGCAAGACCCGACCCTGCTCGTCATGCACCAACCGAGCCGAGCCGCGCAGGTGATGAACGCTGCCATCGGGCCAGATGACGCGGAACTCGGTATCAAAAGGCTTCAAACCCTTGACGGCCTCTTGCACGTCGCGCTCGGCCCGCACTCGGTCTTCCGGATGCAATCGTTCCGCCCAGGTGCTGTAGTGGATCGGCTCGGCACTGGGCAGCATGCCGTAGAGACGGTGCATCCAGTCATCCCAGACCAAGGCCCCGCTCTGCAGATCCAATTCCCAGATGCCGATGCGCCCGCTGTCCAAGGCCATGCTCAAGCGCGCCTCGCTATTGCGCAGCTGCTCTTGCGCGAGCAGGCGCTCGCTGATGTCTTCCACCGCCCCCACATGGCCGATCAGCTCGCCCGACTTGCCCAGCACGGGACGGCTGCGAACATGGACATGACGCAAGCCACCGCCCGGAGGCAGGACCCGATACTCCATCTCAAACTCGCGTTGCGAGCGCGCACAAGCCAGCCAGTGCTGCAAGACCTGCGCTCGGTCGAGCGGATGCACCGCCGCTATCCACCCTTGCTGAAGGCTTTCGGCCAGGCTCAGGCGAAAGATCTCCTGCCAGCGAGGGTTGGTGTAGGTGCAGGCGCCGCTGGAGTTGGTGTGAAAAATACCCACCGGCGCCGCCTCGTTGAGGGTGCGAAACCATGCATCTCGCTCGGCCAAGTCGGCCGCCAATCCCAATTCAATCTGCATGCGCTGCTGCAATTCCAGCGCATGAACGACCGCGTCCGCCAAATGAGTCAAAACGGCTGACTGCTCGGCGCTCAAGCGCCTCGGGCGTCGGTCCATCACGCACAGCGTGCCGATCGCCTCGCCGCTGCGCAGGCGCAGGACAACGCCGGCATAAGAACGCAGGCCCACGGCCCCTTGAACGGCGGGAAGATCACGAAAGCGCGAGTCAAGACTGGCGTCCTCGACCTCGAAAAGCCCGTCCGCCATCAGCGCGTAGGAGCAAAAGGCTTCGTCCCGGGGCAGTTCATCCAGGCCCTCGAGCCCGACCCCGGCCTTGAACCAGACGCGCTTTTCGTCCACCAGGCTGATCCGCGCAATCGGACTGTCACAAGCCAATGCCGCGGCCTGCACCAAAGCGTCAAACTCCGGATCGGGCTGGCTGTCTAGCACCGCCAGACGGCGCAAGGCACTCAGTCGTTCAGACTCCCGGTCGGGCACTGGCACAGCCGGCATCATCAACTCCCCAAGGCGACATAGCACTAGTTTCCTACGGCAAATTGTGCCGCACGCTCGCGTTCTGGCTACCCGTATTCGCCCCAGGGGAATGCCTGTGCGCCAGGCTCAAGTTGCCATGATCTGCGCCGCAAGCGCGCGCCCACTCAACCATGCCCCTTCAACCTTGCCGCCGTTCAACCAGTCGCCACAAAGACCTAACGCAAGTTCTGGCCGCCAAAGGCAAGCGCTGCCCCGGTCGGCCCGAGCAGCATCGTCGGCCAGCGCTTCAGGCCCCGTATCGGCATACAGCCAGCGGTGAACCACCCAAGCGGCTGGCGCCGGCCCACCCAAAGCGGCAAATGCGGCCAGCATCTGTTGCGCCACCAGCTCACTCGACAGATCCAGACGCTGATCGCTCCAATCGGCGTGGGCGTGCAAAAGCCATGTCTCGGCGCCGACTCGACCCGGTTTGCTGCTGTTGCGCGCCACCCAGCGCAGCGGTCCGGTGTTGACAAAGGCGGCGTCAAACCCCAGGTCCAAGGGCTGGGCATAGTGGAGCATCAAGGCCCAGCAGCCGCGCATGCGCACGGCGTCGGCGTGCGCGGCCAGGTCCTGCGCCTGCGAACAGCTGGTCAGCAAATGCGCCGCCTGGGGGGCGGGCAAGGCCAGAACCACGCGGTCGAAGGCGCCGTCCAGCACCCTTGCTGCATCACCCAGCAAACGCCAGCCCTGGGCTTCACGCCGCAAGCCCTGCACATGCGTTTCGAGATGCAGGGTCAAACCCTGAGCCAGCCATTGCGCCGGGGCCGTCATCTGCGGTGCCCCCACCCAGCGTTGCAAGTTGGCGTCCGGGCGATGCGCGGCGACATCGCCGAAGACCTGCAAGCGCGGCGTCCACAAAGCGGCCACACCCCCCTGCACCCAGCGCGCCAGCTCGGCGCGAAATGCTTCGCTTCGGGCGGTGAAGTACTGCGCGCCGTGATCGCATTGCCATGCTTCGGTCCGCCGGGTGCTCATGCGCCCCCCGACGCCACGACTCTTGTCGAAGACCGTGACTTGGTGACCCGCCGCCTGCAGGTGGACGGCACAAGACAGGCCCGCCATTCCAGACCCGATCACGGCAATACGCAAACTTGAAGTCATTCCTTGTCCAATCCACACACCATTCATCCCAACCACCCACGGCGAAAGTCGGCCAATGGCGCGACTCGCGGATCACGCAGCATCCTGCACCAGCCGCTCAGCGCCTGCAGGCCGGCCGCGAATCTCCTGACGGCTGACTGCGCCATCCACGCAATCTCTTAGGCAGTCGCCCGTTCTGAGCTAGTCTCGCCCCCATGAACCGCATTCACCCCAAGAAGTTGCTGCTCAGCAAATGGACGGCCCGCCAGCCCGAGTGCAAGGAAAAGCACTTTTTGGTGACACGCCTGATCGAGGCGGAACCGGTGGACGCCGCCAATCCACCGCGGACGGCCGAACTGGCTTGGGTCGAGATTGAGGCGATTCACTCCGGCCGGAGCCGCCGCATCGCCTGGCGCGACCTGAAGGACGACGCGCAGTGGCGCCAGGGCTGGCAATGAGTGAATCGCCACTGATGCAGCTGCCGGAGGGCTTTCGTGCCCTGATCGTGGGTGCCAGTGGCGCCATCGGCGAGGCTTTTCAGCAAGCCTTGCAGCAAGACCCGCGCTGCGCCGAGGTGCTGGGCCTGCATCGCCAATCGTCCATTCCGATCGACTTTGCCCAAGAAGCTTCGATTGCCGCGGCTGCCGATGCGCTCAAGAGCGCCGGGCCTTTTCACCTGATCATCAACGCCGCCGGGCTGCTGCATCAAGCCCAGCAAATGCCGGAGAAGCAGCTTTCGCAGCTCAGCTACGCGCAGATGCTGAACAACTTCAGCGTCAACACCCTGGGGCCGGCCCTGCTGATGCGGCACTTCACGCCCTTGCTGGACAAGCAGCAAGCGCTGATGGCCTTGCTCTCGGCCAAGGTGGGCAGCATTGAAGACAACCGTCTCGGCGGCTGGTACAGCTACCGCGCCTCCAAGGCTGCGCTCAATATGTTGGTGAAGACCGCAGCGATTGAGTTGCGCCGGACTCAGCCGCATACCGTGCTGGTGGCCCTGCACCCCGGCACGGTCAGTTCGGCGCTGTCGGCCCCGTTCCGGGGCGCGGAGATTGGGCGCCCCGCCAGCCAAGCGGCAGCGGAAATGCTGACCGTGCTGGGCCGCTTGACACCGGCCGACTCCGGGCATTTTCTGAGCTACACCGGCGAGGTCTTGCCTTGGTGAGCGGGTCTCAGGGCGTCTGAAGCGTCGAGTTCCGCTCAGTCACCTTTGCGACCGAGTTCGGCCAGCTTTTCCAGGTGCTTGAGGCGATCGGCTGCGCTGATGGAACCCATGCCGCCGATCAAGGTCTCGTGAATCGGACCAAAACCGACGAATCCCAGCACATTGCGCTCCAGCGATTTGACACTGTGGGCGCGGAAGATGTAGCGGTACACCAAGGCCGGCATGCCCATCGTCACCAGCACGCGGGCCGAACGCCCACGCAGTTTTTTCTGACCGAAAGGATTGGGGCCGCCGTCTTTTTGGAAGGCGAAATCAGGTCGCGCCACCTGCTCCAGAAATCCCTTCAGCAAGGCCGGCATATCGCCCAGCCACAGCGGAAACAAGAGCATCAGGTGCTGACACCAGGCGATGTCTTGCTGGGCCTGCTGCAAAGCCTGCGGCGTTTCGCCGTGCTCCCATTCGGTTTGGCTGCGCAAGAGCGGAAAGTCCAGTTGCGCGATTTCGACTCGGCGCACCTGATGACCGGCCGCAAGGGCGGCATCGGCATAGCTTTGCGCCAAGGCATGGCAAAAATGACCACCCGCTGGATCGGGGTGGCCTTGAATCAGCAGCAATCGCTTGGGTGCATAGGTCATAGCAAGACTCCGGGTTGAAGGCCTTGCCAAGCCCTCACACCCAGCCGGCGTGAAGGGCCTGGTCAGCCTTGTCAACACCATCTTGCCGCGCCCGCAGCCCCCGTTCATGAGCTAGCGCAAACCCAGCCTCAATGCCGGGCTGGGTGGGATTAATTACGGCGCCTTGACGGGCAAGTGCCCCACGCCCAGGTTCATGGCATTCAGCAGGTCGCCGTTGTCCTGGCTGAGTTCCCAGGCGAACAGGCCCGCCAGGCCCTGCTTGCGCACGTACTCGCCCTTGAGCAGCACCGCGCGCGGATCGTCATAGCCCATCCACAGCTTGTGCTGCGGGTGAAACAGGTTCCACGCCTGGGTCTGGGCATCGAACACGGCTTTGTAGCCATTCAAGCCCTGCCCCTTCGCGCCCAGGTAGCGGCTGGCGATTTGGCGATAGGTGGCCGAGCCATCCGCGCCGGGGTAGCTGCCGGTCTTGGCCGCCCCCGTCTTCGGCTTGTCCACGCCGGTAAAGCCCCGCCCATACATCGCCACGCCGGCCACCATCTTGGCGCGCGGCACACCGGCTTCCTCGAGGTTTTTGACCGAGCGTTCGATGCTGTCGTCAGCCTCCGGCGCCGAGCTTCGCAAGGTGCTGTGGTTGCCAGCCACCTTGGACCAACTGCCGTAGAAGTCGTAAGTCATCATGAACACCAGATCCAAGGCCTCGGCGGCGCGCTTGAAGTTGATGCGTTTGACCACCGGCTGGGTCGTGTTGATGGCCGTGGTCACCGCATAGGGGCGACCGGTTTCTGCCGTGAGTTGGTCGAGCGCGCGGCGCAAGTCATGCATCAGGTCGGCATAACCCTGTCCGTCGGCGGGGCTGCCCAGCTGTACCCCGTTGGAAGCGCCGTTATCACCGGGATGCTCCCAGTCGATGTCGATGCCGTCGAAGCCGGGGTGCTCGCGCAGGAATTGAACAGCCGAAGCGGTGAACACCGCGCGGCGGGCCGGATCATTGGCCAGATGGAAGAAGCCGTCCGAGCCGCCCCAGCCGCCCACCGAGGCCAGCACCTGCACCTGCGGCTCGCGGGCCTTCAGGCGGGTGAAGGCCGCATCAAAGCGCTTTTCCACGCCGGCGCTGGTGAGTTCAAAGTCTTTCTTGCCTTCGCATTTGGGCGCGTCCTTGGGCAGTTGCCCAGGTCCGCACAGGCGCAAAAAAGCGTAGAGCAGATGGGTCACGCTACCGGGCTTGATGCGGTCGACCACCGCGGTGCTTTCCCACATCGGCACGTAAACGCCAACCACCTTGGCGCTGGTGCGCTCGAAGGCCATGGGCTTGGCGCTGAAGAGCGCGGATGGCGATTCACCGGCCTGTGTGCTGGTATGCGCGGAAAAGCCCAGGCTGAGGGCAAGAACAAGGGCTGAGGTCTTCAATCGGCAACTCCGGAGTCAAGGCTTGAGCCTATCACCGGAAAGAATGCCAATCTGATACCAATTATTAAGATTCGCTGAAGGGCGGTGCGCTGCTCGCCCCTGCTCTGCAGCGGATCAGGGCGCCATATCAACCCGAATCTGCAGGTCCCGGCTGCGCTGGGTTTCCGCATCGCGGGTGCTGAGCACGCCGCGCTCACGGCTTTGGACGCTGGCGCCGCTGCGGGCCACGGTCACCCATGCGCCCAAGGGCGCCGCTACCGTGCTGAGCACCGTGGTCTGCGCCATCGCGTGCCCACCCTGGGCCGCCGGGGCCTGAGAGGTCGGAGACTGCACACTCACTTCCAGCCGCACCGGCGCCTGACCACCCGGCCATTGCGGGGTGACCTTGAAGCCTTGGGTGTGTTCGGTGAAGCCGCTGCGCGGTACGGCCACAACCTTGCCCGAGGCCGACCCCGGCGCTTGCAGACTCGCCTGCACATCGACCTGAATGCCAAAGTCCAACCACTGCATGGGCACGGTTTCGGTGAACTGCACCGAAGCCGGATGGCCGTTCAAGACCAGCAGCCGCTGCACCTGCCCACCATGGTCTTCACGCCGCTGGGTACTGAGGCTGGCGCCACCGCGTGGCGACACCGAACCGGCCGTCCCCACCACCACCGCGCCTTCGCGAACTGCGGTCACGGCGGCGGCACTGACGCTGCTGTCCACCCAACGCAGTTCGATCCAAAAATTGGTGGCTGGCAGGCCCGCCGTCTTGCTGCCACCGCTTTGCGCCGAGGCACCATGCCAGGCGGCCAAGCTCAGGCCAAGGCTGATCAAGAGCGCCCGGCGAGGGCCGGATGGGGTGAGTTTGGCGTGCCACATGGCGCTCAGCATACGCGCAGGAGCCCTCCGCTGTCAGACGAAATCGAGCTCAAGCCCCAGCGAGGCCGCAGCAGCCCCAAGAGAGGGAGCGCCAGAGTTCTGATGCGCGGATTCTGAAGCACGGATTCGGAAGACTGAGCCCTGGCCTGCCCGAACGCTTGCCCCGCCGAACGCAGGGCAAACCCCAAACTCCATTGATCCAGCGCAAACGCGAGCACCAAGCACCGGCTCACAGCTGCAGCAAGGGCGAAAAGCTTGAGCCAAGTCAGAAGCGCCCGGCGCCGCAAGGCCTTTAATCAATACCACCAAGAGGGCCCCGCCTTCAGCACCCCAAGGAGCACAAATGAAACTCTTCATGGATCTTTTCAGCAGCGACGTCGGCCTCTTCAGCGCAGCCACCATCGGCATCGTGCTTGCGATGGGCGCCTTTTATGTGCGCTACTTCATCGGCCACATGCACGCCGATGAAGCCCGCGCTGCGGCGGCTCAAAAGTCCTGATTCAGGGCGGGCGCAAGAGCGCCTCTCCCAGCCCGCCTTAGCTCTTATCTCTTCAGCATCAGCTCGTCATGGATGCTGTGCGACCCTTCGGCGGCACGCGCGATACGCAGGGTCTCATCAATCTGGGCCTGGCTGTCTAACACGCCAATCAGGCGGACATCGCCCTTGAGCGTGATCACCTGAATGTCAAAACCCTTCAGCGCTGGATCGCTTTGCAGCGCGGTTTTCACATGCTCGGTCACATCGAGGTCTGACACATTGCCCGGGCCGGCCGCGGTGGGCGGTAGTAATGGCGCTGCGGCACTGCCGGGCTCCGCTGTCTTGCTGCAAGCGCCCAGTGCCAGCGTGGCAGCCTGCCATGCACGCGTCTGTGCGCTGGCGAACAGGTCGGCCCTCTTTTTCCAAGCCCGGCCACTCCCGCTTTTTGACCGTCTGTCCCTGTGCTGCGCCGCTTCGGCGCATACAGCGAGCCAGCGAACGAATGCCCCCATAGAGTCGGGCCTTCATCTCCAACACGCTCCGCTCGACTCTCCCACCATGAACACCCTCTCGATCTGGCCGCAAGGCGCTTTGAAGAACGCGCTCAGCCGCGGTGCCGCGGCTCTGTTGCTCAGCGGTCTGAGCCTTGCCGCGATGGCCCAAGCGCCCTCGGCCCCGAAGGAGCAGCTGGTCGATATTGGCGGCCGCAAACTGCATGCCGTCCAAATGGGCCAGGGTGAAGCGACCGTGGTTTTTGAGTCGGGTTTCAGCATGGACCTGAGCGCCTGGCGCCGGGTGGCACCGCAACTGACGTCGCGCGCCAAGGTCTTGGTTTACTCGCGCGCCGGCTATGGCCAAAGCGAGCCCAGCCCGGCTCCGGTCAGCCTGCAGCAAAGCGGCCGCGACCTATCGGCGCTTTTGCAGGCCGCCCAGTTGCCGCCGCCCTATGTGCTGGTCGGCCATTCTTACGGCGCGTTTTTGATCCGTGACTTTGCCAGCCGCCACCCGGAGCAGATCGCCGGACTGGTCTTCGTAGACCCCGCGCATGAGCGCTACGACCAAGTGCTCAAACCGCTCGATGCGCAGCGTTTGGCCGCTGAGCAGGCGCAGCTAGAAAAAGGCGCGCCGGAAAAGTTCCGCGCCGACCTGCGCTACATCCAAAGCATCATGGACGCGGGCAAGCTGCCGGCCATCGACAACAAGGGCACGGCCCGCCTGCCCGACGTGCCCGCCGTGGTTTTGACGTCCACCAAGCGCTATACCAAGCCCGAAGTGCTTTTGCACACGCCCGCCGGCATGGCCGCCTGGCGCCAGTTGCACACCGAGTTCTTCAGCCAATTCAGCAATGGCGCGCATGTGCTGACGCCAGTCAGCGGCCACCATATCCAGTTTGATGAGCCGCAGTTGGTGGTGGCAGCCGTCGACCAAGTGATTCGACTGGCGCAAGAGCAAGCCCAGCGCCGCGCCATCGAAGCCGCCCGCGCCAAGCTCCATCAAGACTTGCAAGCCGCTGCCAGCGCGGCCGATCCGCAAGCGCCCGTGGACCTCGCCATCCGGGCGCCAAATCTCAATGAAGCTGACGTCAACAATGCCGGTTATGCCATCCTCGGCAATGGCCAAGTGGCGCCGCGCGTGCAAATGGCCGCTTGGGTCTTGCGCGCGAATGCCCGGCTTTACGACAAGTCAGACAACGCCGCTGACAGCCATGGCGAAGTGCTCATGAAGCTCGGCCGCCATGCCGAGGCACAGGCCGAGTTCCGCCGCGCGCTGAGCTTGGGCGAAGCCGCCGGCCGCAGCCCCAGGGTGCTGGACAGCTACCGCAAGCACATGGCCGAGGCACAGGAAGCGCAGGCCGCGCAAGCAAAACCTTGATGCGAAGGCGCGCTCACGCGCGGCCTATGCGGCGCGCCCCCAAAGGCTGGACGAAGCGCAACAGATAGCCATCGGGGTCTTGCACCAGAAACTCCTGCTGTCCCTCCTCGATCGACGCTGACACCCGGTACCAACTCTCTTCCGGCGCTTGAAAAGGCTGCACCCCTAGGTTCTGAAGCGCTGTCAACAACGGCTGGATGGCGGCCACTTCGATCTGGAAATTGACACCCCGGCCCAGAGGGCGCTCCAACTCCGCCACGCACCAACCTTCGGCGTGTTCTTGCTCCAGCATCAACTGCGCCTGACCAAGCTCCAAGTAGGCAAAGGGCGGTGATTCCCGCTGAAAGCGCACGCGAAAGCCCACGGCCGTGTAGAAGCTCAGGGACGCCTCCAAACAACGCACGGTCAACTCAGGCACCAAGGGATTCCAGTACTGCGCGTCTGTTGACGCGGCGATTTGCGGCACTTCGCTCCGAGTGATTGGCAGGACCATCTGCGTCGCAGCGGAAAAACCAAGAAACCACTGCAGATACTCGAAGCGCTCGGTTCTCCACGCCACGAAGCCCATGCGCTCATACAAACGGCGCGCGCCAGGATTGGTATCAATGACATCAAGGCGAATGCTTTGATAACCATGCTCGGCCGCATGCTTGGCCAGTGCACTCAACAAGCCGCGACCCAAACCACCGCCCCGGGCCGAGGGCGCAACCGCAATACCATCCATCAAGAGCTGATTCGGCGCCGCCTCGCGTTCAAACAAACTGAGGACCAGCATGGCGCGCACTGCCCCCCAAAGCCCCAGCTTGGCACGCAAAAACCGCCAACAAAGCGCCCCAGTGAACGCACCTCGGTCGGTTTTGAATCCGGCCACCCCCAGCACGACATCGCCTCGCCAGGCAAGCAAGGCGAACTGCGGGTCAAAACCTGCAGCCAGAACTGCCAGGCGTTTTTTCTCCTCAGGGATGGCGAGAGCAAGTTTGGACCCGAAGGCCGCGTCATACAACTGGGCCACTGTGTGGCGATGGGCATCGGCAAAGCCACGTTGAATCCGGGTTTCTTCAATCACGGTGCTTGCTTGCTCGAAAAAGTGATCAAAAACATACAAGGCCTGGTTTCCTACCTGCCACTCAAACGCTGCACCGACAGATGCCGCAAGCTCCCAAGATTAGTCGGCACCGCACATTCTGGACGTTCGTCATGGTCCTCATGGTCTGCTGCAATCCAGTTGCTGTTTGGGCCTTGGCAAGGCAAGTCCTCGCGTCAGGGAGGACTTGCCGTACTCCTGCACCGCCAGCAATAGACGGCGACGGGCCGGATCGATGCTGGGCCTGAGGCTGGGCGCGCGTTCGAGCTACATCAACCCGGGAGCAATAGATTCAGCCGTTAGCGTGGACACCGAAGCGAGTCATTGCTGCGTGGTCAGCGTCCCACAATCACGTCTTGCCGGTCTGGGCCGGTCAGGCCGGGGATCGCACCAGTCGAACGGCCAGTTTGCTGAGTTTGTCGACGTCGGCACGGGCCTCGCCCGTTGTCATCTGCACGGCCCAGCCATATCGAACAGACAAGCGATTGGCGTTTTCGTTGGTTCGACCGCGGGCGATATTGGCGTAGTCATACTGGTTGACATGCGCGGTATCAATGCTGGCGGTGACCGACCAGTACCAGCCCGCCGGTGCGGCCGGAAAAAGCACGGCTCCCGGCCCGGCGCGCCCACCGGTTTGGCTGACCAAGCGTTTCAACTCCGCCACGCGAGGCAAGCGCCAAGCTTGCCCGTCCGCCTTGGCGATGCTACTGGCCCAGGCCACAGCCTCGGCGCGCGTCATCAAAATGGGCTCACCCACACAGGTCTTGCCATTCCAAGACATGCCGGCAACACAGCGTTGCCAGATCTGCTGAGTGCCGCTGTCGACCACCTTGAGGCCGTCGTCCGACGCATGCCATGCCGGCTGATCTACGGGCTCGGCTGCGCGAGCGCCATGGCCTGCAAAGAGCAGGCCGCAAGCGGTGAGAAGGACGATGCCTCGCATCAATGCATTAGCGCATAGAAACATCAGCTCTCAAACACTCAACAAGCGACGCCGCAACCATGGCTCAAACCAAGGCATGGCGACAAGAAACGCCAAGCTGATGCTGAGGTTGAACACCAGGTGAGCGCTGGCGACAGCCAGACCCGGATCGGAGGCGATCGACACCATGGCGTGCGAGAAGGCCGCCAGGAACGGAAAGTACAGCACGGCGCCGATGCCGTTGAACAAGGCATTGGCGAAGGCCGTGGCCCTCGCCACCGCCCCCATGCCCAGGCTGGCCAACAGAGCCGTCGAGGTGGAGCCCACATTGGCGCCCACCACGATAGGAATGGCCGCCTCCACCGGCAAAGCGCCTTGTTGCGCCAGCAAAATGGCCACGCCGCTGGTGACGCTACTGGATTGAACCAAGGCGGTGAACACCAGGCCGGTCACCAGGCCTAGCCAAGGCGCTTGCGCCAGCGCCAACCACTCGATGAACAGCGGCTCTTGCTGCAGAGGCTTGAGTTGCGCGGAGATCAAATCCAAAGCAAAAAAGATCAGACCGAAATAAAACACCGACTTGCCCAGCAGCCGAATGCGCGGCGGCAGGGCCGAGCACAAAGCCCCCAAAGCCGATGAACAAGGGGCCGATCGAGGTGAGCTTGAAAGACACCAGCCAGGCGGTGGCCGTGGTGCCCACATTGGCGCCCAGCAAAACGCCCAGGCTCGCGCGAAAGGAGATGGCCGAGGCATCCACCAAGGCCGCCGTCAAAGAGCTGATGGCACTGCTGGACTGCACCAAGGCGGTGGCCAAGGCGCCAACGGCAAAGCCCTTCCAACGGTTTTCAGTGATGCGCGCCAGCCAGCGCTGCATGGCTTCGCCCCCAACGGCCTGCAGCTCGCGGCTGAAACCCTGCAGGCCATAGATGAACAAGACGATGGCGGCAACCACCGCCATCAATGAATGAAACTGGCTCATGCGCTGACAGACTCCCTCACTTGCCGGTCAGATGCGCCAATGGTGTCAATGCCCCGGCCTTCACCTCGCCCAGCGAAAAACTGGTGTGTACATCTTTGACGTTAGGCAGGTTGAGCAACACATCGATGGTGAAGCGGCTGAAGGCGTCCAGATCGGTGGCCAGGACTTGCAGCTCAAAAGTGCCCGCACCCGAAATGTAGTGGCAGCTGATGACCTCGGGCAGCGCACGGATCGCATCCTCCAGCGGTTTGGTGGAGGCGCCGTTGTTGCGGTCCGCATCCACCCGCACAAAGGCCAAGACGCCGAGGCCCACCTTGCGCCGATCGATCTCCGCGCGGTAGCCGGTGATGAAGCCCTGCTCTTCCAGCCAACGCACCCGGCGCCAAGTGGGCGCGGTGGACAGGCCGATGCGGGCCGACAACTCGGCATTGGACAGGCGCGCATCGCGCTGCAGCTCGCCGAGGATGGCGATGTGATAGCGGTCCAGGCCGCCCCCGGCGCCGGTGTCCAATTCGGCTTCTTCGGACACCGAGGCACCCGCGCCACGGCCGAGACCGTCAAGGATTGCTTTTTTGGTGGAAATGCTGGTTTTAACCACAAAACCCCTCCGGCTTTCTGCCAACCAATGAATTCAGATGTAAATCTGACCAAAACAGATCAACGCACGAAACATTGTTGCGCCACCCACGTAAAAACAACAGCAAAGAGAAAGCACCTGCGGGCGCGCTTTGCCTACACTCCCATGCCCGGTAATACTGCCGATATTGACGGGGGCGGCGCCGCCACAAGCAGCGCACAGCCCACCCGGAACCCCCAAGAGACAAAAGAGCGACACCACCATGAATGCACCTTTGCCCGACCACATCCTGCGCGCGCTAGAAAAAGTGACGCTGGACGATAAATACGCGCTGGACAGCGGTCGCGCGTTCATGAGCGGGGTGCAGGCCCTCGTGCGACTGCCGATGTTGCAGCGCACCCGCGACGCCATCGCCGGCCTCAACACCGCCGGCTTTGTGTCGGGCTACCGGGGTTCGCCGCTGGGTGGATATGACCAGGCGCTGCAAGCCGCTAAGAAGCATCTGGCCAAGCAAAACATCGTTTTCCAGCCGGGCGTCAATGAAGAACTGGGCGCCACCGCCGTCTGGGGCACGCAGCAGTTGGCCCTGTTCCCGGAGAAGGCCAAGTACGACGGCGTGTTCGGCATCTGGTACGGCAAAGGCCCGGGCGTGGACCGCAGCATTGACGTGTTCAAACACGCCAATATGGCCGGCACCTCCAAGCATGGCGGCGTGATCGCCGTGGCCGGCGACGACCATATCGCCAAGAGCTCGACCGCCGCGCACCAGAGCGACCACGTTTTCAAGGCCGCCGGCTTCCCGGTGTTCTTCCCCAGCAGCGTGCAAGACATTCTGGACATGGGCTTGCACGCCTTTGCCATGAGCCGCTTCTCGGGCCTGTGGTCGGGCATGAAGACGATTCAGGAGATTGTGGAATCGTCGGCCTCGGTCAGCGTGGACCCGGACCGCGTCAAGATCATCCTGCCGGAAGACTTCCCCATGCCGGCCGGTGGCCTGCACATTCGCTGGCCCGATCCACCGCTGGATCAAGAAGCCCGCATGATGGACCACAAGTGGTATGCCGCCCTGGCCTATGTGCGCGCCAACAAGCTGAACTACAACATCATTGAGACCAAGCAGGATCGCTTCGGTCTGATCGCCTCCGGCAAGGCCTACAACGACACCCGTCAAGCCCTGCACGACCTGGGCCTGGACGACGACACCTGCCGCCGCCTGGGCATCCGCCTGCACAAGGTCAATGTGGTGTGGCCGCTGGAAGCGACCATCACCCGCGACTTTGCCGACGGTCTGCAAGAGATCTTGGTCGTTGAAGAAAAGCGCCAGGTCATCGAATACCAAATCAAGGAACAGCTCTACAACTGGCGCCCCGATGTGCGCCCGCATGTGCTGGGCAAGTTTGACGACGATGCCGACTCCGGCGCACTCGGCGGCGAATGGGGCATGGCCAACCCGAGCAAGAACTGGCTGCTGCGCCCGCAAGCTGACCTGACCCCGGCCATCATTGCCCGCGCCATCGCCAAGCGCCTGAAGAAGCTGGGCGTGGACGCCGATGTGGCCGCCCGCCTGGACGCCCGCGTGGCCATCATCGACGCCAAAGAAGCCTCGCTCAAGAACGAAGAGAAAACCGCCGGCGGCGCCGACCGCACGCCCTGGTTCTGCAGCGGCTGCCCGCACAACACCAGCACCCGCGTGCCCGAAGGCTCGCGCGCCGTGGGCGGCATCGGCTGCCACTACATGGTCACCTGGATGCCCGGCCGCAACACCGCCACCTTCACGCAAATGGGTGGCGAAGGTGTGCCATGGGTGGGCCAAGCCGCCTTCACCGACGAGAAGCACATCTTCTCGAATCTGGGCGACGGCACTTACTTCCACAGCGGCATCTTGGCGATTCGCCAGAGCATTGCCGCCGGCGTGAACATCACCTACAAGATTCTCTACAACGACGCGGTCGCCATGACCGGCGGCCAGCAAGTGGGCGAGCGCGCCGAGGGCCACACGGTCTTGCAGATCATGCAAAGCGTGTCGTCCGAGGGCGTGGCCAAGCTGGTCATCGTGACCGACGAGCCGGCCAAGTACGAAGGTGTGAACCTGCTGCCCGGCGTGACCGTGCATCACCGCGATGAGCTCGACGCGATCCAGCGCGAGTTCCGCGAAATCCCCGGCACCACCGCCATCATTTACGACCAGACCTGTGCCACCGAAAAGCGCCGCCGTCGCAAGCGCGGCAAGATGGTGGACCCGGCCAAGCGCGTGGTCATCAACGAGTTGGTGTGCGAGGGCTGCGGCGACTGCTCGATCCAGTCGAACTGCTTGTCGATTGAGCCGCTGGACACCCCGTTTGGCCGCAAGCGTCAAATCAACCAGAACACTTGCAACAAGGACTATTCCTGCGTCAAGGGTTTCTGCCCCAGCTTCGTCACGGTCGAAGGCGGCGAACTGAAGAAGCCCAAGAAGGACAAGCGCCTCAGCCCCTTTGATGCCACGCTGGGCACCCTGCCCCAGCCGCTGATTCCTAACCCCGAGAAGGCCTGGGGCATTGTGGTCGGCGGCGTCGGCGGCACCGGCGTCATCACCATCGGCCAGCTGCTGGGCATGGCCGCCCACCTGGAAGGCAAGGGCGTGATCACCCAAGACGCGGCCGGTTTGGCGCAAAAGGGCGGCAGCACCTGGAGCCATATCCAGATCGCCAACACCGAGGATGCCATCCACTGCACCAAGGTGGGCACCGCCGAAGCGGACCTGGTGATCGCCTGTGACTCCATCGTGGCTGCCAACAAGACCACGCTGGCGGTGATGCGCGAAGGCCGCACCTTTGTGGCGCTGAACACCCACGGCTCACCGACCGCTTCGCTGGTGAATGATGCCAACTGGAGCTTCCCTGGCGCCGCTTGCGAAAGCGCCGTGGCCGCCGCTGTGGGCAAGGACGGCGTGGGCATGTTTGACGCCGAAGAAGTGGCCGTCAAGCTGGTCGGCGACTCGCTCTACACGAATCCGCTGATGCTGGGCTACGCCTGGCAGCAAGGGCGCGTGCCGCTCAGCTATGCCGCGCTGATGCGAGCTATCGAGCTGAACAATGTGCAGATCGAGAACAACAAGATCGCCTTCGAGTGGGGTCGTCGCTGCGCGCATAACTTGGCGGCTGTGCAGGCTTTGTTTGCTGCGACGCAAGTGATCCAGATCGTCAAGCGCGAAAGCCTGGACGAGATCATGTCCAAGCGCGTTGACTTCCTGGTGGACTACCAAGACAGCGCCTACGCCGAGACCTACAAGGCCTTCGTCGAGAAGGTGCGCGCCGCTGAAAGCCCCTTGGGCAGTAGCAAGCTGAGCGAGGCCGTGGCCCGCTATCTGTTCAAGCTGATGGCCTACAAGGACGAGTACGAAGTTGCCCGTCTGCACACCGACCAGAAGTTCCTCGACAAGGTGGCCGCGCAGTTCGACGGCGACTACAAGCTGGTGCACCACCTGGCCCCGCCGCTGCTGGCCAAGAAGAACGTCAAGGGC
>NZ_JBMLSK010000043.1:4027-5845 GCF_049240545.1 Roseateles sp. | reverse complement strand
CGCATTGATGCCTTGCGCCCCCAGCCAGCTCAAGGCCACCCCGACCAGACCGCCCAAGCAGCACAGCACCACCGCTTCGACCAAGAACTGCAAGCGCACATCGGCCTGCCGCGCCCCAACGGCCATGCGAATGCCGATCTCGCGGGTGCGCTCGCTGACCGAGACCAGCATGATGTTCATCACCCCGACCCCGCCGACCAGCAGCGAAATCGCGCCGACGCCGGCAAACAAGAGCGCCATCGCCCCGGTGATCTGCTGGAACTTTTTGAATTCCTCGGCGGCATTCCAAGACTCAAAGTCTTCGATGCCGTGCAAGGCCTTGAGCCGGTAAGTCAGCTGCTTTTGCACCTCTTCCGGCGGCAGGCTGAAGTCCAGCAGCACATTGAAGCGGTCGGCGTCCACGCGCACATCGAGCTTGCGGCCAAAGGTGGTGTGTGGGATCAAGATCTGGCCCAGCCAAGCGCCAAAGTTGACCGCCCCGCCGGTGTCCTGGCCGACGACGCCGACGATGGTCACCGGCAAGGCGATGCCCACAGCAGGCGGCGTGAGCCCAATGCCCTCCATGCCACCGGGTTGCGGGGTTAGCAGAACGGTGCGGCCCAGGGCGGTCTCGCCGGGCTTGAACAATGATTTGCGCGCCTTGTCATCGATCACCGCCACCAGGCTGGAGTTGGCGTAATCCATGGCGTTCAGATAGCGCCCCTCCACCAGCTTGAGCTTGCGGGCGGCCAGCGTCTGCGGCTCGGCGCCCAAGGCCGTCACCATGGCGTCGCGGCTGCCCTGGCGGGCGGTGAGTTGCGCTTCGCGTTCCACCGTCACGGCTTTGACGCCAGGCAGGGCCCGGATCGCCTCAATCTCGCTGGGCAAGAAGGACTTGGCCTGGGTGCCGGGCGGCAGGGCCGGATTGCCCTTGAAGACCGGGATGCGGCCCGACAAAAAGCTGCCCACGTCTTTTTCAATGCTGCCGCGCGCCGCACTGGTCAGCGCCAGGATGGACACCACCGCCGCAATACCGATGCTGATGCCCAGCATGGACAGCGCGGTGCGCAGGCGATTGCCTTGCAAAGACTGCCCGGCCGACTGCAGCGCTTCACGCCACTGCATTTGCTGGCGGCCCCACCAGCTGCTGCGCGGCAGGGCGGCGGTCTCGCCGTTGAAGCTGCTGGGTGCTACATGGTCGCTGGGCGTGCCGCTGTCCTTCAGCACCTTGCCATCGCGCAGCTCGATGATGCGGCGGGCATGCGCCGCCACATGGGCATCGTGGGTGACCAAGATGATGGTGTGGCCGCGCTCGTTCAGCTCGCGCAACAAGGCCAGCATCTCGGTGCCGCTTTGCGAGTCGAGCGCGCCGGTGGGCTCGTCGGCCAGGATGATCTGGCCGCCGTTCATCAGCGAGCGGGCGATGGAGACGCGCTGCTGCTGCCCGCCCGACAGCTCATTCGGCTTGTGGTGCATGCGCTCGCCCAGGCCCAGGCGGGTCAACAGGGCCTCGGCGCGTTCGCGTCTGGCCTTGCTGCTGGAGCCGGCGTAGACAGCCGGCAGGGCCGCGTTGCCGCGCGCATCCATATGCGGCAGCAGGTGGTAGCGCTGGAAGATGAAGCCAAAGCGCTCGCGGCGCAGGCCGGCCAGTTCATCGGGGCCGAGCTGGCTGGCGTCTTGCCCGTCGATGAGGAACTGGCCGACGGTCGGGTTGTCCAGACAGCCCAGCACATTCATCAGCGTGCTCTTGCCCGAGCCCGACTGGCCGATGACGGCCACAAACTCCCCGGCCTGGATGCTTAGATGGATGTCGTCCAGCGCCGGCACGTCGATGGCGCC
>NZ_JBMLSK010000043.1:0-3927 GCF_049240545.1 Roseateles sp. | reverse complement strand
GCCGGTGCGGACCTTGCGTGGGCTTTGCTTGTTATGGGCATCCAGCACCTGCACCGCGAAGCGGCCTTCGTCGTCGCGCTCGCCCAGGGCCACCATCGGCGCGGTCAGCACCTTGCTGGCGCGGCCGGTTTCGATATTGACCTGTACCGTCATCTCCGGCAGCAGCTTGCGGGCCTGGTTGTCCACCTCAAACAAGACGTTGTAGAAGACCGCATTGCCGGCGCGCTCGGGCACCGGCTGAATCACCCGCACCTTGCCGTCGTAACGCTGGGCCTCGCCGGCCAGCGTCACAAAGCGGGCTTTTTGGCCGACCTGGATCTGGGCGATGTCGGCCTCCGGCACACGCGCCCGAACCGTCATCACATCCAGATTGGCCAGGGTCACCATCACCGGGGTGATCTGCACCGCGATCACGGTTTGGCCCTCTTGCACCGGCAGATTGACCACCGTGCCGTCAATCGGCGCGGTGATGGTGGTGTAGCCCAGCGACAGGCGGCGTTTTTCCAGCTCGGCCTGCAGGCGCTTCAAGCTGGCGCTTTGGCCGCGCAGATCGGCCTCCAGCTTGGCCAAATCGGTTTCGGCGCGTTCCGCCTCGGTGGCCGCCGTGGCATCGCCGGCCAGCAAACGGCGCTGGCGCTCGGCCTCGCGGCGGGCAATCTTCAGGTCCGCTTGGCGCACCTCGATCAAGGCGACTTGCTGCGTCACCGAGGCCTCGGCCTGGGCCAGATCGCTGCGGGCCAGCTCGGGGTCCAGGCTGACCAGCAAATCACCTTTTTTGACCTGCTGACCGAGCTGCACATGCAGCTGCCGCACCTGGCCGCTCACCTGCGCGCCCACATCCACCTTCAGGCGCGGCTGCAGCACGCCGGCGGCCTGCACGGTTTGGCTGATGTCGGCCAGGGTGACTTCGCCGGTCGGCGGCGCAGGCGGCGGCGGTGGTGGTGTCAGGGCTTTGTAGGCGCCGTAAGCACCACCCAGCAAGACCAGAATGGCGGCACGCACGCGCCAGGATTTCAGCCAGTTCCCTCGGCTTGGCTTGTTTTTGTTCTGCACAGTCATGCTTTCTATTGCGTCCAGCTGGGTTGATCAACAGTGGCGGCAATGTAGCAATCGGCGCCGGTCGCGGCGCGGCCTTTGTGACCTGTTGCGCTATGACGCGACCAATGGGGCCATAGGCGGGATCAATCGGGCCTGCGCTGGGTATGAAGAATTCACTGCGTGCGCCTTTTGTGAATTTGCACACCCAGCCATTTGCGCCCTTGGAGCCGGCCTTTTCATCGTTTTTCAAGCACTTGCTCAGGGGGGATTGGTGCTAATCTGCCCAGCCCTCCCCCGCACTGCAACGCCCCTCCCCGTGTTTGCCTAACAAAGCCCCTGAGAATCGTTCATGAGTGAAAGTGAAGTCAAAGATTCGCCGTCCATCGCGGACGCCGATGCAGCCCAGGCGGGCGGTGTTGGTACGGAGTCGTCTGCAGAGGGGGCGGCTGCTAGCGCTGAGGACACGGCGGCGGCCGAAGCGGCTGCGGCCAAACGGCAGGCCGCTGAAGAGCAGGAAGAAGCGCTGCGCCGCAATCGCTTGCTGCGGCTGATGCAAAGCATCGAGGGCCAAACCGACTTCGCCAGCATGAAGGATGCGGTGCAGGGCATTCAAAAGGTGGCGCGCTCCGAGCGCTCCCACGCCCGCGCCTTGACCGGACTGATCTATGACGATCCGGCCATGGTCAGCAAGCTGCTGCGCTTGATCAATGCGGCGTTCTACCGCACCGCCGGTGGTGGCGAGATCACCTGCATGCAGCGGGCTGTGGCCCTGATGGGCTTTCAAAACGTTGGCATGTTGGCCAGCTCCTTGATGCTGTTCGATCGCCTACCCAAGGGCGCGGACGGTGACCGTTTAAGGCTTGAGTTTGCCCGTGCGCAGTACGCGGCGCTGCTGGCCCATGATCTCTGCACCAGCGCCAAGCACATCGACAGCATCTACATCACCGCGCTGTTCCAGCGCCTTGGCGACTTGCTGGCCGGCCTGCACTTTCAGGAAGACGCGCAGGTCATTGAAGACTTGCTCGATGCCGCCGAACTCGTACTCGGCTCGGCCGAACGTCACGAGGCCCGCGAGAAACTGGCGCGCCAGCGCTGGGGCCTGGGCATCGAAGAGATTGGCATCAAGGTGGCCGGCATGTGGGGCTGGCCGGATTCCTTGTTGATGGGCATGCAGTCGCTGCGACCCAGCGACCCCGAGCGGGTGCTGAGCGACAACGAATACCTTCGCGCCTTGTGCACCGGCACCAATTGCCTGGCCCTGGAGTTGATGAACGCGCCCGAAGAAGGCGACGCTGAAGAGCGCGCCGAACCGCGCAAGCAAGTGGTGCAAAAGTTCGCCGCCGAATGGGCCGTGCCTTTGGGATTGGACCCGGAGGCCTTGCCCGACCTGGTGGAGCGTGCGCGCACCGTTTGGCTGGACTTGGTGAAGGCCCTGGGCATCACCCTGACCCCCGGCGGCCCGGCCGCCAAGACGGCGCAGGCGGCGCCCAAGCTGGACCCCAACTCGGCCGCCTATCGCAAGGCCTTGGCCGAGGATTTGGCCGATGCCGTCGATCAACTGAGCCGCATGAACAAGCGCGGTGCGCCGCTGGCCGAGGTGATGGACACCAGCATGCGCTTGATGATGAAGGCGCTGGATATGCAGCGCGTCATCGTCTGCCTGCTCGACCCGAGTACCGGCAGCCTGACGGGACGCGTTGGCGTGGGCGACAAGGCGGTGGTCTTGGCGCCGCATTTCCAGATTCCCTTGCAGCCGCCCAGCGAGCTGTTTGGCCTGCTCTGCGCCAAGAATGCCGACACCTTGATCGTGGACTCCAGCGATCCGGTCATCAACCAGCGCTTGCCGGAGTGGTTCACCAAGCGGGTGCGCGGCGCGGCCTTTTTGGTGCTGCCCCTGGTCTTCGAGGGCAAGGTGCTGGGCATGATGTATGGCGACCAGTCCGAGGTCGGCCGCATGGTCGTCAATGATCGGGCGCTGACCTTGCTGAAGAGCCTGCGCAACCAGCTGATGGTGGCTTTGCGCACCCCGCCCAAGGCTTGAGCTAGGGCTGAGGCGCGACCCTCAATGCAAGGCGGTGCCGGCCGTCAAGGCCTTGTTCCGCGCCGCCTTGCGCAGGCTGACTGCGTCAGGCCCGGTATGGCGGGCCTCATCGCGACGGAGGCGGAACACGCTCAGCGAGGCGTTCACTTCGTCGGCCTGCTCGCGCATCTGTAGCGCCGAGCGCGCCAATTGCTCCACCAGCGCCGCGTTCTGCTGGGTGATGCTCTCGATCTGCTGGATGGCGGTGTAAATCTGCGAGATGCCGCTGAGCTGCTCGCGCGCACCGTCGTCGATGCCGGCCATCAAACCCGCGAACTGCTGCACCGACTGCAACGTGGCGGCGATGCTGCTGCGCGCATGGGCGGTCTGGCGTTCACCGGCTTCGACGCGTTCGCTGGACTCTTGAATCAGCTGCTTGATCTCGCGGGCGGCATTCGAGCTGCGCTGTGCCAGCGCCCGAACCTCGGTGGCCACCACTGCAAAGCCGCGCCCATGTTCGCCGGCTCGGGCCGACTCCACCGCCGCATTCAGCGCCAAGATATTGGTCTGGAAGGCGATGCTGTCGATCACCTGAATGATCTCGCCGATGCGCTGCGAGGACTGCGCAATCGCGCCCATGGTGGTGGTGACCGAATGCACCGCATCGCCGCTGCGCTGCGACACCGCGCTCAACTCGCCGACCACGCCGGAGGCCTGCAGGGTCGAGTCGCTGCTGAGCTTCACCGTGGCGCTGATCTGCTGCATGCTGGCCGCCGTTTCTTCCAGATTGGCGGCCTGCGATTCGGTGCGCTGGGCCAGGTCTTGGTTGCCCTGGGCGATCTCGTGGCTGACGGCCGTCATGCGCGCCA
>NZ_JBMLSK010000042.1:0-4509 GCF_049240545.1 Roseateles sp. | reverse complement strand
ACGCGCTGGGTGTTCATCTCGATCAAGCGGCGCAAGACGGCGGCGGCGGCGCGCAGCTTCCTCAACGAGGTGGCCAAGGCCGCGCCGTTCGTGATCAGCACCATCCTGACCGACAACGGCAAGGAGTTCACCGACCGACTGTTCGGCGGCCGCGCCAAGGACGCCTCTGGCGAGCACGAGTTCGACCTCCTGTGCGACAGCCTGGGCATCGAGCACCGGCTCACCAAGCCCCGCACGCCGCAAACCAACGGCATGGTCGAGCGGTTCAACGGCAGGCTCGAGCAGGTGCTGCAGACGCACCGCTTCAACAGCGCCGAGGATCTGAGCAAGACACTGCATCGCTACGTGTGGCTGTACAACCAGCATCTGCCGCAGAAGGCGCTCAACCACCAGACACCCCTGATGGCGATGAAAAAGTGGCAAGAATCACACCCTCACCTGTTCAAGAAAAAAGTTATTAATCATCCGGGACCTGACAGCGCCAGTTTTCGGGTCGATGTCGGCAGTGATGTCATGGAGCGTCAGTGCCTTAAGCAAGGTGTCGGCGATCCGCAGGGCGCGGTCGAGGCAGCTGCGCGAGACGCGGATGTCGAGCGCTCCAGCCAGCACATTGGCCGAGGTCCCCTTGGCGCGCTCGGCGGTCCCGGTCTGGCGGTCGCTTTGACCAGGGGGTGAGGGTCCAGCAGTCGGTCCGGGACGGTGATGGGCTGCCGCCGCTCAGGAGCGCCAGCAGCCGCCGCCTTCACGGCCATCCGGCGCGCCATTTCGGTATCCGACAGAGGGATGGGGCCGACGGGTGGGCGCCGGCCTTCCCACGGGCTTAGCGGCGGCGGCTGGAACCGCTCACCCGCGGCGATCCGTGGCCAGAGATGTCGGGCCGGCACGGGCAGGTGCAGCCGACGGCAGGTGGTCAGGAAGGTGAGCTCGCACACGCCGTAGCGGTTCAAGAGCTCGGGGATGGGGCGGGTCCACAGCTCCTGGTAAAGGGCTTCCCGTGAAGTGGGCGTGGGGATGGGCAGCATGGCGCTCTCCGGTTCCGTGAGGGGACGGGGTAGGGCGCGCAGCGATCTCCGGGAGTTGCCCTTGGGTATGAAAAATCGTGGTCGAAGGTGTGTGAAGGGTGGTCGGCGCTCCGATCGCGTCAGACCGGGGGACTGCGTCGCGATGTGCCGCGAGGCACGGCGGTCAGCCCGACCTCGCCATCGAGCAGATCCTGATCCTGCTCCGCCTCCGGCCACAAGGCGGGGAAGTAGAAGCGAAGCGCATGACGTGGGATGCCAAACCGCAGGCTCCCGTAAGGGGAGTCCGTGGTGAGGAACCCGCGCGCGAGCAGCGCCGACAGCGTGGCGGTGGCCACGCGCTCGCCCAGGCTGGTCATGGCCTTGAACTGCGCGCGCCCGAGCTCGCCTTGCGTGGCGAAGAGGTAGTGCAGGGGAAGAAGAGCCTCGTCCCGAACGCCTGACTTGACCGCCGCCGTTTCGTAGGAAAGGGCCGCGCGGATACGGTCCTGCATGCCTTGCACATCCAGCTGCCTGGCCATGAACTCGACCTGGTCGAGGCAGGTGTCCAAGGTGTACTCGATCCACTGCACCAGCCCTGCCTGGGTGAGGTTGCCCCGTCCATCCAGGTCTCCACGGCGGTGTTCGTCGGCAGCCTGCAGCAGGGCCTTGTACTTCGATTCGGTTCGCGCGTATCCCCGCAAGGGGGACCACAGGCCACCCGTGAGCCCCCACGCATGCAGGAGCAGGTGGGTGTGCAGCCGGGTGACCCGGCCATTTCCGTCCAGGAAGGGGTGTGTCCACGCCAGCCGATGGTGTGCAGCAGCCAGGGCGACGACGGAAGCTTCCCCTCGCCGAATGCTGCCGTACACCTGCTGCCAACGCTCGATGAATCGGGGCAGCGACTGCGCTGTCGGCGCCTCGTGCCGGCCGACCGCCACACTGCGCTGGCGAAGCTCGCCGGGCACCAGGGTGCTGCCATCGGCCAGCCGCAGGTCGTCCTCAGGAAGGTCGCGGAACAGCTCCTTGTGCAGCCAGATCAGTGCTTCAGGCGAATAGAGCCATCTGGCGGCTTCTGGGCCGTCGGCTTCGAGCTTGCGGTCGACTTGACCTTCGCACAGGGCTTCGGTGCGGATGTGGGCGACGGCCAGGCGCTGCTTGCGCGCGAGGTCGGCGTTGGCGGAAAAGTCCTGCTGCAGCGCGCGCTCGATGTCGCTGGGGCGGGTGTGCTCGCCCTCGATCCGGTTGGTGTAGTACGAGTTCATGCTGCGCAGGAGCTTGCGCAGTTCGGTCTGCGCCGTCCTGCCGGAGGCTGCCCCGAGGGCCGTGGCCTTGCGCATCAGGTCGCCAGCTTTCTCCAGCAAGGGCGCGAGCAGGGGCTCCGCAGGCATCAGCGGCTCGAACTGATGCGGGGAGTCGTACTGCTGGATGATCTGCGGGTTCACGTGCGAGATTGTATGATTGAATATCGCCTATGAAAAGTCCATTTTTAGCGTCTTCGGGTGCGAGATGAACCGCAGGTCTTATAGGTAGTGTCGAGCTCCAGGAGGGCTGGTCAGAGGGACGCGGATTTCGATCGGCTCTGCGTTTCGATATGCAGGTTAATACTGACAAATACCGACAACTCGGAACATCATGACTCCGTGGACTCCAACCATCAGCGAATACTGGCCCTCGCGGCCAACCAGGGCCTGATCCGGCCTCGCGACCTGGATGAATGGTCTCTGCCGCGTGTCGCCCTGACGAGACTGGTCCGACAAGGGCGTCTCGAACGCGTGGGGCGGGGCCTGTACGCATCGCCCGGCCGGCTTGCGTCCGAACACGGCTCGATGGCGGAGGTCGCACGCAGGCACCCACACGCTGTCGTCTGCTTGCTCTCGGCGCTGCGTGTGCACGGCCTGACGGCTCAGTCGCCGTTCGAACTCTGGCTGGCCATCCCCAACAAGTCGCGTGCGCCGAGGATCGACTATCCGCCGCTGCGGATCCTGCGCTTCTCCGGTGTTGGGTTGACCGAGGGGGTCGAGGAGCACCGGATCGACGGCGTGGCAGTTCGCGTGACCAGCGTTGCTCGAACGGTTGCCGACTGCTTCAAGTTTCGCAACAAGGTCGGCCTTGATGTGGCCCTGGAAGCCCTGCGCGAGGCCTGGGCGGCACGCCGTGTGACCATGGACGAACTCTGGCGCTACGCGGTCCAGTGCCGGGTGGCCAACGTGATGCGCCCCTACATGGAAAGCCTGTCGTGACCGGGCGGAATGTCGGCGCATCGGTGCGTGCGCGCCTTCTCGCCCGGGCGCGGGAGACTCGCCAGGACTTCAGCCTGGTGCTGACGCGCTACGCGATCGAGCGCCTGCTGTATCGGATCGGCGTCTCTCGCCACGCCGACCATTTCCTGCTGAAAGGCGCTTTGCTCTTCGATCTCTGGTTCGACGTGCCGCATCGGCCAACGAGGGATGTAGACCTCCTCGGGTTCGGATCGGCCGAGCTGTCGCTCATGGAGAGCACGTTCAAGGAGATCAGCGCGATCGCCGAGGACGACGGTGTGACCTTCGATGTCGACACGGTGCGCGCAACCGAGATCCGCAAAGACGCGAACTGTGCAGGGCTACGCGCCGGGCTGCTGGCCTCAATCGATGGCGCTCGCTGCCAGAATCAGATCGACATCGGCTCCGGCGATGCCGTGACGCCAGAGCCGGACGATGTCGAGTACCCGGTGATGCTGCCCGAGTTCGCTGCGCCGAAGCTTCGTGCCTACCCGCGCTACACGGTCGTGGCCGAAAAGCTCGAGGCGCTCACGTCCCTTGGTCTGGCAAACAGCCGGATGAAGGATTACTTCGATCTCTGGGTGCTCGCGCGGTACGCCAACTTCGCCGCGGACATCCTCTGCCGCGCAGTGCGTGCAACGTTCGATCGGCGAGCGACGGGTCTGACCGGTTCGGCCCCTCTGGGGCTCACCGACACCTTCGCTCAGGACGCGCAGAAGGACGCTCAGTGGCAGGCGTTCCTGAAGAGAAATCGGCTGGAAGGACTCGCGCTGAGCGACGTCATCGCGGCACTGGGGCGTTTCCTGTTGCCGGTCGTCGAGGCCGCAGCCAGCAACTCACCGCTGCAGGGCCAGTGGAAGTCTGGGGGGCCATGGTCGTGCGGGGAGGGTGTGTGAGCACGTTGACGGTAAGAACGCGGCCTGAAAGTTCCGATGCGACAGTGGGTTACGCGTGTCGTGACGGTAGGCTCCACTGCAGAGCGAATGGCTTGCCTGGATGAGACGACACTCCCGTTCGAGCCCTCACAAGGCCCGATAGTCCTCGATAGATCCCGAAAGGTGCATCCCGCGCCGATCGCCCGGAAACCCGCACCAATGCTGGACCTCCTCAAAGTGTCGGTAGTCCTGACGGTACAAACCGCGCTTCGGCGCGCCGCATCCAGTCTTTCCGAGGGATTGCCGGCTCCATTGGTGTTTGAGTGGGAGTAGGGGCGGCGCTCCGGCCTCAGGCGCCGCGGCGAGCAAACCTGC
>NZ_JBMLSK010000041.1:0-30283 GCF_049240545.1 Roseateles sp. | reverse complement strand
GGTAGAGCACTGCCTTCACACGGCAGGGGTCGCAGGTTCGAACCCTGCACCGCCCACCAAATAGGTCTCGGCAATCGCATCGAGGCAGCCCTTTCAAAAGGGCGCAATCAATCCACCCGCCTGCATAGGCGCAGGTGGATTTTTTGTTTCCGAAGCATCCCGAACGACGAGTCTTGACGGTCTGCGAGTCTGCTGGGTGTCGCAGTTTTGCTGCGCCATTTGGCAGTAGAGGGCGCTCGCAGTGGCGAGCTTGCAGCAGTTTGGGCGACACTTGTGTTCAATCCCAATTGCAAGTCAATTCAAGGACACTTCATGCGCCATCACAGCCCCGACTGGTTTGATGCTCAGTACAACAACCGACTCCGGGTGAGTAACAGTGAGGTTTTGTTGGATCGCTGGGCGCGCGCGTCGCAACTGGTGCGCGAGAAGATGTTCTGCAAGCTCAATCTGCCTTATGGCGATGGGCCGATGGAGCGGTTGGATTTGTTCCCTGCTGATGTTCACAAAGCGCCGGTGCTGGTCTTTTTGCACGGCGGCTATTGGCGCGCGTTAGACAAGTCTGACCATTCCTTTCTGGCCAGCGCCTTCGCAGACGAAGGCGCCATGGTGATCGTGCCGAACTACTCCTTGTGCCCGGAGGTGGGGATTGATCGCATTGCCCTGCAACTGGTGCAAGCGCTGGCCTGGGTTTGGCGCCATGCGGCCGAACATGGCGGCGACCCGAATCGCATCGTCTTGGCCGGGCATTCTGCCGGTGGGCACTTGGCCACCATGCTCAGCTGCTGCGACTGGAAATCGGTCGCGCCGGATCTGCCGCATCATTTGGTCAAGGGCGTGCTGTCTATCTCAGGCGTTCACGACTTGGCGCCGATTCGGCAAACACCGTTTCTGCAGGCCGACCTGAATTTGGATGCCGACGCTGTGAAGCGGCTCAGCCCTGTGCATTTCCCCGCGCCGGAGGCGCCGGTCTATGCCATCGTGGGCGCTGACGAGAGCGAAGAATTCAAGCGCCAGACGCAACTGCTCCGGCAGGCCTGGGGTCAGCGTGCGGTGCCCATCTGCGAAGAGGTCCCGGGCTTCAATCACTTTGACATCTTGCATGATCTGGCGGATCCCGAGGGCCGCAGCCACCGCTTGGCTCGCAAGTTACTTGAGCTGCGCTGGTACAGCGCTTTGCTCTGAGTTGGTTCATTCGCGTAAGGGCTCGCTTGCCTTTTTTGCCGGGTGAAGTCCGATTCTTTGGTGCGGCGACAAGGTGTTTCTGGCTTTCGTACAAACCTTGCCTGACCCCAAGGGCAGCGGCAAGACCGCCGAGCATTGGGACTCTTCGACCAAGCGCTGAGTGAGGCTTCAGACCGCCAGATAACGGCCCGGCCGGTGGTTTACCGCCAGCGCCGCATTGATGGCCAGCATGCCCAGCAGGGACATGCCTACTTTTTCGGCGGGCACAAAGGCAAGGGCGCTGAGCAGGATGAGGCCATCCAGACCTGCCTGCACATAGCCCGCGCGCCAGCCGCGTTTTTCTTGCAGGTACATCACCACCACATTGAGCCCACCCAAGGAGGCTCGGTGGCGGAACAGGATCAGCATGCCAGCGCCAATCAACAGGCCGCCGGCGATGGCCGCGAACCAGACGTTCAGTTGCGCGAACTGCAGCCAGCGCGGCAAAACTTCCGCCAGTACCGCCATCAGGCTCACCGCCCCGATTGTTTTCACCGTGAAGGGCAAGCCCATGCGTCGGTACGCCAGCCAATAAAAGGGCAGGTTGATCGCGAAAAACAAGGCACCAAACGGCAATCCCACGGCGTAATGGATCAAGAACGCGATGCCGACGGTACCGCCCGTGAGCAGGCCGGCCTGCTTGAATAAGGCCACGCCAATGGCCACGAACAAGGTGCCGGTGATCAGGGCTTGGGCGTCTTCAAGCCAGGAATGACGGAAGCTGCGGGTGGCGGTCTTGCGGACGCTCATGAGCCCAGGCCCGCCATAAACCATTTCAGAACGCCTTTGGCCAAAAAGCCAACCAGACCAAAGCCCAGACCCAAGAGCAGGATGAAGGTCCCAAAGCGGCCGGCCTTGGACTCACGCGCCAGCTGCAAGATGATGAACACCATGTACAGCATGAACGCGCCGACGCCCCAGGTCAGGCCAATTTGGGCAATTTCTTGTTCGCTGTATCCAAACATCCGGGTACTTCTCGTTGTTTTGGTGTTTGAGTCAGTCTCGGGTCGAGACCAGGTCACGGTAGGCGTGCCAGCTGGCATGGCCGAGCCAGGGCATGATGACGATCAGTCCGAGCATCAGCGTGGCCATGCCGAACAGGGTCAGCAACATGATCAGTGCGGCCCACAAGGCGACCGGGGCGGGGTACTCCATCACCACGCGCCAACTCGTGAAGACGGCGCCCAAGATGCTGACTTCGCCAATCTTGCGATCCAGCAGCAAGGGAACGGTGATCATGGTGGAGGCAAAAACTGGGGCCGCCAGCAGGGCACCCAAGGCCAGCCAGGCTTCGAACAAATGCGACTCTTCGTTGAGCACCACATGGTGGAGAAAGTCCATCGGCGCATGAATGGGCGAGCTGGTGAAGCTGGTGACCAAGGAGGCCGAGGTCATGACCCAGCCGGTGCCAGCAAATGCCAGCAGCACGCCGAACACCACCAATCGACCGTCGCGCGGGCGCCAGGCGCGCAGCACGGTCGCAAAACTCGGCTTCTGTCCTCGTTCCAAGTCTCGGCTGATGACGTAAAGACCGGTCGCAAGAATCGGCGCAACCAGCAAGAAGCCGCTGAAAGCGCCGGCCAGAAGCCAGAACCGATCTTTTGCGAGCAAGAAGATCAGGGCGCCGATGAGGGCCAGCACCAAGCCATGGGCCAGCGAGGGGCCAGGGCAGCGGCACAAATCTCCCCAGCCCCGGGCCAACCATCCCAAAGGGCGCAACATCGGGATTGGCTTCACGCCGAACTGGCGAGATTGCTGCAGGGCCTTTTCGGTTTCGAGGATTTGCATGGGTTATCGATTCAAGCGTTGCATGGTGCCATGCTCGCACGAGCCGGGCCTTGATGGGCATCAAGACAAACACCTGCTTGATGTCCGCCAAACAAGAGGCGTTTGTGCTTGCTGGCTTTCGGATCAGGGAGAAAGCCAGTCTCTCTGATCAATCAAGAGCTAACAACTCGCGCGCGCCGGTCTCCAGTGATTGAGCCTGTGCATCGGTCAAGGTCAAGCGACGCGCCTGGGCCAATTGAGGGTAGTGATTCGCCAAAGACCGTTCGTAGCCGGGGTCGTAATGCTCCAGCATCAGCTCACGAAAGGCATTGGCCCAGTCACCGCTGCGGGCCTGTTCTTGCCAACGCTTGACGCGTTCATGCCCGCGCATCGGAATCAAGGCATCTAGGCGGGCGCAGAACTGCTCGGGCTGACCCATGAAATGCGCATAGTCTTGCAGCAGCAATTGCACGCGCGCGTCATCGTCCATTTGCAGCCAGTAAAGATGCTGGCTGTTTCGCAGCGCTTCGTAAAGCGAGGCGGGCATGCGCAGCTGGCCGATCTTGCGACTCTCGCTTTCCACAAAAACCGGCCGCGCCGGGTCGAAACTTCGCATGCGCTGCCACAGCATGCTGTCGAAGCGTTTCTGGCTGGGTTGTTTTTGATCGGGCAGGGCACCCAAGACCGAGCCGCGATGCTCAGCCATGGCCTCCAGGTCCAGCACCTGGGCGCCGAGGCGCTCCAGCGCATGCAAGAGCCGCGTCTTGCCGGTGCCGGTGCGCCCGCACAAGACATGGAGCTGCAAACCTTGCGGCAGAGTCTCCAAGGTCTCTCGGACTTCGGCCCGGTAGGCCTTGTAGCCGCCTTGCAACTGGCGCGCCTTGAAGCCAATCTGACCCAAAAACCAAGTCATCGCGCCGGAGCGCTGGCCGCCCCGCCAGCAATAGACAAGCGGGCGCCAGCCGCGCGACAAAGGCTCGGCATGCTCGTCCAGATGGCGGGCGATATTGCGCGCGACCAGGGCCGCGCCGATCTTGCGCGCCTCGAAAGGCGAGCTCTTGTAAAGCAGGCCGACCCGGTGGCGCTCTTCGTTGTCCAGCACCGGCCAGTTGAGCGCACCGGGCACATGGTCTTCGGCAAACTCGGCCGGCGAGCGCACGTCGATGATGGCGTCAAACTCGCTCAGCTGGGCCAGGGCCTGCGCGGCCTCAATCAGGATGGAGGGTGGCTTCATAACTGCAGTGACACGGCGTCCAGCAACTCGCTTTCGATCTGCAACTGCGCCTTGTTTTGCTGCAGCGCCGCACCGTCGACCAAGAAGGTATCCTCCACCCGTTCGCCCAAGGTCGAGATCTTGGCCAGTTGCAAATTGATGCCGTGACGCGCCAACACCCGTGCAATCGCGTACAGCAGGCCGGCGCGGTCACTGGTGCTGATGGACAGCAGCCAATGTTGCGCTCGCTCGTCCGGGCGCAGTGCAATGCGCGGGGTGAAGGGGAAGGACTTGACGCGCCGGGAAAGGCGCCCACGGCGCGGCTCCGGCAGTGGGCCCTCTGCCATCAAGGCCTGGGTTAGCTTGGCTTCGACCAAGGAGACCAGGTCGCGGTGATGCAAGTCCATATCCGGACTCAGCACCTGGAAGGTATCCAACGCAAAGCCCTTACGGGTGGTGTGCACCTTGGCATCCAGGATGTTGAAGCCGGCGCCGTCGAAATAGCCGCAAATGCGAGCGAACAAATCTTGGGCATCGGGCGAATAGACCAGGACCTGCAAGCCTTCCCCAATCGGTGAAGGGCGGGCTCGCACGATGGGTTTGTCCGTCAGTACATGGCGCCACAGCGAGCGCGCATGCCAGGCCAGGTCGTTGGCTTCGTGGCGAGCAAAGTAGCTGAGCTGCAAGGTGCCCCAAAGCTCGGCTTCGGTATCGGGCAGCATCGAGTGCAGGGCCAAGGCTTGGCGTGCCTCTTGCTTGCGGGCCTCGATGTCGGCGGTCAGGTTGGGCTGAGCGCCGCCGAGCGCACGCAGGCTGATGCGGTAAAGGTCTTCCAGCAGCTTGCTCTTCCAGGCATTCCAGACCTTGGGGCTGGTGCCGCGGATGTCGGCTACCGTCAGCAAATAGAGCGCGGTGAGGTGGCGCGCATCGCCCATTTTTTGGGTGAAGCGCTGGATCACATCGGGGTCGGACAGGTCTTCCTTTTGCGCCACCCTGGAGAGGGTCAGGTGATGCTGGACCAGAAAGACGGCCAGCTCGGTGTCTTCCTTGTTCAGGCCGTGATCACGGCAAAAGCGACGCACTTCCACCGCCCCCAGATCGGAGTGGTCGCCGCCGCGGCCCTTGGCCACATCATGGAAGAGCGCCGCGATATAGAGCAGCTCCGGCTTGTCCCATTGCGCTGCCAGCTGCGAGCAAAACGGGTACTCGTGGGCATGCTCGGGAATGAAGAAGCGCCGTACATTGCGCAGCACCATCAGGATGTGCTGGTCCACCGTGTAGACGTGGAACAGGTCGTGCTGCATCTGTCCGACGATGCTGCGGAATACCCACAAGTAACGCCCCAGCACCGAGGTCTGGTTCATCAGCCGCATCGCATGCGTTTGGCCTTCGGACTGGCGCAGGATCTGCATGAAGGTGGCGCGATTGGCCGGGTCGCGCCGGAAGGCGCTGTTCATCAGCTCGCGTGCGTTGTAGAGCGCGCGCAGGGTGCGAGCAGAAAGCCCTTTGATGCCCGGCGTTTGCTGATAGACCAAGAAGGTGCGCAGGATGGCGTGCGGCTCGCGCAGGTAGAGGTCGTCGCTTTCGACCTCCAGCATGCCGGCGCGATCCAGGAAGTGATGATCAATGCGCCGCATCAGCTGCTGCTGAGAACCGTTGACCTGCTCTTCCAGGTTCAGCAGCAAGATCTGATTCAGCTGGGTGACCGCCTTGGCCGCCCAGTAGTAGCGCCGCATCAGCACCTCGGAGGCACGATGACCCTGGCTGGCTTGGTAGCCGAAACTCTCGGCCACGGCGTTCTGAAGGTCAAACACCAGCCGGTCTTCGCGACGCCCGGCCACGCTGTGCAGGCGCGCGCGAATCAGCTTCAACAAGCCTTCATTGCGCTGCAACTGGCGGCTCTCAAAGGCGGTGATCAAGCCGCGGTCGGCCAAGGCCTTCCAGGTCTTGCCCAGGCCGGCGGCGCGCGCGATCCAGATCAGCACCTGCAGATCGCGCAGTCCGCCCGGGCTTTCCTTGCAATTGGGTTCCAGCGAGTAGGGCGTGTCGTCGTACTTGATGTGACGCTGCCGGGCTTCCAGTGTTTTCGCGCGCAAAAAAGCCTTGGCGTCCATGGCCGCCATCAGCGCCTGCTCCAGCGACATGAACTGTGTGCGTTTGCCGGCCAGCAATCGGGCTTCCAGCAAGGCGGTTTGCACGGTGACATCCGCCGCTGCTTCCTGCAAGCATTCGCCCAAGGTGCGAACCGAGGAGCCGATTTCCAGGCCGATGTCCCAGCAGGCGGTGATGAAGGCTTCGATGGAGGTCTTCACCGGGCCATTGGTGTGCGCCTCAACCCCGTCGGGCAAGAGCACCAGCACATCCACATCGGAATGCGGGAATAACTCGGCGCGACCATAGCCGCCCACGGCCACCAGGCAGGCGCCTGCGGGCATGTCGGCGTGCATCCACAACTGCTGCAGCTTGGCATCGACATGGCGAGCCAACTGGCGCAGCAATTGGGCGGCGGCTCTTTGCGTGGGAGGCGCTTCCCGAAACGCGCTGATCAAGGCAAGCTTGCCGGCCTTGAAGCTTTGGCGCAGCTCCGCAAGGCTGGGCAGAGGCGTGACGGAGTCCGGCAAGGCGCGATTGCCCATCAACTCAGCCGCTGATGAAGGCGGGCGGGGGGGGGCTGCCGGCCGACAAGGTGAAAACCTCGTAACCGGTTTCGGTCACCACCAAGGTGTGCTCCCATTGGGCCGAGAGCGAGCGGTCCTTGGTCTTGATGGTCCAACCGTCGTTGTGCTCGCGCATATGGCGCTGGCCGGCGTTCACCATGGGTTCGATGGTGAAGACCATGCCGGGCACCAAGACGTCCAGCGTGCCGGGGCGGCCGTAATGCAGCACTTGCGGTTCTTCGTGGAAGACCTGGCCGATGCCGTGGCCGCAGAACTCTCGCACCACCGAGAAGCCCGCGTTCTCGACAAAGGTCTGAATGGCATGACCAATGTCGCCCAGGTAGGCGCCGGGCTTGACCTTGGCGATGCCCTTCCACATTGCTTCGTAGGTGAGGGCGCACAAGCGCTTGGCAGCGATAGAGCCTTCACCCACCACAAACATGCGACTGGTGTCGCCATGCCAGCCGTCTTTGATGACGGTGACGTCGATGTTGACGATGTCGCCGTTCTTCAAGGCGCGGCCATCGGGGATGCCATGGCAAATCACATCATTGACCGAGGTGCAGATGGACTTGGGGTAGGGCGTGTAGCCGGGCGGCTGGTAGTTCAGTGGCGCTGGAATGGCTTGCTGCACATTGACGATGTAGTCATGCGCCAACTTGTCCAGGGCTTCGGTGGTGATGCCGGGCTTGACATGCGGGGTCAGCATGTCAAGCACTTCGGAGGCCAGGCGGCCGGCTATGCGCAGCGCCGCAATATCGGCGCCAGTCTTGATCGTGATCGTCATGCCGGCATTTTAGCTTTGAGGCTGAAGCTGCCCGGCTGATCCCAGCTCAAAGGCTGGCGCCTGAAGGGGCGATCAGTCCGCCCACACGACCAAGCCGCTCCAGGCCGTGGCCAGCACGATGATGCCGAAGACGATGCGGTAATAGGCAAAGGGCACAAAGCTGTGGGTGGAGATGTAGCGAAGCAGCCAGCGCACGCAAATCCAGGCGCTGATGAAGGAGAACAAGAGCCCCACGCCAAACATCGGAATGTCCTCCACGCTGAGCAAGGCTCGCTCTTTGTAGAGGCTGTAGGCGCCGGCGCCAATCAGCGTCGGAATGGCCAGGAAGAAGGAGTAATCGGTGGCCGCCTTGCGCGACAAGCCCATCAGCATGCCCCCGATGATGGTGGCGCCCGAACGGCTGGTGCCTGGCACCATGGCCAAGCACTGAATCATGCCGACCTTCAGGGCGTCCAGCGGGGTCATATCGTCCACGGTTTGAATCCGCACCGCGGTTTGTTGACGCCGCTCGGCCCACAAGATGATGAAGCCACCCAGGATGAAAGTGGTGGCCACCACGGTGGGCGTGAACAGATGTGCCTTGATCGCCTTGCCAAACAGCAGGCCCAGTAACACGGCAGGAAAGAAACCGATGGCCACATTGATCACAAAGCGGCGCGCGCGCGCGTCAGAACCCAGGCCCACCGCCACTTCCCTCAGGCGCTGGCCGTACACCAAGATCACGGCAAAGATCGCGCCGGTCTGGATGGCGATGTCAAACACCTTGCTCTTGGCGTCGTCAAAGCCGAGTAGGGCGCCGGCCAGGATCAAATGGCCCGTGCTGGAAATGGGCAAAAACTCGGTCAGGCCTTCGACAATGCCCATGATGGCGGCCTTGATCAGCAATATGGCGTCCAAACGCAGCTCCCTCAGATTGAATGGCCGGCATGATAGCTGGCGCTCATGACCGCTCTTGGCTGATCGGGGCCAAACTTGACCGGCTCGGCGCCGGGCGCATACATTAATGACCAATGAGTCATTAACGCCATCGCGCGACCTACCTTTTGAGCACCGCGCCCCGTCAACGTCGAAAAGAAGCTCGTCCGCAGGAGTTGCTGGCGGCGGCCTTGACCTTGTTTGTTGAAAAAGGCTTTGCGGCCACCCGTACCGAAGAGGTGGCTGCCTTGGCCGGTGTGTCCAAGGGCACGCTCTACCTCTACTACCCAAGCAAGGAAGAGTTGTTCAAGGCCGTGATTCGAGAGAACCTCTCGGCCCGTATTGCCGAGGCGGTCGATTTGGCGGCTCAGCATCAGGGATCGGTGACCGACTTGTTGTGCCATGTGATGCAGGCTTGGTGGCAACAGGTCGGGATGGGTCCGGCGGGCGGCATCAGCAAGATCATGATGGCCGAGGCCCGGAATTTCCCGGATCTCGCCCGGTTCTATGTCGATGAAGTGGTGCAGCCCATTCACCGTTTGTTGGGTGGTTTGATCGAACGCGGCATTGCCAGCGGCGAGTTCCGCCCGGTGCCTCCGACCGAAACCGTGCAGGTCTTGATCGGCCCGATGCTGCACATGATTCTTTACCAACACTCCCTAGGCGCTTGTCGCTTGCATGGCCCCACAATCGACGCGCCGGCGGTCTTGGCGGTTCAGGTGGACCTGATCTTGCGCGGTTTGCTGGCCAAGCCGCTGGGTCACTGAGTTTTTGATCCTTATGGTTTCGTTCGTCTTTGCCTTGTGTGGGAAAGTTCATCTGCGATGAAGTTTGGCTTGAAATTGACGCTTGGCGTGCTCGGACTGGCACTGGTCGGGGCTCTCGTGATGAAGTTCGTCAAAGGGCGCCAAGCTTCGACACCGGTGCCCGAGAAAGCAGCCATTGGCTTGGTGCTCGGAGAGCTGGATGTGTTGCGGGTGCAGCGGCAGCGCTTCTCTGGGGCTCTGGAGGTTTCTGGCAGTTTGCGGGCGATTGAGACGGCCATGATCAAGGCCAAGGTTGCCGCTGAATTGGCGAGTTTGAGTGCGCGCGAAGGCGATTCGGTCCGCGCAGGCCAAGTGTTGGGGCGTTTGGATGCCACCGAGTTGGATTGGCGTTTGAAACAAGCCGAACAGAATGCGTCGGCCGCCAAGTCGCAGCTGGATATTGCGCGGCGCACCTTGGACAACAACCGGGCTCTGGTCTCGCAAGGATTCATCTCCGCAACTGCATTGGACACGGCGGTAGCCAGTGCCGCCGGGGCCGAAGCCAGTTTCCTGGCTGCCAAGGCCGCCGTCGAGTTGGCCCGCAAGGCGCAAGCCGACGCAACGCTGATCGCGCCGATATCGGGTCAGGTGTCCCAGCGTTTGGCTCAGCCGGGGGAGCGCGTGGCGATTGATGGGCGTGTTTTGGAAATCGTCAATCTGGCGCAGATGGAGTTGGAGGCGGCAATCCCTGCCGAGTTGGCGGCCGGTCTGGCGCCCGGTGCGAGGGCTCTCTTGCAGGTGGACGGCTTGGCGGCCGAGGTGCCGGCACAGCTGGCCCGCATCAACCCGGCGGCGCAGGCGGGGTCACGGGCCGTGCTGGTCTATCTGAAGGTGACAGGGCAGCCGGGTTTGCGTCATGGCATGTTTGCCCGGGGGCGCATTTTGCTGGATGAGGCCGAAGGCCTGCTCGTGCCACCCACAGCGGTGCGGGTCGACAAGGCACGCCCCTATGTCCTGCAGATCGTGGACGGCAAGACCCGCTCACTGGACGTAACTTTGGGGCGCAGCGGCGAGGTGGCTGGACAGCCGGTGGTGGAGCTGCTGTCCGGCGTCAAGCTGGGTGATTTGCTGCTGACCGGCGCAGCCGGTCAGGTGGCGGATGGCAGCTTGGTGAAGCTGCCCATGCCCAGCCCCGCTGCCTCGGCCGCATCCCGCTGAGGCAGGGGCGCTCGCCATGTGGTTCACCCGCGTTTCGATTCAAAACCCCGTCATGGCCGTGATGGTCATGCTGGCCTTTGTGGTCTTGGGCCTGTTCAGCTATCAGCGGCTGTCGGTGGACCAATTTCCCAGTATCGACTTTCCCACCGTGGTGGTGCAGTTGGACTATCCCGGCGCCTCGCCGGAGATTGTTGAGAGCGAAGTCACAAAGAAAGTCGAGGAGGCCGTCAACACGGTGGCCGGCATCAACACCTTGACCTCGCGCTCCTACGAGGGCGCCTCGGTCGTCATCATCGAGTTCAATCTCGATGTTGATGGCCGCAAGGCCGCCGAGGATGTGCGCGAAAAAGTGGCCTTGATGCGGCCCACCTTGCGCGACGAGGTGAAAGACCCGCGCATCTCGCGCTTCGACCCGCAAAGCACGCCCATCTTCAATGTGGCGGTGCTCTCGGACGATGGCCAACGCAGCACCCAGGAGCTGACCACCTGGGCCACCCAAGTGCTGCAAAAGCGTCTGGAGAATGTGCGCGGCGTTGGCTCGGTCAGCGTGGTGGGCGGCCTGCAACGCCAGGTGCAGCTGCGGCTGCGTCCGCAGGCCATGGAGTCGCTGGGCGTCACGGTGGATCAGGTGTTAGTGGCGGTGAAGAGCGAGAACCAGGAGCTGCCGCTGGGCTCGATCCGCTCGGCCGATCAAGAGCGGGTGGTGCAAATCAATGCGCGACTGAAGAAGCCGGAAGACTTCCGCGACATCGTGGTGGCGCGCAAGGCCGGCAACTCGATCAAACTCTGGCAGGTCGCCGATGTGGTGGACGGCCCGCAGGAAGTCGAAAGCCTGGCGCTCTACAACGGCCAACGCACCGTGCTCTTGAGCGTACAAAAAAGCCAGGGCGAAAACACCATCGAGGTGGTGGACGGTTTGATGCGAGCTTTGAAGGAGGCCGCCCCCATCACGCCTAAAGGCATCAAGACCGAGATCAACCGCGACAACTCGCGGGCGATTCGGGTCTCGGTGGCGAATGTGCAGCGCACCTTGTTTGAAGGCGCGGCGCTGACGGTGCTGATCGTGTTCTTGTTCCTGAACTCCTGGCGCTCCACCGTCATCACCGGCTTGACGCTGCCGATTGCCTTGATCGGCACCTTTCTCTTCATGTACTTGTTCGGCTTCACCATCAACAACATCACCATGATGGCGCTGAGCCTGTGCGTGGGCTTGTTGATCGATGACGCCATCGTGGTGCGAGAGAACATCGTGCGCCATGTCGCCATGGGCGCCAGTCCCAAGCAGGCGGCGCTGGACGGTACGGCCGAGATTGGCTTGGCAGTGCTGGCCACCACCTTGTCCATCGTGGCGGTGTTTTTGCCAATCGGCTTTATGGGCGGCATCGTCGGCAAGTTCTTCCATGAGTTCGGCATCACCATCGTGGCGGCGGTGCTGATCTCGATGTTCGTCAGCTTCACCCTGGATCCGATGCTGAGCAGCGTTTGGCACGACCCGCAGGCGCACGGGGTGCATCGCGGCCCGCCGGTGACGCTCTACGACAAGACCCTGGGCCGCATCACGCTGAAGTTCGATGACTTCACCGAGTGGCTGTCCGAGGCCTATCAAAAGATTTTGGGTTGGTCGCTGCGCCACAAGGCCGCGACCTTGGGCATTGCACTCTCGACTTTTTTGTTCAGCTTTGTCTTGCTGGGTGGTGTGGGCAAGGAGTTTGTGCCCAAGGCCGATTTGTCCGAAACTCAGATCAATTTCTACACGCCGGTGGGCTCCAGTCTGGAAGTGACCGAGGCGCGCGCCAAGCAGATCGACCTTCTGCTGCGCGAATTGCCCGAGGTGCGCTACACCGTCACCACCATCAACAGCGGTTTTGCTGCGGGCAAGATTTATGGGGCCATCTATGTGCGTCTGGTGGATCGCAAGGACCGCAAGCGCTCGGTGGCCGACTTGGCTCAGCCGATACGCGAGAAGCTTTCGACCGTGGCGGGCATCACCGTCACCAATATCGGGCAAACCGATCTAGGTGGAGGCAAAAGCCTGCAGTTTTCCATCCAGGGCTCGGACCTCGGCGAACTGGAGCGCTTGTCCAAGCAGGTGCAAGCGGAGCTGATCAAGATCCCCGGCCTGGTGGATCTCGATACCACGCTCAAGCCTAACAAGCCGACTGTCTCCATCGAGGTCAAGCGCGATGTCGCCGCCGATGTGGGCTTGAACGTCAACGCGTTGGCCGGCTCGCTGCGCACCCTCTTGGCCGGCACCACTGTCGGCAACTGGCGGGCGCCAGACGGCGAGAACTATGACGTGGTGGTGCGGCTCGGGCCCGAGGGCCGTAACGCCTTGTCTGATCTGCAGCGTTTGCCGCTGAATGTGGCGCCGGCGGCCGATGGCTCGGCGAGGGTGGTGCGCTTGTCGCAGGTGGCGGACGTGCACGCCTCCACCGGCCCGAACCAGATCAATCGACGCGATATGAGCCGCGAGATCACGATTGACGCCAACGCCCTGGGTCGCAGCTCCGGCGAGGTTTCGGCCGACATCAAGGCGGTGCTGGACGGTATCGCTTTCCCGCCAGGCTACCGCTACAGCTTTGGCGGCTCCACCAAAAACATGAACGAGTCCTTCCAGTACGCGGTGGGGGCCTTGGGCCTGGCGGTGGTGTTCATCTACATGATTCTGGCCAGCCAGTTCAAGAGCTTTTTGCAGCCGCTGGCTTTGATGAGCTCGCTGCCGCTGACCTTGATCGGCGTGATCCTGGCGCTGCTGATGTTCCGCTCGACGCTGAATATGTTCAGCATCATCGGCATCGTGATGTTGATGGGCCTGGTCACCAAGAACGCGATTTTGCTGATCGACTTTGCGATCCGTTCGCGACAGGGCGAGCATGCCTACGGCGTGGACGCCGAGCCCATGGGCCGCGAGCAAGCGCTGCTGCATGCTGCCAAGGTGCGTCTGCGGCCGATTCTGATGACCACCTTGGCCATGGTCTTCGGCATGGTGCCGCTGGCCTTTGCGCTCAGCGAGGGCTCGGAGCAGCGCGCGCCGATGGGTCAGGCGGTGATTGGGGGCGTGATCACCTCGTCTTTGCTGACGCTGGTGGTGGTGCCGGTGATCTATTGCTATCTCGATGATCTGGCCGTTTGGGCCAAGCGTCGTTGGTCTGGAAATAGAATCTCTGCAGAATGAATGTGCTGCGGCGCCCTGGTGCCGTTGAATGTCAAGGAAACGACAAGATGAATATCGAACAAGCCCGCTTCAATATGATCGAACAGCAGATCCGCCCCTGGGATGTGCTGGATGCCGAGGTGCTGCAACTGCTGGCGGTGGTCAAGCGTGAGGATTTCGTGCCGGCGGCCTACCGCGGCATCGCCTTCATGGACACCGAAGTGCCGCTGCCGGGTGATCAGAAGATGCTGGCCCCTCGGGTTGAAGCGCGCCTGCTGCAGGAGTTGAAGGTGGCTCGCCATGAGAAGGTGCTGGAAGTCGGCGCCGGCAGCGGCTTTATGGCCGCGCTGCTGGGCCACCGCGCGCAGAAAGTGTTCTCGCTGGAGATCAATCCGGAGCTGGCCGCTTTGGCCGCTGCCAACTTGAAGCGTGCCGGGGTGACCAATGTCACGGTGCGTGAGCAAGACGGCGCTCAAGGTTTCGCCGCTGAAGGCCCGTTTGATGTGATTCTGCTGTCGGGCTCGGTGCAAGAAGTGCCGGCAGGACTCTTGGCTCAGCTCAAGGTCGGCGGACGCCTGGCAGCGATTGTGGGCGCTGAGCCGGTCATGCAAGCGCAGTTGATCACTCGCGTCGGCGAGAAAGACTTCCGCACCGTCAATCTGTTTGACACCGTGGCGCCGCGTCTGCAAGGCTTTGCTTCAGCCCAAGCCTTCAGCTTCTGAGCACAAGCGGTATGTCAGTTCAAATTGGGGTGGATGAATTGCTATCGCTGAGCCAGTCGGCGCAGCCGCCCCTGTTGTTGGATGTGCGTGAACCCTGGGAGGCGCAGTTGGCCAGCATCCGTATCGACGGCATGCCCAGCCTGCTGATGCCGATGGGGCAGGTGCCGGCCCGATTTGAAGAACTGGAGCCCACGCAGCCCATCGTCTGTTATTGCCATCACGGGGTTAGAAGTCTGCAAGTCGTCGCATTTCTGCAGCGCGCGGGTTTCGAAAGCGTCTATAACCTCGCCGGTGGCATTGATGCATGGTCGCTTGAGGCGGACCCTGCAGTGCCGAGATACTGAAACCATGATTGCTGCGCAGCGTGCCAAGGTCGTGAACGGCTGCGAAACGCTCAGCGGCAAAGATCGTCAACACCAACAATCAAATCCCAAATGAGGAAGCTCATGCCAGTCCATCAAGCAAACAAATTGCGCCGCCCCTTGAGCCAAGTCGGTATGGCGTTGCTGATGGCCTTCGGTGCCGCCGGTGTGGCGCGCGCTCAAAGCCTGCTGGAGTTGTACGACACGGCGCGGGCTTTCGATCCCACCTATTTGTCGGCGCGTGCGCAAGCGGATGTCGCCCAGTACCGAGTGGGCCAAGCTGAGGCCTTGTTGAAGCCGACACTGGGTGTCGGCGCCAGCGCGACCAGTTCTCAGGTCGATATGAAGAAGTTTGGCTGGACCGGCACCAATTCGGTCCAAATGGGCCTGAGTGGCAACTACAGCCTCTACAACAAAGGCAATCGCCTGACCGTTGAACAGGCCCGTTTGGGTTTGGACTTGTCTGCGGCCGACCTTGAGACCGCCGAGCAGGATTTGATTGTGCGCTTGGCGCAGGCTTACTTTGACGCACTCTCCGCCAAAGACGCCTTGTCCACCACCCGTGCGGCCAAGGCTGCATTCGCAGAGCAGTTGGCCTCGGCCAAGCGCAATTTTGAGGTGGGCACCTCGACCATCACCGACACCCGTGAAGCGCAAGCCAAGTTTGACTTGGCGGTGGCTGCCGAGATCGCGGCCGACAATGACCTGCAGGTCAAACGTTTGAAGCTGAATCATCTGGTCGGCAAGCCGGTGGATCCCAAACCCTTGGCCGTGCCGGTGGCCCTGCCTGCCTTAGCGCCCGCCACGGTGGAACCCTGGGTGGCGCTGGCCGAAGAGCAGCATCCACAGATCCGCAAGGCCAAGGCCGGCGTGGATTCCTCGATCTTGGAAACTGGCAAGGCACGCGCCTCTGATGGCCTGACGGTGGATCTCAACGGCAAGGTCGGCGCGCTCGATTCGCGGGGTGAAGGTGCCAAGCTGGCTGGCACCACCGGCACCACGGCTAGTGGCAGCCTGGGGCTGTCGGTCAATCTGCCGCTCTACACCGGCGGCGCCAGTCAAAACAAGGTCAAGGAAGCCCTGGTGCTGGAAGAGAAAGCCCGTCAGGACCTGGCCAATGCGCGCCGCGGGGTCTCGGAAGGGACGCGCAGCTTCTTCTTCGGTGTGCTTTCGCAAGCGGCGCAGGTGAAGGCGCTCGAAGCTGCGGAGGCTTCGACCAAGTTGGCTTTGGATGCCACCCAGTTGGGCTACAAGGTCGGCGTGCGGGTCAATCTGGATGTCTTGAATGCGCAAACCCAGCTCTTCTCCACCCAGCGTGATTTGGCCAAGGCGCGCAATGAAACCGTCTTGCTGAACCTGAAGCTGCGGCAGGCCGCGGGCATCTTGAAGCCCGAGGATGTGGCGGCGACCAATCAGTTACTGGCTAAATGAATGGATTGATCGATTGATTGATTGATTGATCGCTCAGCCATGAGGCCCGCTTCAAGCGGGCTTTTTCATTTCAGGTGGCCCGCAGTGATGGGCCATGAGTCTTGACTTGCGTGGGCTCCATGCCCCTTGGGTTCATCGGGCACATCTAGAGCGGCGAGAATATCAGCCATGCTTTATCTGATCTCTCCCGCCAAGTCGCTTGACTACGAAACCCCGACCCCTGATCCCCTGTTGGCATTGAGCAGTCAACCGCAGTTTGTGCCGCAGTCCAGCCAGTTGATCAAGCTGCTGAAGACCAAGTCGCCAGCGGATGTAGCCGAGATGATGGATTTGTCGGCGCCATTGGCGGAGCTGAATGTGGCGCGCTTTCAGTCATGGCGCCCCGAGTTCACGCATAACAACAGCAAGCCGGCTGTCCTGGCCTTCAATGGTGATGTGTATGAAGGTTTGGCCGCAGCCAGCCTGAGCACCGAGCAGCTGCAATGGGCGCAGCAGCATTTGGCCATTTTGTCGGGCCTCTATGGGGTCTTGCGCCCACTGGACTTGATCCAACCCTACCGGCTCGAAATGGGCACTCGCCTGGACAATCCCGCTGGTACCACGCTCTACAAGTTTTGGGGTGACCGTCTGGCCGAGCATTTGAATGCTTGCGCCGCTGCAGCTCAGGTGCCGGTGATCGTCAATCTGGCTTCCCAAGAGTACTTTCGCGTTGCCGATCGCCCGAGTTTGAAGCCGCGGGTGATTGAGTGTGTGTTTGAGGATTGGAAGAACGGGCAGTACAAGATCATCAGTTTCTTCGCCAAACGCGCGCGTGGACTGATGGCTCGTTACGCCATCACCGAGCGGATCGACACGCCGGCAGGATTGCAAGGTTTCAATGCCGAGGGCTACGCCTTCGAGGCCGCTTTATCCTCGCCCGAGCGCTTGTTGTTCCGACGCCGCTTGAGTTGAAAAACGGGGTCGGTGATCACGCAAAATACCGGCATGAGTGGACAGCAACACATCACCCCTGAGTTGAGGCAATGGATCACCGAGCAGCTCGCGCAGGGCTTCGACCGCGAGCAAATCGTGGCCTCGATGTGCAGCAGTGGTTGGCAAGTCGCCGTTGCGCAACTGGCCTTTGATCAAAGCAGCACCGGTGGCGCCATCATGGGGCAAAGCCCCTCTGTGGCATCCGTCGGCGCCTTGCCCGAGCCCGATCTGAGTCGCGGGACGCCGACCCTGTGGCTGGGCGATCGGCAGGTGCAGGTCTTGCTGAGTTTGAGCCACCCACGCGTGGTCTTGCTGGGCGGCTTGCTTTCCGATCAGGAATGCGACGAGATGGTGGCCGCGGCTGGTGCCCGCTTGGCGCGGTCTGAAACCGTGGCAGCAACCCAGGCGGGCAGCGAGGTCAATGCAGCCCGTACCAGTGATGGCATGTTTTTTGAGCGAGGGGAAAACGAGCTGGTGCGAAAGGTGGAGGCGCGGCTGTCTCGTTTGCTGAATTGGCCGGTGGATCGGGGAGAGGGCCTGCAAATCCTGCGTTATCGACCGGGTGCCGAATACCTGCCGCACTACGATTATTTTGACCCCCAGATGGCGGGCTCGGAGGCCATTTTGAGCCGGGGCGGGCAGCGCGTTGGCACCTTGGTGATGTACCTCAATACCCCGACGGCGGGTGGCGCCACGATCTTCCCTGACGTCAAGCTCGATGTCATGCCCGTCAAGGGCAACGCCGTGTTTTTCAGCTACGCAAGACCTGACCCCTCAACCCTGACCCTGCACGGCGGCGCGCCGGTGCTGGAGGGAGAGAAGTGGGTGGCGACCAAGTGGCTGCGAGAAGGCGTGTTTGACTGAGCAGGGTCTCGCGGTCTGACCTTGCGGCGCAGGGGTGGGGGCGGGGCTGAGCTTACTGTCGCAAAGGCAGTTGGCTCTGCTTCAGTTGTCGCAGCACAAAGCTCGACTTGCTGTGCCGGATGCCAGGAATCTTGTAGAGCCGCTCGCGCAGCAAACGCTCGTAGTCACGGGTGTCGGCCACCGCAATCCGAACGTAGTAGTCATAGTCGCCCGAGACCAAAAAGGCCTCCAGGACTTCTGGAATCTGCTCCAGGGCCTGGCCAAATTCGAACAGCGCCTCGTCGGAGTGGCTCTCCAGGGTGACCTGAACGATCACGGTGTCTGCCAGCCCGACCTTGGCCGCATTGACGCGGACCGCGTAGCCTTCAATCACGCCCGCTTCCTCCATGCGCTTGATGCGACTCCAGCAAGGGGAACTTGTCAGCCCGACTTGTTGGCTGAGTTCTTGCAGGCTGATGCGGGCATCTCGCTGCAGGGCGCCAAGAATGGCGAAATCGAGTTTATCGAGCTTCATTCTGTGAAAACTATATTTGGAAGAAGGATTTCCTGAATTATCCATTTCCATTGGAAATTTCAGCAGCCTTTGCTGTGCCAATTTGGGCAAAGTGGTGCCATGAAATGCTCACTCAACGAACGCCCTGTCGGGCTGGACACCCCGCCCACTTCTGAGGCTCCTTTCAACGGCGCACAAGCCTTGATTTCGGCCTTGCTGGACTTGGGCGTGGACACGGTGTTTGGCTACCCCGGTGGCGCGGTGCTGCCGCTGTACGACGCGCTGCACGCCGAGCCTCGTTTGCGCCATGTGTTGGTGAGGCATGAGCAAGCCGCTGTCCATGCGGCCGAAGGCTATGCGCGCAGTTCCGGCAAGGTCGGCGTCGTGTTCGTGACCTCGGGTCCCGGCATGAGCAACACCACCACAGGACTTTTGGATGCCTTGTGCGATTCGGTGCCGGTGCTGTGTATCAGCGGGCAGGTGGCCACCAGCGCCATCGGTACCGATGCTTTTCAGGAGTGTGATGCCTTGGGCATCTCCAAGCCGGTGACGAAATGGAATGCGCAGATTCGCGAGGTTGGCCAGGTGGCGAGCTTGGTCGTGCGCGCCCATGCTTGTGCGGCTGGCGGGCGCCCGGGCCCGGTTTTGTTGGATTTCCCCAAGGACCTTCAGTTGGCCACGCTGCCAAGGCCGGACCCAAAGAATACCGAAGCCCGCTCGCGTGACAGCGCTGGCGTGCCCCCTTCACCGGCCCCGCGCGCTCAGTTGCTGCCTTTCTGCCCGCGCAGCAATCAAGCGCAGTTGATCCGAGCGGCTGAGTTGTTGGCCCAAGCTCGCCGGCCCGTGTTCTATGGCGGAGGCGGTTTGGTCAACGCCGGTGCCTTGGCCTGTGCGGCATTCAAGCGTTTGGTGCATCTCACTGAGGCCCCTTGCACGCTGACCTTGTTGGGCTTGGGCGCCTTTCCGGCCTCGGACGCCCAGTTCCTGGGGATGTTGGGCATGCATGGCACTTTGGAGGCCAATCTCGCGATGCACCGCGCGGATCTGGTGGTTTGCGTGGGGGCTCGTTTTGATGATCGCGTGACCGGCAAGCTCGACGGCTTTTGCCCCGATGCCAAGATCATTCATTTGGATGTGGATCCACGCTCGATTGGCAAGGTGGTGCCCACCGAAGTTGGCTTGGTCGGTGATTGCGCCGACAGCCTCTTGGCACTGGAGCGGGTTTGGGCCGAAGGCCAATACCAAGCCGCGAACCTGCAGGACTGGTGGCAACAAATCGGCCGCTGGCGAGCCGAAGCATGCTTGGGCTTTGAGGAGGAGCGCTCAGGGCCTATCTTGCCTCAGGCCTTGATGAGTCGATTGAACGCTGCGATTGCCGGCCTGGATGCGATTGTCTCGACGGACGTCGGGCAGCACCAGATGTGGGCCGCTCAGCATATCCGCCTGGAGCGACCCGGTCGCTGGTTGAGTTCGGGTGGCGCGGGCACCATGGGTTATGGCCTGCCGGCGGCCATCGGGGCGCAAATTGCGCATCCAGATAAACCGGTGGTGTGCGTCAGCGGCGATGCCTCCGTGTTGATGAACATCCAGGAGCTGTCAACCGCCGTGCAGCACCGCACGCCGGTGAAATTGGTCTTGTGCAATAACGGCCGCATGGGCATGGTCAGGCAGTGGCAAGAACTGATCCACGGCGGCCGTTACAGCCACAGCTATACCGAGGCATTGCCGGACTTTGTAGCGCTGGCCTTGGCCTTTGGCTGGCGGGCTGCGCGTGTGGAGCGGCGGGAGGATCTGGATGCGGCGCTGCGTGAATGCCTGGACACCGAAGGCCCGTTCTTCCTGGACGTGGTGGTTCAGTCAGAGGAGAACTGTTTTCCCATGATTCCGGCGGGCGCCGCCCACAACGAGGTTTGGTTGGGCAAAGGGCGGGTCTACACCGAGGCCTGAGCCTGGGGCTTGTCTTCGCTGGCAAAAAAGTAGCGCAGGGGCCAAGTCATGCAGATGGGCAAGAAGCCCATGGCTTGCAAGATCGGCAAGCTCATCGGCGAGGCATCCACCGCCATCCATTCAAAGCCTCGCGCCTGGGCCTCCTCGAAGCGACAGTCGAACAAGGCGGAATAGACCCCGCGCCCCCGCCACGCGGGCAGTACCGCGCCGCCATGCAGCTCCGGGAAGCGCGAGCCCCTGGGATAGTCGGTCCATCCGCTCCCGATCGGCTGGCCATGGGCATAGGCGCAGAACATGCTCATCGTTTCTGCTTCTTTCAGGCTGAGCGCCAGCTTGGCGCGCAGCCATTCAAAGTCCCGCCCCCAAATGGCGGCCTGCACGGCGAGGACATCGTCCAGATCTTTGGGGTTGACGATGCGGCGAATCTCCACCTCCATCGGCACCTCTTGGCGCGCATCAGCACCCTGCAGGCCGCGGCTTCGTCGTGCCTGTCCCTTCAAGGGGTACAGCATGAAGCACTCGGGTTCATCGGCCTTGAAGCCCGCTTTCTCGAGCATTTGCTTCAGATCGGCTGGCCGCTCCAGTGCATAAACCTTCCACTCAAAGTCCTGCTTGCGGCGCCGGAAGTGCTCGATCTGCGCTTCGATCTGCGCTGCTTCGACTCCGCTGTCCAGTTGGCTGAAGCAGATCAGCGCTTCACCGCCTGTGGGGCCGCCCAGCGGCACATGCCTTCTCAGATGCGGCAAGCACTCCAAGGTGTAACCCGGCAGGGCATGGTTCAGGCGGTCCAGTCGGAAGGATTCAAACAGTTGCAATTCCAGGTCCATGAGCTTAGCTTCAAGAAAACACCGGTCGGCCACTATGCCTGCACTAGAAGAGGGGCCGGCGGGACCGGCGAAAAAAAAGGTGCCTGCGGGCACCTTTTGATTTGTCGCATGCACCCAAGTGCTTGCAGGGACTGAGTCCTCAGACGCGCTTGCGGTACTCGTGCGTGCGGGTGTCGATTTCGATCTTGTCGCCTTGGGCCACAAAGATAGGCACAGGGATTTCGAAGCCGGTGGAGATCTTGGCGGGCTTCAGAACCTTACCCGAGGTGTCACCCTTGACGGCTGGCTCGGTCCAGGTCACTTCACGCACCAGCGAAGTGGGCAGCTCGACCGAAATGGCCTTGCCGTCGTAGAACACCACTTCCACAGGCATCGCGTCTTCCAAGTAGGACAGGGCGTCGCCCATGTTCTCGGCTTCCACTTCAAACTGGTTGTACTCGGTGTCCATGAACACATACATCGGGTCGGCGAAGTAGGTGTAGGTGCAGTCCTTCTTCTCCAAGATGATTTGGTCCATCTTGTCGTCGGCCTTGAACACGACTTCGGTACCGGAGTTGTTCAGCAGGCTCTTGAGCTTCATGCGCACGGTTGCGGCATTGCGGCCGCCGCGGCTGTATTCGGTCTTCAGCACAACCATCGGGTCCTTGCCGTGCATGATGACGTTGCCGGCGCGGATTTCTTGAGCGATCTTCATGAGTGTTCCGTTTTGGAAAAAAGGTTCTTTGGGGCGGCCGATTCAAGTTTTTTAAAAAATCTTCAAATCGTCGGGTTCGCCTGGTGTTTTCGCTTGAAAGCTTGGAATTCGATCAAGCCGGCGCAGACAAATGAATTCAGGGGCGAGATCCTGAGATTCCCGCAAGCCTGATTCAAGGCCTGTCCAAATGACGTTGCAAGCCCACGCCAGAAGCTTCCGTGGCGCAGCAAAGCGCCGGATTTTAGCCTGTTTTGCGGCTCAACTCGATCAGCTGGCTGCTCAAATCCGCGCGGGATACCAAATGCTCACGCCAGATTTCGGCGTGCTTCAGGGCTGGGCTCATCTTTGGCATGGCGGCGGGCCAGTCACCCAGGCCGTTCCAGGCCCGCCACAGCGCCCGCCATTGCCGTGCTGGATCGGACGCCACCTGCTGCAGCCATAAGTCCATAAAGGCCTCCAGCTTGGGTCCATGAGCACCGTCGGCCTGCGGATAGATCTGCCAGACGAAGGGCTTGCCGGCCCATTGGGCTCGCACGAAAGAGTCTTCTCCGCGCACGAAATTCAAATCACAGGCCCAGAGCAGCCGATCGAATTCAGGCTGACTCAAATAGGGCAGGGCATGCCAGCGCAGGTTTTGCATACAAGCCACTTGGGGCGATTCGAGAAGCTGCTGCTGCGCAGCCCCCGGGCAGACCAAGAGCAAGGTGGCTTGTTGCGCTGACAGTTGTTGCAGCAAGTCCTGCAGCCGTGGATTGGGGTAGGCAAACAGGCTGACGACACGTTCACCGCTGCGGCGCACCAGTCCGTGTCCGGCGAGCCAGGCTTCGCTATTAAAATGCGCTTGCTCCTCCAGCAGCCCAGCTTCGCGCAGCAAGCCACCGGTTCGAGCCGTGAAGCCGGGATAAAAAAACTGCTTACTCAGGCCTCGGCCGGCGCCGCTGAACTGCGGCGAGCTGAGGCCGTGGCTGCGCTCCACATAGGACTCGGCGCTGAGGTACTCCAGATTGAGCCAGAGGGGTGGCTGCGGTTGACGAGCCGCCATGCCTGCGACGAAGGCTTGAGGCAGTTCGCAGCCAAAGGTCTCGATCACGACGTCGCCGACCGTGGTCTCCTTGAGACTTTCGGACCAGTGACGAACTTCCAGGTTTGAGGGGGGGGCGCCGGGTGCCATCCACTGCAGGGCGCTGGGATCGTCGATCCAAAAGCGGACGGTTTCGCCGCGCGCGGCCAGGTCGCGCGCCAGCCGCCAACCGACGCCGACGTCGCCGAAGTTGTCAATCACCTGACAAAACAAGTCCCACTTCAGTCCCACGAGTTTCCTTGTGCCGCATGCAAGCCGGAATTATCAATGCCGCCTCGCGGCACAATCGCGCACCATGCAAGAGTCTGATTCCAGCAAATCTTTGAAGGCAGCCAAAGACCGCGAGGCAAACTCGGTGGCGGCCGAGAATGCTGAGCGCAGCGCAGCGGAACTCGGCGCACAAAAACAAGCCGAATGGGCCAGCGAACGCCAAACCATTGAGGCGGCTGAGGCCGCGCGTGTGGCCGAGGTCGAGCAGGCGGCCAGTGCAGGGCGCGAGCGTTTGTTGCAAGAAGTGGCGGCCTTGCCGGGCCTACCGGGCGTCTATCGCTACTTTGATGCGCAGAACCAGGTCTTGTACGTGGGCAAGGCCAAGCATCTGAAAAAGCGGGTGTCCAGCTATTTTCAGAAGGACCACGGCGGTACCCGCATCGGCATGATGGTGGCGCGAATCGCCCGCATGGAGACGACGGTGGTGCGCACCGAGTCCGAGGCCTTGCTGCTTGAGAACAACCTGATCAAGACGCTGAACCCCAAGTTCAACATCTTGTTTCGCGACGACAAGAGCTATCCCTATCTGAAGCTCAGTGGTCATCAGTACCCCCGCATCAGCTACTACCGCGGTGCGGTCGATCGGCGGCATCGTTTTTTTGGACCCTTCCCAAGCGCCTGGGCGGTGAAGGAGTCGATTCAGCTGATCCAGAAAGTTTTCAAGTTGCGGACCTGCGAAGACACGGTTTTCAACAATCGCAGTCGCCCTTGTTTGCTGTACCAGATCCGGCGTTGCTCAGGGCCTTGCGTCCCCGAAGGTCAGGGAGAGGATTACGCCCGCAATGTGAGCAATGCGGAGCGTTTTTTGCTGGGCGAGACCGAAGCGGTGATGGAGGGATTGCAGGTTCAGATGATGGCCTATGCCGAAAGGCTGCAGTTTGAGTTGGCGGCCGAGGTGCGCAATCAGATCAGTGCATTGGCCCGGGTCTTGCAGCAGCAGTCGATGGATGAGAACAGTGCGACCGGTCGCGACCGGGATGTCGACATCATCGCGGCCAAGGTGCAGGGCGGGCGTGCCTGTGTGAATCTGGCCATGGTGCGAGGTGGCCGTCATTTGGGTGATCGGGCCTTTTTCCCCAAGCACGTGGAAGAGGCCACCTCTCTGGCCTTGGCCGACGATGAACAACGGGCCCAGCAGCTTTCACCCGAGCGACAGGTTCTGGAGGCCTTCATCGCGCAGCATTATTTGGACGCCCAAGTGCCGTCCTTGATCGTGTTGAACGAGGCGGTTGATGAGTCTTGGAGTCAGACCTTGAGCGATCAGGCCGGCTACAAGGTCACGACTCAGGCGCAGCCACGCGGGCAGCGGCGAATCTGGCAGGAAATGTGCATCAAGGGCGCAGAACTGGCCTTGGCGCGCCTGTTGTCTGAAGAGGGCTCTCAGCAAGCCCGCACGCGGGCCTTGGTCGATGCGCTGGACTTGTCGGTCCAGGACTTGGAGGCGTTTCGCATCGAGTGCTTTGACATCAGCCATACGGCTGGTGAGGCCACCATGGCTTCCTGTGTGGTCTTCGAGTCTCACCAGATGCAAAGCAGTCAGTACCGGCGCTACAACATTGAGGGCATCACCGGTGGCGATGATTACGCGGCGATGCGTCAGGTCTTGACCCGTCGATACAGCAAGATGGCGGAAGCGGCTCAATTGGGCAACGGGCGCTTGCCCGATTTGGTCCTGGTCGATGGCGGGCGCGGCCAGGTTTCGATGGCGCGTGAAGTGTTTGAAGAGCTGGGCCTGGACTTAGGCTTGATTGCCGGCGTGGAAAAGGGCGAGGGTCGCAAAGTGGGTCTGGAGGAGTTGGTCTTCGCCGACGGCCGCCCCAAGGTCTATCTGGGCCGAGATTCGGCGGCGCTGATGCTGATTGCGCAGATCCGCGATGAGGCGCATCGCTTCGCCATCACAGGCATGCGCGCCAAGCGAGCAGCCGTGCGCACCGGGGGCTCACGGCTTGAGGATGTGGATGGCATCGGGCCCAAGAAACGCGCCCAATTGCTGCAACGATTTGGTGGTGTGCGCGGCGTGGCCGAGGCCAGCATCGAAGAAATAGCCAGTGTCAAAGGAATATCCCGGGAACTGGCCGAGGAGATCTATCGTGTCTTGCATTGAGAAGCCGGCGAGGCGTGTCGAGAGTGCCGTCAAGTCCTGCTTGCCTCGAGTTGCTTTGGGCTTTGGCGTGGGCTTGGCCGCCTTTCTGAGCGGATGCTCCAACTTGCCAAGTTTGTCCAAACCCGCTGCCAGGCCGGCATCACCCGTGCAGGAGCGCCCGGAGCCGACGCCGGCCGATCGCTCCAGTCCGGTCGCACCAAAGGCGCCCGAACCGGCCAAGCCAACGGGCTTGGGTCCACCAAAACAGCCACACAGCCACGCCGAGTTACGTGCCCAAGCGGCGCAGCGATTGATTGCCGCCAATCCAGAGATGACCTATCTGGGTGAGGTGCCGGCCGTCTTGTTGGCAATTCCTGTGCTCGAAGTGGAATTGCGTCACGACGGCAGCATCAAAACCATCCATGTTTTGCGTCGCCCAGGTCAAGCGCCGGAGACCCTGCAAATGGCCATTGAGGCGATTCATCGGGCGGCGCCCTTTGGCAATGTTTCGCGTTTGCCTGAGCCTTGGAAGTTCAGCGAAACCTTCCTCTTCAATGATCAAAGGCGATTCAAGCCGCGTACCCTCGATTGAACTCGAATGCCTTGACCTGGTGCCGAGTCAGCCGAGGGTTGCGTCATTAAAGAGACATTGTTTTTCAAGGCCTCAGGAGGTGCCCCATTGTTGGGCACAATGACCCTCATGTTTTTCAATTTGCCAACACTGTTTACCTGGGCCCGTATCGTGGCCATTCCCCTGATCGTTGGGGTTTACTACTTGGATCTGGAGAAACAGACGCAAAACTTGTTTGCGACCGGGCTGTTTGTCGTGATCGCGCTGACCGATTGGCTGGACGGCTATTTGGCGCGCAAGCTGAATCAGACCTCCGCATTCGGCGCGTTTTTGGATCCAGTGGCCGACAAGATTCTCGTCTGCGCGGCGCTGCTGGTGTTGTTGGAGTTGGGGCGTGTCAATGCCTTGGTCGCTCTCGTGATTGTGGGGCGCGAGATTGCGATCTCCGCGCTGCGCGAATGGATGGCCCAGATCGGAGCCTCCGGCAGCGTGGCGGTTCATATGGTGGGTAAGCTCAAGACCATGGCCCAGATGATTGCGATTCCCTTCCTGCTCTTTGATGGGACTTTGTTTGGGATGATCTCCACGCGCCTGTGGGGGACGGTGCTGATGCTGGCCGCCGTCGTGTTGACCATCTGGTCGATGGTGTATTACCTGCAAAAAGCCTTGCCGGAAATCAGGGCGAAAGCCCGATGACATCGGGCATTTGAGGGCTTTCTGAACTCTTGCCCTGAGACTGAAACGCGAGACTCAGGTTCGATGGCTTGCTTGTTTCATGCGAGCTTCATCGATTGCCTTGACCGCCGGAACTTGTGGGCGCAAATCCAACTTGTCCCCCGGGCTTTCACCTGCTCTTTGACGTCGATGAATGCGCTTAGAATGCGCTTCCCTTGTTTGACGGGCTTGGTTTCGGGCGCTGCTCGAAAGAACCTCAAACGATGTGAGCAAGTGTCAATGGGTGAGCGCCGGCTCTGGCCGGCGAGTCTTTGTGAGAGGTACTGAAGTGAATAAGTCCGAACTGATCGAGCACATCGCAACGCAGGCAGACATTTCCAAGGCCGCTGCAACTCGTGCGCTGGAGGCCCTGATCGGTGGCGTGAAGACCACGCTGAAGAAGAATGGTTCGGTTTCTCTGGTAGGCTTCGGTACCTTCAGTGTGACCAAGCGAGCAGCGCGTGCTGGTCGCAACCCACGTACCGGCGACGCCATCAAGATCAAGGCGGCAAAGGTGCCTAAGTTCAAGCCCGGCAAGGGGCTCAAGGACGCGATCAATTAAACTGTTCGCGTTCCACACAGAATTCCGGTTGACCCGGGTGCTTAGCTCAGTTGGTAGAGCGTCGCCTTTACACGGCGCAGGTCGGCGGTTCGAGCCCGTCAGCACCCACCATAAATGCCCAAGTCCAGCGATGCGCTGGGCGTGGGCCTTGGCCGCAGTGCCACCCCACGCAAAGGCGAACCTCGGTTCGCCTTTGTCGTGTCTGCCCGTCTGAGGTTTTAGAAGATGTTTGAATACGTTCGCAAGCACAACCGACTGTTTCAGCTGATCTTGCTGATCTTGATCGTGCCTTCCTTTGTCTTGGTCGGTGTTGAGGGCTACACCAGCCTTATGGACTCGTCCAATAAGGGCGTGGCAACCGTCGATGGGCGCAAGATCACCCAGGTTGAATGGGATGCTGCGCACCGCCAACAGGTCGATCGCATGCGCCAGCAGATGCCAAATCTGGACGCCAAATTGTTTGATTCGCCGGAAGTGCGGCGCGAGGCTCTCGACGGTTTGGTGCGTGATCGAGTGATGCAAGCAGCGGCAGCCGAGCAGCATTTGGTGGTCAGCGATGAGCGTTTGAGCCAGATTTTCCGCAATGACCCGCAATTCGCCTTTTTGCGCAACCCTGACGGCACTCTCAACAAGGGCTTGATCGCGGCGCAAGGCATGAACTCGCAGATGTTTTTGGAGCGTTTGCGGCAAGACCTGACCCTGCGCCAGGTGACTGCAGGTGTTGGTGGCTCGACGATTGCTTCGACGGCCAACTCGGCGATGGCCTTTGATGCTTTGCTGCAGCAGCGCGAAGTGCAAATGCAGCGCTTTGATGCCCGAGACTTCGCTGCTGGCATTCAGATCACCGAAGCTCAAATCGAGGCCTTCTACAAAGACAGTGCCAATGCAGCTCAGTTCCAGAAGCCGGAATCCGCGCAAATCCAGTATCTGGTTTTGGACTTGGAGGCACTGAAGGCTGGCGTTAGCTTTTCTGAAGAAGACCTGCGCAAGTACTATGCTGAGAATGCTTCGCGCTACTCGGTGGCTGAAGAGCGTCGCGCCAGCCATGTTTTGATCAAGGCCGAGAAGTCGGCTTCAGCAGATGAGCGCAGCAAGGCCAAGGCTCGCGCCGAAGAATTGCTGACTCAGGCCCGCAAGAACCCGAGCGGCTTTGCTGACTTGGCGCGCAAGAATTCGCAGGACGAGGGTTCGGCGGCGAATGGTGGTGATCTTGATTTCTTCGGCCGCGGCGCGATGGTCAAGGTTTTTGAAGACGCGGTGTTCGCGCTCAAGTCGGGTGAGATCAGCAATGTGGTCGAGTCTGAATATGGGTACCACTTCATTCAGTTGACCGGCATTCGCGGTGGCGACAAGAAGGCGTTTGAGGCCGTTCGTCCTGAAATCGAATCCGAGGTGCGCAAGCAGTTGGCGCAGCGTCGCTATTCTGAGGCTGCTGAACAGTTCAGTAACTTGGTCTATGAGCAATCTGACAGCCTGCAGCCTGCGGCTGAGAAGCTGAAGCTGACGGTGCAAACAGCAACGGTGCAGCGGACGCCGCTGCCGGGAGCGTCGGGGCCATTGGCATCTCCCAAGCTTTTGGAGGCTGTGTTTGGCAACGAGGCCTTGCGCAACAAGCGCAACACCGAGGCCTTGGAAACAGGTTCAAGTCAGATGACAGCCGCACGTGTGGTGGAGCACAAGCCCTCCCATCTGCAGCCTTTGGCCGAAGTTCATGACAAGGTGCGCGCGCAACTGCTGCGCAAGCTGGCCACCGCAGAAGCTGTGAAGGCCGGCCAGTTGCGTCTTGCTGCATTGCAAAAGGGGGGGGACGAAGCTGGGCTGTCTGCGCCGGTCGTGGTTTCGCGTGCGATGCCTCGAGACTTGCCTCGCAAGGTGCTAGATGCGGTATTGGTTGCTGATGCCAGTAAGTTGCCTGCGGTGATTGGCTTAGACGCCGGTGAGGGCGTTTATGTTGTGGCACGTTTGACCAAGGTCTTGCCGCGTGATCCAGCAGTTGTCGATGCTTCTCGTGCGGCTGAGCAATACGCACAAGCCTGGAACGTGGCCGAAGGGGAGGCCTTTGTAGATGCGCTCAAGGCGCGCTTCAAAGTGCAAGTGAAGGCGCCTGCGGCGGCCGCATCGAGTCCTTCGCTATAATCCTGTTTAGTCGGCGAGTCTGTGTTTGAGTCGCTCAAAAAGAATTTAGTAGAAAAGCTTGCATTTGATATAAAAGCCGTTCTATAATCTTAAGCTCTGCGGTGGTTGTAGCTCAGTTGGTAGAGTCCAGGATTGTGATTCCTGTTGTCGTGGGTTCGAGCCCCATCAGCCACCCCAACTTCTTCTAAGTCCTTGATTCTCAAGGACTTGCAGGCGAGGTATAAGTTCTCAGGCAGTAGTTGCTACACACGGTGTTACACACAACATCGAAATGGCAACATCATGCAAACACTCCCTGAGCATCTTTACCTTCGCGGCAAGCGCGGAATTTTTCAATTCCGACGCCGAATTCCCAAAGACTTGCATCACCTCTATCCGCAGCACAAGCGGGAGGTGGTCGTTAGTTTGGGCACCAGCGATCTGCGCCTGGCCAAAGAGCGTCTTCACGCCGAAGAGGCCAAGGTCGACGCCGAATTCGCCAAGCGGCGAAACAGCTTCAAGCAGACCTGGAGTCCCCCCGCTCGCCAGCAGGTGACCGATTTGACCCCTCAGCAACTGGACGATCTGGCGCAAACCTGGACTCACTCCGTTTTGCGCGCGGATCAGAATGAGCGAAGTGCGGGGCTGTCAGAAGCTGAGTTTGAGGAGTTGGACGTTGAACTCGACACGCAACGAAAAGACCTTGGGCGGCTCCTGGCCCGAGGCTGCGTCGATCCGATTGTTCCGGCCATGTACTCGGTCATGCACATTCTGGGCTACGACACGAAATTTGACGCCGCCACAGAGCACAAAGTTGCAATGCGGCTGCTGGAGGCGGTCGTGTGTTGGCGCCGACCGAATTTTGACCACCCGCGCCGATTGAATTTTGACCAGGGG
>NZ_JBMLSK010000040.1:0-1407 GCF_049240545.1 Roseateles sp. | reverse complement strand
CGTTCGCGCAACTGGTCGGGCGTGGTCTCGGCATGACGGCGATGGCTGGCAGGTCGATGCTCGTTAAGCGTTGTGGCGCCCGTGTCGCCGGGCGCGGCGCGCCGGTGGCAGGCCACGCGTTTGCCTGCACGGAAGATCTCGACCGTGCTGGCGGTCAGCCGCGCCCAGAGCTTTTGCCGGAGCAGATCATGAGGCACCGAGTAATGATGACCCTCGAGCCGGACGTGGTAGTCGAGTCCGACCGTTGTGTGGCGCCAGTCGGCATGGGTGAACGGTTCCGGCGGGAGCGGCTGCATCGCGGGACGGTCGAGCGTCTCGAAGAGCTGCTGGCGCGACGCTCCGAGGTGGCGGCTGACGCGGGCGTTCAGGCGGGCGACCTCGTCCCGGATCGCTGCATTCAGTTCCTCGAGGCTGAAGAACTGCCGGTTGCGTAGCCTGGCGATGATCCAACGCTGGACAAGGAGAACGGCCCCTTCGACCTTGGCCTTGTCGCGGGGCTTGTATGGACGCGCGGGCAGGATCGCCGTGCCGTAATGGGCTGCCATCTCGGCGTAGCTGCGGTTGATCTCGGGCTCGTAGAAGCAGGCGCGGATCACCCCGGACTTCAGGTTGTCGGATACGACCAGCGTCGGCACCGCACCGAACGCGGCGAAGGCGTGGGTGTGTGCGCCGATCCAGTCCGGCAACGCCTGGCTCCAGCTTGCCTCGACGTAGGTCATGTTCGAGGCACCCATAACGGCGATGAAGATCTCCGCCGGGCGCGCCGCGCCCGTGGTCGGGTCGATCACCGCCATCCGGGTGCCGGAATAGTCGACAAACATCCGCTCGCCCGCGGCATGGCGCCGGCGCATGACGGGAGAGAGCCGACCGACCCAACGCCGGTAGTGCTCGCAAAACGCCGAGTAGCCGTAACCGTCCGGGTGCTGGCTACGATACTCGTCCCAGAGCAGCGCCAGCGTGACGCCTGGCCGCTTCAACTCGCGATGGATCTCTGCCCAGTCCGCCTCGGTAAACAGACGGCTCTGCGCGGGTGGTGGAGGCGGAAACAGCCGCCGCTCCAGCGCTTCTTCATCCAACCCGTCGGGCAATGGCCAGGACAGGCCCGCAACTTCCGCGCGGCGCAGGTAGTCCGCCACCGTGCTGCGGCTCACACCGACGCTCGGCCCGATCTGGCGAGCGGATCGGCCGGCCGCATGGAGCCGCAATACATCCTTGATCTTCCTCATCGGCAACCTTCGCATCTCGCCCCCGTCCACGTCGAAACGCGGCACGATAGGCGGCTTCAGATTGCCCTGCAGGACCTTACACGAGGGCGGCCGGATGCTCGTGGAACAGGTGGCCAGATCGCCATGGAATGGGTGGCCGGATGCTCATGGAATCCGTGGCCGGATCACCGTGGTGCGCGCA
>NZ_JBMLSK010000039.1:0-3627 GCF_049240545.1 Roseateles sp. | reverse complement strand
TGGGCAAGGTGGCACCCTTCAGGCAACTGCCCGACCGGGGATGCAAGGCGGATGTACCGCGAGGCATCGCCATCCTCATCCATGGGCTGTCAGACACGGCCTTTGCCATGCGGGATCTCGCGGCGACATTCTCAAAACAGTGTTTCGAAGCCCGTGCGCTGTTGCTTCCCGGGCATGGGACACGCCCGGCAGATCTGATGGCCGTCGATCACCGTGATTGGTTGTCTCACGTTGGAGCGGCTCTGAAGCAAGCGCGGTCAGATAGCTCTTTTGTGGTGGTCGCCGGCTTCTCTCTTGGCGCAGCGCTTGCGCTAACCGCCGCGGTGCAGTCGCCCGGCGATGTGGATGCGGTCATCGGCCTGTCGCCGGCCTATCGCATCCGCTCGAACTTTCTGGCACGGCAAGCCCGATGGATAGGCGTCTTTCGTCCCTGGCTGGACCTGGGGCCGCGTGAAGATTTCGCGCGCTATGGTGCGATGCCGACGCGTGGTATTGCCTCCACCATGGCCGTGTTGGGCACGCTGGAAGCGCGCATGCGCAGGCAAGGACCGCTGCGCACACCCTGGCTGGTTGTGCAGAGCGAAGATGACGAAGTGGTCGATGTGGCCTGGAACCGGCAATTCTTCGAAGCCCATGCCGGTGATGCGCGTAGCCTGCTGCTCAATTACCACTCCATGCCGGTGGACAAATCTTTCGGTGAACGGTCAGTCTGGCTCCCGGCTGCCGAGCCCGCGCTTCGCGTGGTCGGCATCTCCCACCTCGCAGTCCACATCTCGCAAGACAATCCGCACTACGGTGAGTCAGGGACTTACCGTAATTGCGGCAGCCCGCCTTTCCGGACTGAAGAGCAGGTGCAGGCTTGCAAGCAGGCGAAACAGGTCTGGTACGGCGTCGGAGGGCAGTCGCCACCTCCCGGCGCGGCCGGTGCGCGGGCGACGTTCAATCCCCACTACAAGGATCTGGAACGTCGGATCGGCGAATTCCTGGACAGGGTGGATGGTCGATATGACGGCCCGATTGCCTCGAGGGTCGGAAATTCATAATGCGAGTCCGTCATCGGGCTTGCCTTGCTCGCTTAACGAATTTTTCGATCGCCAAGACGTATGCCTCCGAGAGCAAGGGCTTGACGGCCTCGAACGTGGTGGTACTCGGGTTGAGGACAGCAACCCATGACATCCAGCCATAGACAGGATGGGGAAACAATTGATCAAGCGCCGCGAAATCGTGCCCCGTATCAATGACTCCACCGGCTTGTGGTCGGGATGGCTGCTGTCCAAATAAAGTTCGATACGTCCATTTGGAGATACCGATGTTCAAGCGAAAAACATCGGATCGATCCAGCTTGGACGCTCGATCGTTTGGGCCATTTTTCTCCTTGATCGTTGCAAAGTAGATACCCCGTGGGAGCTTTCGATGGGGGTTGTAGAAGAAGGATGTCTCGCCCCAGGTCGTCACAATGTGAATGTCAGCGAAGGTGCTCTCGATGTACTCGGTGATTGAAACAACATCCATAGGGTTCTCAAGCCACTCGCATGGCAAGTTTGTGCGCGGGATCAAGATGCACGATCAAGTGTAGCCAGATCAGTCGTCCTCCATCACTTCCGCTGTGAGTTCATCGAAATCGTCACACACGTAATCGTAAGTTCGGTTGGGTTGCGGGTCAGGTGGCCCAGCGGGGCCCCACTCGTCCGGTCGGCGCACGAATGCTGTTTTGAAGCCCGCATCCTGAGCGGCATTCAAATCAAAATTGTGGCAGGCCACCATGAGGATGTTTTGGGGCGCGATGCCCAGCCATCGTGCAGCCGTTTGATAGGCCTGTGGATGGGGTTTGTACACGCCGATCATCTGGCATGAAATGATCGCGTCCCAAGTGATGCCGTTGGCACGGGAAACATCAACGACCAGCGATGTCGGCAGCATCGTGAACGACACCACGGGCAGACGCTGGCGCAATTTTTCTAGCGCAGCTGGAAAGTCTGGCCACGCCCGCAGTCGATGCCACCCCCTCCAAAGCTTGTCCAAGACCTCGGTGGGAGGGGGCGGCAACCCGAAGGCGGCGATGGTCTCTTCAAGCGCGTTCCAGTGGACATCGTCCATGTGAAACGCTGGGCTGACTTGCCCGACGATCCCCTTCATGGTGTTGCGCCGCCATGCGTTCACGAATTCATGCCGGTCAAACGCAAGCGCTTGCCAGGCATGAACCTGCCTGACTTCGGCCAGCATGCTCGAATGCCAGTCCAGGACCGTGCCGCCTGTGTCAAACGCGATCGCCTGGTAGTCCATCGTCACACCTCACCGGTGTATTCCCCGCGAGCGGGGTAGTCTTTGGCGATGGCAAAGTCGATGGCGCCCAGGAGGTCCTGGAAGGATGGACGGGCGAATGGCATCGTCTGCGTAGACCCGTAATACAAGGCGCCATCCGGTCGGACGATGAAAACGCCCGGTTCGCTAAAGAGGGCAGGCTCTTCAATACCGATCGATGTCTTGCCCTTGGACGCGCTGATGTAGAGCCCCCACTCGCGAGCACTCTTCAGACTAAGGCCGTAGCCAATTTTCAGGTGACTCGCCTTGATCTTGTCTGCCATGGCCTGCGCACGATCGGCGTCGTCACTGCTCAGGGCGACGACCTGGACGCCGCGTTTTTTGAACTCTGGAACCAAGGCTTCGAGTTCAGTCAAGTACTTCGCGCAAATTGGGCAGTGCAGCCCCCTGTAGAACACAACGAGATCGAACTTCTCGGCTGCTTGGGCACGCAGGTCGAACTGTCCTGCGTTGACCAGGGGGACGATCAGCGCAGGGACGGGCTGGCGGGGCGTTAATGCGATTGTGCTCATGTGAAGTCCTTTCAGAATGGTGCCGTCAAGAAGGGATGGATGACGTTATCTCGAGTATGCTGTACTACGCGCAATGAAAAGTTCTTAAATTCTTGCTTTTCGTACAAAATGAATGACGTCAAGCTAGACCGCTTGTCCGCCCTTCTGGAGGGTTTGGCACCCGTGGTGACGCTCGGTTTGTCTGCAGAAGGGCGTCTGCAAGGCGCCCGCAACAGGGACGGCGAATCCGCTTTACAACTGTTCTTTCTCACCCGCGGCAGTGGTGAACTGAAAGCTGGTGGCTCATCCCAGAAAGTCGACGCCCCCGCCCTGGTCGCTGTTCAGGCCAGCCAACCCTTTGTCCTTCACAGGTTCACGGCCAAGGATCCGCATCGTCTGATCGCCGCTCACGTCCAGCTGACGGGTCCAGTAGCCCCTCTTTTCCTGGAGGAGTTCACACAACCGCGGACTGTTACTCTGGACGACGACGAGCCTGCACTTCGTTTGGCCGTCGCCATCATCGAGTCCGAATTGAGCGCGCCGCGTTGTGGCCAGCCCGCCTTGCTCAACCGTGCGGGTGACATCCTTTTCATTGGGCTCCTGCGCCATCTGGTCGCACACCCCGTCGTCAACGGGGGAGGCCTGTTCAATGGCTTGGCCGATCCTCGTATTGCCAGAGCGCTGGTGGCGATGCACCAGCGCCCCGCGTTTGCCTGGGGGCTCGAATTGCTTGCCCAGGAGGCGGGAATGTCAAGGACCGCCTTCGCCACCAAGTTCCATGAAACGATGCGGCGCCCACCAGGGAGATATCTGG
>NZ_JBMLSK010000038.1:0-30225 GCF_049240545.1 Roseateles sp. | reverse complement strand
CGCGACCTCAACCTTGGCAAGGTTGCGCTCTACCAACTGAGCTATTCCCGCATTGTCTTGCTTCGTTCAACCGATCTTTTTAAAGAGATCTGCTGTAGAAGCAAGACCATGATTGTATGCTGAATTTTGATGACTTCGCAAGAGTTTGCTTAGTTTTTCTCAAAAATTTCAGCACCAAGCCATCAGTGCGTGGCGGCAGGCTTTGCAGCCGCCTCTTCAGGCTTGGCTGCAACCGCAGGTTCCTCATCCGGCAAGGCTTGAGGCATGGACTCCAGCGCCACTTCCAGAACTCGGTCGATCCAGCGAACCGGAACGATCTCCAGCTGGTTCTTGACGTTCTCTGGGATGTCTTGCAGGTCTTTGATGTTCTCTTCCGGAATCATCACGGTCTTGATGCCACCCCGATGGGCCGCCAGCAATTTCTCCTTCAGACCACCAATCGCCGTTACCTCACCACGCAGCGTGATTTCGCCGGTCATGGCGACATCGGCGCGAACTGGAATGCCTGTCAATGCAGACACAAAGGCCGTCGTCATCGCCGCACCTGCGCTGGGGCCATCCTTGGGCGTTGCGCCATCAGGCACGTGCACGTGAACGTCACGTTTCTCGAACAACTCGTCCTTGATACCCAGACGTCGTGCACGCGAGCGAACCACGGTACGCGCAGCTTCCACGGACTCCTTCATCACATCGCCCAGCGAGCCGGTGCGGATGATATTGCCCTTGCCGGGCATCGAAGTCGCCTCGATGGTCAGCAAATCGCCACCCACTTCGGTCCACGCCAGGCCCACCACTTGGCCGACTTGGTTCTTCTTTTCAGCGCGACCAAAGTCGTACTTGCGCACGCCCAGATAGTCGTTGAGGTTTTCCTCGGTGACCACGGCCTTGCCTTCGAAGGTCTTCAGCGCCAAGCCCTTCACCACCTTGCGGCAGATCTTGGAGACTTCGCGTTCCAGCGAACGGACACCGGCTTCGCGTGTGTAGTAGCGAATGATGCCGCGGATGCCGGACTCGGTGACTTCCATCTCCTCGTCCTTAACGCCATTGTTCTTGCTCTGCTTGGGCAAGAGATAGCGCTGGGCGATATTGACTTTTTCGTCTTCGGTGTAACCCGACAGGCGAATCACTTCCATCCGGTCCAACAGGGCCGGCGGAATGTTCATCGAGTTCGATGTGGCGATGAACATCACGTCGGACAGGTCGAAGTCGACCTCGACATAGTGGTCGCCGAAGGTGTGGTTCTGCTCGGGATCCAGCACTTCCAGCAGGGCCGAGGACGGGTCGCCACGGAAGTCCATGCCCAGCTTGTCGATCTCGTCAAGCAGGAACAGTGGGTTGCGAGTGCCGACCTTGGACAGGCTTTGCAGCACCTTGCCCGGCATCGAACCGATATAGGTGCGGCGATGACCGCGAATCTCGGCTTCGTCACGCACGCCACCCAAGGCCATGCGAACGAACTTGCGACCGGTGGCGCGAGCCACAGATTGGCCCAACGAGGTCTTGCCCACGCCTGGAGGGCCGACCAAGCACAGAATCGGCGCCTTGACCTTGTCCACGCGCTGTTGCACCGCGAGATACTCAAGGATGCGATCCTTGACCTTGTCGAGGCCGTAATGGTCTTCGTTCAGCACCACCTCGGCATTGACCAGGTCGTGCTTGATCTTGGTCTTCTTGCTCCAAGGCAGATTGACCAAGGTCTCGATGTAGTTACGCACCACGGTCGCTTCGGCCGACATCGGCGACATCAGCTTGAGCTTTTTCAGCTCGCCGTCAGCCTTTTTCTTGGCTTCCTTGGGCATGCGCGCAGCTTGGATCTTCTTGTCCAGCTCTTCGAGGTCTGCGCCCTCTTCCCCGTCGCCCAATTCCTTCTGAATGGCCTTCACTTGCTCGTTCAGGTAGTACTCGCGCTGACTCTTCTCCATCTGGCGCTTGACGCGGCCACGAATGCGCTTCTCGACCTGAAGAATGTCGACCTCATGCTCCAAGAGATCCAGCAGAGTCTCCAGGCGCTTGCCCACTTCGGAAAGATTCAAGACCGACTGCTTGGCGTCGAGCTTGAGCGGCAGATGCGCGGCGATGGTGTCTGCCAAACGGCCAGCATCATCAATGCCGGCGATGGATGTCAGGATCTCAGGGGGAATCTTCTTGTTCAGCTTGACGTACTGGTCAAACTGCTGAGTCACCGCGCGACGCAGGGCCTCCACCTCGGGCTTCAAATCAGCCTCAGGCGGGATCGGCATCACCTCGGCAACGAAGTGCTCTTCGCCGTCGGTGATGGTCTGCGTGGTGGCACGCTGCAAGCCTTCGACCAGAACCTTGACGGTGCCATCGGGCAGCTTGAGCATTTGCAGGATGCTAGAGACGCAGCCCACTTCGAACATATCGTCCGACTTGGGTTCATCTTTGCCGGCCGCTTTTTGCGCGACCAGCATGATCTGGCGCCCGGCTTCCATGGCGGCTTCCAAAGCCTTGATTGACTTGGGGCGCCCCACGAACAAGGGGATCACCATATGCGGAAAGACAACCACATCACGCAGCGGCAGCAGCGGCAAAGTGATGAGCTCTGCGGGCAAAACAGGATGACCGGACATGAAAACCTCTCTTTCTCAGACCCAGTTGCGGCCTGAGAGGTGAATTGCAAGACGCCGCAGCGATCGAATCAGCCGGCAAAAACCGGCCAATCAAAACAGTTCAGGCACTGGCTTTCGCTTGTTCGCGATAAACCAGCAGGGGCTTGGCGTTTTCATCAATGGTGTGCTCGTCCAGCACCACCTTGGCCACGCCATCCAAGGCGGGCAACTCGAACATGGTGTCGATCAGCGCGAGCTCCATGATGGAGCGCAATCCACGCGCACCAATCTTGCGCGCCAAAGCCTTGCGGGCAATGGCGGACAGCGCCGAGGGACGAACCTCCAGTTCGACACCGTCCATCGAAAACAATTGCTGATACTGCTTCAGCAAGGCGTTCTTCGGTTCGGTCAGGATCTGCACCAAAGCATCTTCGGTCAGTTCGCCCAAAGTTGCGACCACAGGCAGACGACCCACCAGCTCCGGAATGATCCCGAACTTGATCAAGTCATCAGGCTCCACCTCGCGGAAGACTTCAGACACACGCTTATCAGATTTGCTCTTGACGCTGGCGCCAAAACCGATGCCGGACTTTTCTGAGCGGTTTTGGATAACTTTTTCAAGTCCGTCAAAAGCGCCGCCGCAGATGAACAAGATATTGGTCGTGTCGATCTGCAGGAAGTCTTGATTTGGGTGCTTGCGGCCGCCTTGGGGCGGCACCGAAGCCATCGTGCCTTCGACCAGCTTCAGCAAAGCCTGCTGCACGCCCTCACCCGACACATCGCGGGTGATGGAGGGGTTGTCCGCCTTGCGAGAAATCTTGTCGATTTCGTCGATGTAGACGATGCCACGCTGCGCGCGCTCCACGTCGTAATTGCAGTTCTGCAGCAGCTTTTGAATGATGTTCTCGACGTCCTCGCCCACATAGCCGGCTTCGGTCAAGGTGGTGGCGTCGGCGATCACAAAAGGCACATTCAACAAACGCGCCAAGGTCTGGGCCAGCAAGGTCTTGCCCGAGCCGGTGGGGCCGATCAGCAAGATATTGCTCTTGGATAGTTCGACCGTGTCCTTGGTGCCTGCCATATGGCGCAAGCGTTTGTAGTGGTTGTAAACGGCCACAGACAGGGTGCGCTTGGCGACGTCCTGACCAATCACATACTGATCCAGGCTGGCTTTGATTTCGCTCGGCACGGGCAAATCGGACTTGCTGGCGCGAGCCTGGGGCGTCTCTGCCGGCACTTCATCACGAACAATGTCATTGCAGAGTTCAATGCACTCGTCGCAAATGAACACCGACGGGCCAGCGATCAGCTTCTTCACCTCATGCTGGCTCTTGCCGCAGAAGGAGCAGTACAAAACTTTTTCGCTGGAATTGCCTTTTTTCTCGGCCATGGATCTGCTTGTCTTTCAGGCGTTAATGCCTGCTTGGATGATAGTTCAAACGCGCAGAGGGGCTTTCGCTCAATAAGCCCCCCGATACGCCTTCAGTTGGGCGCCCTTCAGGGACACCCCTACAAACTCAATTAAGGACGCGTCTCAATCACTTGATCGATCAGGCCATAGGCCTGCGCTTCCAAGGAAGACATGTAGTAATCGCGCTCGGTATCGTTCTGGATTTTCTCCAGGCTCTGGCCGGTGCGATCGGCCAGGATGCGATTGAGTTGCTCGCGCGTCTTCAAAATCTCACGGGCATGGATCTCGATATCGGTCGCCTGACCCTGCGTGCCGCCGAGGGGCTGATGAATCATGATCTTTGCATTCGGCAAGGCAATGCGTTTGCCCTTTTCACCTGCAGCCAAAAGGAAGGCGCCCATGCTGGCCGCCATGCCCATGCACAGGGTAGAGACCTGCGGCTTGATGAATTGCATGGTGTCGTAGATCGACATACCCGCAGACACGCTGCCGCCGGGCGAGTTGATGTAGAGATAGATATCCTTTTCAGGATTCTCGCTCTCCAGGAACAACATCTGAGCCACAACCAAATTGGCCACCGCGTCGTTCACCGGGCCGACCAAGAAAATGATGCGCTCGCGCAGCAAGCGACTGTAGATGTCATAGGCGCGCTCACCGCGACCCGACTGCTCGATGACGATAGGGACCATGCCCAAATTGTTGATTTCCAGCGCGCTCATGATGAATCCTCTGAAAGTTGTTCTCTAACCCGCAAATCAATCGGTGGCTAACTAGCCGCTCATGCGTCTAGCGTCACCCCACCTACACAGGTATGGGGGCTGATTATGTCGCGTCAAGCCCAAGCACCAAGAAAGCCTCGGTAAATGAAAAAGGCGCCGGCCTCGCAGCACGGCGCCCTTGACTCACGGCGAAACGCCGGATCAGTTGGCCTGAGCCATCAATTCGTCAAAAGGCAGTTGCTTTTCACTGACCTTGGCCTTGGCCAGGACGAAGTCGGTCACGTTGTTTTCAACCACAACGGCTTCCACTTCGGCCAGACGTGCACGGTCGCTCAGGTACCAACGCACGACTTCAGCGGGCTTTTCATAGCTCTGAGCCAGCTCTTCGATATGCGCTTGCAACTGCTCAGGCTTGGCTTGCAGATTGTTGGAGCGAACCAACTCGGCCACCACCAGACCCAGGCGCACGCGGCGCTCGGCTTGCGGCTTGAAGATTTCTGCGGGGATCGGGGCCTTGTCAGCATCCTTCACGCCACGCTTCTTCAGGTCTTCACGAGCGGCAGCAATCATGCGCTCGGACTCGCCTTCAACCAGCGCGTTCGGCACGTCCAGTTCAGCAGCAGCCACCAGCGCGTCCATCACGGCGCCCTTGTTGCGAGCCAGCACACGGAACTTCACTTCACGCTCGAGGTTCTTCTTGATGTCGGCGCGCAGCGCTTCGATGCTTGCATCGGGAATGCCGAGCGACTTGGCAAAAGCCTCGTTCACTTCAGGCAGATGCTGAGCTTCGATCTTCTTCAGCGTCACCAGGAAGTCGGCTTCTTTGCCGGCCACGTCCTTGCCGTGGTAATCCTCAGGGAATGCCAAGGGGAAAGTCTTGGAGTCACCGGCCTTCATGCCGCGCACTGCCTTCTCGAAAGCTTCCAGCATCTGGCCTTCGCCGATGATGAATTGGAAGCCGTCGGCCTTGCCGCCTTGGAAGGGCTCGCCGTCCAGCTTGCCTTCGAAGTCGATGGTGACGCGGTCGCCATCGGCGGCCACTTCAGTTGCAGCGCGCTGAGCGAAGCTACGACGCTGCTTGCGCAGGATGTCGACGGTCTTGTCGATGGCTTCTTCGGTGACATCGCTGCCGACCTTTTCGACATCAGCAGCCGACAGGTCGCCAATCTTGACTTCAGGATAGACCTCGAAGGTGGCGTCGAAAGCCATTTGACCTTCGGGCGACTCTTCCTTTTGAGCGATCTTCGGAGCGCCAGCCACACGCAATTGCGCTTCGTTGGCGGCGGCGGAGAAGGCCTCACCCAGCTTGTCGTTCATGACTTCGTACTGGACGGAGTAGCCATAACGCTGAGTGACCACGCTCATCGGCACCTTGCCGGGGCGGAAGCCGTCGGCCTTGACCGTGCGGGCCAACTTCTTGAGACGGGTTTCGACTTCGCTGTTGATGTCAGCGGCCGCCAGCGTGAGCGTGATGCGGCGTTCGAGCTTTTCGAGGGTTTCGACGGTGACAGCCATTTTTGACTCAGTACTAAGTTATCTGGTGCGCGGGGCCGGACTCGAACCGGCACGCCGGTGAAGGCGTCAGGACCTAAACCTGGTGCGTCTACCAATTTCGCCACCCGCGCTGAGTGGAATCAAGTTTGCAGGAGCGGATTTCAAGAAACCTGCTCCGACAAACCCGTGGTAATTCGGAGAACCGTGGATTGTAGCCAATTGCCGAAGCAAAAATCAGCCAAGGGGAAAACCCCTGGCCTGGGGCGCTGCTCTTGCCGCATTTTTTCCAGAAGGCTGCGCGAGCATCACCCGTGTTCATCGCTCAAAAGCGCGAAACACCCTCTGGACGTTGCACACGGAACCATGCCGCATACATCGCAGGCAAAGCCAGCAAGGTCAGCGCCGTAGCGACGATCAACCCACCCATGATGGCCACAGCCATCGGCCCCCAAAACACACTGCGAGACAGCGGCACCATCGCCAAGACGGCTGCCGCCGCGGTCAACACAATGGGGCGGAACCTACGCACCGCAGACTCGACAATCGCCGACCAAGCCGGCACACCTCGCGCACGGTCTTGCTCGATCTGATCAATCAGGATCACCGAATTGCGCATGATCATGCCCATCAGGGCCACAACGCCCAGCAACGCAACAAAGCCAAACGGTTTGTTGAACAAAAGCAAGGCCGCCGCCACGCCGGCAATACCCAAGGGCCCCGTCAAAAAGACCAACATCGAGCGAGAAAAACTCTGCAACTGCAGCATCAACAGGGTGAAGGTGATGAAAAGCATGATGGGCACACCCGCAGCAATCGAGCCTTGCCCTTTGCTGCTTTCCTCAACAGCACCGGCCACCGAGATGTCATAACCCGGCGGCATCTTGGCCTTCAGTGCCTGCAGTTGTGGCCACACCTGCGCGCTGACGGTCGCACCCTGCATGCCTTCGGTCACGTCACCCTGGACTGTCACGGCATAGCTGCGCCCATGCCGGGCCAAGACGCCGGGTTCCCAGTCGAAGCCAACCTTGGCAATCTGCGTCAGGGGCACGGAGCGCCCCGTACTGATCATGACATAGGCATTGCCGATATCGGTGATGGAGTTGCGCTCTTCAAGCGGTGGGCGCAACACGATGTCGACCAACTTATCGCCTTCACGGTACTGCCCAACCGTGAGGCCAGAGAACATGGTCCGTGAGGCTTGCGCCAAGCTCTGGCTGGTCACGCCCAAGGCGCGCGCCTTGTCTTGATCCACTTCCAGCTTCAGCACCTTGATCGGTTCGCGCCAGTTGTCATTCACCCCACGCATATGGGGGTTGGCACGGAGAATCTCCAAGGCTTGGTCCGCCCAGCGGCGCACCTCCTCCACTTTTTCGCCCGACACCCGGAACTGAACCGGATAAGCGACCGGCGGCCCATTTGGCAGCAGCTTGACACGCGCCCGCACCTCAGGGAACTGCTCTGCCAGCAAGACCGGCAGTCGCTTGCGTAAAGCCTCGCGCTCCTCCATGCCTTTGGGCAGAACAATGGCCTGGCTCACCGCCGGATCGGGAAACACCACATCCATGGGCAAGTAAAAACGCGGCACACCGCTGCCGATCCAAGTGCTGACCGTCGAGACACCGGCTTCCTTCAGCATGCTGGCCTCAAAGCGCTCAGCGATAGCCCGACTCTGCTGAATTGTGGAGCCCTCGGGCAAGGTCATGTCGACCAGGATCTCTGGACGGCTGGAGTCAGGGAAGAACTGCTGCTGCACCCGCGTCATGCCGAACAAGCCGAGCCCAAACACCAGAACGGTCGCCCCAATCGTCAACCAGCGATGGGTGACGCACCAACGCACGATCGCCCTGAAGCGGTTGTAAAACGGGGTGTCGAACAGCTCGTGCGCGTGAGGCTCATCACTGGACCTGGTGCGCAAGAGCAAAGAGCCGAGATAGGGAACAAAGTAGACCGAGACCACCCACGAAATCATCAGAGCCGCCGCCGTCACAGCGAAGATGGCAAAGGTGTATTCACCGGTCACCGATTTGGCCAGCCCGATCGGCAAGAAGCCGACCGCTGTGATCAGTGTGCCGGTCAGCATGGGCATGGCCGTCGCTTCATAAGCGTAGGTCGCCGCATGCATCTTGTCACTGCCCTCTTCCAGCTTGCGCACCATCATCTCCACGGCAATGATGGCGTCATCCACCAACAAGCCCAGGGCAATGATCAAGGACCCCAATGAGATCTTGTGCAGCCCCACCCCCCAATAGAACATGGTGGTGAAGGTGATGGCCAGGACCAGGGGGATGGTGATGCCGACCACCAGACCGGGCCAGATATCAATCCGCAAAGGGCGCGTGTGCAGGCCCAAGGAAATGAAGCTGACCAGCAGCACAATCACCACGGCCTCGATCAGCACCTGAACAAACTCATTGACCGAGCGCGTCACAGCCTTGGGCTGGTCCTGGACTTGCGTCAACTCAATGCCAGCAGGCAGGGTTTTGCGGATGTTCTGAGCAGCGACTTGCAGCGCTTTGCCCATGGCGACAATGTCGCCGCCCTTGGCCATCGACACCCCCAGGGCAATGACATCCTTGCCCTGATGCCGCACCATGATCGAAGGCGGATCCGCATAGCCGCGGCGGACCTCGGCAATATCAGACAGACGCAGAAAACTGGCCTGGCCTGTCGTTGGGTTGATGGCACGAATCGAGAAGTCCTGCAAGGCTTGGACCGAGTTGAATTGCCCTCCAATACGAATCTGCAAACTCCCCGACCCCGCATCGAGAACGCCGCCGCCCTCCACCGCGTTCTGTGCGCCCAATTGGTTGATCACCTGACCCAGATCCAAACCCAGCGAAGCCAAGCGCTTTTGAGACACCTCAATGAATACTTTTTCGGCTTGCGCACCAAAGGTCTCGACCTTGCTGACGTCGGGCACCTTCAACAACTGCGAACGCACGCGCACCGAATACTCGCGCAACTCTTCCGGCGAGAAACCGTCCGCGGACAAGGCAAAAATCGAGCCATAGACATCGCCGAAGTCGTCATTGAAAACGGGGCCATACACGCCTTGCGGCAATGTGGCTCGCATGTCTCCCAGACGTTTTCGAACCTGATACCAGACCTCGGGCACATCCTTGGCGGCCGAACTGTCCTTCAACTGAAACACGGTCAAGGATTCGCCCGGCTTGGTGCTGCTCAAGATCTTGTCACCCAGCGGCACCTCTTGCAGGGTCTTCTCAATCTTGTCGGTGACCTGCTCGGCCATCTGCTGAGCGGTTGCGCCAGGCCAAAAAGCCTGCACCACCATCACCCGGAAGGTAAATGGCGGATCCTCATCCTGCCCCAGTTGAAAATAAGCAGCGAAGCCCATCAACATCAGGACGACCATCAAGTAACGCGTCAGCGCCGGATGCTCCAGCGCCCAGCGAGACACATTGAACCGACCGCCGCCCTCGGGCTTTCCCAGATTGATGCTCATGCTCGCTCCGCGCTCAATGAGACGCAGCCGCTGCCGCGGGCTTGGCGGAACTGGCGGCACGCGGCGTACTGGCGCCGTCTTGATATCGCTTCACCTTCAGGCCCTGCTTAAGCACATGAACGCCTGCGACCACCACCTCCTGACCCGGGCTCAGGCCGCCTGCAATCACGACCTGATTGCCATCGGCGCCAGCCACTTGCACGACTTGCATCTTCAATGTCATCTGCGTCGGATCCAAGAGCCAGACGGTGTTCTGCCCCTGCTGCTGTAAAACCGCCGACAGCGGCAACTTGATCACCTGCTCCTGGCGCGGCGCCTCGACCACCACCGTGGCCGTTTGGCCCAGCCGGGCCGACAAAAGGCCGGCATCGGCCTTGAGCAAAAAGGTGCGCGTGATCGGATCGGCGGCGGCGGACACCTCCCGCAAGCTGACCGGCTGCGCCGATGCCGCATCCGCCGCCCACAGCCGGGCCTTGAGCGCACCGGGCTTGGTCGCCAAGGCTTGCACCGCCCCCAACTGATCCTCAGGTACCGAGAACACCACATCCCGAGGCCCATCCAGGGCGACGCGCACAATCGGCGTGCCCGCAGCGACCACCATGCCCGGCTCTGCGTCTACGCCGGTCACTACCCCCGCCACGTCAGCCAGCAGTTGGGCGTAGCCAGCCTGATTGCCTTGCGCATTGGCCTGCGCCCTGGCCTGCTCCAATTGCGCCTGGGCGGTCTTGAACGCAGTCTCCCGGCGCTCCAATTCAGCCGCGCTGATGAAACCCTGCTCACGCAAGTCAATGAAACGCTTGAAATCTGCCCCCAATTGGTCGCGGTTGGCGCGCGCCGCCAACACGCCAGCCCGCGCCGCTTCTTGCGCCAGCATCAAGTCCTGCGGATCCAATTGCGCCAACAGCTGCCCCGGCTTGACCCTGTCCCCCACATTGACCTTGCGCGCCAAGATCTTGCCGCCAACGCGAAAGGACAAGCGCGATTCAGTACGCGCCCGCACCTCGGCGGCATACTCATGGGTCATGCCCGCGGAATCGGCCTTCAAGACCAGGGTTCTGACCGCACGCTCGGGCTCCGGCGCGGCTTCTTGCCGGCCACAAGCCGACAACAGGACCAGCAAAGGGGCCCAAACAAGGGCTCGATATCGATTTCTATGCATGGGAAACCCTGAAAACATCTGCGCCACGGGCCACTGAAACCCTTCAATGCACCCTTCGGCGAGCATGCAGCAACGCCTGAGTATTCGTTACTGACCAATCGGTCAGTAATGTATGCAAGGCGTTAGGCGCTGTCAATTCCAGCGCCGACCACAGCCTCGCACAAACAGCACTTCTCAGTGCACCGAAAAACCACCCGGAAGCGCAGCAAGTTCATCGCTTGATGTCCGTGCAGATCATCAATGAAGCAAAGTCCGCCCACAATGCCGTCCGTGAGCATCGAACACTACGAGAACTTTCCTGTCGCCTCATGGCTCTGCCCCAAGCACCTGCGGCCCGCCATCACAGCCCTCTACCACTTCGCCCGCACCGCTGACGATCTGGCCGACGAGGGCGACGTGACGACCGCGCAACGCCAATTGGATTTGCGAGCATACCGCCAAGACTTGCGTGCCATCACGGCTGGAGCCCAGGCCTCCGAGCGCTGGGCCCGCCAGGTATTCACACCTCTGGCCGGCGTACTTCGGGACTTCAATCTGCCCGTGGTCTTGCTGCACGATCTGCTGGACGCCTTTGAGCAGGATCTACATAAAACCAGCTATGCCGACCGAGGGGAATTACTCGACTACTGCCGGCGATCCGCCAACCCCGTGGGGCGCCTGCTCTTGCACCTGTATGGCATCGACGACGACTTGGCCCTGCAGCGCTCCGACGCGATCTGCAGCGCCCTGCAGCTGATCAATTTTTGGCAGGATTTCAGTCGTGACGGCCCTCAAGGCCGCGTGTACGTGCCCCAGTCCGACTTGCTTCGCTACGGGCTCAGCTCGACGGAGTTGCAGGCTTGCCATGACAGCCCGGCCGCCCGCAAGCTGATCCAAGATTTATGCGACTGGGCCGAAGCCTTGATGCGGTCCGGCGCCCCGCTGGTACACCAGATCCCCGGTCGTGCCGGCTGGGAATTGCGCCTTGTGGTTCAAGGAGGGCTGCGAATTGTTGAGAGAATCCGCGCCATGCAATATGCCAGCCTCATCCACCGTCCTGCCCTGAGCGCCATCGATATGCCGACCATGCTCTGGGGCGCGATTCGCATGAGCGCAAAACAGAACCCAGAGGAGAGTTTGTGAGTCCCGAGCAGTATGTGCAGGACAAGGCGGCCAAGAGTGGCTCCAGTTTCTACTACGCCTTTTTGTTCCTGCCGGCGCCACGCCGCGCGGCCATTACCGCCTTTTACGCCTTTTGCCGCGAGGTCGACGATGTAGTGGACGAGATTGCTGACCTGGGTGTGGCATCGACCAAATTGGCCTGGTGGCGCAAAGAAGCCAGCTCGGCTTTTGCTGGGCAGCCACAACACCCGGTGATGCGGGCCTTGATGCCGCATGTCAGCACCTACGACATCCGGCTGGAGCATCTGCACGCCGTGATCGACGGCTGCCAGATGGATCTGGAGCAAACCCGCTATCTGGACTACCCGGGTCTGCAGCGCTATTGCCACTTGGTCGCAGGCGTGGTGGGCGAAGTGGCGTCCTCCATTTTTGGCCGCAGCGAGCCTGACACCATCGCCTATGCCCACAAACTGGGCTTGGCCATGCAGCTGACAAATATCATCCGAGACGTCGGCGATGACGCCCGCCGCGGGCGCATTTATCTGCCCATCTCAGAGCTGCAACAGTTCGATGTGAAGGCCCATGAAATCCTGCGCCGCCAAAGCCCCTGGGGATACAGCGAGCGTTTCACCGCCCTGATGAAGTTCCAGGCGGAGCGGGCTCACCGTCTGTATGACGAGGCCTTTGCCTTGCTGCCCGAGGCCGACCGGGTCGCGCAAAAGCCTGGGCTGATGATGGCGAATATCTACCGCGCCTTGCTGCGCGAAATCGAAGCCGAAGGCTTTAGGGTCTTGGAACAGCGCATTGCCTTGACGCCCTTGCGCAAGCTGTGGATCGCGATGCGCACCAACTGGGCCGGCCGTTGAGCCTGGCGACTCGCCCGGCAACAAGTCAGGTGGCCGTGGTCGGCGCAGGCTGGGCCGGCGTGGCTGCAGCCGTGGATTTGTGTGCCGCCGGCCATCGGGTCACGGTTTTTGAAATGGCCCAGCACTTGGGTGGCCGCGCACGCAGCTTGCATGAAGGCAGGTCCGAACACCCACTGGACAACGGCCAGCACATCCTGATTGGCGCCTACACCGAATGCTTGGCGCTGATGCAGCGCCTAGGCGTTGATCTCGACGCAGCGCTGCTGCGCTTGCCACTGCGCCTGCGCTACCCTCGCCACGAAGGCTTGCGACTGCCTCCTGGGCCACCTTTGCTCAGTTTTGCCCGCGCGGTCTTGGCCTACAAAGCCTGGCCGCTGGCCGTGCGTTTGCGCCTGTTGCTTGAGGCGACGGTCTGGCTGGGCCGGGGCTTTCGTTGCGCACCGGAACTCAGCGTCGCGCAGCTGTGCGCAGGATTGCCCGAGGTGGTGAAGCACGAGTTGCTGGATCCCTTGTGCGTGGCCGCATTGAATACACCAGCCCAGCGGGCCAGCGCGCAGGTCTTCTTGCGCGTGCTGCACGACGCCTTGTTCAGTGGCCGAGGCAGTGCCGACTTGTTGCTGCCGCGACAAGGCTTGAGCGCATTGATGGCGGCTCCCGCACAGCAGTGGCTGCACGCCCAAGGTGCGAACATCCACACGGGCGCACGCGTCAGCGCGATCGAGCGCGCAGGGCGCGGCTGGCGCTTGCAGGTGCAAGGCTCGGCGCTCGCCGAGGACGCCCGCTTCGACCAGATTGTTTTGGCCTGCAGTTCCACACAGGCGGCCCAGTTGTGCGCCGAACTTGCCCCTGCTTGGGCGCAGACGGCGCGAGCCTTGCGCTTTGAGCCCATCATCACCGTGTATCTGCTGGCCCCTGGCTCCCGCCTGCCCGCGCCCATGGTGGCGCTCGCTGAAAGCGCAAACGCCCCGGCCCAGTTCGCGTTTGACCTCGGCCAACTGGGACATGCCCCCGGCCTGTTTGCTTTTGTGATCAGTGGCGCGACCGCTTGGGTGGACTTGGGACTGGCCGAAACAGGCGCCATGACCCTCGAACAAGCGCGTCACGAGTTCGTTTGGGCCAGCGAACCCCAGGTACACCGGGTTCTTGCCGAAAAGCGCGCCACCTTCGCCTGCACGCCGGGTCTGCAGCGCCCCGGAGCCAAGGTTGCCGAGGGCTTGTGGGCCGCCGGTGATTACATCGAAGGCCCCTACCCGGCCACGCTGGAGGGCGCCGTGCGGGCCGGGCGGGCCGCCGCCAAAGCTTGCATCACGGCCAGCCGATGAGCTTAGTCATCACAAGCCATCGACCCATCAAGGCAGGCTGAACTTTGGCGCAAACGGAGCGGCCAAAGGCTCCCCGATGAAAACGCCCTGCCCGGGCCAGGCCACGCTGTGCCAATAGGCCTCCAGGGCCGTCACCCCTTGCAGATAGCTGAGCAAGAGAATCTGCGGATGCGGGAACTTCTGGCGATGATTGCAGGGCTCGCTGACCGTTCCATAACTGGCTGTCGCACCGGACTCAAGCCAATCCAGGGCACTCATCTGCCCTTCTGGTGTCGTCGGCTCAAGCAAACCACCAAACGAGGTCAAATGGTCCGCCAGCGCACCCGGCACCCAATCGACACTGGACAAGCCCTCGACCCGGACCAAACCGGTTTGATACAGCAAGGTGCGCTGCAAAGCCGGCAAGGCTGTGCTGGAAACGCGCTTGACCTCAAGACCCAAGGGGCGCAGCTGGGCTTCCGGCGGAAAGAGACTGGCGCGCACATTGCGAGCCGCGTCCGGCGTGCTCGCGAAGTAGGCATTGACCGCAGCAAATCCCGGCAAACTCTGATCGGAAGCAATCCCTCGGTCAATCAAGGCCTGTCCCGCTTCAATACTGCGCGCCGCCAACAGCATGGCCGGACGCATGCCCAAATCAGTGAAAGGCTTGGCTCCCAGATAGGAAAAATACGGGGACACCTTGGACGGTGCGCAGCTTTGCGCGCAAATCTCCGGCTGAAAACCCATCGCCAAAGCCGCCGTGATGGCGTTGCACTCCACCGCGTAGGGCTGCCGCCAAGCCAACGCCAAGGCCTGAACCTGAGGACCCAGCCGCTCTTGGATCTGTTTTTGCAAAGCCGCAAATTCTGCGACTCCCAGGCTGGCGCGCAGCGGCAGCTTGACACGCAGAATGTTCTGCTCCGGAATGCTGCGGCGTTCGGCGTAATACGCACCCACCGCAACCGAGTACGGGTCGGCCGTATTGATCAGCAGACCCAAATCAGCCGCATTCAAGCGTCCCTGCAGCTTGGGCATGCGCAGCCAAGTGGCGGCGGAAGGAGCCAGTGTTGCGCCAACAGCTGGTACGGTCGCGGAAGCCGCGGCGGCGGGCGTGCCTTCCTGCGCTGCGCCAAAAGCCGGCGAGAGCAGCCCCACCATCGCGAGCAACACCAACACCCAGGGGACCAGGCCATTCTTCCGCTCGCCTGATTCATTTCGCGAACCGGAATTCGCCCCGCGTGTTGCGAGATCGAGACCCAGGGGAATCTGTCGAGGATTGAATCTACTTTTCACGATACAAAACAAAACAATCTCCAGCACAATGAAGGCATGAAAAACAAAGAGGATCAAACACCCGCCATCCAGGTTCTGGAACGCATGTTTTCGTTGCTGGACGTCTTGGCCAGCCATCAAGACCCTGTTTCGCTGAAAGACATCAGCGCCAGCACCGGACTCCACCCCTCCACCGCACACCGCATTTTGAATGACCTGGCATTGGGTCGCTTCGTAGACCGGCCCGAAGCGGGGAGCTATCGCCTGGGGATGCGGCTGCTGGAGCTCGGCAATTTGGTCAAGGCACGCCTGGACGTGCGCGATGCGGCGCTGGCCCCAATGCGCGAGCTGCACAAATTCACCCATCAGCCCGTCAATCTTTCGGTTCGCCAAGGCGATGAGATCGTCTACATCGAACGCACCTACAGTGAGCGATCCGGCATGCAGGTGGTTCGGGCCGTGGGCGGCAGAGCGCCGCTGCATCTGACCTCGGTGGGCAAGTTATTCCTCGCCAGCGATGACCCGGTGCGTGTGCGGGCCTATGCGACCCGTACCGGCCTAGCGGGGCACACCCGCAACAGTCTGACCGACATCAATGCGCTGGAGCGCGAAATGGCCTTGGTTCGCCAGCGCGGCGTCGCTCGCGATGATGAGGAGCTTGAGTTGGGCGTGCGCTGCATGGCGGCGGGCATTTATGACGACCAAGCCAAATTGATCGCAGGGCTCTCGATCTCTGCCCCTGCCGATCGCTTGGAAGAGTCCTGGATGCAAAAACTCAAAGAGACAGTGACCCAGATTTCAGCAGCCTTGGGATACCGAGGCTGATCACAGTGCACCATGAAAAAACGCGCTCTTGAGCGCGTTTTTTTGAGATCTAGGCCCCCGGAGCGAACAAGAGCCTCAGCTGGCCACCTTCATCGACGGCTGTGCCAACGCGGAAGGATTGCTGCTGAGCCACTTACGAATGCGCTCCGCATCCCCCATCCGGGAGTACTTTCCGGTGGAATCCAAAAACACCAAGATCAACTTACGGCCCGCCAAGCGCGCCTGCATCACCAAACAACGACCGGCCTCGTTGATGAAACCGGTTTTCTGCAAGCCGATATCCCACGAGGGGCTGCTCAACAAGCCGTTGGTGCTGTGGAAAGCAACCTGCCTGCGCCCGAGTGCGACTTGGTACTCTTTTGAAGTGGACAACTCACGAATCAAGGGGAAACCATGAGCCACCTTGACCAGCGCAGCCAAATCCTTCGCGCTGCTCTGATTGCGGCTGGACAAGCCTGTGGGCTCCACATAGTGGGTGTCATACATGCCCAGCGATTGGGCCTTGCGATTCATGGCCGGAACAAAAGCCTCCAAACCACCCGGGTAGTAGCGACCCAGCGCATTGGCAGCTCGATTCTCGGAGGACATCAAGGCCAAATGCATCATCTCGCCACGCGTGAGCGTCGTGCCGATGCTCAAGCGTGAGCGTGTGCCTTTTTCGGAGTCGATGTCTTCTTCGCTGATGGTCAGCTTTTCGTCCATGGACTGATTGGCTTCCACCACCACCAAGGCCGTCATCAGCTTGGTGATCGAGGCGATTGGCAGCACCGCCTGGGAGTTCTTGGCAAACAAGACTTCGTTGGTGTCTTGGTCAATCACCAGGGCCACACTCGACTTCAAGTCAAGCGGGTCTTTTTCCTCATGGAGACCATACAACTGACCGAAGGTGGGCTTGGCCGCCACAACGGCCGCACCCGCCGAAGCCGCGACCACCACCGCCTTGCGGGTGCTCCGAGCGGCCGGCTTGGCGGCACGGACTTTCTTGCTGGACACCTGTTTAGCGCTACTGGCCTTGGAACTCTTGGCCGACTTGTTCGCAGTTGACGCCAGAGCGTCTGGTGCAATCGCGAGCGAACCCACCAAGCCGAGCGCCGCGCTCAAAGCAATCGATGTCAAAAAAGAGGAAACAGTCTTCAATCCAGGCCCCAGCTACTGAGTTGCAGTGTAGGTTATGTAGAAAATACTAGCAAGATCAAATGCTTAGGTGCGGCTCTTCAAGCTGAACTTCGACTCAGATCAGAACTCCGGCTCCTGATCCTTGAATGGTCACACCGCTGACCCGCCCACACAAGGCAAAAGGGGCCAGCGGCACTTCCCCTCAACCTTGCGCCGCGACTCGCTCTATCTTGCTTTGCAGCTTGTTCAATGCGCTCAAATATGCCTTGGCTGATGCCACCACAATATCCGGATCAGCCCCGACGCCATTGACCACCCGACCCGCTTGCTGCAAACGAACCGTGACTTCGCCTTGCGATTCTGTGCTTCCGCTGGTGATGGCATTGACCGAATAGAGCAACATCTCGGCGCCACTTTGAGCGGCCAACTCAATCGCTCTTAGCACCGCGTCGACGGGACCGTTGCCATCGCTCTCCATGCGATGCTCGACCGCGCCGGCGGCAAAGACCACAGTAGCGTGGGGTCGCTCCCCCATCTCGGAACGCTGAGCCAAGGCAACCAGACGGAAGTGCTCCTGCTCCGCCGTCACCGACTCATCCATCACCAAGGCAATGATGTCTTCATCGAAGATCTCATTCTTGCGGTCAGCCAGATCCTTGAACCGGACGAAAGCCGCATTGACCTCGGCCTCAGACTCCAAAGAGATACCCAGTTCTTGCAGACGTTGCTTAAAGGCATTGCGGCCGCTGAGCTTACCCAGCACGATCTTGTTGGCACTCCAACCCACATCTTCGGCGCGCATGATCTCGTAGGTGTCCCGCGCCTTCAGGACGCCGTCCTGATGGATGCCCGAGGCATGGGCGAAGGCATTGGCGCCCACCACCGCCTTGTTGGGCTGGACCACAAAGCCGGTGGTCTGCGACACCAGGCGCGACGCCGGCACGATTTGCGAGGCATCGATCCGGCAATCGAGTCCAAAGTAGTCGCGACGGGTCTTGACCGCCATCACGACCTCTTCCAGCGAACAGTTACCGGCCCGCTCGCCCAAGCCATTGATGGTGCATTCAATCTGGCGGGCGCCGCCGATCTGAACACCCGCCAAGGAATTGGCCACCGCCATCCCCAAATCGTTATGGCAATGCACCGACCAGATGGCCTGATCGGAGTTGGGCACACGCTCACGCAAGGTCTTGATGAAATTCCCGTACAACTCGGGGATCGCATAGCCAACGGTGTCGGGAATGTTGATGGTGCGGGCCCCCTCCTTGATCACGGCCTCGACAACACGCGCCAAGAATTCAGGGTCGGAGCGGTAGCCGTCCTCGGGCGAGAACTCAATGTCGTCGGTCAAGTTACGCGCAAAACGCACGGCTTGAATCGCCTGCTCCAAAACCTGCTCACGGGTCATACGCAGCTTCTTCTCCATATGGAGTTCGCTGGTGGCAATGAAGGTGTGGATTCGCGAGCGGGCTGCACCCTTCAGCGCTTCGGCTGCGCGAGCGATGTCACGGTCGTTGGCCCTTGCCAGCGAACAAATCGTGCTCTCACGCACAGCGTCGGCAATTGCCTTGACGGCCTCAAAGTCCCCGTTGCTGGATGCAGCAAAACCGGCCTCGATCACATCCACACGCAGTCGTTCCAACTGGCGCGCAATGCGCAGCTTTTCGTCCTTCGTCATCGAAGCGCCGGGCGACTGCTCGCCATCGCGCAAAGTGGTGTCGAAGATGATCAACTGATCAGCCATGGGAATCTCCAAAAAGGCCAGGTTGAAAAACAAAAAAGCCCGCGAAGCACTTGCTTGGCGGGCCTTTGATGCGGAAAGCTCTTGACGTGTGCGATCAGCGGGCCCGAGGCTCGATGGCTAGTAGCAGCGCGGATGCAGTGTGAAACGTCATGGCTTCAATATAGCACGGCAACTTGCACAAACTCAGTGGTGCAAGCCCTTCTCATCGGGCTCGTCCGTCGATGTGGCAATCATGCTGACCGGACGCCCCTTGGCTTTGCGCCAGCCGTAAATGACATAACCCGACAAGGCATAGGCGCAGAAAATCGCAAACAAGCCCAGTGGCGGGTTTTGGCTGATCAGCACGATGGCGAGAGCGATTGCGACCAAGACCACAAAGGGCACGGTGCGACGGGCGCCCACCACTTTGAAGCTATAAAACGGCGCATTGGTCACCATCGACAGGCCCGCAAACAAAGTCAGGCCGAAAGCGGTCCAGACCACCCAAGGCAACTGGGTCACCTGCTTGAAGCCGGCATCGTCAAAAGCCCAGATCATGCCGATCACCACCGCAGCCGCAGCCGGGCTGGGCAGGCCTTGGAAAAAGCGCTTGTCGACCACGCCAATATTGACATTGAAGCGCGCCAACCGAAGCGCCGCGCCCGAGATGTAAACAAAGGACGGAATCCAGCCCAGCTTGCCCATATCCTTGAAAGCCCAGATGTAGACGATCAAAGCGGGCGCGGCACCGAAGCTGACCATATCGGACAAGCTGTCCATTTGCTCACCAAACGCGCTTTGCGCATTGGTCATGCGAGCCACCCGGCCATCCAAGCTGTCCAAGACAGCAGCGCAGAAGATCGAGATACACGCCACTTCAAAGCGGCCGTTCATGGCCATCACGATGGCATAAAAGCCCGAGAACAGCGCCGCCAAGGTGATGGCGTTGGGCAGCACATAAATGCCCTTGCGACGTGGACGAGGGGCTTCCAACACGCCGTCTTCGTCGTCATCCAGCAGTTCTGGACGGGTCTTGTTTTTGGAATCACTCATGGGCGGGAGGATACAACAGGCCGGCAAGAAAAAAGCCGCGCAGCTGCTGGCTGCGCGGCTTTGGAGGCTCAGTTCAAAAATCAGTTCTTGGACTGGTCCACCAGACGGTTCTTCTTGATCCAAGGCATCATCGCGCGCAGCTTCTCACCCACTTGCTCAATCGGGTGCTCAGCGGTCAGGCGACGGCGGCTCAGCAGTGTCGGTGCGCCGGCCTTGTTTTCCAGGATGAAGCTCTTGGCGTATTCGCCGGTCTGGATGTCCTTCAGGCACTGACGCATTGCGTTCTTGGTGGCTTCGGTGACGACGCGTGGGCCGGTCACATACTCACCATACTCGGCGTTATTCGAGATCGAGTAGTTCATATTGGCGATGCCGCCTTCGTAGATCAGGTCCACGATCAGCTTCAGCTCGTGCAAGCACTCGAAGTAGGCCATTTCAGGCGCATAGCCGGCTTCGGTCAGGGTTTCAAAGCCTGCCTTGATCAGCTCCACCGCACCACCGCACAACACCGCCTGCTCACCGAACAGGTCGGTTTCAGTTTCTTCGCGGAAGTTGGTTTCGATGATGCCGGCCTTGCCGCCGCCATTGGCCGAGGCGTAGCTCAGGGCCAGATCACGCGCCTTGCCCGACTTGTCGGCATAGACAGCGATCAGGTGAGGCACGCCGCCGCCCTGGGCGTAGGTGCCGCGCACGGTGTGGCCGGGAGCCTTGGGCGCCACCATCCAAACATCCAGGTCAGCGCGGGGCGTGACTTGACCGTAGTGCACGTTGAAGCCGTGAGCGAAGGCCAAAGAAGCGCCCCGCTTGATATTGGGCTCGACTTCGTTCTTGTAGACATCGGCGATTTGCTCGTCAGGCAGCAAGATCATGACCACGTCGGCAGCCTTCACCGCTTCGGCGATCTCGGCAACCTTCAGGCCGGCGTTCTCAGCCTTGGCCCAGGAGGCGCCGTTACGGCGCAGACCGACGGTGACCTTGACGCCGCTGTCGTTCAGGTTTTGTGCGTGGGCATGGCCTTGTGAGCCGTAGCCGATGATGGTGACGTTCTTGCCCTTGATCAGGCTCAGGTCAGCGTCCTTGTCGTAAAAAACGTTCATGTCGTGCTCCAGGAAAAAACTTGTAGTGGGTTGGTATGTGATGCGGCTTCGTCACGCGCCACGGTCAATCCAAGCGGAGCCCGTGGAACCGGCTTTGCCGGGCCACAGGGCTCGCCCCCTCGAGGGGGAGCGCGAAGCGCTTCGGGGGTGATTCATCAGGCGCGAAGAATGCGCTCACCACGGCCAATGCCGCTAGTTCCAGTGCGCACCGTCTCGAGAATTGAGGCGCGATCAATCGCATCGATGAAGGCATCGAGCTTGGAGGAGTCGCCGGTCAACTCGATGGTGTAGGTCTTCTCGGTCACATCGATGATGCGGCCACGGAAGATGTCGGCGGTGCGCTTCATTTCTTCGCGCTCCTTACCGACGGCACGCACCTTGATCAGCATCAGCTCACGCTCGGTGTAATTGCCTTCGGTGAGGTCCACCACCTTGACCACTTCGATCAAACGATTCAAGTGCTTGGTGATTTGCTCGATCACCTCGTCAGAGCCGGTGGTGACGATGGTCATGCGCGACAGCGAGGGGTCCTCGGTCGGCGCCACGGTCAGGCTCTCAATGTTGTAGCCACGGGCCGAGAACAGCGCCACCACGCGCGACAGCGCGCCCGGCTCGTTCTCGATCAGCAATGCAATGATGTGCTTCATGGGGGTCTCGTCCTTCGCGCTCTTCAAGCCTGCAGCGGTAACTGCAGACTCTTGGCCACGCTATTCGATGGGAGGGATGTCTGGACTATGGTCAAGGCTGAATAAGGCGAATCCGCCAAACCCATCACCCGGCGCGGTAACGCTCGGGCAACAGGCTTGACTTCATCACCTCACAGGTCCTCAGACCCCAGACGCATTTCCGAAATACCCTTGCCCGCCTGGACCATGGGCCAGACGTTCTCGGTCGGATCGGTGCGGATGTCGAGAAAGACCGTGCGGTCCTTCAGGCGAATTGCCTCTTTCAAGGCGCCTTCGACATCGCCGGGCTTTTCCACCAGCAGGCCCACATGGCCATAGGCTTCGGCCAGCTTGACGAAGTCTGGCAGCGCTTCCATATAGCTGTGCGAGTAGCGTTTGCCGTAGTCCAGCTCTTGCCACTGCCGCACCATGCCCAGGTAGCGGTTGTTCAAGGAGACGATCTTGACCGGTGTCTGGTACTGCAGACAGGTCGAGAGCTCTTGAATACACATCTGGATGGAGCCTTCGCCGGTGACGCAGAACACGTCCGACTCGGGCTTGGCCAGCTTGATGCCCATGGCATAGGGCAAGCCCACGCCCATGGTGCCCAGGCCGCCGGAGTTGATCCAGCGGCGCGGTTCTTCAAAGCGGTAGAACTGGGCCGCCCACATCTGGTGCTGCCCCACATCCGAGGTGATGTAGGCGTCACGGTCCTTGGTCAGGTTCCACAAGGTCTCGACCACCATCTGCGGCTTGATCACCTCGCTGGAAGTTTTGTAAGCCAGGCATTCACGGCGGCGCCATTCATTGATCTGGCTCCACCAAGCGTTGATAGAGGCCGAATCGGGCTTGGCTTGCGCTTCCTTGATTTGGAAGATCAATTCCTGCAGCACGTCCTTGACGTCACCGACGATGGGGATGTCAACCCGCACCCGCTTGGAGATCGACGAAGGGTCGATATCCACATGGATGATCTTGCGCTCCACTTGGGCGAAGTGCTTGGGGTTACCGATCACGCGGTCATCAAAACGAGCGCCCACAGCCAGCAACACATCGCAGTGCTGCATGGTCATATTGGCTTCGTAAGTGCCATGCATGCCAAGCATGCCGAGGAACTTGGGGTCGCTGGCGGCGATTGCGCCCAGGCCCATCAAGGTGTTGGTGCAGGGGTAACCCAACAGATTGGCCAGCTCGCGCAACTCGGCCGAGGCTTCACCGAGGATGACGCCGCCGCCCGAGTAAATGTAAGGACGCTTGGCTTGCAAGAGCAATTGCACCGCCTTGCGAATCTGACCTGAGTGTCCCTTGCGCGCCGGGTTGTAGGAGCGCATCTCCACATGACGCGGGTACTCAAAAGCAGTACCCAGCTTGGCCATCGAGACATCCTTGGGGATGTCCACCACCACCGGGCCGGGACGGCCGGTGCGGGCGATGTGGAAGGCCTTTTTCATCGTCATCGCCAGATCACGCACATCCTTCACCAGGAAGTTGTGCTTGACGATGGGGCGGGTAATGCCGACGGTATCGCATTCCTGGAAGGCATCCAGGCCAATGGCGGGCGTCGGCACCTGGCCGGTCACGATCACCATGGGGATGGAATCCATATAGGCAGTGGCAATGCCGGTGATGGCATTGGTCACACCCGGACCCGAGGTCACCAGAGCCACGCCTACATCGCCGGAGGCGCGGGCGTAACCATCGGCGGCATGCACAGCAGCCTGCTCATGGCGCACCAAGACGTGTTGGATGGTTTCTTGTTTGTACAGTGCGTCGTAGATATAGAGCACTGCGCCGCCCGGGTAGCCCCAAAGGTATTGAACACCTTCAGCCTGCAAGCAACGAACCAAGATCTCGGAGCCATTCAGCTCAGAGGAAGAAGAATTACTTTGGGAATGAGGCTGTGCCGCGTGGGCACGCTTGACTTCCGCGCTAGACATGTCCATTTCGAACCTTTGTGAATTTCTCTAACGAAAAACCATTGGTGCTCCTACTCGCACCCTTGTGAGGTGGACTCGGAACCTGCGCGATCAAAGAGATGGTGCCCCGGTCGGGCGGCCAACTTGAGACCAGATGTTCATTGTGCGAAGCAACATTATGCACTGGACTTTGCATGCATTCGGGCAAGCCTTCTAGAGTTCACTCCCACAATGCAATAATTCGCGCTGTTTTGCCTGCATCGGGCCCGTCCCGCACCCTCCTTGGCCACCGACAAAGAACTCAACGATTTTCTACGCACGGTCGACCGACGGGCCTTCAAGCGCACCGCCTATATGGTCCGCGACGACGATACGGCCCTGGACATCGTGCAGGACGCCATGATCAAACTGGCGGAGAAGTACTTCGACCGGCCGGCATCCGAGCTGCCGCTGTTGTTTCAGCGCATCCTTTCCAACGCCACCATGGATTGGTTTCGGCGCAAAAAGGTGCGCAGTGCCGTCATGCAAAACATGTCGGACTTTGAATCGAGCGATCCGGACGGCGACTTCAACCTCTTGGAAATGCTGGAAAGCCAGGACGGCGCGCTGGGCGCACTCAGCGCGGCCGACGAGGTTTCCCGGGCACAGATATTGCAGGTCATTGAATCTGAAGTTGCCGAGCTGCCCGAACGTCAACGGGAAGCCTTCCTGCTGCGTTACTGGGAGGAAATGGACGTCGCAGAGACGGCACTTGTCATGGGCTGCTCGGAAGGCAGTGTAAAAACACACTGTTCTCGGGCCACACACACATTGGCAAAATCACTGAAAGCCAAGGGGATCACGCTATGAATGAGTCATACAAAGCGCAATTCACACAAGACGCACAGTCTCGCCTGAACACCCAGGTGACGCGTTTTGGCCTGCGCGTGGCGGCCGGCTTGAGCGAGCAAAGTGAATCCCTGCCCGAGGGTGTTTCTGAGCGCTTGCGCTTTGCCCGTGAACAAGCCTTGCTGACGGCACGCAACGCGCGCACCGAACAAGTGCAGACCGCATCAAATACGCCTGTATTGAGCGCGGGGCCTTCCCTGGTCCTGGGCAAAGGCGCAACGCCCCGTTGGCAAAAGCTCAGCACCATTTTCCCTCTGCTTTTGCTGGTCTTGGGCATGTGGCTGATCCAGCAAAGCCACTGGTACGAACAAATTCTTGCTGCGGCTGAGTTGGATACGGGCCTGTTGTCCGACAAATTGCCGCCGGCAGCCTACAGCGACCCTGGGTTCAAGGAATACCTCAGCGATGAGCAAGAGTGACCGGTTCTGCATGAAGCTTAGCGTTGGATTGCTGCCAGACATCGAACCCAGCCCCCTTCATCGTTTGAGTTGGCGCTCAGGTCTACTCGCCGCCATTGGACTTGGCTTCGCCTCGGCCGCCTGCGCCCAATCAGAAGCTCAAGCGGCCGACACCGCAGCAAGCGCGGTGACGACGACAGTGCCATCACCCGAGTCTGCTCGGCCTGTTGTGCCGCCCCCCGCGCCCAACCCAACCCGACTGCGACCAGCACCCAACTGGCAAGCGCTGGATGCGGCGCAGCGTCAGATTCTTGCGCCATTGGAGCAAGACTGGAACGGTTTGGATGCCGCTCGGCGCAGCCAATGGCTGGAGGTTGCCGCCCGTTTTTCATCGCTCGCCCCCGAGGACCAGGCGCGCATGCAAGAGCGCATGCGTGATTGGGCGCTACTCAGCCCGGCGCAAAGACAAGAAGCCAGAATCGGATTCCAAGTTGCCAAGAAATTGGACGCGGATACACGCCAAGCCAAGTGGGAAGCCTATCAGGCCCTTCCCCCCGAGCAACGTCAACAACTGGCCGACAAAGCAGCGCTGAAGCAAGAGCAACAACGCCAAAAGCTCACCCCTGCTGCAGCGAGCAAAGTTGCGACTGCGACACCTCAAGTCAAGTCAAACCTTGTCCCCGGGGTCAGCCAGAAGATAGCACCCAAGCCCGTTGCCACCTCTTTGCTGCAAGCTAAACCAGGGGCCACCACAGTTCTGATCACTACAGGGCGTGTGGCGCCGCCTCATCAGCAAGCCGGTGACACGAAAATTCTGGCCCACCCTGAGTTGGTGGACAGCAAAACCCTGCTGCCGAAAAAGCGCAGCGCCGACACGAGTCCGACCAGTTGATGTCCGCCCCCCTCCATCCCTCCTCGGATCAGCCGCTTGAACCCCAACTCGCCTTTCCTGGCCTTGCACGCCGGATGGCCTCCTTCATCTATGAAGGGGTACTGCTGTTTGGCATCGTCTTTATCGCCGGCTATCTGTTTTCAGCCTTGACCCAGCAACGCCACGCCCTGCAGGGTCAGCATGCGCTGCAAGGTTTTCTGTTCATCGTCCTGGCCATCTATTTTTGTTGGTTCTGGACGCATGGCGGCCAAACTGTCGCGATGAAGGCCTGGCATATCCGCGTGGTCGACGTCCATGGTCGAGCCCTCACCCAGGGCCGTGCGCTGGCGCGCTATGTCCTCAGCTGGTTGTGGTTTTTGCCGGCCTTGCTGATCGCCTGGGTGATGGACGTACGGGGGGGCGGAGCCATCTTCGGGTGTCTGTTCTTCGGCGTGTTGGTCTATGCCACTGTGGCCCGCTTTCATCCACAGCGCCAGTTCCTGCATGACGCCCTGTGCGCGACCCGCCTGATCACGCAATTGCCGCCCAAACGATGAGCAATCCCTACAAGGGCCGAACCGGCCTGGATAGGATTTTGAGGGCGGCGGGGTATTCCATAGCCGGACTTCGAGCGGCCTACTCGGGCGAAAGTGCTTTTCGCCAAGAGGTTTGGCTGCTGATCATTGCCACCCCCCTGGCTTTTTGGCTGGGGCAGGACTGGGTTCAAACCACCCTATTGCTTGGCTCGCTAGTATTGGTCTTGATTGTGGAACTCTTGAATTCAGGAATAGAGGCGGCCATCGACCGCGTCTCCTTCGAGATGCATGATCTGTCCAAGCGCGCCAAAGACCTCGCCAGCGCAGCCGTGCTGCTGTCTTTGCTGCTCAGCGCCGGCATCTGGTTGACCGTGTTGTGGCAGCGCTTCGGCGCCACGGCCTGAGCCGCAAGTAGCGGCTCGACCCTCCGATCGGTTTGAGCCTTAGACCGCTTCTTCGTCGGTCTCGCCGGTGCGAATCCGCACCACCTGCTCCACCGGCGTAACGAAGATCTTGCCATCACCGATCTTGCCCGTCTTGGCGGCCTTCAAGATGGCGTCGATGCAGCGCTCCACATCTTCATCCTTGACCACGACCTCAACCTTCACCTTAGGCAAGAAGTCCACCACGTATTCCGCCCCACGGTAGAGCTCGGTATGGCCTTTTTGGCGGCCAAAGCCCTTCACTTCGGTCACGGTCAAACCCGACGCGCCAACCTCGGCCAAGGATTCGCGAACCTCATCCAACTTGAAGGGTTTGATGATGGCGGTGATTTGCTTCATAAAAAAGGCTCCGAAAAGGGTCTGGACTTGGCCGCGATTTAAGCACGGAACTTCGATGTAATCGGATAGCGCCAGTCGCGCCCAAAAGCGCGGTGCGTGATGCGAATGCCGATCGGCGCCTGGCGACGTTTGTATTCATTGATCTTGATCAGCCGGGTGACCCGCTCCACATCGGCCTCGTCAAAACCGGCCGCCACAATCTCCGCCAAGGACTGATCCTCTTCCATATAGCGCGCCAAAATCGCGTCCAAAACTTCGTAGGGCGGCAGGCTGTCCTGATCTTTCTGGTCGGGCCTCAATTCGGCCGAGGGTGGCCGGGTGATGATGCGTTCGGGGATCACCGGCTCGGTGGTGAACACCGAACCATCCAGACGCAGCGTCGGCTGCTCATTGCGCCAACGCGCCAGACGGAACACCAAGGTCTTGGCCACGTCTTTGATGACCGCAAAGCCACCCGCCATATCGCCGTACAAGGTGCAGTAGCCGGTGGCCATTTCACTCTTGTTGCCGGTAGTCAGCACGATGGAGCCAAACTTGTTCGACAAGGCCATCAGCAAAGTGCCACGGATGCGGGCTTGGATGTTCTCCTCGGTCGCATCCAGCGCCAACCCTTTGAATTCATCCGCCAAGCTGGCGTTGAAGGCCTCAAACATGGGCACGATGGACTTTTCGTCGTAACGCACGCCCAGGCGTGCCGCCATTTCGCGAGCATCAATCCAAGAGATGTCGGCGGTATAGGGCGAAGGCATCATGACGGTGCGCACCTTGTCGGCGCCCAAGGCGTCCACGGCCACCGCCAGCACCAAGGCCGAGTCAATGCCGCCCGACAAGCCGATCAAGGCGCCAGGGAAGCCGTTCTTCCCGATGTAGTCGCGTACACCCGTCACCAGCGCCGCCCAGGCCTGCGCTTCCAGGCTGGGCAAAGGCACGATGTGGCCGCTGACACCGCCTGCAGGCTTCAACTCGATCAGCGTCAAATCTTCTTCAAAGACCGGCGCGCGAGCCGCCAACTCGCCTTGCGCATCGAGGGCGAAAGAGGCGCCGTCAAACACCACCTCGTCTTGCCCGCCCACCAAATGGGCATACAGCAGCGGCAAGCCGACGTCGCGAGCGCGCTCCGCCATGCGCTGCTCGCGCTCTTGCACCTTGCCGAGGTGGAAAGGCGAGGCATTCAAGACGCAAAGCACTTGGGCACCCGCAGCCTTGGCGGCACGCGCTGGTTCGTCGAACCAAGCGTCCTCGCAGATCAACAGGCCGAAGCGTTGGCCCTCGACCTCGAATACCACGGGCTCGGCCCCAGCATCGCGGCCCGAGATGAAATAGCGCCGCTCATCAAAGACTTGGTAATTGGGCAACTCGCGCTTGCAATAAGTCTGCAAGACCTGTCCCCCTGCCAGCAATGAGGCCGCATTGAAGCGCGCCGGCACGGCCCAGCTCTTGGACCTAAGATCGCGCTGACCCTGCTCCTGATGCGGATGCCCTACCACCACATGCAAGCCCTCGCAATCCGCCAAGCTTTCAGCGATTCCACGCAAAGCCTCATCGCAGGCCTGCATAAAAGCCGGCCGCAGCAACAGGTCTTCCGGCGGATAGCCGCACAGGCTCAGCTCGGGCGTCAGCAGCAGTCGGGCGCCGGCGGCATGAGCACGGCGACCGAACTCGACAATTTTTTTCGCATTGCCTGCGAGATCACCGACAGTGACGTTGATTTGGGCAAGTGCGGCGATCAAAGGCATGACGTAGAGATGAAGAATCAAAGATGAAAAACAGCTCGGCTGATTATGTCATTCGGGTTCACACCGAGCCGGGCGAGTTGCCGCTGGAAGCCTGGAATGCGCTGCTGGAGAGCCAAGAGGCGCCCAGCCCTTTTATGCGTTTGGAGTATCTGCAAGCCCTGCATGATTCCGGCAGCGCGACGGCCGAGACCGGCTGGCAGCCACAGTTTCTCAGCCTCAGTCGAGGTGATGAGTTAGTCGCCGCCTGCCCGGCCTATCTGAAGAGCCACTCCTACGGCGAGTATGTGTTCGACTGGGCCTGGGCCGATGCCTACCGCCGCCATGGTCTGGCCTATTACCCGAAGCTGCTGGTGGCCGTGCCCTTCACTCCGGTGCCGGGCAGCCGGCTGCTGGCTCAAGATGCCCAGAGCCGCGAGCTGCTTTTACGAGGCCTGCAGGCCTTGGCCAAGCAGCAGGGCTTGTCGTCTGCCCATCTGTTGTTCGGCGACGCTTCAGACCTTGCCGCCGCCAACAGCCAGCATTGGCTGCAACGCAGCGGCGTGCAATTCCATTGGCAAAACCGACATCCCCTGCCCTTCGCGAGTTTTGAGGACTTCCTCGCCGCAATGCAGCGAGACAAGCGCAAGAAGATCCAGCAGGAGCAGCGCCGGGTCGTGGACGCCGGCATTGTTTTTGAAGTCCGTGAAGGCCCTCAAATCACCGAGGCCGACTGGGACTTTTTCTACCACTGCTACCAACTGACCTACCGCGCCCACCACAGCACGCCCTATCTGAGCCGAGAGTTCTTTAGCTTGATGGCGCAGCGCATGGCACCGCACTGGCTGCTCTTCATTGCCAAACGCGGTGAACAGCGCGTCGCCGCTTCATTGATCGCCTTGGACCCGCAGCGGCGCCTGGCCTACGGGCGCTACTGGGGCTGCACCGAGCCGGTGTCTTGTCTGCACTTCGACGCCTGCTACTACCAGCCCTTGGCCTGGTGCATCGACAAGGGTTACGAGCGCTTTGAAGGCGGCGCCCAAGGCGAGCACAAAATGGCGCGCGGGCTGCTGCCGGTGAATACAAGCTCCAGCCACTGGCTGGCTCATCCGGATTTCAGCCATGCAGTGGCTGACTTTTTGGCCCAAGAAGGCCAGGCCATGCGCGGTTATGTGAACGAGCTGGAATCCCATCTACCCTTCAAAGCCACCGAGCAAAGCTCGGCGTGAAATGGGGTGATGTCCCAGGAGGTGGTGTAAGTTTTTGAGCGAGGCGGCCCAGTGAGGG
>NZ_JBMLSK010000037.1:0-1112 GCF_049240545.1 Roseateles sp. | reverse complement strand
GGCACGTTCTCCGACGGCAAGCTCTGGAGCCAGATCAGCGACCCGCGCCACCTCACGCGCAAGGTGCTGACCGAATTCGTGCAGGCCGGCGCGCCCGAGGAGATCCTGTTCGTCAGCAAGCCGCACATCGGCACCTTCCGGCTGGTGAGCATGATCGAGAAGATGCGGGCCCAGATCGAAGCGCTGGGCGGGGAGATCCGCTTCGAGCAGCAGGTGACGGACCTGCTGCTCGAAGACCACGGCGGGACGGGTGCGCAGCACCAACTGCGCGGCCTGGTGCTCGCCAGCGGCGAGGAACTGCATACCGACCACGTCGTGCTGGCCGTCGGCCACAGCGCGCGCGACACCTTCGCCATGCTGCACGGACGGGGCGTGGCGCTGCAGGCCAAGCCCTTCTCGGTGGGTTTTCGCATCGAGCACCCTCAAGGCATGATAGACCGCGCCCGCTTCGGGCCCAGCGCCGGCCACCCGCTGCTGGGTGCGGCCGACTACAAGCTGGTGCACCACGCACGCAACGGCCGCTCGGTCTACAGCTTCTGCATGTGCCCGGGCGGCACGGTGGTGGCCGCCACCTCGGAGCCCGAGCGCGTGGTCACCAACGGCATGAGCCAGTACTCGCGCAACGAGCGCAACGCCAACGCCGGTATCGTGGTGGGCATCTCGCCCGAGGACTATCGCCTGGACCCGGGCGGCAGCGGCCCCGTATCGCCGCTGGACGGCATCGCCTTCCAGCGGGTGTGGGAGTCGCGCGCCTACGTGCTGGGCGGCGGCGGCTACCGCGCCCCAGGGCAGCTGGTGGGGGACTTCGTGGCCGGCCGGCACGGCCGCGCCGTGGCCCGCGAGTTCGGCGACGTGCTGCCTTCCTACAAACCGGGCGTGACGCTGACCGACCTGGCCGAGCCCGGACGCGAGAGCCTGCCCGGCAAGGTGCTGGAAGCCCTCCGCGAAGCCCTGCCCGCCTTCGAGCGCCAGATTCCCGGCTTCTCACGCGCGGACGCCGTGCTCACGGGCGTGGAGACGCGCACCTCCTCGCCGCTGCGCATCCCGCGCGGGCGCGACCTGCAGAGCCTGAACGTGCGCGGCCTGTACCCCGCCGGCGAGGGCGCGGGCTA
>NZ_JBMLSK010000036.1:0-1349 GCF_049240545.1 Roseateles sp. | reverse complement strand
GATGACGTTTGATTGAATCGAATTGGGATTCACGTGGGCGTGATTTTCTGATTCAAGCTGCTGGCTGGGTTTGGAGGCCAGCGGCGATGACCAGACCCTATTCGATGGATTTGCGGGAGCGCGCGATAGCGCGTGTTGTGGCTGGGGAGAGTGTTCGGACGGTTGCTGCGGCCTTGAGCATCAGCGCGGCGACGGTTGTACGCTGGTCGCAGCGCTACCGGGCGTCAGGCAGTCCGGCTCCTGGCAAGGTTGGTGGCCACAAGCCCCGGTTGCTGACGGGTGAACTGCGTGACTGGCTGCTGGATCGAACCAAGACTGACTTCACCCTGCGGGGGCTGGTGGCCGAGCTGGCCGAGCGTGGCGTAAAGGTGGACTATGTTCAGGTCTGGCGCTTCGCTCACGCCGAAGGTCTGAGCTTCAAAAAAAAGCGTTCTTCCCGCCGAGCAACTGCGCCCGAAGATCGCCCGGCGTCGCGAGCAGTGGAAGAAGTTCCAGGGACGACCTGATCCTCGCCGCCTGGTTTTCGTCGACGAGACCTGGGCCAAGACCAACATGGCACCCTTGCGAGGCTGGGCTCCAGTCGGACAGCGGCTCCATGCCAAGGTGCCCTACGGCCACTGGAAAACGATGACCTTCATCGCAGCCCTCCGCTGCGACCGGATCGATGCGCCCTTCGTGTTCGATCAGCCGATCAACGCCGCCAGCTTCACCGCATGGGTCGAAGAACATCTCTGTCCGACGCTCATGCCCGGAGACATCGTCGTCATGGACAATCTCTCCAGCCACAAGAAACCTGCCGTTCGCGCCGCGATCAGGGCCAGAGGTGCCAGGCTGCTGTTCCTGCCGCCCTATAGCCCTGACCTCAATCCGATTGAGCAAGTCTTTGCCAAGCTCAAACATCTCCTGCGAAAGGCCGCAGAACGATCCGTCGAAACAACATGGCGCCGCATCGGTACATTGCTCAATGCATTCCCACCACATGAATGCGCCAACTACCTCAGAAATTCAGGCTATGGTGCAGCCTAATGTCATCACAGTCTAGAGCGTTTCCGGTGAACCAACGTGAACGGAAAACGCTCTAGCCGATAAATCCGGGGCGCGAAATCACCCCGAGCCGCGGTGGCAGCGTTATTCCGCCGCCTGATGGCCGTGGCTGGCAACGGGGCGCTTTTCCAAATCCGCAAGCCTGGCCGCAATGGCACCAATGGGCTTGGGATAGGGCGCCAGTAGCAAATAAAGCGCCGGCACGGCGTAAAGTGTCACGATGGTCGAAAGCGTAATGCCGCCCATGATCACCACGCCCAAGGCTGACCGGCTTTCAGCCCCAGCACCGGTCGCCAAGGCAAGCG
>NZ_JBMLSK010000035.1:0-1053 GCF_049240545.1 Roseateles sp. | reverse complement strand
TCATCGCCGAGGCTTTTGCCGACCTCGAAACCCCGCTGTCGCTGTACCTGAAGCTGGCGGGTGGCAGTGCCCACAGTTTCCTGCTGGAGTCGGTGGTGGGGGGCGAGCGCTTCGGGCGCTACTCCTTCATCGGGTTGCCGGCCCGCACGCTGCTGCGCGCCACGGGGCAGCGCAGCGAGATCGTCACCGACGGTCGGGTGGTGGAGACGCACGAGGGCAACCCGCTGGACTTCATCGCCGCTTACCAGGCCCGCTTCAAGCCGGCGCTGCGCCCGGGGCTGCCGCGCTTTTGCGGCGGCCTGGCCGGCTACTTCGGCTACGAGACCGTGCGCTTCATCGAGAAGAAGCTGGCCGGCGTGCGCAAGCCCGGGGGCATCGGCACGCCCGATATCCAGTTGCTGCAGACCGAGGAACTGGCGGTCATCGACAACCTCTCGGGGCGCCTGTACCTCATCGTCTGGGCCGATCCGGGCACGCCCGACGCCTGGTTCAACGGCAAGCGGCGACTGGCCGTGCTGATCGACAAGCTGCGCTACTCCGTCACGGCGCCGCAGGTCAAGCGCGGGCCCAGCTACGCCGTCGAGCGAGAGTTCTCCAAGGCGGCGTTCGAGGCCGCGGTGGAGCGCGGCAAGGCCCGCATCGCCGCGGGCGACTGCATGCAGATCGTGCTGGGCCAGCGCCTGAAGAAGCGCTACACCGAGAGCCCGCTGTCGCTGTACCGGGCGCTGCGCTCTCTCAACCCCAGCCCCTACATGTACTACTACGACATGGGGGACTTCCAGATCGTGGGCGCCTCGCCCGAGATCCTGGTGCGCCAGGAGCAGGCCTCAGCCCTTGCAGCTGGCGCCAGCCCGGCCGACAAGCCCGGCCAGATCGTCACCGTGCGCCCCATCGCCGGGACGCGTCCGCGCGGGGCCACACCCGAGCAGGACAAGGCCCTGGAGGCCGAACTCCTGGCCGACCCCAAGGAGCGCGCCGAGCACGTCATGCTGATCGATCTGGCGCGCAACGACATCGGCCGCATCGCGCAGACCGGCAGCGTGAAGGTGACCG
>NZ_JBMLSK010000034.1:0-63490 GCF_049240545.1 Roseateles sp. | reverse complement strand
CCGGACGTGTGTCCAGCAGGGAACCCGGCAGGAAGGCGCGGATGCCGTTGACCAGAACGGTCAGGCCGCCCTTGACCTTGCCGGAAACGGTACCGGTCACGAAGTCGCCGGACTCCAGCGCGGTTTCCAGGCTCAGCCAGGAAGCCAGGCGCTTGGCCTTGTCGCGCGACAGGATGGTGTCGCCGTAGCCGTTTTCGATGGCGTCGATGGCCACGGAAACGAAGTCACCGATTTGAACTTCCAGCTCGCCCTGGTCGTTCTTGAATTCTTCGATTGGCACGTAGGACTCAGACTTGAGGCCTGCGTTCACGACGACGAAGCTGTGCTCGATGCGCACGACTTCGGCGGAAATCACTTCACCGGCGCGCAGGTCGGAGCGCTGCAGCGACTCCTCGAACATGGCGGCAAAAGAGCCGGCGGCGAAGGATGTGGTTTGGGTTTGGGACATGGTGTTTCCTGGCCAGCTGATCAAGGCGTTTGACCGGCGGACGATGGGTGCTGGGCCTTGCGGCTTCGCGGGTTAGGTTGTGGACAAGACCGGTCTTGGGGAACTGACGTTCGAATGGAAGACCGGTCCGGCGTGTTACTGAGTCTTTTGCAGATCAACGCTGGTCTGCAAACGGCCCCGCTTGAGCCCACCAAGCCAGCACCAAATCCTTTGATTCCTCAATGGACAGAGCCGAGTTGTCGAGCTCGCGCGCATCTGCGGCAGGGGCTAGGGGCGAGGCCTTGCGGGATTTGTCCTGCAAGTCACGCGCCTCCAAATCTTGACGCAAGCCCGCGATACTAGCCGAAATCCCCTTGGAAATCAATTGCTTGTAGCGGCGCTCGGCCCGCGTGGCGGCGCTTGCCGTGAGAAAAACCTTCAGTGGCGCATCGGGGAATACGGCCGTGCCCATATCGCGTCCATCGGCCACCAAGCCGGGCAGGCGGCGGTAATCCAGCTGCAATTGGTTCAGCGCGTGGCGCACTTCGGGGTGGGCGGCGACCTTGGAGGCCAAGAGGCCGGTGGTTTCCAGGCGCAGGGCCTCGGTGATGTCATCTTCGCCCAGGGTGACGCGGCCTTTGCGGAAGTGCAAGTCCAGGCGTGCGGCCACGGCGGCCACGGCTTGGCCGTCATCCAGATCGACCCCGGCCCGCTGCGCGGCCAGGCCGCTGGCGCGGTAGAGCATGCCGGAGTCCAGCACCACATAACCCAAGGCGTGGGCGACTTCATCGGCCAGGGTGCCCTTGCCGGAGGCGGTGGGTCCGTCGATGCAGATCACCGGGATGTCTTTGCTGCGGGCCTTGCTGACTTCGAACAGGGTTTCGAAATAGTCGGGGAAGGTCTTGGCCACGCAATGCGGCTCCAGAATCCGCACCGGCACCGAGGCGTGGGTTTTATCTGCCACCAGGCCGTTGAAAGCGGCGAGCGAGAAGCACATGGCGACGCGGTGATCGTCATAGGTATGGATGGCCGCAGCCCGCCAGGCCTTCAGCGGATGAATGCGCAGCCAGTCCGGGCCTTCCTCTACTTCAGCGCCGAGCTTGCGCAACTCGGTGGCCATGGCAGCGATGCGGTCGGTTTCCTTGACGCGCCAGCTGGCGATATTGCTCAGCAGCGTCGGTACATCGGCGTACAAGGCCATCACGGCCAAGGTCATGGCGGCGTCGGGAATGTGGTTGCAGTCCAGCTCGATGCCGCGCAAGGGCCAAGCACCGCGGCGCACTTCCAGCCAATTGGGCCCAGCTTCAACCTTGGCGCCCATGGCCTGGGCCGCTTCCACAAAGCGCACATCGCCTTGCAGCGAGGCGCTGCCCACACCTTCAATGCGCAGAGGGTTGTCGACGGCCGCCAAAGCACCTAGGGCCACAAAGTAAGAGGCCGAAGAGGCGTCCCCTTCCACATGCACCGTACCCGGTGAGCGATAGTGGCTGCCGGCGGGAATGGTGAAGCGCTGCCAACCCTCGCTCTGCACCTGGATGCCAAAGCGCTTCAAGAGCTCCAGCGTGATGTGGATATAGGGCTTGGAGATCAGCTCGCCGATGACCTCGATAACCACGTCTTGCTCGGTCGCAACCAGAGGCAGCGCCAGCAACAGCGCGGTTAGGAACTGGCTGGACACATCGCCGCGCACCTTGACGGGCTGGCTCAGGTCCAGGGCGGAAGGGCCACTCAATTTCAAGGGCGGATAACCTTCTTGGCCCAGGCAGTCGATCTTGCAGCCCAGCAAGCGCAGGGCATCGACCAAGTCGCCAATCGGCCGCTCGTGCATGCGTGCCACGCCGCTCAGTTCGAACTGGCCGCCTTGGGTGGCGGCCAACACTGCCAAAGCCGCTGTCAGCGGGCGCATGGCCGTGCCGGCATTGCCCAGGAACAGCTTGGCTTCATCAACGCTCAGGCGCCCGCCGATGCCGGTGACCCGCAGCTTGCCGTGATCCGAGGTTTCCAGATGGCAGCCCAGCGCCTTCAGCGAGTCCAGCATCACGGCGGTGTCATCGCTGTCGAGCAGATCGTGGACCTCGGTCACGCCTTCCGACAAGCCGGCCAGCAGCAAGACGCGGTTGGAGATGCTTTTGGAGCCGGGTAAGCGCACGGTGCCGGCCGCGCTGCGCAGCGGCGGGAGGTCGAGGAAAGGAATCTTGAACATGGTGTCAGCAAAAAAAGTTGCGGTAGAGGGCCGCGCGCGGCATGCGCCTGCGCTCTCGGTCTACTTGGGCTGGCGCGGTGCCGCCAATTGCCACTGGGCGCGGGCTTCCGAGATCAGTCGGATGCGGGCTTCCAGCGCTGCGGCGTCATCGTTTTTCAACAGCGCTTCGATGGCATCCAGTGCTTGTCGGAAGCGTTGCGACTGCACCAGTACCTCGGCCTTGTTGGCCATCAGGATGTCACGCCAGACCGAGGGTTCGCTCGCGGCGATGCGGGTGAAATCACGGAATCCCGGGCCCGCCAGGCTCAGGAAATCGCGGCCGGCCGGTTGTGCGGCGACCGATTGAAAGTAGGCAAAAGCCAGCAAATGCGGCAAATGGCTGACGGCGGCAAACGCGGTGTCGTGGTTCTCCGGCGTCATCTTCAAGACGCGGGCGCCGAGCGCCGACCAGACATCGGTGGCGCGTTGCACCAAACCTGCATCGGTCTGCGGCAGCGGGGTGAGGATGACCTGGCAGTCCTGGTACAGCGTCACATCGGCGTTTTGCACGCCGCCCGATTCCTTGCCGGTGATCGGGTGCGCCGGCACAAAGCCATTGATGTGCTTGCCCAGGGCGCGCTGCGCCGCGGCCACCACATCGCCCTTGGTCGAGCCCACGTCCATCACCAAGACCTTGGGCGTCACCAAATGGCGGATCGCTTTCAGCGTTGATTCGGTGGCCGAAACTGGTACCGCGATCAAGACAATGTCGGAGCCCGAAACGGCCAACAGCGCCGATTCAGCCGCCACATCAATGACGCCTAAGCGCTTGGCCATCTCGGTGGTGGAGGGCGACTTGCTGTAGCCGACCACGCGTTTGACCAGGCCGGCTTTCTTCAGCGCCAGGGCGAAGGAGCCGCCCATCAAGCCGCAGCCGATCACGCCAAGTTGGTCGAACATCGCCGGTCTATGCCTTCAGAGGGTAGGAGCCAATGACCTTGAAAAAGGCGCTCAGCTCGCGCAGTTCGGTCAGAGCCGCGGCCACATGGGGCTGCGTGGGGTGGCCGTCCAGATCGATGTAGAAATAGTAATCCCACTGGCCGGTGCGCGCCGGGCGCGACTCCAGGCGTGTCATCGAAACGCCATGGGTCTTCAGCGGCACCAGCAGATCATGCATGGCGCCGGGCTTGTTGGGCACCGACACGATCAGGCTGGTGCAGTCATTGCCGGTGGCGGGCGGCGTGGCCATGGTTTGCGGCAGGCAGATGACGGCAAAACGCGTGCGGTTGTAGGCCTCGTCCTGGATGGCGTGGGCGGCGATGTGCAGGCCAAAAATAGTGGACGCGCGTTCGCTGGCGATCGCGGCCCACGCCGGGTTGGTGGCCGCGAGGCGCGCACCTTCGGCATTGCTGGAAACAGCGCGACGCTCGGCATTGGGCAGATGCTTGGCCAGCCAGTTCTGGCATTGGGCCAGCGCCTGCGGATGGGCCAGCACGGCTTCAACACCGTCCAAGGAATTGTCCAGCCGCATCAGGTTGTGGCGGATCAGCAGGCTGACCTCGCCGACCACATGGGTGGGCGTGTGCAAGAACAAGTCGAGCGAGCGGGTCACCACGCCTTCGGTCATGTTCTCCACGCCGACCACGCCGTACTGGGCGCTGCCGCTGGCTGTGGCATGGAAGACTTCGTCGAAGCTGTTGCAGTAAATCAGGTCGGCGGCGCCGCCGAAATACTCGATGGCGGCCTGCTCGCAAAACGTGCCCAGCGGCCCCAGCACGGCGACTCGCTGAGGTGACTCCAGCGCCAAGCAGGCGGACATGATCTCGCGCCAGATGGCGGCCACATGTTCGTCCTTCAGCGGGCCTTTGTTGGCGGTCTTGATCTTTTCGATCACCTGCGCCACACGGTCCGGGCGGAAGAAGGGCGAGCCTTCGCGGCGCTTGATTTCGCCGACTTGCTCGGCCACATGGGCGCGGTCGTTCAGCAGGGTCAGGAGTTGCGCGTCCAGCGCATCAATCTGCTGGCGCAGGGCGAGGAGTTCAGGAGCTGCGGTGCTGACGCCCGCGCTGTCAGCTGGTTTCTCAGCCATATTGGGTCTCAAAGTCCTTCAGATAGGCCACCAAGGCCTGCACGCCTTCAAGAGGCATGGCGTTGTAGATCGATGCGCGCATGCCGCCCACGGACTTGTGGCCCTTGAGTTGCAGCAGCTGTCTCTCTTTCGCTCCGGTCAGGAGGGCTTGAGTGAGGGTGTCGGTATTGAATGCGCCGCGCAGGTAGAAGGGCACATTCATGCGCGAGCGGCAGTCGGCCGCCACGCGGTTTTCAAACAGGGGCGAGGCGTCCAGCGCCGCGTACAGCAGCTGCGCCTTGTCGATATTGCGTTGTTCAATGGCGGCCAAACCGGTCTTGCCGGCATAGCTGAAGGCCTTCAGCCACTTGAACACCAGGCCGGCCACATAGATGCCAAAGGTGGGCGGCGTGTTGTACATGGACTTGGCTTCGGCCACCGTCTTGAAGTCAAAGGCCGAGGGGCAGATGCTCAGGGCGTGGCCCATCAAGTCTTCCCGCACAAAGACCAAGGTCAGGCCGGCGGGGCCAATGTTTTTCTGCGCGCCGCCGAAAGCCAGGCCGACACGCGACCAATCAATGGGGCGAGACAGTTGCTGCGATGAGCAGTCGATCACCAGCGGCGCATCGTTGCCCAAGGCTTTCAGGTCGGGGAGTTCATGGAACTCCACGCCGTCGATGGTTTCGTTGGAGCACAAGTGCACATAGGCTGCATCCTTGCGCAACTGCCAAGTGCTGGCAGCGGGCAGGGCGGTGTAGCGGCTGCTTGCGCCGTCGGCCGCCACATGGACGTCGGCATAACGGCGTGCTTCCTGGGCGCTTTTCTTCGACCAGGAACCGCTGACGACCACATCGACCTTGCCGCCGCGCGACAAATTCATCGGCACGATGGCGTTCTCGGCCAAGCCGCCGCCTTGCATGAACAAGATGCGGAAATTGGCCGGCACCTGCAGCAGCTCGCGCAGATCGCGCTCGGCCGCTTCGGCGATCGAGGTGAACTCGGCGCCCCGGTGGCTCATCTCCATCACGCTCATGCCCGAGCCTTGCCAGTCCAACATTTCGGCGGCGACTTGCTGCAGAACTTCTTCAGGTAATGCGGCAGGGCCGGCAGAAAAATTGAACGGGCGCTGGCTCATTGGTTCAAAGCTGAGTGGGCGGGAGGAGTTTGGCGTCGATCGCGCTGACTTACTTCTTCGGTGCTGGCGCGGGGGCTGCTGGGGTCGCGGCTGCAGGCTTGGGCGTGATGCCCAAGTTCTTGGCCGTGGCTTGCTGCAGGGTCTTGAATTTCGCGTCCAAACCTGGGCCGGCCTCAGCCATCATTTTCTGGGCCAAGGCGTTTTGCATCTCGGGGCTGATTTGCTGGTACTTCTTGCTGACCGGGCTGTCCAACCAAGCGACGATTTGCTTGAGCTCTTCTTCGCTGAACTTCTCGTCCAAGATCGGACCCCAGGTGGCTGCGGACAGTTTGGAACCCTTGTCCTTCATCACCGGCAAGGCTTCGTCAACGAACTTGCGCACATCGGCCTCGATGGCCTTGGCCACAGCCTCCCGCTTGTCAGCCGGAACCTGGCTTTGCAGGGCCTGACCCGCACCTTGCATCATCTGGCCCACCGGCTGCTGAATCAGCATGCGGGCGATGTTCTCAACGCCCGGCTGTTGCAGCTGGATCATCTTGGCGATCAGCTCCTTCTTGGCGGCGCTGGGAGCGGGCGTCGAAGCGCCTTGCGCGAAGGACGTGCCGGCACACGCAATCAGAGTTGCGGCGGCCAAAATCTTCAGGGACTTGTTCAAGCTCATTCCTTGTTAGCGTCATCGGCAGCACCGGGATCAGTGCCTTCTTCGTTCGGGGTTTCGGCGTCGGCCGAGCCTTCGTTGGCATCGTTTTCGACGATGCGTTGCAGGCCGGACAGTTTAGAGCCGTCGTCCAGTGCGATCAGGGTCACGCCTTGGGTGGCACGGCCCAGTTCACGGATCTCGGAGACGCGGGTGCGAACCAGCACGCCGCGATCGGTGATCAGCATGATTTCGTCGTCCGGGCGCACCAGCGTTGCGGCCACCACGCGACCATTGCGCTCGCTTTGTTGGATGGCGATCATGCCCTTGGTGCCGCGGCCGTGGCGGGTGTACTCAAGGATGTTGGTGCGCTTGCCAAAGCCGTTCTCGGTGGCGGTCAGCACGCTTTGCGATTCATCTTCGGCCACCAGCATGGCGATCAGGCGCTGCTCGGGCTCGAGCATCATGCCGCGCACGCCACGGGCCTGACGGCCCATCGGACGCACATCGTCTTCGTCGAAACGAACCGCCTTGCCGCCGTCGCTGAACAGCATCACATCGTGTTTGCCGTCGGTCAGCGCCGCGCCGATCAGGAAGTCGCCTTCGTCCAAGTCCACGGCGATGATGCCGGCCTTGCGTGGGTTGCTGAAGTCCTTCAACGAGGTCTTCTTGACGGTACCCAGGGCTGTAGCCATGAAGATGAAATGATCTTCCGGGAAGACGCGGAACTCGCCGGTCAGCGGCAGCACCACGGTGATCTTCTCGTCCTGCTGCAGCGGGAACATGTTCACGATGGGCTTGCCGCGCGAGGCGCGCGAGCCCTGCGGCACTTCCCAAACCTTCAGCCAGTAGACGCGACCGCGATTCGAGAAGCACAGAATCCAGTCGTGCGTGTTGGCGATGAAGAGCTGGTCGATCCAGTCGTCATCCTTGGTCTGCGTGGCTTGCTTGCCGCGACCGCCGCGTTTTTGTGCGCGGTATTCGCTCAGCGCCTGGCTCTTGATGTAGCCGGTGTGGGAGAGCGTCACCACCATATCGGTCGGGGTGATCAGGTCTTCGGTGCCGAGTTCTTGCGCGTTCGGCTCGATGGTGCTGCGGCGCGCGCCAATCTTGGTCTGTCCGAATTCTTGGCGAATGTGGGTCAGCTCTTCGCCAATGATGGCAGTGACGCGCTCCGGGCGGGCCAGGATGTCCAGCAGATCGGCGATCTGCGCCATGACTTCCTTGTACTCGCTGACGATCTTGTCTTGCTCTAGACCGGTCAGGCGCTGCAGACGCATCTGCAGGATTTCGCTGGCTTGGTCGTCCGACAGGCGATAGAGACCATCGGTCTGCATACCAAACGCAGCGGGCAAGCCTTCGGGGCGGAAGGCGTTGCGGCCACCAGGCGTGTCGCCCTCGGCGCGCACCAACATTTCGCGCACGAGCGAAGAGTCCCAGCTCTTGCTCATCAGGGCGAGCTTGGCGACCGGTGGGGTTGGCGAGTTCTTGATGGTGGCAATGAACTCGTCGATATTGGCCATGGCCACGGCCAGGCCTTCCAGCACATGGCCGCGCTCGCGGGCCTTGCGCAGATTGAAGACCGTGCGGCGGGTCACGACCTCGCGGCGGTGCTCCAAGAAGACCGTGATCAGGTCCTTCAGATTGCACAGCTTCGGTTGCCCGTCCACCAGGGCCACCATATTCATACCGAAGGTGTCTTGCAGCTGCGTCTGCTTGTACAGATTGTTCAGCACCACCTCGGGCACTTCACCGCGCTTGAGCTCGATCACCACCCGCATGCCGGACTTGTCCGACTCGTCCTGGATGTGGCTGATGCCTTCGATCTTCTTCTCATGCACCAACTCGGCAATGCGCTCGAGCAGGGTCTTTTTGTTGACCTGATAAGGAATCTCGTCAACGATGATGGCCTGGCGTTGGCCACGGTCGATGTCCTCGAAATGCACCTTGGCGCGCATCACCACCTTGCCGCGACCGGTGCGGTAGCCGTCGCGCGCGCCGGTCAGGCCGTAGATGATGCCGGCGGTCGGGAAGTCAGGCGCGGGGATGATTTCCATCAACTCATCGACGCTGGCTTCGGGGTTCTTCAATGCATGCAAGCAAGCATCGACGACCTCATTGAGGTTGTGCGGCGGGATGTTGGTGGCCATGCCCACCGCAATACCGGTCGATCCATTCACCAGCAAGTTGGGAATACGCGCCGGTAGCACCAAGGGCTCTTTTTCGGAGCCGTCGTAGTTCGGTCCGAAATTGACGGTTTCCTTGTCAATATCGGCCAGCATTTCGTGGGCGATTTTGTCCAGGCGGATTTCGGTGTATCGCATGGCCGCGGCGTTATCGCCGTCGACCGAACCGAAGTTACCCTGGCCGTCAACCAACATATGGCGCAGCGAAAAGTCTTGCGCCATACGCACGATGGTGTCGTACACCGCGCTATCACCGTGTGGGTGATATTTACCAATCACATCGCCAACGATACGGGCCGACTTTTTATAGGGCCGGTTCCAATCGTTATTGAGTTCGTGCATCGAAAAGAGCACGCGGCGGTGTACGGGCTTGAGGCCGTCGCGGGCGTCAGGCAGTGCACGGCCAACAATCACGCTCATGGCGTAATCGAGATATGAACGCCGCATTTCCTCTTCGAGGCTGATGGGCAAAGTTTCCTTGGCGAACTGGGTCATGCGCTTGTGCTCGGCTCTCACCCATCAGGTGGGCCTGCATCGTTGAGGACTGGAAATAGGATTCTAAGCGGCGCTGGCTGTAGCAGCCGCGCAACAAAGCTGAGATCAGAGTCGCGAAGCCCCGCCACAATACGAAGTTATCGGTGCCCTATGGCACAATCGATGAGTCCCTAGGAGAAACCCGCATGCAGGGTTTTTCTAAGGTTTTTTGTTCAAGTACTGGGCAATCGCAGGGCAACTGCGGCATTCCTTGAGAGGAGAATCATGAAGAAATTGAACCAAGTGGCGTCGCTTATCTCCGTCGCCGCAGTCGCTGCCTTCGCTTCGTCTGGCGCGTTCGCACAGACCGTTGACAACTGGCGCGCGACCGACGGTACCGTTTGGAAGAACGGCACGAACGAACTGTGCTGGCGCGATGCCAACTGGACCCCGGCAACTGCAGCTGCAGAATGCGATGGCGCGCTGAAGCCAGCTCCTAAGGCTGCTCCTGCTCCCGCCCCGGCTCCTGCTCCTGCTGTGGCCCCTCCTGCAGCGCCTAAGCCGATCGTTGTGCCTCCGAAGCCTGTGAGCGAGAAGGTGACCTTCGCCGCTGACGCATTCTTTGACTTCGACAAGGCAGTCCTGAAGAAGGAAGCCAAGGCCAAGTTGGACGACCTGTACAGCAAGACCAGCGGTCTGAATCTGGAAGTCATCATCGCTGTTGGCCACACCGACTCGGTGGGTAGCGATGATTACAACCAGAAGCTGTCGGTCCGCCGCGCTGAAGCCGTCAAGGCCTATCTGGTGAGCAAGGGTGCTGAGAAGAACCGTGTTTACACCGAAGGCAAGGGCGAGAAGGCTCCTGTTGCTGACAACAAGACTTCTGAAGGCCGCGCCAAGAACCGCCGCGTGGAAATCGAAGTGGTCGGCACACGCGCCAGCAAGTAATCAGGGGTCAAGCGCTTCGGCGCTTGCCGTACTGGCTACCGAAATTGCCAAAAAGCCCCGCCCGTGCGGGGCTTTTTTTGTTTTTGCAAGCCTTCTTGCGACTCCAACTTTTCATTGCCTTCCGCCATGACCAACGCTGACCCTCAAGAACTCGCCAAATTTGGTGATTTGGCCCACCGCTGGTGGGATACCGAGAGCGAATTCAAGCCGCTGCATCAGATCAATCCGCTGCGTTTGGATTGGCTGTCCAGCCTGTGCCCGCTGGTGGGCAAGCAGGTGCTTGACGTGGGCTGCGGCGGCGGCATTTTGTCGGACTCGATGGCGCGCCGCGGCGCCCAGGTCCTGGGCATTGATTTGGCGACCAAGGCGCTGCGCGTGGCCCAGTTGCATGCCATGGAAGCGGGCACCGAGGGCGTGGAATACCGAGAAATCGCCGTCGAGGCTTTGGCCTTGGAGCGACCCGCTTCCTTCGATGTCGTGACCTGCATGGAAATGCTGGAGCATGTGCCTGACCCAGCCTCGGTGGTGCGGGCTCTTGGTGAACTCGTCAAGCCGGGCGGCTGGGTGTTCTTGTCCACTTTGAATCGCAATCTCAAGTCCTTCCTGTTCGCCATCGTCGGTGCGGAGTACTTGTTGAAGATGATTCCGGCCGGCACCCATGAGTACGCGCGTTTCCTGCGCCCCTCGGAGTTGGCGCAGTTCAGCCGCGACGCCGGCCTGGAACTGCACTCCAGCCGCGGTTTGAGCTACAACCCGCTGACCCAGCGCTATTCGATGGGTGCCGACACCGACGTCAACTATCTGCTGGCCTGCCGTAAACCGCTATGAACTTGACGGCATCGGAGTCTGTGCTCGAACTGCGTTCCGGCGTTCGTGCGGTCTTGTTCGACCTGGACGGGACCTTGGTCGATAGCGCTCCCGATTTGGCGGGTGCCGCCAATGAAATGCGCCTGATGCGCGGCCTGCCGGCGCTGGACTTGGCGCAGTTGCGGCCCATGGTCGGCGCTGGTGCTCGGGGCATGCTGGGGGTGGCTTTGCAAATTCGCCCGGAGGATGCGCAGTACGAAGCCTTGAAAGACGAGTTTCTGAGTCGCTACGAGGCCCGTCTGTCCCTGGAAACTCGCCTGTTTCAAGATGTGCAGACCCTGCTCGATGCCTTGGTCGCAGCCGATATGGCCTGGGGCATTGTGACCAACAAGGCCGAGCGCTTTGCACTGCCACTGACGCGGGCTTTGGGTTTGCACGACTCGGCTCGAGCTGTGGTCGGCGGAGACACGACGCCACATGCCAAGCCGCATCCAGCGCCATTGCTAGAGGCCGCCAAGCGCGCTGGCGTCGCTCCCGAGCAATGTGTCTACGTCGGTGACGACGAGCGCGACATCGTGGCTGGCCGCGCGGCGGGTATGCGCACCGTGGCTGCAGCCTGGGGATACCTGGGAAATGGCAAGCCGATCGAAGAATGGCGAGCAGATATTGTTCTTTCTTCGCCTGCGCAGCTCTTGCAAGTGCTCGGACTGCCCTAAAATATCCAGTTCTGGGACCGACCAGGTTTCGACGTGGGTGCGGATCCGGAGTAGGGCATGTCGAGCACCAGTTCGCTCGTAAAACCACTGGAAACAAAGTAACTGCAAACGACTCTACGTTCGCACTCGCCGCTTAATTGCGCGTGAGCTTCTCAACGGTTGGCCAATGGGCCGGGCTTAAGTCGCAAGACGGACAGCTGAGAAGTCATTCACATTGGCTGGTTTCTTGCCGGGTCACTCGGTAGGGAACAAGATTTAGTGACTGGCGGGAAGGATAGCGTGCCACTGCGCGATTCAACCGTGAGATTCAAATCAGCCGGCTAAACATGTAGATCTGCCCGGTGATGGCTTGCGGACGGGGGTTCAATTCCCCCCGGTTCCACCACCATTGCAAACTCTGCCCAGCGGCAGAGGCCTCCATCAAAAAGCCCTAAGTTTTCAAACACTTAGGGCTTTTTTCTTGTTCAATACGACAGCTGGCGTTTGTGTCCAGTTCTCAATATTCCGGTGCGATATGAAAACCATTCTTCCATTGCAATTGCTGGTAGCACCGTCCAAGACAGATCCGCAACCTTTGATTCTGTACCACGGCAAGGGTTGCTCGGATGGTTTTGCTGCGGCCTTGGCGGCGTGGCTTTACTACCAGGGGCAAGCCGAATTTGTCGGTTTGGATCACGGGCAGGTCCAAGGTTTGGCCGATCTACCTCCAGTTGCTGGACGGGCGGTGTACATCCTTGATTTCTCATTCCCGCAAGAGATTTTGAGCGCCATGGAAGAGGCGGGTGCGGCCAAACTGGTGCTGCTGGACCATCACAAAAGCGCGGCCGAAAAGCTCACCGGCTTTGCCTGCCGTTGTGGCGTTTTGCATTTCGACATGAGCAAGTCCGGGGCTCGATTGGCCTGGGAGTTTTTCCATCCGGAGACTGAGGTGCCCGCTTTGGTGCGCTACATCGAAGACCGTGACATCTGGGCGTGGCAGTATCCCGAGAGTGGCGCCTTCTTGTCGGCTTTGGATATGGAAGACAAAGACTTTGTTCGCTGGCAAGCCTTGGCGGAATTCAGTCCTGAGCAGCTCACGGCCTTCATGGCGCGCGGCGCGGCCATGGATGAAAAGTACCGCAAGCTTTGCGCCGATCTGGCCGAGGGCGCGCAAGCGCTCAGCTTCAATGGCGTTGAGGGCTTGATGGTCAATGCCCCAGGTATGTTCCACAGCCTGGTGGGCGACATCTTGTCCGCCAAGTCGGGCACCTTTGCTTTGATGTGGAGTGCAGGGCAGGGCGGGGCGGTGAAGTGCGGGCTGCGCTCACAGAGCAGTTTTGATTGCATCGCGCTGGCGGAGAGCATGGGCGGCGGCGGTCATGCGCAGGCCTGCGGATTCAGGATGGGTGTTGAGCGCCTGCCCGAGCTTTTGAGTGGGCGTTTTGAGGCGCTAAGCGCGGCGCCAAAGACCAGCGTCTGACTTTATTTGTCGAAGGTCAGCCATTCACTTGGAATGACCTTGATGGCCGCCAGGCACTTGCCCTTGGCGTCGGTGAACTTGTTCAACTCGCCCACTTCGCAGCGATCCGCGCCGTGCACTTGCAAGCGAGCAATATCCCAGCAAGCAATGCCATTGAACTGCACTGACCTGCTGCGCACCTCGCTGGGCTTGACCCAGGCGAAGCTGGTCAGCTGGGTTGAGTGAATCAGGCCGTTGGCGCGGTAGGCGGAAAAGTCGGGCACCAAATTGCGCAGCTCAAAGGGCAGCTTGTTGGCGAGTTTCAGCTCGAAGGTGCAGCCGCCCGGGCTTTCCGTGCGTCGGGTCAACTCCAACTCCAGCATATCGTCGAGTTTGACCTCGGCTTTTTTGTCCTCGGCTTCTTCATCGGCCTTGTTTGCCGCACCGACAAAGCGCCAAGTCCCGTTGTCCTTCAACAGGATGCGGCGGCCCTTTTTGTCGACCAGTTCGAAATCAGCACGCGCGGGCGCGGAGACTGCGCAGGCCAAGGCCAGCAGCCCAAGGCTGAGAAGAACGTTGCGACGCATGCTTGGATTCCTTAGCAGATGAGTGAGGTCTGATGATGTGGCCTTGTGTGCTGGCCCGGGCAAGGTATGAGCAGATGCCGCGCATACCGGAGCGCATTGTGCCGCCAATCACTTGGCGCTCGCCAATGCTTCCTGGTGTTGTGTGCGCTCTTGACGATCCAGCCGCAGTAAATGCTCTTCAATGAAGTCTTTTTCGATCAGGCTGCGTTCCAGGCGGCCTTCCAAGGTTTGCAATTGTTTGCGTAGCTTTTGGAGTTGGCTTTCGCCGTCCTCGCTGCGCTGCAAAGCTTCTTGCAACTGAGCTTGCGCATGCTGCAGCAGTTGGCGTTCGTGGCGGCTGGGCTCTGCGCGAGTCTCGGCGCTGTGGCTGGATCGGGCGCGTGCGTGATGCAGTTGGCGTTCGGCTTCTTGTTGGCGCTGTAGCGCTGTTGCCAACTGATCTTGCAGGCGACGGCGTTGCTGCAAGACCCTGTCCAATTCCACTTGGTGCAGTCGTCGCCATTCGGCATAAGCCTCGGGCTGAAGGCTGGCCGGCGATTCGAGCGGACGCAGCATTTGCAGGTCCGGTTCGGGGCCAAGTTCGCTCGGTGATGCGGTGTCCCAGTCGCTTCTGGAGGCTTCAAATGATTCGCTTTGCCCGTTGCGTTGCCACAGGCGCATGCGCTCGGCGCGCTCCATCAAGCGCGCCAGATCCCGGGCCACGCTTTTCAGTTCTCGGCCGCTGTCTCGGGTGTCATTCAAGGCTCTGACGATGAACTGCTGGCGGCGTTGCTCATGTGCGTTCATGCGCAGATAGCTGGCCACCGACACCACGATGAAGATCGCATTGGCGCACAGCACGGCAATGCTGGCGAAGTCCTCCAGAGTCATCGACAGATTCATGCTCAGACCGCTAACATAAAGCTCAGACGGGCTTCACCGTGCACACCGAGGGCATGAATACGCAGATGCAGATCGGTGCGCCCGGCGTTGTTCTCGGTCAGGCTGGCAAGTCGGTCCAGTGGCTGACTGGACAAGCGCGCGGTGTTCAGTGATGGCTCATCGCTCGGGCTGCGCTTCTTGAGAAAAGGGCCCATGGCGCGCATGAAACGGGTCGCTTGCTCGATCTGTCGGGCACTGGGCTTACCCGCCTCGCGGGTGGATTGCATCTCTTGCTGACTGCATCCGGCGGCCAAGCCGCCCAGCATCCAGCACGCGGGAAAGTCGAGCAGGCCGACGGCATACACCCCTTTGCGCCCCGCGCTGCCGTACAGCGCAATCAGCTGCGGACTCTTCTGCACAAAGGACTCTCGGCTGTCAGCGCGAATCAGGTCGAAGCCTCGCATGCCCAGGTGGGCAAACAAGGCCTGCTGAGCCTGCGCCAGGGATTCGATGGCGGGATGATCGGGTGCCTGTGTTTGCGATCGCGTTGATGCAGGCATCGGCTTGGGCTTGCTGGAACCCAGGCCGAGAGATGCGTTGTTCAAAGTGCTGCGCCCTAAGCCCAGCGCGACCGCATCACGCAAGGCTTGGTTGTCGAAAGGTTTGTTCAGCACGAACAAGGCGCCATTGCTGCGCGCTTGCGCCTGGCATTCGGTGGCGCGGTCGGTGGTCACGAAACCCACGGCCACATCGTTGTGTCCGGTTTGGCGCAGCGCTTGCAGCAATTCGATGCCTGAAACCCCGGGCATATGCCAATCGGACAAGACCAGATCAGGCTTGAAAGCCTGTACCTTGTCCAAAGCCTCGGCCCCATCATTGGCGGTTTGGAAATCCAGTTGGCCGAGCTCCTCGCATTCCAACACCCTGCGGATGATGGCCTGGATAGCTCGACTGTCGTCGACGATCAGGATGCGTTTGCCGACCTCATTGGTACTAGCAGACATGATTCAGCCCCCGGCAGCCATGGTGACACCATGACGCTTTGTTCTTTTTTCAATTGGCTCCCTGTCCACCGCATCGCTTTTGGCGATGGGCTTGGATGGCCCATGACTGCTGGGCTCGATGGCTGCGGAGTTTCAGGGCTGGTTCTGGTCTTGATGCGTGGAAAAGAGTGGGCTTCACCGCCCATTTCGGTGGCAAGCCGGGGTGATGTGCGCTGTTCGCGCACAAGTTGGCAAAAAGCTGCGGCTTGGGCCGCACCACACGAGCGGCCGAACCAGCACTTCTGACGGGGCTTTGTTGTTTGCCTCGCACAATAGGGGCATGGAAACTGTGGATGCTGTTGTGATCGGCGCAGGGGTGGTGGGCCTTGCGGTGGGGCGCGCTTTGGCGCGGCTTGGCTTGGAGACTGTGGTGCTGGAGAAGGAGTCGGGCATTGGCCGCGGCGTCAGTTCGCGCAGCAGTGAAGTGATTCATGCGGGGCTCTACTACCCCGCCGGCTCCCTGAAGGCGAGGCTGTGCGTCGAAGGTCGTGCCCGGCTGTATGACTACTGCGAAGCCCACCAAGTCCCTTATCGGCGCTGCGGCAAGCTGGTGGTGGCCACCGAAACCTCTCAATTGCCGGGCTTGCAAGCCTTGGCCGCTAGGTCCTTGGTCAATGGCGTGGACGATCTGCGCTGGCTGAGTGCCGACGAGGCGCAGGCGCTGGAGCCGGCCTTGCGGTGTCAGGCCGCCTTGCTGTCCCCGTCCACCGGCATCGTGGACAGCCATGCCTTGATGCTCTCATTGCAAGGAGGGTTGGAAGCGGCAGGTGGGAGCTTGGCCCTGTGCTCCAGCGTACAAAGCCTGCGGCAGGAGCAGGGGGCTTGGGTCGTGACGGTGTATTCGGACGGTGTCGAGATGACCTTGCGGGCGCGGCGGGTCATCAATGCGGCGGGGCTCAGCGCCGCGCAACTGACCCGGCAGATCGAGGGCCTTGGCCCGGCCCACCGACCCGAGGCCTTCTTCAGCAAGGGTTGCTACTTTGCGTTGGCCGGTCGCTCACCCTTTGATCGGCTGATTTATCCCTTGCCCCAAGATGCTTGGTTGGGTGTTCATTTGACGCTGGACTTGGCCGGTCAGGCTCGTTTTGGGCCAGACGCGCGTTGGATTGAATCCGCCCATGCGCAGGCTGAGGCCTTCGACTATCAGGTCGAGCCCGAGCGCGCAGAGGCTTTTTATTCCGATGTGCGGCGCTATTGGCCCGGGCTGCCCGACGGGGCTTTGCAGCCGGCCTACAGCGGTATACGGCCGAAGATTCACGGGCCGAACCAGCCCGCGCCAGACTTTCGTATCGATGGGCCGGCCCAACATGGTCTTGCGGGCTTGGTGAATCTTTTGGGTATCGAGTCACCCGGCCTGACCAGTTGCCTGGCATTGGCCGAGGAGGTCGCGGCCCGGCTTGACTTGCACTGAGGCGAGTCAGCCCGGGCAAGCTCAGCAGGCAAGACCTGACTCCGCGGACCACGCGGGTTCGCCGCGTTCTTTGCTGAAACTTGCTTCCCAAGTTAGAGTCAAGACCATTGGTCTGGCTTGGGCTCGTGATGCAAGAGCTTACGTTTCATCGCCGTTCTGTTCGGCAGCGGATTGTGCTGCTGGCCGTGCTCGCCTTCGTGCCGATGGCTTTGTTGCTGACGGCGAGCCTGTATGCGGACTGGCGGCGCACTGAGACGGAGGCCCACGGACGCCTGCAACTGTTGGCCGAGCCCCTCGCAAGAGCCGTGGAGGGCCAACTGCAGCGGGCACAGACGCAGTTGAGCCATATCGCCTCGCGGCCGCAGGTGCGGGCCCTGAACTCGACAGGCTGCGCCGCCTTGATGACGAACCCTGCGGGCTTCAGTGGTGACTTCAGTGGTGAACTCATCGGCCTGGCTTTGTTCGACAGAGAGTCGCGCCTTGTCTGCTCTTTCTTGTCGCGCGAATCAGAACTCCTGTCTGCGGCTTGGGCGAGCGGCTTTAAGGAAGCCCTTGCCCAAGAGGCCTTCATCGCAAGCCCGGCGCTGCAGGCTCCGCAGGACGGCCGCTGGATGACGGTGTGGTCCGTACCCGTGGTGAATGAAGCCGGCCACAGGGTCGGACTTTTGCGTGCAGCGCTTGACTTGATGCGCTGGAATCAAGAAGTGATGACAGGGCTGGCGCCGCAGGTATCTGTCAAGGTGATCGACCAAAAGGGTCAGGTCTTGTTGAGTTCTGAGAATCTGGCGCGGCAGGTCGGCACGCGTGTTGAGCCTTCGGATTTCGCCGCCCCTCAGAGCCCAGGGCAACAGGGGCCCTCATCAGCTACCGCTCCCGCGGGGCAGGCTGGGCCAGGTAAGGTTCGGACCTTTGGCCCGTCAGCAGCTGGATTCTTTCTCGCACCGGGTTCGGACGGAGAGGCTTGGTTGAACTACAGCCGTCCGGTGGCCGGAACCGAGTGGCGCGTCTGGGTGAGCATGTCCGAGGCGGAACTGTTCGCCGAGCATCGCCAACGGCGGCTTCGACTCGGGTTGCTGGCCTTGGCTGCTGCGGGCTTGACGTTCGCACTTGCCGTCTACCTGGGGCGCCGCCTCAGCACACCGCTGCGGGTCATGCGGGAGCAACTGACGGCAGCGGTGGGGGATGCAGCGGCCGCGCCGATGGCTGGCACTCTGCCCGATGAAATGGACGCTGTGGCCCAGCAGTTGCAAGCTCTTCTGGATGCCCATGCGCAGGCGACATCAGCCCTGCGTGAGAGTCAGGCAAGTTACCAGAACTTGCTTTTGAATACGCCGGACTTGATCGTTAGCATCGATGAGCGCGGCCATTTCACCTTTGTCAACAGCGCAGCCGAAGCTTTGTTGGGTCTGAACGCTGAAGACTGCGTTGGCCAGTCGGCACTGAGCTTCATTCATGAGGATGACCGAGAGGCAACCCTGCACACCCTGCGGGTTTGGTTGGAGTCCGGCGCGAACTCGGTGCAGACCTTGGAGAACAGGCAAAGAGGTCGCCTGGGTCATTTTTTTTGGGTGCAGTGGCATGTCTGTGCTGTGCGCGGGGCGCTCGGTGAGGTGCAGCGCCTGACTTGCATCGGCCGCGATATCAGCCCCATGCGTGAGCAACAGCGCTTGTTCAACGACACCCAGGCGGTCGCGCATATCGGCAGTTGGCGGATCGATATCAAGACAGGTGACCGTATCTGGAGCCAGGAGACCTATCAGCTTTACGGGCTTGCGCAGGGTGCACCCTTGCCGCCGGCATTTGGGCCGGAGTTCCAGCAGTTGTTTGATGTGGAGGACCGTGAGGCCGTGTTGGCGTGGTTTGGTGCCTGCATAGCGGGTCGTTCACCCGGCGGCATCGAGTTTCGAGTTCACCCTTCGCCCGGCGTCTGCCGCTGGTTGCAGGCCTTTGGCGCGCTGGAGCGAGATGCCGATGGCGAACCGCTGAGTCTGCTGGGCACGGTGCAGGACATCACAGAACGCAAGGCGGCCGAAGAGCGCCTGCGTCAGGCCCAGTTGCTCAACGGCGCAGTGATGGATGCTTTGACCGAGCAGATCGCGGTCTTGGATGCTCAAGGTGTGATCGTGGCGGTGAACCGTGCCTGGCGGGAGTTTGCGCGCAGCAACGGTGCAGGCGAACTTGCGATCAACTCGATGGGTCTGAATTACCTGGATGTCTGCCATGGCGCCCAAGGTCTGTCGGGCGGCGACGAAGCCTTGCGGGCCTTGTGCGGCATTGATGAAGTCTTGAAGGGGCAGCGTTCCGAGTTCGCACTGGAGTACCCCTGCCATTCGCCGACGCAGCGCCGCTGGTTCCGCATGCGGGCCTTTCCTATCCAGGCGCAGGAGGGGGGGGCGGTCGTCAGTCACGAGGAGATCAGTGAGCGCTGGCTGGCCGAGGAGGCATTGGCGCAAAGCGAGGCTCGCTTCAAGGGGGCGTTTGACTGCGCGGCTGTGGGCATGGCCCTGGTGACGCCGCAAGGTGCATGGTTGCGGGTGAATGCCAAGCTATGCCAGATGTTTGGCTATTCCGAGGCGGAGATGATGCAGACGGACTTCAAGCAGCTCAGCCTGCCTGAGGATCTGGATCTTGATTTGCTTGAGATGCGTCGGGTGCTGCGCGGCGAGATCGACTCCTATGTGATCACCAAACGTTATCACCACCGAAAAGGCCATCTGCTGTGGGGCTTGTTGTCTGTCGCCGTGGTCAAGGATGAGACCGGCCGGGTCTTGCATCTGGTGACGCAGGTCAATGACATCAGCGAGCAAAAAAGAGCCGAGCAAGCGCTCATGACCAGCCAGGGCTTGTTGAAGGAGTCGGCCCAGCACACCCAGGCCATCTTGGATCATATGGAAGACGGGGTGATCGGCATCGATACGCAGGGACTGATCATTTCCTTTAACCAGGCGGCGAGCGATATCTTTGGCTATGCACCCGAAGAGGTGCTGGGTCGCAACGTCTCCCTCTTGATGCCCGAGCCGCATCGCAGTCATCCCGACCAGTATCTGAGCCAGTATGCGCAAAGCGGCGAGGTTCGCATGGTCGGTCGGCAGCGGGAGTTGGAGGGGCTTCGCAAGGACGGGCGTCTTTTTCCGATGTTGCTTTCGGTTTCTGAGTTGCTCAATGAGGGGGCCAGCACCTATGTGGGCTTGGTGCGTGATGTTTCCTTCCAACGCCAGCTGACGGAGGAAATGCACCGCTTGGCCTTCTTCGACGCCTTGACCGGACTGCCGAATCGGCGCTTGTTCTTGGACCGGCTCAACCAGTCGCTGCTGGCCTCGGAGCGCAGTGGCGAGCACGGCGCCTTGATGCTCTTGGATCTGGATCACTTCAAGCTGATCAACGACAGCGTCGGTCATGAGGCCGGTGATCAGTTGTTGCAACAGGTGGCCGAGCGACTGCGTACCCATGTGAGGGAAAGCGAAAGCATTGCGCGCTTAGGGGGAGATGAGTTCGTGGTTCTTTTGCAGGCGCTCAGCACTCATCATGTCGAGGCCGCCAAAGAGGTGGAACAGATCGCTGATCGTTTGCTGCAGGCCCTGGCGCAGCCCTATGAGATCGGCACTCAGCCCCATGACTGCACACCCAGCATTGGTATCGTTGTCTTCAAAGGCGATGCCGAAGGATGGCAGGAGCTTCTGAAGAAGGCCGATGTGGCGATGTACCAAGCCAAATCAGGGGGGCGCAACCGGGCCTGCTTCTATGACCCGGTCTTGCAGGCTGCCGCGGCCGAACGCCAGACCTTGGCGCGCGATATGCAGCGCGGCTTGGCGGAACAGGAATTTGTCCTGCACTACCAGATTCAGGTCAACGCCCATGGGGCCCCCGATGGCGCCGAGGCCCTGATTCGTTGGCGGCATCCTGTGCATGGCTTGATGTCGCCTTTGTTCTTCATACCCCTGGCTGAAGAAACGGGCTTGATTCTGCCGTTGGGGCAGTGGGTGCTTGAAGCTGCTTGTGATCAACTGCGCCGCTGGGCCGATGAGCCAAGCAGGCCCTCTTGGGCCTTGGCGGTCAACGTCAGTGCGATTCAATTGGCTCAGCCTGATTTCGTTGATACGGTGGCAGCGGCGCTTCGGCGTTCGGGCGCCAATCCGTTTCAGCTGAAGCTGGAATTGACCGAGAGCATGCTGGTGTCCGATGTGGAAGAAGTCATCAGCAAGATGCGCGCGATCAAGACCATGGGCGTTGGCTTTTCTTTGGATGATTTCGGCACCGGCTACTCGTCGCTGTCCATCCTGAAGCGTTTGCCACTGGATCAACTCAAGATCGATCAGTCCTTTGTGCGCGATCTGCTGACCGACCCCAACGATGTGGTGATTGCGCGCACCGTTCTGGCACTTGGCCAGAGTTTGGGGCTGAAAGTGATTGCCGAGGGGGTGGAAAACGTCGGTCAGTTGGAGGTCTTGGCGAAAATGGGGTGCCAAGCGTTTCAAGGCTATTACTTTGGCCGGCCACAGGCGATTCAGGACCTGTTGCCGCTCAAGTCTCTGCATCCGCTCCAGGCTTGAGCCTTGCGGTGCCCTGAGGGTCTTCTGTCGCCGCCCGCCACTCGCCTTCTCGGAGCAATTGATACGGGCGAAAGCCGGTCTTGTAGGCCATCTTCGGGCTTTGAGCGATCCAGTAGCCCAGGTAGAGATGCCTGAGCTGAAGGTCACGGGTTTGCTGGATCTGCCATAGCACGTTGTAGGTGCCATAACTCGCTGCTGCATCGGGCTCGTAAAAGGTGTAGACGGCGGAAAGCCCGTCACTGAGGATGTCCAAGATGGACACCATCTTCAAGACCAGTTGGCCATCGGCCTGCGGTTCTCTGAACTCCACCAAGCGCGTGTTGACCCGGCTTTGCAGCAGGAACTGGGTGTACTGATCCACGCTGTCGTGATCCATGCCGCCGCCGCTGTGGCGGCCAGTCTGGTAGCGCAAGTAAAGCTCGTAATGCTCCTGGCTGTAGCCCAGGCGCATGACCTTGGCTTGCAGGTTCTGGTGCTGGCGCCACGCGCGGCGTTGGCTGCGAGAGGCTTGAAACTCGCTGACCGGGATCCGCATCGGGACACAGGCTTTGCAGGCCTCACAAAAAGGTCGATAGGTGAACAGGCCGCTGCGCCGAAAGCCTGCCGCCACCAAACCCGAGTAGGCATCGGCATGGATCAGATGACTGGGCGTGGCCACTTGGGAGCGCGCCTGACGCTCGGGCAAGTAGCTGCAGGGGTAGGCCGCCGTTGCATAAAACTGCAACTGCGTCAGCGGGAGTTCCTTCGGGTAGGTCACGGTCAACTCAGCTCTTGCAAACCAGTGCTTGATGATGGGGGGCGGCCGCTCTTCAAAGTGTTCAAGTCAGGCAGAGTGGCCCAAAGGGCTGGAAAAAAGGCCCAATTGCTGGGCGCCGGCTGCCGCAGACGCTGTTGCAGAAGGGCTTCAAAGGCTTCTCTGGAGACTTCCGCCGCTCCCATCGACGCCAGGTGGCGGGTGTTCTGCTGGCAGTCGATCCAATCAATGCCGTGATGTCGGCACAGGCAGACCAGGGCGGTCAAGGCGATTTTGGAGGCATCGGTGCGCCGCATGAACATGGACTCGCCGAAGAACATGCGACCCAGATTGATGCCGTAAAGCCCGCCCGCCAATTCACCGTCCACCCAGGTTTCGATGCTGTGTACACAAGCCTGCTGCGCATTCCAGTGCAGATAGGCTGCCTGCATTTCGGGCAGGATCCAGGTGCCGGACTGACCTTCGCGCGGCGCCCCGGCGCAAGCGCTCAAGACTTCAGGCAAGGCACTGTCCACCCGGATCTCGCAGCCTGGGCTGCGAATGAACTGCTGGATGGTCTTTCGCAGGGAGCGCGACAGCTTGAAGTTGGCGGTCTGCAGCACCATGCGGGGGTCGGGCGACCACCACAGCGCAGGTTGTTGCGGCCCGTACCAAGGGAAGATGCCGCGGGAATAGGCGGCCAGCAGCCGCTCGGGCAGCAACTCACCGCCGGCGGCCAAAAGCCCCGGCGCATCGGAGTCTGGCCCCAAAGCCATGTGGCTGGGCGGAAAGTCTTGCCTGGGATCGTCTAGCCATTGAATCATCGCCGGTATGGTAGCGTGCTGCCCATGAAAATCACGGTCTACGGTATTCCCAATTGCGATACGGTCAAACGCGCCCGCAGCTGGCTCCAGGAGCAGGGCTTGGCGTTTGAGTTCCACGACTTCAAGAAGGCGGGTGTCCCGGCCGATCAATTGCCGCTGTGGATGGCGGCCTTGGGGTGGGACAAGGTCTTGAATCGTTCGGGCACCACCTGGCGCAAGCTGGACGAGGCGAGCAAGGCCGCCGTCGTTGATGCCGAGAGCGCTGCAGCCTTGGCTCAAGTCCAGCCCAGTGTGATCAAGCGTCCCTTGGTGCAATGGCCGGACGGCAGTTTCAGCGTCGGTTTTTCGGTCGAGGCGTTTGAGGCGAGGCGACCCTGACCCGGCCTGCTTGATTGCCCCTCGACATGCGGCTTTTTGCGCTGCTGCTAAGCTGACGGGTCGGGCCGCTGTCATGGCGTGCTGTCGTGCTTCCTGGGGCTTCGCTTTTCATCATCATGTTCACTGGCATTGTTCAAGCCGTGGCCCAAGTGGCCGCCATTCAAGAGCGCCCCGGTCTGCGCAGCTTTGTGCTGAGCTTTCCTGAGGGCTTTTGCGAGGGACTGGAGATCGGTGCCAGCGTTGCCAGCGACGGCGTGTGCCTGACCGTGACCCAGCTGCTCGGCACCTGCCAGGCCTCCTTTGATGTGATGCAGCAAAGTCTGAATCTGACCACGCTGTCCAACCTGCAGCAGGGGTCCCGCATCAATGTGGAGCGCGCGGCTCGAGACGGCGCCGAGATTGGCGGTCACCCGCTCTCGGGTCATGTGGATTTCAAGGCGCGGCTGCTGTCCATTCGTCGCCCGGAGAACAACCATGTGCTGCGCATCGGCGTGCCGGCACCTTGGATGCGCTACATCTTTGCCAAAGGCTATATCGCCATCAATGGTGCGAGCCTGACGGTGGCCGAGGCCGGGCGCGATCCCGATGGCGCGGGTTGGTTTGAGGTTTGGCTGATTCCCGAGACGCTGCGCATGACCACCTTTGGCGAGAAAGAGTCAGGCGCCGAATTGAATATCGAAATCGAGCGGCAGACGCAGGTGCTGGTGGATAGCGTCAGAGCCGCAGTCGACGAACGCTTGGGGCCGCTCTTGCCGGCGCTTGAAAAGCTGCTGCAGCAGCAAGGTGTTGATTCAGACGCGCTCGGCTTCATTCACGACCTGCGTACAAAAACCTAGTCGCAGCTCTCGAACTGGAATCCGAAGCCACACGAGGGCTTACTGGGAGTCGTCGCTCAGGGCCGGCCAGACAATGCTGATCAAGACCTCGGCAGCCGCGGATTCGCGATTGCCAATGCCCGCTCCCACCAGGGCCAGTCGGGTGGCAGCCCCACCTGCGAGGTCGGCTTCTAGGCGACGCCGAAGATCGGCCGTCAGCTGCGCTTCCATCGGCTGGCACAGCAGTTGCACACTCAGACCATGCGGCAAGGCCTGGATGCGCAGGCTGGACAGGGCATGCGCGCCGCTTCCCAACAGATGGAGCGTGACCTCGCTCAGTGTCCTTGCCACGATGCGCGGCAGTTCCGGCAACTGACCTTGGTAGACCAGCGGCAAGGCTTGGATCTTTGGATTGCTACTGGCTGTCAATTGCCGTTGAAGTGTCACCAGAAGCTCGTGACGCGGCTGCTCGCTTTTTTGTGGGAGTGACTCCTGAGCTGTCGGCGCGGCGGCTTGCTGCATATCGGCCAGCAGCATTTGTGAGGTTTCTAGGGCCGACTCGACGAATTCCTGTGCCCGGCGTTGCGCCAGCCGACCGCGCTTAGAGCCCGGGCGCCCCAGTTGTTCGAGCTGACGCAGAGCCAGGGACAAGGCCTTGGTCAGATCTTCCTGCAGGCCCTTGGCCAAGCTGGGGGCAACTCTTGGCGAGCCGGCAGCAGCGATCTTCGCTGGCCCGCGCTCTTGCTGCATCGAAGGCATATGGTTCTCCCCTGAGGTAAAGGAAACCGAGCATCTGAAACCACGCGCACCAAACGCGGGAGCCCTGAAAGCCCTGGGCCGATACTAGCGATCGGCTGGCTCCGCTGTCAATCAATAGCATGTGAACCCTCGGCTGGGGCGGTGCTTGCAAAGCCTGAATGGCGCCCCTGAGCATGCCTTGGGTCAAGCAGCGGCTTGGGGCCTGAAGCCGGTGTCATTGATCAAGTGTGTAGAGCCTTGGCCCTGGCTTTTCCACAAGAAGTTTGATGTGAATTGAACACAAAACGGGACCGGGCTTCTACACTTCAGCGCCCCGGGGCCAATCTGTCGCGGCAGGGGTTGCGACCATCAAGGAGAGTCCTATGGATACCACCTCGCAAGCGTGCCCCTCGGCATCCACGCCCTTGGCTCAGCCATTGGGGGCATGGTGGGCGGATGCTCGGGTGGAGCTGAGCGAGGCCTTGGATGGTGTGCCGGTCGTCGTCCTCATGGATCTCTGTCTGCTCGGTCAACAGCGAGGACAGCCCGCAGCGCAGCAAGAACTGCAGTTTTTGCTGGCGCTGGTGGAACGATGGCTGCGCCGCTTTGAGACCGATATTGCCGCTTTTCCCGATCAAGCCGTGCCGGTCTTGCAGCGTCAAAAAGCGCAGTTGCAGGCCACGCGCGCTGCCTTGAGTCAACTGCAACAGGCTTTGTTGTCCATCACGCAAACCGCAGCCCAGGGTACCCCGCCCGCATCCGTCGATGGCTACGCCCGAGCCGATGCTGGGCGACGCTATCGCGCAGCTTGGCCCACCTGGGTGCGGCGCCGCCGACCGACTTCACATCGGCAGGCCGTTTGATGGCTTGGCTTTGGCGGCGCCATTCAGCTGCTTCAGCTGCCTTGGTGTAGCTTGGCGTGTATGCGCCGGCTGGTGCGCCACACCATCCACAAGACGAGGGGCATCAAGAGGCCGGCGCTGATCTCGGGATTGATCGGCAGCCCTGCCGACTTCATCGCCTTGGCGACGTAAAGCAAGAGGCTGACCACATAGTAGGAAATCGCCGCGATCGACAGGCCCTCCACCGTGGTCTGCAAGCTCAGTTGCAGGTCCTGGCCGCGTGTCAGCTTGGCCAGCAATTGCTGGTTTTGATGTTCGGTCGCAATGTCCACCCGGGTGCGCAGCAGGGCGCTGACCCGCTCAATCCGCTGTGAGAGCGAAGCCAAGCGCTGGCTGGTGGCGGCCACGGTCGCGATGGCCGGTGACAGCCGCCGCTGCATGAACTCGCCCAAGGTCTGGGTGCCGGGAATCGGCTTCTCGCGCAGCTCCTTGATGCGCTGGCGCACCAGATTGGCATAGGCCTCGGTAGCCGCGAAACGATAGGCATGCTCGGCAGTCGCCCGTTCGACCCGTGCCGCCACATGGATGAGCTTGTCCAGCAAGTCGCTCTCAGAGGCAAGCCTGGCTTCCAACTTCAGCGTCACCTCGGCCAGCTTGGCCTCGGCCTGCGCCAGCACGGGCGCCAGATCCTTGGCCACCGGCAGGCCGCGCAAGGCCATCAGACGATAGATCTCCAACTCCAGCAGCCGCTGCGAAATCCGGCCGGCACGGGTCGGGCTGGTGCCCTTGGGGGCCATGACCAAGATGCGCTCGAAGCCGCTGGGCCGCAGGCGGAAGTTGCTCACCACCATGGAGTGACCCAGGCCCGGCGTTTCTTCCGAATTGCCCATCATCGAACCCAGCACCGTGCGGCCACCAAACCATTGCTGGGCCAGCGCGAGCGCGGCCTCGGGTGGTTTGATGTCGTGCTCCAACATGACCAGTTCGACGGCGGCCACGGTGCGGCCGGGTAGGCTGCGCAGCCAGTCTGGTGCCACGGCCATGCCGCTGAGCAGCTCGGGCTCGGTCGTGCTCAGCTCGGCGTGTTCGGGCAGCGCTTGGACGATGGCATAACGTGTGAATTCGCCGTGCCGCTCCCATTTGACGGTGTGGCCCTCGCCACGCAGGCGCAAGAAATTGCCTTGCATCTCGGCCAGCTGCAAACCTGCCTGGCCGGGCAGAAGGCGCAGGTGTTCGCATTCCTGCTCGCGGCTCACACCCTCATTGAGCAGGGCGACGGTGATCACCAAGGCCGGCAGGCGTATGCGCGCAGAGGGGCGGGCGTGAATTTCGTCGTGAAGGATCCGGCGCAGGGCGTCGTCGGGTGGCAAGACCCCGGGCTCCGCGTGAAGGGGGTGGTGCTGTGAATCAGGCGCAGGGGCAGGAGTGGACATGGCGAAGTGGCTTCATGGTCAGACTTGGGGAAAAACGACCGGCGGGCGGCGCGAGTTTTTTGATTCGCCTTGTCGCAAACATGGATGCGCCGGCAGGTGATGCCGGCGCATAAAGCCAATTCGCTGAGCTTGCTGCGTCTTGGGTGAACGCAGCAAACCCCTGGGGCCCAGTTTAGGCCAGGTTGCGCAGCTCGCGCAGCGCCACCGAGAGCATGGCCAGATCCACGCCTTGGGCCTCGCTCAGCTCGACCAGCAGCTTTTGTGCACGCTCCAGCGCATCGTGATTGCGTTGGTCCCAGTCGGCCAGCATGGCGCTGGCATCGGCCTGCGCCTCAGCGTTGGACCCGTTGCCCAGCACATCAAGCGCAATCGAGCGCTGCAAGCCCGAGAGATCGTCGCCCAGCGCCGCCTTGGCCTGAGTCTGCCAATAGCTGCCGGCCGGCAAGGCTTCGATCTGCTGACGCAGGCGTTCCAGGCCCAGGCGTTGGCCCAGGCTGGCATGCACTTCGCAGACCACCTCCAGTGATTGCTGGGTGGCATCGGCGATCTCGGCAATGTCCAGGGCCGCAAACAGCGAGTCGGCGCTGACCACTTCTTGCGCAATCTCGGCCGGTACGCCAGCAGCAATCCAAGCTTCGGCGCGCGCCGACATGGCTTGGTCGGCCACCAGGCGTCCGCGCAGGGTCGCCACTGCGGGCGCAAAGCGCTTGAACAGCGCCTCCATCGGTTCGTTCAAGCGCCGCGAGCGCAAAAACCAGATGGTGGCGTGGCTGCCCAGGCGGCCCAGATCATTGATCATCTCGGCCTGCACCGCGTCGGGCACCTTGTTGTCCAAGGCCTCGATCTTCAGCCACAGCGGCACGTAACCAAACACCTCACGGGTGGCTAAGTAAGCCCGCACGATCTGCGCTGGCTTGGCGCCGCAGGTCTCGCTGAGGCGGTGCACAAAGGTTGAGCCCACCCGGTTCAACATGCTGTTGAGCACATGAGTAACGATGATCTCGCGCTTCAGCGGGTGGCGTGGGATGTAGCCAGCGAACTTCTCGCGCAGCAGTCCGGGGAAGTAACGCTCCACGGCCGTGCCAATCCAGCTGTCTTCGGGCAGGTCAGAGGCCATCAACTCGTCCGACAGCCACATCTTGCTGTAGGCCAGCAGCACCGCCATTTCGGGGCTGCTCAAGCCCACGCCGCGTGCCTTGCGTTGCTGGATTTCTTCATCGCTGGGCAAGAACTCGATGGCCCGGTTCAAGAGGCCAAGTTTTTCCAGGAAGCGAATGAAGCGCGCCTGCTGGTCGATCAAGGCCACGCCTTGGCGGCCAGCGATCGACAGAGCCTGGGTCTGGAAGTAGTTGTCGCGCAGCACCAGCGCGGCGACTTCATCGGTCATTTGCGGCAGCAAGGTGTTGCGCTGTTTCAGCGTCATCTCGCCGTCGCCCATGGCCAAGCCCAAGAGGATCTTGATATTGACCTCATGGTCGGAGGTGTCCACGCCGGCGGAGTTGTCGATGGCATCGGTGTTGATGCGCACCCCGTGCAGCGCGGCTTCCACCCGGCCGCGTTGGGTGCAGCCCAGATTACCGCCTTCGGCGACCACCTTGCAGCGCAGCTCCGCACCATTGATCCGCAAGGCATCGTTGGCCCGGTCGCCCACATCGGCATGCACCTCGCCTCCAGACTTGATGTAGGTGCCGATGCCGCCGTTGTAGAGCAGGTCAACCGGCGCCTTCAGGATGGCGCTGAGCAGCTCATTTGGAGGCAGCCGGTCGGCGGTGATGCCGAGCGCAGCCTGGGCCTGCGGCGAGATCGGGATCGATTTTTCTGAGCGCGCCCAAACGCCGCCGCCGTCTGAGATCAGCGAGGCGTCGTAGTCGGTCCAGGCGGAGCGGGGCAGCTTGAACAGACGCTCGCGCTCGGCAAAGGAGGTGGATGCAACCGGGTTCGGGTCGATGAAGACATGGCGGTGGTCAAAAGCCGCTAGCAGACGGATATGGGGCGACAGCAGCATGCCGTTGCCGAACACATCGCCGCTCATATCGCCCACGCCGACGACGGTGAAGTCCTGGCTTTGGGTGTCAACGCCGAGCTCGCGGAAATGGCGCTTCACCGATTCCCAAGCGCCACGCGCGGTGATGCCCATGGCCTTGTGGTCATAGCCGACGCTGCCGCCAGAAGCAAAGGCATCGCCCAGCCAATGGCCGTACTCGGCGCTGACCGCATTGGCGTAGTCAGAGAAGGTGGCCGTGCCCTTGTCGGCCGCGACCACCAGATACGGGTCGTCTTCGTCTTTGCGGACCACCTGCGGCGGCGCCACCACTTGCGAGCCGGCGTAGTTGTCGGTCAGGTCGAGCAGGGCGCGCAGATAGTCCTGGTAGCAACTGATGCCTTCTTTCATGAAAGCGTCGCGGTCCGAAGCCGGCGGGGCCTTCTTCAGCACAAAGCCGCCCTTGCTGCCCACCGGCACGATGACGGTGTTCTTGACCATCTGCGCCTTCACCAGGCCCAGCACCTCGGTGCGGAAGTCTTCGGGCCGATCCGACCAACGCAAGCCACCACGAGCGACCTTGCCGCCGCGCAGGTGGATGCCTTCAAAGCGTGGCGAGTAGACAAAGATCTCATACAGCGGGCGCGGCTCGGGCAGGCCCGGCACTTTGCGCGAATCGAGCTTGAAGCTCAAGAACTGACGGCGCGGACCGGCCGCACCGCTGTGGCCGACGCCGGTGCGCCAGAAGTTGGTGCGCAGCGTGCATTGGATCAAGGCCAGCAACTGGCGCAAGACCCGGTCTTCCTGCAGATTGGAGACTTTCTCGAGTGCGCGCTCGATGCCATTGACTTGGGCGTTAGCGCCCAGCTCATCATGGGCTTGCGGATCAAAGCGCAGCTTGAACAGGGCCACCAACATGCGGGCGATGCGCGGGTGCGCGGCCAGCGTGGCCTCAATGGCCGATTGCGAGAGCGCAAAGCCGATCTGGCGCAGGTATTTGGCGTAGGCGCGCAGCACCACGATCTCGTCGTTAGACAAACCTGCGCGCAGCACCAAACGGTTGAAGTCGTCGTTCTCGACCTCGCCATTGAAGACCCGGGCGAAGGTGTCTTCAAACAGGCGTGCCAGGGCTTCGGGTTCGATTTCGTCCGAGACGCTGGCTTGCAGCTCGAAGTCATGCAAAGACACGGCCGCGCCGCCAGTGCTGGCATCGGCAATGCGGTGGTTGTGCTCGCCCAGCACTCGCACGCCCATATGCTCCAGCATCGGCAGGCTGTCGGACAAGACCACGGCGCCGCCCATGCGGTAGACCTTGAAACCCAAGGTGCCGGGTTCGGCACCCAACGGCCGGTACAGGGCCAGGGCCAGCGGTGACTCGGGGCTCAGGCTGGCGAGCTTGACCACATCGGGCACGGCGGCGCGGGCGCTGATGCGCTCGCGGTAGCCGGCCGGGAAGCCAGCGCTCCAGCGCTTGAACAATTCGAGACCGCGGGCCTCGCCCTCGGCGTCAATCAGCGCATCGCGCAAATCGTCGTCCCAGCGGCGGGCGGCAGCGGTCAGTTTGGCTTCCACATCCTTGCGGTCAAACACCGGGACCTGGCCCGGGGTGGTGCGCACGGTGAAGTGGATGCGGGCCAAAACGGCATCGCTCAACTGAACATCGAACTCGGCGCTGCTGCCGCTGAAGACCTGCATCAAGATCGCTTGGAACTTGATCCGCATATCGGTCGAGTAGGCCTCGCGCGGCACATAGACCAGGCAGCTGAAGAAGCGGTCAAAGGGGTCGCGGCAGACGAACAGGCGCAGGCGCTGGCGTTCGCCCAGGGCCAGGATGCCCAGCGCGGTTTCGAACAACTCATCGTTGGAGATCTGGTAGAGATCGTCGCGCGGATAAGTCTCCAGAATGTGTTGCAGGGCTTTGGCCAGGTGGCCGCCCGGCGGCAGGCCGGCGCGCTGGGTGATGGCATCCACGCGCTGGCGCAGCAGCGGCGTTTCGGAGACGCGGGCGCTGTAGGCGGTGGACGTGAAAAGGCCAATGAAACGGTGCTCACCAATCACTTCGCCGGCGGCGTTGTAACGCTTCACGCCCACGTAGTCGGTGTAGCCGGCGCGGTGCACGGTGGAGCGGGTGTTGGCTTTGGTGATGACCAGAATCGGCGAGGGCGCGCGGGCCAGGGCGCGGGCGTTCTCGGGCAAGGCCGAGAAGCTGGCGGAGAGCTTTTCTTGCTCGGTTTCGCGCAGCAGGCCGAGGCCGCTGCCGGGCAGCAGGCGCAGCGCATCGGCGCCCTTGTCCACAATCAGCTCATGGGCGCGGTAGCCCAGCAAGGTCATGTGGTCATCGGCCAGCCATTGCAAAAAGGCCAGGCTTTCTTGCACTTCGGCGGGGTTCAGCGATGCGGGCGCTTTCTCCATTTCGGCAATGGCGGCGCGCAGTTGGCCCACCATCGGTTGCCAGTCTTGCACCGCGGCGCGTACATCGCTCAGCACCCGTTCGATGCCGGCCAGCAATTCGGCGCGTTGCTGCGCGTCGATGATGCGGTCTACCTCGATGTGCATCCAGGATTCGCGCTTCACATGGGCGGCTTCGGCGCCTTCGCTGCGCGGGCCAATTGCCTTCAGCTGGCCGGCCTCGTCGCGCTCCACCGCAAAAATCGGGTGCACGATCAAATGCAGCGTTAAGCCCTGGCAGTTGATTTCGATGGTGGTGGTGTCCACCAAGAAGGGCATGTCGTCATTGACGATGTCGATGACCGAGTGGCGCGAGGCCCAACCGTTGTCGGCCACGCTGGGGCTCAACACCCGCACCAGGGTCTGGCCCGGCTGGCGCTTGGCGCCGAACTGCAGATGTGAGAGCAGGGCGCCCAGCAGGTCTTCCGGCGAGCGGGACAGCAAGTCCTCGGCATCGACACGGCGGAAGTACTCGCGCCCAAAGTTCTCGACCAGGGCCCGTTGTTCGGGCGCTTGTTGACGGGTGGCGGCCAGGGCCATTACCGCATCGATCCGTTCGCGCTGTAGCGCGTTGAGAGGGTCAGTCATTGCTTGTCTCCTTGGAACCATGAGTGTGCCTCAGCGTCACGACCTCAAAAACAACAGCTGGCCGAAAAGACCGGCCTTCTTAGATTTCATTGCCCTGGCTGTTGCGCCGTGATCCAGGCGTCAACCTTGTGATCCAGCAGGTCCAGCGGCAGCGCGCCGCCGTCCAACACCATATCGTGATAAGCCCGGATATCAAAACCCGCGCCCAGTGAGGCCTCCGCCCGGCGGCGCATGGCCAGCACCCGCAGCTGGCCGATTTTGTAGGACAGGGCTTGGCCCGGCCAGCCGATGTAGCGGTCAACCTCGTTGACGATATCGACCTCGGTCTTGGCCGCGTTGGCGCGGAAACAGTCAATCGCTTGCTGGCGCGTCCAGCCCAGCGCGTGCAGGCCGGTGTCCACCACCAAGCGCACCGCGCGCCACATGTCATAGGTCAGCTGCCCAAAGTGAGAGTAAGGGTCTTGATAGAGGCCCAGCTCAAAGCCCAGGGTCTCGGCATACAGGGCCCAGCCTTCGAGGTAGGCGTTGTAACCGGCAAAGCGGCGGAACTTGGGCAGGTCTTGCTGCTCTTGCGCCAAGGCAATTTGCAGGTGATGGCCGGGCACCGCTTCATGCACCGTCAGCACCTCGATCTCGTACTTGGGCCGCATCTCGGGGCGGTAGAGGTTGACGTAGTAGTAGCCCGCGCGCAGGCCGTCGTCCGAAGGGCCGCTGTAGTAGGCAGCCGTGGTGTTGGGCGCGCTGGTCATCGGTATGGCTCTCAGACCATAAGGTGTGCGCGGCAGCTTGCCGAAGAGTTTGCACAACTCGGGCTCGATCTTCTTGGCGCACATCACATAGGCCGCAAACAGCTCCTCGGCCGATTGGCAATAGAACTGCGGATCGCTGCGCAGGAACTCAAAGAACTGCGTCAGGCTGCCCGAGTAGCCCAGGCCGTCCATCACCTGCTTCATCTCGGCGTGGATGCGGGCCACTTCGTCCAAACCGATCTGGTGAATCTCTTGGGCGGTGAGCTTGGTGGTCGTGTGGAACTCGATGCGGTTTTGGTAGTAGGCCAAACCATCCGGGGTGTCGCTGATGCCCACCGAGTCGCGGCAAGCCGGCAGGTATTCACTTTCAAAGAAACGCTTGAAGGCTTGGTAAGCGGGCAGGATGGTCTGCGCGATGACGGCCTTGGCCTCGGATTGAAGCCTTGCAATGGCAGCCTCACCGAAGCGGGCAGGCAGCCGAGCGAAGGCGCTGTAAAAAGGGCTCAGGCTGGGATCGGCCTGCACCTTGGCGTCGACTTGCATCTGCAGCTGCGGCAGCACCCGCTCCATCAACAGGCGCGGCTGGGTGCGGCCCTCAAGAGCTGCTTGGCGCAGCAAGGCGCTGTACTGATCAAGATAGCGTGGCAGGCCACGCAGGCGCTGCAGCCAGACCTCGACGTCGGCCACGCTGTCCAGCGGCATGATCTCGGCCAACTCGTTCAGGCTTTGCGGCCCTTCACGCGCGCTGATGGCATAGGCCAGGGGCTGAAAAGGCAGCACCGCCAAGCGCGCTTGCAACTCATGCTGAAAAAGATCGAAGTTCAGCTGCTCCTCGGCCGGCAAGCTCGCGCGAGGCAGAGCTTGCAGCCGCGCCAAAGCCTCTCGGTTCGCGGCCTCGCTGGCGGCCAAGGCGGCGGGGCTCAGGTCGGGCCACAGGGCATTGAATCGAGGGTCACCGATATAGCTGGCGGTGATGGGGTTTTCGGCCAACTCGCGCTCCCAGCATTCGGCGAAGAGGGCATGCAGTTGCTGGACCGCTTGAGAAGTTTCGGAATTGGTTTGAGGCATGAGCGATGAGGTCATCAAGAGCGGCCGGGCTGGCGCTTCACAATATTTTTCAATCAGGCAACACCTGGCCCCCAGGGCGGACTGCATCATCCTAGGCATGAAAAGCCTATCCGTCTATGGGCCCGCAGCGCCGAGCCGTCGACTGTTGCTTCAGGGTCTGTTGGCCGGCCTGAGTCCTGGTGTGGCCTGGGGAGCAAGTGCGCGAGCAGTCAGCGCACCCACCGGAGCTTTGAGCGCCGAAGAGCGGGCCTTTCACGCGCTGAACCGGCTGGGTTTTGGCCCCAGCCCGGCCGATGTGAGCGCGATGCGGCGGCTCGGCCCCGCGGCCTGGCTGGAGCAGTTTTTGCAGCAACAGGTGCAGCCCGCGTCCGTCTTGCCGCAGGACTTGCAAACGCAGTTGCAGGCGCTGGAGACTTTGAACCTGAGCCAGGCGGCCTTGATGGCTCGCTTTCGCCAAGCGCGGGAGCTTGGCAAGAAGAAGGGCCAGGACGGGGAAAAGTCCGCGCCATCCGCATCAGCTCAGGAGCAGACCATGAAGTCGGCCGAGCAAAGCCGGCGCGACTTGATTCGCCCTCTGGTCTTGGATGCATCCAAGCATCGCCTTCTTCGCGCCCTGGCTTCGCCCGCGCAACTTGAAGAAGTGTTGGTGGATTTTTGGTTCAACCACTTCAATGTTTATGCCGGCAAAGGCCCGGTGGGCGCCTTGGTGGGCAGCTATGAGCGCGAAGCGATCCGGCCTTTTGTGTTCGGCAAATTCCGCCAGATGTTGGGCGCCGTGGCCAAGCATCCGGCCATGCTGATTTATCTGGACAACGCGCAAAGTGTGGGGTCGGATTCGGCCGCCGTGGCCCGCGCCCAGGCGCGGCGCGCCCGCATGGGGGAAGGCGCCGCGCCGCGTGCCTCGGGCCTGAATGAAAACTATGCCCGCGAGTTGATGGAGCTGCACACCTTGGGCGTGGACGGCGGCTACACCCAGCGCGATGTGACGGAATTGGCTCGCATCTTGACCGGCTGGACGGTGGACTACCGCGCGGTGCTGCGCGCCGGCGAGTCTCAGCGAGCTTCCTTGTTCATTTTTGACGCGGCTCGCCATGACGGCGGCAGCAAGCATTGGTTGGGCCGGCAGGTGCAGGCTGCCGGTCAGCAAGAAGGTGAAGTGGCGCTCGATGTTTTGGCCGCCCATCCCGCTACGGCGCGCCATTTGGCCTTTAAGTTTGCGCAAGCTTTTGTCAGCGATGCGCCGCCGCCGGCCTTGGTCGCGAATCTGGCCGAGCGCTTCTTGCAAAGCCAGGGCGATCTGCGAGTGTTGGTGCAAAGCCTGCTGAGTTCAGAGCAGTTCTGGAGCCGCGAGGCTTTTCAGAGCAAGTTCAAGTCGCCGTACCGTTATGTGCTTTCGAGCCTGCGCGCCACCGGCCTCAAACTCGATGATGCGCCCGGTGCCTTGGCTTATCTGGCTCAGGCTGGCATGCCCTTGTATGGCGCGACCACGCCGGATGGCTTCAAGAACGTCAGTGAGGCCTGGATGAACCCCGAGGCTTTGGCGCAGCGCATGCAATGGGCGCAGCGCTTGACGCGTGCGGGCCGCAGTGCTCCTGGCGGCCGGCTCAGCGGTGATGATTTGCAAGCCACATTGGGCGCCAGCCTTTCCGAGCGCAGCCGCCAAGCCCTGGCCACTGAGCCAGCGGATTTGCGCCTGGCCTTGCTGCTGGGCAGCCCAGACTTCATGCATTTTTGATGCGAGGCCTATCTTCATGAGCACACGGCGTCGATTTCTGGGGCAAGCCTCAGCGTTCACCTCGGCTTCGGCATTTGCCGCCGGCGCAGGCTGGAGCTTCAAGGCTTGGCCGGCAACGCAAGTGAGTGCCTCGGCTTCAGGCGGCGGCGCGCGCAAGTTGGTGGTGGTGATGTTGCGCGGCGCGATCGATGGTCTCAGCGTCGTCGTGCCTTTTGAAGATCGCGACTACCAGGCGTCGCGCAGCAGCATTCGCTTAGGAAAACCGGGTGAGCCGGGCGGCGTGATGCGCTTGAATCGGCAGTTTGGCCTGCACCCCGCTTTGGCCCGCTTGTTGCCGCTTTGGGAGTCTCAGAGCCTGAGTTTTGTGCATGCGAGCGGATCGTCGGACCCGAGTCGCTCGCACTTTGATGCGCAAGACTATTTGGAGAGCGGCACGCCCGGCGTCAAAAGCACGCCCGATGGCTGGATGAACCGTCTCTTGGCCACGCTGCCCGGGCCGGCATCGCCGACGCGAGCGCTCAGCATGGGGGCGACACCGGCGCGGATTTTTTCGGGCTCGGCCTCGGTGGCGAGCTTGGGCCTGGGGCCACGCGCGCTCGACAGCAAGGCGATCGACGACCCGCGTCTGCAGGCCGGCTTGGCCAAGCTCTATGCCCAAGACCCCGGCTTGTCTCGCAGTTTGCAAGACAGTCGCGAGGGGCGGGCCGAGATGCAGCGCAGCATGGCCAAGGCCAGTATTGACATGGCGGCGCATGAAGGCTCAGGCGAGGGTTCGATCGATGTTTCAAGCGCCCGAGCCAGGCAACTCGCCTCACAAGCCGACCAAGGCGCTGCGTCAGCGCGCTCCTTTGCCGCCGATGCCCGGCGCATGGGCCAGCTGATTCGCCGCGACCCGCACACCCAGCTGGCCTTCACCTCGGTGGGCGGCTGGGACACCCATGTCAACCAGGGCGGTGCCGAGGGGCAGTTGGCGAACAAATTGGCCAGCCTGGGCGAGGGCCTGCAGGCGCTCAGCCAAGGCCTGGGCGAGGCCATGCGCGACACCGTGATCGTGGTCTGCAGCGAGTTCGGCCGCACCTTGCGGCAAAACGGCAGTGGCGGCACCGACCATGGCCGCGGCAATGTGATGTGGCTGATGGGCGGCCCGGTGGCCGGCGCGCAGGTGTTGGGCGAATGGCCGGGCTTGGACTCGGCCGCCTTGTTGGAGGGGCGCGATCTGGCGGTGACCAGTGACTACCGCCAGGTCTTTGCGGCCCTGCTGCAGCGCCATCTGGCTCTGCCAGATGCGAGCTTGGCGAAAGTCTTCCCCGGGCTCAGCGGCGCATGGCGCGATGGCGGACGGATCTTGCGGACCTGAGACTTTTTGCTCGACTTTCTGCTCGACCTTTGCATGACTTTTGCATGACTTTCTTCGGCTGGGAAAATCCCTAGCGCAGCAGGGCCTGGAATCTGCGGTGGCTGGCCTAGACTGCCCTGATGCAAGAACAAGCATCACAAAGCAAAGCCAACTTTTGGGCTCGACGGCGTTACCTGGCCGCGGCGACCGCCTTGGGCGTTGGCGGGCCCGCGTGGTCTTTGGGCCTCGCAGGCACAGCGGCCAGTGCAGCGCCGAACAAATCCGCGAACGAGATGACGGTGCGGCACGATATGCAGCCCATGCTGGGCGAGGAAGATTCCTTTGCCCTGGCGGTGCTGACCTTGCTGCTGAACAAGACGGTGGCCAGCCATGGGCCTTATCGTTTTGATGCGGTGGCGCCGCGTGACAACATCACCCAAAGCCGCACGATGCTGGAGTTACGCAGCGGTGAATTGGATGTGGTGGCCAGCATGAACTCGCGCGCCCGCGAGGCCGACGGTCTGCAGGTGCGCGGCTGCTTGCGCCGCGGGCTGAACGGCATTCGCCTGCCCATCTGCCTGGCGAGCCGCCAGGCGGAATTTGAGGATGTGCAGAACCTCGCGCAGGCGCGACGCTACAGCATTGCCCAGGTGGCGCATTGGCCGGATGCAACGGTGCTGGAAGCGAATGCCTGGCGGGTGCAGCGCATCCCCAAGCTGTCGATCTTTCAGGCCATGTTGGAGCGACGGCGCTTTGATTTGTTTGCGCTGGCCTCGGACGAGGCTTATGGCATCGTGGATGCGCTGCCGAATCTGGTGGTGCTCAAGCAATGGGCGATTGCCTATCCCTCGACCTTTGCTTTCATGGTCAGCCACAAGCGCCCCGAGCTGGCGGCAAGGCTGCGCCATGGCTGGCGGGTCATTCAAGCGGATGGCAGTTTTGAGGCCTTGCATGACAAGGCGGTGGGTTGGCAGGTGCGCAAATCCCAGCTGGCCGAGCGGCGCTGGCTGATCCTGGACAACCCCGATCAGCCGCCTGAGAGCTTGCAGCAAGACCCGAAGCTCTGGCATCCGCTGGTGCGGCAACGGTTGATTCAACCGCTGCTGCGCAAGGCTTGAGCTAAAAGCTTGAACTCCAGCGTCAGCCCAGGCGCTGCCCGGCTTCGTCAAACCAATGCAGTCGCTGCGAATCAAAGCCAAATCGCACCGTGTCGCCCGCTGCCAAGCCGGCTTGCCCCGGCAAGACCGCGCAAACCGTGCGATCGCCCGCCGACATCCACAGCAGATGCTGGTTGCCCAGCGGCTCCACCAAATCGACCACGCCGGCGAAGGGCTGATCAGCCCCAATCAAGACGTCCTCGGGCCGTACGGCCAGGCTGATGGCGCCGGCTTTGGCTGAGGGGCCTGCCAGTTGCAGCGGACCGGCGCAAAACTGGCCCGCGCGCATTTCACCGGGCAAATGGTTGATGCTGGGGGAACCGACAAAGCTGGCCACGCGCAAGCTGCTGGGGCGCTCATAGACTTCGGCCGGGCTGCCAATCTGCAAGATCTCGCCTTGGTACATGACGACGATGCGGGTCGCCAAGGTCATGGCCTCGACCTGATCGTGGGTCACGTAAATCATGGTGTTGCCCAGGCGTGCATGCAGCTGCTTGAGTTCACGGCGCAATTCGGTGCGCAGCTTGGCGTCCAGATTCGACAGCGGTTCGTCCAGCAGCAGCAAGTCGGCTTCGCGCACCAGCGCGCGGCCAATCGCCACACGCTGACGCTGGCCGCCCGAGAGCTGCGCGGGGCGCCGCTCCAGCAAGGGCTCCAGCTGCAGCATGGCGGCGGCTTTGGCGATGCGGCGATCTTTCTCGTCCTTGGGCAGACCGGCCATGCGCAGCGGAAAGCCCAGGTTGTCGCGCACGCTCATATGCGGGTAGAGGGCATAACTCTGAAACACCATGCCCAGACCGCGCTCGCTGGGCGGGGCGGTGCTCATGTCTTGGCCGCCAATCAGGATGCGGCCGCCGCTGATAGGGTTGAGGCCGGCGATGCTGTGCAAAAGCGTGGATTTGCCGCAGCCCGAGGGGCCCAGCAAGACCAGAAACTCACCGGCCTTGACCTCCAGCTTGAGCTTTTGGATGACCTCATTGCCGCCGAAGCGGATGTTCAGGTCCTGGATGAGAACTTGGCTCAATTCATGCCCCTCGTCATGGCGCTCGTCTTGTCACTTGGGCTGTGCAGTGCTGAGGCCAAGTCAGTTCTCCTTGTAAACGCGAACCCAGTCCACGCTCATCTGGGCCGGGAAGACGGTGCTGGCATCGGGCGAGCCGGGCCAGTCGCCGCCCACGGCCAGATTCAGAATCAGAAAGAAGGGGCGCTCGAACACCCAGCTGCCGCCGGCGGGCAGGGTGGCGGGCGTCAGGCGGTGGTATTCGACGTCGTCGACCAGCCAGATGATTTCATTGGGCCGCTTGATGATGCTGAAGACATGGAAGTCGTCCGCCACCGGCTGTTTGAAGTCAAAGGGCTTGCCAATGCCCTGGGCGCCGGAGTAACCCGGACCATGGGCGGTGCCGTAAGCGCTATTGGGCGTCTTGCCCACATATTCGAGGATGTCGATTTCTCCGGCCGCTGGCCAGGGCAACTTGTCGGCGCCCAGGCTCCAAAAGGCTGGCCAAATGCCTTGGCCGCTGGGGACCTTGATGCGGGCTTCGATCTTGCCGTTGGTAAAGGTCACCTTGCCCTGGCTGAGTATGCGGCCCGAGGTGTAGGCGCAGGGCTTGCCGTTCCAGCAGGGGCCAGCATTGGGCTGAGCCTCAGCCTTGATGATGAGCGAACCTTTGCCGTCCAAGAAGGTGTTGCGGGTCGAGGCGGTGTAGTACTGCAGTTCGTGGTTGCCCCAGCCATTGTTTTCTTGGTTGCCGAGGTCATAGCTCCAGTGAGCGGCATTGGGGGCGCTGCCGGCCGGGCCGTCGAATTCGTCGGACCAGAGCAAGGTCCAAGTCGTTGTCCCCGGGGCGGCCGGCTTAGCGTTTGTTTCGGCCGTGGCGGCCACGCTGCCGCCTCCGCCGCAGCCGACCAAGAGCGCCAAGACCGCGGGCAGCAGTGGCTTGGGCAGCGCGAGGCCTGCGCCTGGCTTCTTGCTGGGCTTCATGCCTGGCCTCCGTTTTTACGCCATTGCTGCAAGAAGTCGCGGTACCAGAGCGCGCTGGCCTTGGGCGTGCGCTTGAGGGTGTCGTAGTCCACATGGACGATGCCGAAGCGCTTGGAGTAGCCAAAGCCCCATTCGAAGTTGTCCATCAAGCTCCACACCATATAACCGTCCACTTGCACGCCACGCTCGCGCGCCACTGTCACTGCGGCCATATGCTCTTGCAGATAGCTCAGGCGGTCCAGGTCTTGCACCGGGCCTTCGGCCGGTGCTTTGTCAGGGAAGGCGCCGCCGTTTTCGGTGATGAAGACGGGGGGCAGATGCGGGTAGTCGGCCTTCATCTGGCAGAGGATGTCGGTCAGGCCCTCGGGGTAGATTTCCCATTCCATCTCACTCACCGGCAGGCCGTGAGCGCGGGCGCTCCAGTGCTGGCCCGAGGCCTGGGCCACATGGCGGGTGTAGTAGTTGATGCCCAGATGGTCCATGGGCGTTTGCAGAATCGCCATATCGCCGGCTTCGATCTTCGGCGCGTCGGCGCCCAGTTCTTCAATGATTTCTTGCGGGTACTGGCCGCGCAGCAGCGGGTCGCTGTACCAGCGGCGGCTCAGCGCGTCGGCGCGGCGGGCGGCGGCGATGTCGTCGGGCATGGGCGATGCGGGCACGCTGGGGCCCATATTCAGCACGATGCCCAGATTGGCGGTGGCGCCGTCGGCGCGCATCGCTTGCAGGGCCAGACCGTGGCTCAGCATCAAGTGGTGCGAGACCTGAGCGGCAATCGCGCGATTCTTGATGCCCGGCGCATGGATGCCCACATCATGGCCCAGGGTGGCGGCGCACCAGGGCTCGTTGTGGGTGGAGATCATGTGCAGCCGGTCCCCTAGGTGCTTGTGCACATGGCGGGCGTAGTCCACAAAGCGATGCACCGTCTCGCGATTGGCCCAGCCGCCTTGGTCTTGCAGCGCTTGCGGCAGGTCCCAGTGGTAGAGCGTGGCGACCGGCTTGATCTGGCGCTTCAGCAGGCCGTCCACCAGGCGCTGATAGAAGTCCAGGCCTTGCTCGTTGAAGGCGCCGTGGCCCAAGGCCTGCACGCGCGGCCAGGCGATCGAGAAGCGGTAGCAGTTGACGCCCAGCGAGGCGATCAGGTCCAGGTCTTCTTCGAGGCGGTGCACATGGTCGCAGGCGATGTCGCCATTGCTGGCGTCGCTGATGGCGCCGGGCTGGCGGCAAAAGCGGTCCCAGATCGATTCGCCGCGGCCGTGCTCATGCACGGCGCCCTCGATTTGAAAACTGCTGGTGGCGACGCCAAACAGGAAGTCGGAAGGAAATTTCTTGTGCATGGGAGTGGCTTGCATTACTTGACGGCGCCAGCGGTCAAACCGGCGATCAGTTGGCGGGATGAGAGGACGAAGAGAACGATCAGGGGCAGGGTTGCAATGGCCGAACCGGCCATGATGGCGCCCCACTCGGTGTTGACGGTGGCTTGCAGGCTGCGCAGCGCCAGCGGCAGGGTGTAGTTGTCGCTGTTGCGCAAGACCACCAGCGGCGCCATGAAGTTGTTCCAAGAGGCAATGAAGGTGATCAGGCCCAAAGTGCCCAGGGCCGGGCGCATCAGCGGCAGCGCGATATGCCAGTAAATGCCGAGTTCGCTGCAGCCATCGATCCGCGCGGCCTTGAGCAGCTCGGCCGGTACCGAGGCGGCGGCAAACTGGCGCATCAGATAGATGCCGAAGGCGCTGGCCGCGCCGGGGATGTAGAGCGCCCGGTGGGTGTCGATCCAGCCTAAAGCGTCCATCACCATGAAGTTGGGAATCATGGTCATGAAGGGCGGCACCAACATCGTGCCCATCACCAGCAAGAAGAGCGGCTGCTTGAAGCGGAACTCCAGCATCGCAAAGGCATAGCCGGCCATCGAGCAAAACAGCAGGGTCAGCGCGGTGGACATCAGGGCCACGTAAAGGCTCCAGCCCAGATTGCGCCAGAAGGGCAAGCGGCTGGTCAGCGTGGCCATGTTTCGCTCCAACTCGCCGCCAAACCACAGCGGTGGCGGCACGTTGAAGATGGCCGCATTCGACTGCGTGGCGAACACAAACATGAAGTAGAAGGGCGCCAGCATCAGCAGGGCACCGAAGCCGACCACCGCGTAGGCGGCGAGGCGGGATGGCGTGGCTTTCATGCCTGGCGCTCCTTGAAGGCTTTGTTGGTCAGCCAGGTCATCAGCACCAAGAGCGCGAAGAGCAGCCAAGAGATGGCGTTGGCGGCGCCAAAGTCGCTGAAGTCAAAAGCCAGGCGGTAGACGTACATGGCCACCGTCATGGCTGCTTGGCCGGGGCCGCCGCGGCCGCTGGTGAGGATGAAGGGCTCCTCGAAGAGCTGCATGCCGCCGATGATGCTGAGCGTGACGCCGAACAAAATCATCGGTCGCAGCGCAGGCAGCATGATGAAGCGGAACTGCGACCAGGCACCCGCGCCGTCCAGCCGGGCGGCTTGATAGAGCTCGCGTGGAATGGTCTGCAAGGCCGCCAGATAGAGCACCAGGTTGAAGCCCAGATAGCGCCAGAACACCACCATGGCCACGGCGGGCTTCAAGGTCTGTGGCTGCCAGAGCCAGTTGATGGGTTCCATGCCAAAGACGCTGTGCAGCATCACATTGATCAGGCCGTAATCGGTGGACAGCAGCGAGGTGAACATCATGGCGATGGCCACCGTCGAAGTGATGTAGGGCAAGAAGTAGGCGGCCGACACCGCATGTCCATGGCGCCCGAAGGCTTGGTTGATGAACACCGCCAAGGGCAAGGCCACCAGGTGCTGGGGCACGCCTGAAACGACCGCCAGCCACAAAGTGTTCTTCAAAGACTTCCAGAACCAGGCGTCACCCAGCACGAAGACAAAGTTCTCGCTGCCGACGAATCGCATCGCGTCCAGGCCCGCGGTCGGCTCCCAGCTTTGGAAGGCCATCCACAAAGAGAACAGCAAGGGGAAGAGGCCGAACACCGCAAACAGCAGCAAGAAGGGGCTGAGCAGCAAATAGGGCGCCCATTGCGGGGGTAGCAGTGGGCGACGAGCAGCTTTGGTTTTCATCGTGGCCGCTTTCATCGGGAGGCGCGATGCACCAGCAGCGCTTGCGCGTCGGCCAGGGCTTGCGGGATCGGTTTGCCGTAGATCAGCACGTTGTCGAGTTCGCCATTGACGACCTCTTCCGCGAACTTGTTTTGCCGGTGCAGCGGCCGCGCCGGGATGCGCCGGGCAGCCTCGCGCCAGAGCTGGCGGGCTTTCTGGCCGCCGAGGAACTCCACGGGCTCATCGAAGAAAGGGTCCTCATGCGCCGAGAGCAGGGCCGGGAAGGCGTCTTGGCCTTTGAAGCCTTGCAACTGCAAGTCGCGGTTCAGCGTCAGGTATTGAATCAAGGACCAGGCCAGCGCCTTCTTGGCCGGGTCGGAGCGACGAGGGATCGAGTAATAAGTACCACCCCAGCCGGCGAAGCTCTGACCCGGCAGCTGCGACACCCGCCACAAGCCTTTGGTGGCTGGCGCCACGCTATTGGCCATTTGCCCGGCCATCCAGGCGCCCGACAACTCGGTGGCCAGACGGCCACGGCGCAGATGCTCGCTCCAGTCATTGCGCCAGGTGTCGACGATGGCGTCCAGCCCCAGCTGACGGCTTTGCTGCGCCAGTTGAAAGGCGCGCTGGAAATGCGGGGAGGTGATGCTGGGTTTGCCTTGTGCGTCGAAGTAGATGCTCTGGCCGGCCGGCGTGCTGGCGAAGAGCACGATGTCTTTCAAATAGCGGGCATGGGCGAACAGATAAGCGCCGGTGCGCGCCTTCAGCTGCACGCCGGCTTGCACATAGCTCTCCCAGCTCTCGCACAGGTCTTTGATGTTCAGGCCGGCGCGCTGCAAGAGATCATGCCGGTAGAACAGCGAACCGGGTCCGATATCGGTGGGCAGGGCCACCACAGCGCCATCGCGGTTGCGCGCTTGTTCAAAGGCGAAGGGCACGAATTGCTCGCGCAGCGATTCAGCTTGGTAGGGGGCCAGCGAGAGGCTTTGCAGCCCGGCGCCGAGCGAGAAGCGGCCCATATACATGGTTTCCAGCGCCATCACATCGGGCAAGTGAGCGCCGCTGGAGGAGGACAGGGCGGTGGTCATGGCCGTATGGTGGTCGTCATACTGCCGGCTGATGACCTCGACCTCGATGCCGCCCTGTGCTTTTTGCCAGGCGGGCAGGGCGCTCTTGATGATCTGGTCCACCATCGGAAAGGCAGCGACCACCAAGCGCTGCGGCGCTGCACTGGTGCTGCTGCTGGCCTTGGCATGACTGGCGGGAGCGAGGCCTGTGACGGGCGCCAGAGCGGCGGCAGCCAGCAAACGGCGTCGGCGTAAATGGGGCATGGATGTCTCGGGTCTTATCGTTTTGAAAGCGCTTGAAAGCGTTTTCATAATTCTGAGTGCAGACCCCGGACGCACCCAACAGCGTAAACCCTAGCATTTGCGCGCTTGCTGGGGTGAAGCGGCTTGCCGGGGTCGTTCTACACTGCGCCACCATCGTCTCGAGGAGTTTGTGTGCCCAGCAAAATGCCAGCCAAGAAAGCGCCTTCAAGTCGCTCAGAGGGTCGAAATGATGGGGTTGTGACCTTGGAGCAGGTGGCGCAGCGAGCGGGCGTGTCGCCCAGCACGGTGTCGCGCATCCTGAATGGCACGGCCATCGTCAGCGATGCCAAAAAGGCGGCGGTCGATGAGGCCATCCGTACCTTGGGTTTCAGGCCTAACCCGGTGGCACGCGGTCTGGCGGGCGGGCGCACCATGAGTGTGGGCGTGGTGACGCAGCGCATCGCCAGCCCTTTTTACGGTGAGGCGCTCAGCGGCATTGAGGTGGCGCTGGAGGCGGCGGGTTATGTGCCGCTCTTCGTCAGTGGCAATTGGAACGAGGTGGACGAGCGCAAAGCGATTGAATCGCTGCTGTCGCGGCGGGTGGATGGTGTGATCGTGCTGGCCGGGCGGCTGAGCAATTCGGACTTGAAGTCCTTGCTCTCCAGCGTGCCTTCTTTGGTGGTGGGGCGCCAGCCCAGTGGCAGCGGCCTGTTCAGCTTCAGCTTTGACAACCGCGCCGGGGCGCGCTTGGCCACTCAGCATTTGATCGATCTGGGGCATCGTCGCATTGCGCTGCTGCAGGGAGACTTGATCCATGAAGACGCGATCGAGCGGCAAAGCGGCTACTTGGACGCCTTGTCGGCGGCCGGCATCACGGTGGACCCGCGCTTGATTGTGCAAAGCGATTACACCGAAGCCGGCGGCATGTTGGCGGTCAGCCATTTGCTGGAGCGTGAGGCTGGCTTCAGCGCCATCTTCAGCTCCAATGATCAGATGGCTTATGGCGCGATGCTGGGCTTGTCGCGCCGCAATCTGCGGGTGCCGGATGATGTGTCGGTGGTGGGCTTCGATGACTTGACCATGTCGCGCTACACCATGCCGCCGCTGACCACGGTGCGCCAATCGGTCTACGAGACCGGCACCCAGGCCGCCACGGCCATGCTGGCCTTGCTGCAGGGGGCTCAGCCGCAAGTGAGTTTGCCCGCGCCGGAGTTGGTGCTGCGGGAATCGGCGCGTCGCGCGGCACGCTGAAACCGGGGGTTGATCCCTTCGGCCTGGGTAGAAAGGACTGGAGGCCGAAGGCGGTTCGCACCTCAGCCTAGGGAGGCGCCAGCGAGGACGTTGCTCAAACCCGCCAACCTAGGGTGTGTCCTAATTTGAAAGCGCTTGCATATGCGCGATTCTCTGATTTGATGAAAGCGCTTTCAGTGCTATTCATTCGATAAAAGCCCAAATTGCATCGGAGACAAGCCCATGAGAAACACTCGCCCCGTCTGCCGTCTGTCCCTCTTGGCCAGTGCGGCCGGCCTCTTGGTGGCCGGCATGAGCGCACAGGCCCAGCAGAACGCAGCAGCACCCTCGGCCGCCGCGTCAGCGCCCGCCGCTCGCTCGCAAGACGCGCAGCAACTGGACGCTGTGGTGGTGACTGGCATTCGGCAAAGCTTGGAAACCTCGCTCAGCCTGAAGCGCAATGCGCGCGGCGTGGTGGACGGCATCGTGGCCGAAGAGATCGGCAAGTTCCCAGATGCCAATTTGGCCGAATCCATGCAGCGTATTGCCGGTGTGTCGATCGACCGCAGCAATGGCGAAGGCTCCAAGGTGACAGTGCGCGGCGTGGGCCCCGACTTCAATCTGGTGCTGCTCAATGGTCGCCAAATGCCGGCGTCCAGCCTGGGCTCGACTTACGCCTCGAATTCGCGCTCGTTTGACTTTGCCAATCTGGCCTCTGAAGGCATCGCCGCGCTGGAAGTCTACAAGACCAGCCGTTCCGAAAACCCCACCGGCGGCATCGGCGCCACCATCAATATCAAGACCGCGCGTCCGCTGGACAACCCCAGGCAAGTGGCCAGCGTCGGTGTCAAGTTGGTCAGCGACGAGTCGAACAAGCGCCTGCCCGATTCAATGAAGGGCACCCAGGCCACGCCTGAAGTCTCCGGCATCTACAGCAATGTGTTTGCGGATGGCACTTTTGGTATCGCCCTGGTCGGCAGCTATCAAAAGCGCAACGGCGGCTACAACCAGGCGGCGGTCGATGCCGGCTGGCGCACCTTCAGGGGCGATGAGCAGAACTGGGGCACCATCCCACTGCCGGGTCAGCCGGGTGCCGACAAGATCACCAACCGACCCAAGCCGACGGACCTGTATGTGGTGCCGCAAGAAATGCGCTACAGCTTGAATGCCTTCGAGCGGGTGCGTACCAATGGCCAGTTAGTGCTGCAGTTCCGTCCCTTCAAGGACTTGACCGCCACGCTGGATCACACCTATTCAGAAAACAAGATCCACTCCAAGCGCGCTGAGTTGTCGGCTTGGTTCAATTTCGGCCCCTCGTCGTCCAGTTGGACCAATGGCCCAATCGCAACGCCGACCAACTACACCGAGACCTATCCTGCCAGCGGCCCTGCCGATGTGGCCATGGCAGGCAGCATCTACGGCACCAAGAACAAAAACCAGTCGACTGGTGTGAACCTGGCTTGGAAGGCCTCGAACACCCTGTCCTTTGATCTTGACGCCCATCATTCCACGGCCACTTCGGGCGCAGACAGCCCTTACGGCAGCAACTCGACGCTCGGCGTGTCGATGCAAAACCGGGCCTTTGCGACGGCGGACTTCTCGAACAAGTTCCCGATCCTGAGCATCGGTCTGCATGGCGACCCGGCGAATGCACCCAGCTTGATGCAGGTGACCGGCTCCTCGTTCCGCAACAGCTATATGCGCAATGAGATCGACCAAGCGCAGCTGAAGGGCAAGTACGTGCTCTCCGACAACTCGGGCCTGGATTTTGGTGTTGGCTTCACCAAGGTCAAGAACCGCACCGCATTCGCCAATGTGCAGCAAGACGATTGGGGCGGCCACAACAAGCCGTCCGACTACGACGACGCGTTGTGGAAGCCGGCCAAGCTGCAGAACTACTTCGCGCATTCGTTTGGCGGCGCCAATGGTTCGGCCTTGTTCAATGACTTCTTCCTGTGGGACTTTGAGGCCGTGCGTGCGGCCGCGATCAAGGCCGACAAGAGCGACAAGTGGTTCGTGCCTTCGTACGACTTCACCGATGACCGTCGCACCCAAGAGAAGTCCACCAGCGCCTTTATCCAGTACTTCAAGGACTGGGAGTGGGGCGTGCCGATGAACCTGGCCCTGGGTGTGCGCTATGAGCGTACCAAGGTGGACTCGCAGGCCTTGGTGCCCATCGTCAAGGGCATCAACTGGGTCAGTGCAAATGAGTTCGCCTTGGTGAGGGGCAACTCGGACTTCACTTCACTGTCCGGCGACTACAACTACTACCTGCCCAGCATCGACTACGAGGCGGAGCTGAGCGACAAGCTCAAGGTGCGGGCCAGCTATGGCGAGACCATTGGCCGTCCAGGCTGGGGTGCGATTCAAGGTGGTGTGACCTTGTCGGACTTCCGCGTCAACGGTGGCTCCGGCAGCCAAGGCAATCCCGCCCTGAAGCCGCTGCTGTCGAAGAACTTTGACCTCTCGGCCGAGTTCTACTACGCCAAGGCCAGCTATGCATCGCTGGGCTTGTTCCAAAAGAACATCAGCAACTTCATCGGCTCCAGCACGCTGCAGTCCAAGCCCGCCGGTTTGACGACGCCGATCAATGGCCCGCTCTACAACGAAGCGGTGGCAAAGAACTGCGCGACCAAAGATGCCGTCTGCATTCGTAACTACATCTTGAACACTTACAACGGCACCAAGGGCGTGGTCCGCACCGGCTTTGATGGCACCGGCAACCCGGTCGGCACCATTGCCGGTCAACCGGGCGATCCGGAAGCCGTGTTCACCATCAGCGCCCCGAGCAATCAGCGCAGTGACCACATCAAGGGTTTGGAGTTCAATGTCCAGCACGCCTTTGGCAGCAGCGGCTTCGGTGTCGCCGCCAACTACACCTTGGTGAAGTCCGGTCTGAAGTACGACAACAGCAATCTGACCGAGCAGAACGCGCTCTTGGGCCTGGGCAACTCGGCCAACTTGGTGGGCTTCTTTGAGAACTCGACCTTCAGCGTGCGTGCCGCTTACAACTGGCGCGATGAGTTCCTCAGCAGCACCACGGCAGATGTGTTCGGCTCCGCAGGCCCGGCTTACACCGACGCCTATGGTCAGTGGGACCTCAGCCTGGGTTATAAGTTCGGCAAGAACATGACCGTGAACTTTGAGGCGCTCAACCTGAACGATGGGCTCCAACGCGTGCGCGGTCGTGCCAAGGATCAGACTTTGTACTCAACCCAGACCGGCCGTCGTTACAGCCTGGCTGCTCGGTACACCTTCTGAGCCTTTGGAAACCTTTTTGAACGTTGAGACCACCTGATGCGCGCTTCACTGCTTGATAACGTGAGCCACCGGGATCTGCGTTTGCAGACCCGGCTGGATGCTGCTTGGGGAGATGCTGCGAGTGCCGTCCCCACGGTGCCCGCAGAGTTCAAGCGAGTGCAGGCGCATTTCCCCATCGTGTTCCAGCAAAGCACTGAGTCCGGCGGATTTCAGCCGGTGGCTTTGTTGGGCTTGATGGAGGCGCGCAGCAGCTTTTTGGGGCTGCGCGAGGGCGGCACTTGGGAGGCGGACCATTTGCCTTGGGCTTTGGAGCGCCAGCCTTTGCTGGTGGGTCGAGACGGTGAGGGCTGGGTCGTGCACATTGACTTGGACAGTCCGCGCTTGAGTGAGAGCCAGGGCGAGCCCTTGTTCTTGCCCAATGGCGGGCAGTCGCCCTTGCTGGAGCGGCGCGTGTCCGTGCTGCAAGCCTTGCACGAAGGCATGCAGGCGCTGCCTGACTTCATCAGCGCCTTGCTGCAATATCAGTTGTTAGAACCGATGAGCTTGGACATCGAGCAAGCCGATGGCTCAGTGCGCCGACTCGGCGGCTACTACGTCATCGACGAAGAACGCTTGGAGGTAATGCCTGGCAGAGCCGTGGCCGCTTTGCATGAGGCCGGCCATTGGTTCCCCATCGCCATGGCGGTGGCGTCGCTGGCGAGGATTCCCGCCTTGTTGGCGCGTGAGCAGCGGCTCGCGCGGGCTTGACCTGTTCCTGGGCTGATTCCCATGCAGGCGGTCAAAGAATGGAGGCTGGAGTCGCCCGGCCGGGTGCCGCCTGAATTGCTCGTCACGGACCAGCCCTGCGTGCTGCGGGGCCTGGTTTCGCATTGGCCCTTGGTGCAGGCGAGTATGGGCGCGGCGGACGAAGCCGCGGCTGCTGCCGCCGCTGCGGCCAGTTTGAAGGCGATGTGGCGCGATGCCACGGTGGGCGTCTTCCAGATGGAGCCCGTCACCCAAGGTCGCATCGCCTACAACACCGACTTCAGCGGCTTCAATTTCAGCCGTGAGTTCATGGCTTTTGATCAGCTCTTGGCGCAGCTCTTGGCCTGCCGGGAGCAAAAGCCTTCGCCCTATGTCTATATGGGCTCCACCACGGTGGAGACCTGTTTGCCCGGCTTTCGTGCCGAGCATTCCTTGGCATTGGCCATCGAGGAAGAGCCACTGGTGAGCTTGTGGCTGGGCAATCAAATCCGGGTGCCTGCGCACCAAGATTGGCCGTCGAACTTGGCTTGTTGTGTGGCCGGCCGGCGGCGCTTCACCTTGTATCCGCCCGATGCGGTGGCCGACCTCTACATCGGCCCCTTGGACCTCACGCCCGCCGGTCAGCCCATCAGCTTGGTGGATGACGCGGCGCCCGATCTGCAGCGCTACCCGCGCTTTGCCCAGGCCCAGGCGCGGGCCCAGGTGGTGGAATTGGCGCCGGGTGATGCGATCTACATCCCCAGCCTTTGGTGGCATCAGGTCGAGGGCCTGGATGCCTTGAACGGCTTGATCAATTACTGGTGGCGGCGCAGCCCGGCATGGTCGGATTCGCCGATGCATGCGCTGTGGCTGACCCTGGCCACGGTGCGAGACTTGCCGCCGGCCGAGCGCGAAGCTTGGCGCGCTTTGTTCAATCACTATGTGTTCGAGGCCGATGCCAAGACCGCCGCCCATGTGCCGCCACAAGCGCGCGGCTTGCTTGCGCCCCTGGATGAAACCGGCATGCGCCGCATGCGTGCGTGGTTGATGAAGAAACTGAATCGATGAGGTGCTTATGAGCGTGCAAGCTTTCCCGACCGACTCCGCCCGCGCCGCCAGCAGCCCGGTGCGCCGTGTCGTCATCGCCGGCGGTGGCACCGCCGGCTGGATGACGGCCGCCTTGATGGGCAAGCTGATGGGCAAGCAGTTGGACATCCGTTTGGTGGAGTCGGATGAGATCGGCACCGTCGGCGTCGGCGAGGCCACCATTCCGGCCCTGCACATGTTCCACGAACTGCTGGGCATCAAGGAAGCCGAGTTCATGGCTGCCACCCAGGCCACCTTCAAGCTGGGTATTCAGTTCGAAGGCTGGAAGGCGCCCGGCCAAGACTACATCCACTCCTTCGGTTTGACCGGCCAAGACCATTGGAGTGCTGGCTTTCAGCACTTCTGGCTGAAGGGCCGTCAACGTGGCCTGGCGCAGCGCTATGGCGAGTATTGCCTGGAGTTGCGCGCCGCTGAAGAGAATCGCTTTGCCCACCTGCCGCAAAACGGCATGAACTATGCCTACCACCTGGATGCCACGCGTTATGCGCGTTATCTGCGCGGCATGGCCGAAGCCAACGGGGTGCAGCGCATCGAGGGCAAGATCACCGAGGTGCTCCGCCACTCGCCCGATGGCGACCTGAGCGCCATACGTCTGGCCGATGGCGCCTTGGTGGAAGGCGATTTGTTCATCGATTGCACCGGCTTTCGCGCGCTTTTGCTGGGCGAAACCTTGGGTGTGCCCTATGAGGACTGGACCCATTGGCTGCCCTGCGATCGGGCGGTGGCGGTGCAGACCGCCTCGGTGCGCGAAGCCCCGCCTTACACCCGCTCCATCGCCCATCCCTTTGGCTGGCAATGGCGCATCCCGCTGCAGCACCGGGTTGGCAATGGCCTGGTCTACAGCAGCAAGGAGTTGTCGGATGCCGATGCGCCGGAGGTCTTGACTCGCCATGTTGAGGGCGAGCTCTTGATGAAGCCGCGCTTGCTGCGCTTTACGCCCGGCCAGCGTCGTGAAGTTTGGAGCCGCAATTGCATCGCCGTTGGTTTGTCGAGCGGCTTTATCGAACCTTTGGAGTCCACCAGCATCCACCTGATTCAGCGGGCGGCGATTCGCCTGATGCGCTTGTTCCCAGCCGGCGGGGTGCGCGAGGTGGACCGGGTGGAATTCAATCGCCAGACGCAAGACGATTTGGAGCACATCCGCGACTTCATCATCCTGCACTACCACGTCACCGAGCGAGATGATTCCGACTTGTGGCGCCATGTGCGCAGCATGGCTGTGCCCGAGACGCTGCGGCACCGGATTGAACTCTTCACCGAAACCGCGCGGGTGTTCCGGCCCTTGGATGAGTTGTTCGCCGAGAATTCATGGATTCAGGTGATGTTGGGGCAGGGCATCATGCCGCGCCAGCACCACCCGGTGGCCGACCTGATGGGCGATGTGGAGTTGCAGCATTTTCTGGACAACATCCGCCGCCAAGTGGCGCAGCGTTTGGCCACGCTGCCGCCGCATGCCGCTTATGTCGAGCGTTTGTGCGCGCCTTACCGCGCCGCGGCTTGAACTGCTTGACCCCGTTTTTCTATCAACCGCAAGATTTTGACGACTGGCAATTTGCAAGTGCAGACCGTGATGACTGAAACCTACCCCCGTCTATTGGGTGATATCGGCGGAACCAACGCCCGCTTTGCCTGGGCCGAGGCGCCCGAGGCCCCGGTGGCGCGCTGCGTCAACTACCGCTGTGCCGATTACCCGACCATTGCCGATGCCATTTCGAGTTATGTGGCGGAGCATGCGCCAACTCGCCCGCAAGCGGCTGCCTTGGGAATCGCCAATCCGATTGATGGCGACCAGGTGCGCATGACCAATGGCAATTGGTCCTTCTCGATCCAAGCGCTCAAGCGCGATATGGGCTTGCAGCGCCTGTCGGTGGTGAATGACTTCACGGCGTTGGCCCTGGCCTTGCCCAGTTTGGAGGCCAGCCAGTTGCATGCCTTGGAGGGCGGCAAATCGGTGGCCGGCGAGCCCTTGGCCGTCTTGGGCGCAGGCACCGGCCTGGGGGTGGCGGGCTTGTTGCCGCTGCCGAATGGGGCGTGGCGTCCTTTGTCCGGGGAGGGTGGGCACGCCAGCCTGGCCGGCCAAGATGCGTTTGAAGATGCGGTGATTGCGCGGCTGCGCCTGCGCTTTGGTCATGTGTCGGCCGAGCGCGCCTTGTCGGGGCCGGGCCTGGTCAATCTCTACCTGGCCAGTGCGGAGATCGCCGGCTTGCCAGCGCCCGAGCTGACGCCGCCAGAGGTTTTGCAGCGCGCCGAGCAGGGCGACGCCTTGGCCAAGCAAGCGATTGCCTTGTTCTGCAGCTTCCTGGGCAGCGTGGCCGGCAATCTGGCCCTGACCCTGGGCGCGCGCGGCGGCGTGTACATCGGCGGCGGGATTGCTCCCCGTTTGCTCAGCGAGTTAGGCCAGTCGAACTTCCGGGCGCGTTTTGAGGGCAAGGGCCGCTTTGCCGACTATCTGTCGGGGATTCCTTGCTTTGTGATCGATGCGGCGGTTTCGCCTGCGCTGGACGGGGCTTCACGAGCCTTGGACCTGGGCTTGTAAAGACCTTGGTTCAAGGCCTCAAGCCCAGGGTCTCAAGCCGCCACGCCGAGGATCACGCTGGAGGCCTTGAACACCGCGGTGGCTTCCATGCCGGGCTTGAGCTCCAGCACTTGCGCGCTGACCGAGGTCACGATGGCCGCGATGCTGCCGCCGCCGGGCAGCTCTAGAACGACTTCGCTGTTGACGGCGCCATCGGTCAGCCGGCTCACGCAGCCTTTGAGCTGATGCGGGCTGAGAGTTTGACCTCGCCGTCTCCCGTCATCAAAACAATGCTGGAGGCCTTGAGCAGGGCGAAGGCCTTGGCGCCCAAGTCCAAGCCCAGCTCCGTGCGGCTGGCGCGGGTGACGGTGGCGACGATGCGCTGGCCGCCGATGATTTCAAGCTCGATTTCGTCGTTGACCGTGCCGGGGCGAATGGCGCTGACGGTGCCGGCGAATTGATTGCGTGCGCTGGTTTTCATGGCGAGGCTGCCGATCAAGGAGTAGTCGGCCTGCAGGCACTGGGCTTGTTGATTGAGTCGGGCGATGAAGCGGGCGTGTTCTTGCTGGATCAGGCCGAAGTTGCGAACCAGCTGAGCGCCGCGCTCGGTGAGGCGGGTGTAGCCGCCGCCTTTGCCACCGGCCACGCGCAGTAAAAGCGGCTCGCCGGCTAGATTGCTCATGTGCTCATTCGCGTTCCAGGCGCCTTTGTAGCTGAAGCCCACCGTCTTGGCGGCATGGGTGAGCGAGCCCTGCCGCTCGATCTCGGCCAGCAGCGCCAGATGGCGCGCGCTGGCCATGTCCTGACCTTGCATGCTCAGGCGCAGCTCGGCGTCGAGTTGCATGGCGATGGGGGGCTCAAGGTTCATGCAGCGGTGCCTCGCTCTGTGGCGGTTCTTCATGGCAAATCTGTCCCTGCTTCAGCAGCAGGCGGGCTTCGCCAAAACGCCGCAGGTCTTCGGGGTCGTGGGTGATCATCAGCATGGGGATGTCGATGCGCTCAAGCAGGGTCTGCAGCTCATCGCGCATGCGCTCGCGCAGCTCGGGGTCCAGCGAGGAGAAGGGCTCGTCCAAGAGCAGCGCCTGCGGACCATTCACCAAGGCGCGGGCCAGGGCGGTGCGCTGGCGTTGGCCGCCGGAGAACTGATGCGGCTTTTGCAGCGCCACCTCATTCAATTCAAAAGCCGTCGAGCCAGCGCTCGACGGCCGGGTTCGACACCTCGCGAGCCGGATTCAGCAGCCCTGTGTGCAGACCAAAAGCGATGTTCTGCCGCACATTCAGCCAGGGGAACAAGGCGTAGTCTTGGAACAAAAAGCCGAGCCGACGCTTTTGCGCCGGCAGGTCGATGCTGGAGGCTGAATCAAACAAGGTCTGGCCTTGGACCTTGATGCGTCCGCTGTCGGGGCGCGGCAGTCCGGCCATTGCTTGCAGGCACAGGCTTTTGCCCTCGCCGGAGGGGCCGTAGATGACGGTTCGCCGGGCTTGGGTGGCAAAGCTGATCTGTAAGTCAAAGCTGCGACCTGGGCTCTTGAGACGCTTATGAAACTCAATCTCAAAGCTCATGATTTTTTCTTCATGCCGCGTTCAGCTCACGGGCGCGCGACAAGCGGCCTGCCGCCAGCAAGACCGCAACACAGGTGATGGAGGTGATCAGCACCAAGGTGTTGGCCACATCGTCGTGGCCGGCTTGCACCGCCTCATAGACCGCAATTGACAAGGTCTGGGTTTTGCCGGGAATGCTGCCGGCCACCATCAAGGTGGCGCCAAACTCGCCCAGCGCACGGGCAAAGGCCAGCAGCAGCCCCGCCAAGATGCCATGCCAGGCCATCGGCAAGCTGATGCGAAAGAACACCGCCGCTTCGCTCAAACTGAGCACGCGTGCGGCTTGCTCCAGCTGCGGGTTCACGTTTTCAAAAGTGGCTCGCGCCGACTTCAAGACCAAGGGGAAAGACACCAAGGTCGCCGCGATCACCGCGCCTTGCCAGGTGAAGATCAGGTTGATGCCGAAGTGCTGATCCAGCCAGGCGCCCAGCCAGCCGCGCTTGCCGATCACGACCAGCAGGTAGTAGCCCAAGACCGTGGGCAGCAAGACCATGGGCAGGGTCAGAATCGCATCCAACAGATCTCGCCCCGGGAAGCGCTTGCGGGCTAACAGATAGACGGCGCCAAGGCCCAAAAACAAATTCAGCGCCGTGGCCCAGCCCGCCACTTTCAGTGACAAGGCGAGTGCGATTCAAGCCGAGGAGTCGAGTGACATTCAGTGATTCAAGGGATCAGGGGCTCAGGGTTTTTGGAAGCCGAACCTGGCCAATACGGCCTGGCCTGCGGGAGCGCTGAGATAGTCCACAAACTTGCTTGCCGTGTCTCGATCCCGGCCTTCGGCCAGCACTGCGACGGTGTAGTGGATGGGGGTCCCGGTGGGCACGGTGAATGCGATCTTGACCTTGTCTCTTTGAATGGCCGCATCGGTCGCATAGACAAAGCCGGCCTCGACCTCGCCACGTGCCACATAGTCCAAGGCTTGGCGCACATTGCCAGCAAAAACGGCCTTGGGCTCGATGATGGGCCAGAGCTTGGCGGCGTCCAGTGCACCCTTGGCATAACGGCCCGCCGGTACGGTTTCTGGCTTTCCCAAGGCCACACGCTTGAATTCAGGCTTTTGCAGATCGGCTAAGCTGCGCAGGGCTATTGGGCTGTCCGCAGGGGTGATGATCACCAAGGCATTGCGGCCAAAGTCGCGCCGGCTGCCCGGTAGCACAAGCTTCTGGGCCTGTGCTTTGTCCATGCTGTCCTGGTCGGCCGAGGCAAACACGTCGACCGGCGCACCCTTGGCGATCTGCGCCAGCAAGGCGTCGGAGGCGGCAAAGTTGAACAGCAGCTTGGTGCCGGGATGCTGGGCTTCAAAGCCAGGCGCCAGTTCCTTGAGCGCACTGCTGAGGCTAGCCGCCGCGGAGACGGTCAAATCGCCAGCCTTGGCGACCGACGCCAGCAGACTGAGTGCAGCGAATGCCACGATCAGGCCAAGAGTCGCCGAGTGATTTTCTGAACTTTCGAAGCAAAAGCCATGCCCTGGTGTCCTTGCAATGCACTTCTTACCTGGCACGGGCCTGCAATCCTTGATCGGGAAGGGCGCCGCCGGGTAGCGAAATACAAAGCAATACACAACGGGTGGCGTCTCAAAGCCTCTGGTGTGGCCAAGGGCAGTTGGTTCGCTATGAGGCGCCGGCTTGGCTTGAGCCGCCAAGCCGGCGTTCTTGGACTTACTCGAAGCGGTCCAACACGGCGCCGGAGCTGGCGCTCGAGGCATTCTTGGCGAACTTGGCCAGCACGCCGCGTGTGTAGCGCGGCGCGGGCTTGACCCAGGCAGCCTTTCGGGTAGCCAACTCGGTCGCGTCCACATGCAGCTCCAGAAGCAGTTGGTGAGCGTCGATGGTGATGCGGTCGCCTTCCTGGACCAGGGCGATGACACCGCCGTCATAGGCTTCCGGCGCCACATGGCCGACCACCATGCCCCAGGTGCCGCCGGAGAAGCGGCCGTCGGTGATCAGGCCCACGCTCTCGCCCAGGCCCTGGCCGATCAGCGCGCCTGTGGGGGCCAGCATTTCCGGCATGCCCGGGCCGCCCTTGGGGCCCAGGTAGCGCAGCACCATCACATCGCCCGCCTTGATCTGGTTGGCCATGATGGCGGCCAGTGCCGACTGCTCGTCGTCGAACACCCGCGCCGGCCCGGTGATCACCGGGTTCTTCAGGCCGGTGATCTTGGCCACGCAGCCCTCGGGCGACAGGTTGCCCTTGAGGATGGCCAGGTGGCCCTGGGCATACATGGGGTTGTCGATGGTGCGGATGACCTCCTGGTCGGCCCGCGGTGCGTCGGGCACATCGGCCAGGTTCTCGGCCACCGTCTTGCCGGTGATGGTGATGCAGTCACCGTGCAGCAGGCCGGCGTTCAGCAGCACCTTCATCACCTGCGGGATGCCGCCCGCGCGGTGCAGGTCGATGGCCATGTACTTGCCGCTGGGCTTGAGGTCGCAGATCACCGGCACCCTGCGGCGCACGCGCTCGAAGTCGTCGATGGTCCACTCCACGCCCGCAGCGTGCGCGATGGCCAGGAAGTGCAGCACGGCGTTGGTGGAGCCGCCGGTGGCCATGATCACGGACACCGCGTTCTCGATGGACTTCTTCGTCACGATGTCACGCGGCTTGAGATCGGCCTTGACTGCCTCCACCAGCACCCGCGCGGCCTCTGAGGTGTAGGCGACGATCGGGTCCTCGACGTTGGCCATGGTGGAGGAGAAGGGCAGGCTCATGCCCAGCGCCTCGAAGGAAGACGACATGGTGTTGGCGGTGTACATGCCGCCGCAGGAGCCGCTGCCGGGGATGGCGCGCTTCTCGATCTGGCAGAAGTCTTCCTCGCTCATCTTGCCGGCGCTGAACTGGCCCACGGCCTCGAAGACGCTGACGATGTTGAGGTCCTGCCCCTTGTAGCGGCCCGGCAGGATGGTGCCGCCGTAGACGAAGATGCCCGGCACGTTGGCGCGGATCAGGCCCATCATGGCGCCGGGCATGTTCTTGTCGCAGCCGCCGATGGCCAGGCAGCCGTCCATCCACTGGCCGCCGACGCAGGTCTCGATGCAGTCGGCGATGACCTCGCGGCTCACCAGGCTGTACTTCATGCCCTCGGTGCCCATGGCCATGCCGTCGCTGATGGTGGGTGTGCCGAAGATCTGCGGGTTCGCGCCGGCTTCCTTCAGGCCGATCACGGCCGCGTCGGCCAGCTTTTGCAGGCCGGAGTTGCAAGGCGTGATGGTCGAGTGGCCGTTGGCCACGCCGATCATCGGCTTGCCGAAGTCGCTTTCCTGGTAGCCCATGCCGTAGTACATGGAGCGGTTTGGCGCGCGGGCCACGCCCTCGGTGATGTTTTTGGAACGGCGATTGGCGGGGGTCTGGCTCATGGGATCTCCTCAGTTCGCTGGCAGTATCTCTGTTGGCCATCTGCTTATCAAATATATTATTCAGTTCTCATTCATACGTTTTGCGAATCAATGATCGACTTACGCAGCTTGCGCCAGTTCCTGGCGGTGGCCGAGGAATTGCACTTTGGCCGTGCCGCCGAGCGCTTGCACATGACCCAGCCGCCGCTGACCCAGGCCATTCAAAAGCTCGAGCAAGCGCTGGGCGCGACGCTGTTCGAGCGCAGCAGTCGCAGCGTGCGCCTGAGCGCGGCCGGGGCGGCCTTGCTGCCAAGCGCGCAGGCCTTGCTGACCCAGGCCGAAGGCTTGCCGGCCCTGGTGCAGGCCGCAGCCGATGGACGCCGGGGGCGGTTGAATCTGGGCTTTGTTTCGACGGTGGGCTTTGGGGATCTGCCGCGCTGGCTGCGCAGTTTTCGCGAGCTTTACCCGGAGGTGGCCCTGAGCTTGCGCGAGGCCACGCTGGATGTGCAGCTGCCGGAGTTCGAGCGGGGCGAGTTGGACGCTGGCTTCATCATCCATGCGCCGGGCTCGCAGCCTGCGGGTTTTGAGCGCTTGAAGATTGCCAGCGAGGCGATGGTTTTGGCGCTGAGCGCCGATGAGGCAATGGCTGCCGCGCCAAGTCTGGATGCAGCTGAAGTGGCACGTCAGCCCCTGGTGATCTTCCCGCGGGCGATTGCACCATCTTTGTTTGATGCGGTGCTGGATTTCTATCGTCAACAACAGCGCGAGCCTGGCATCGTGCAAGAGGCCATCCAGATGCAGACCATTGTCAACCTGGTGTCGGCGGGCATCGGCGTGGCCTGGGTGCCGGCCAGCGTGATGGCGTTTCAACGGCCGGGGGTGGTGTACAAGCCGGTGCAGGGCGCAGTGCCCACCTGCGAGACCAGCTTGATCTGGCGCTCCGACGCCGCGCCTGCGGTGCAGCGCTTTGTGGCGCATGTCCGGGCGCAATTGCTGTGAGGCAGCGGGCGCGCTTGCAAGCAAGTCAGGCCATTGAATCGGCATCTCGTCGCAAGCTGATCTACGGCATGAGTGCTGCTGTACACAATGCGCCCTAGTTTCTTTTTCCTTCACTCTAGGCTTGGTGGACCATGCAACAGCGACCTTCTTTCACTCTTCGTGCTCTGACGGCTTTTGCTTTGGCGGCGGGGCTTGGGGTGGGCCAGGCTTCGATCTTCAAGGATCCGCAGCTCGACAGTTTGGCGGAGGCGAACAAGTTTGCTGAGTTGGAGCAGCAGGCTCAAGCGCGCTTGAAAGCGAACGCGGCCGATGTGGAGGCCAATGCGGCCTTGGCCCTGGCGCTTTCTTCCTTGGACCCGAGTGACGCCAAACGCTTGGAGGCCGGTGCCAAGCAGGCCAAGCAATGCGTGGAGCAACACCCGAGCGCAGCAGTCTGTCAGCTGGTGCGGGCGCAGAACCTGCATATGCAGATGGGCGAGGCAGGCATGTTCAAGGCCATGCGTCTGTTGGACAGCATCAAAGAGGCCCTGACTCGCGCGGTGGAGCTGGATCCGAACAGCTTTGTCGCTCGGGTGCAACTCACCAAGCTGTACTTGTTTGCGCCAGGCATGTTGGGCGGCTCTACAGCCAAGGCCAAAGAACTGGAGATCGCGGTGCGCAGCAGCCAGCCGGAGCAGGCGCGCCTGTTGCGGGTTTATCTCGCCTTGTATGCAAAGAAATGGGGCGAGGCGGAGAGTGAGCTGCTGGCGCTCAAGCCCAGCAAGGATGCCTCGCTGCTAGAAGAGGCTCGTGCCGCCACCCTGCAATTGGCCACCTACTATCTGAAGGACGGCAAGGAGCCCGCCAAGGCCAAGACTCTTTTTGAGAACTTGCAACGGGAACAGCCTGGCTATGCCCATGGGCCCTACGGCCTGGGGCGGGTGTATTCGGAAACCGGGCAACTTGATGAGGCCTTGCGGTACTTTGAGCGCGCCAAGAGCTTGGCGGCTGCGGACGAGCTGCCGATCGATCACCGGCTCGGCGATGCCTTGCTGGCCAAAGGTGACAAAGCGCAGGCCAAAGCTGCTTACGAGCGCTTCTTGAAGACCAAGCGTGCCAATCCGAACAACGTCGAAGCAGCACGCAAGAGCCTGGCTTCACTGGTCTGAGGCCTTGCTGGGCACAAGGCGTTGATAATTTCCATGTCTTCGTTGCCGTCCTTTGAGAGTCACCTCGTGAGCCTGAACAGAAATCCGTCCTCTTTGCAACTGAATCCTGTGTGTCGTGAGGGTGTGTCTGGGGCGCTTGATTTGGGTGCGCGAATGTTCGGGCTTGGCCTTGTCCTGGTAGTGACTCTGGGCTTTTCCGCCGGGGCGAAGGCCAAGGTGTTCAAAGATGCGGCCTTGCAGCAGGCCCTGGAGGCAAGCGATCCGGTGGCGCTGGAGCGGCTTGGCCAACAACGATTGGCGGCGGCATCCGATGATGTGGAGGGTTTGGTGGCGCGGGCCTGGGGATTGAGCTTGGGCTTTGACGGCAAGCAGTTGGACGGGGCCCTGAAGCTCGCCGAGCAATGCCTTGCAGGCGCGCCCAATGAAGCGATCTGCCATTTGGCCCTGGCACAGGTGCAGGGCAAGCAGGTCTTGCTGGAAAGCCGCCTCAAGGGTGTGAGCTTGTTGCCGAAGGTGCGGGCCAGCCTGGGGCGAGCGTTGGAGTTGAACCCCGATTTGTATGAAGCGCGCAGCAAGCTGGCGCAGATCTATTTGTTGATCCCCGAGTTCTTGGGGGGCAGCGTCAGGAAGGCGCGCGATTTGGAGCAGGCCATCCGCAGCAAGCAGCCTGAGCAGGCGCGTCTGCTTCGCTCCTTGATCGCTGCCCGGCAAGACGCCTGGGACGAGGCCGAGCGGGAGTTGATGGCGGTGCGCGTCGGCAGCGATGCGGCCTTGGCCGAAGACGTGCGCAACGCTTATGGCGAGTTGGGCCGGCACTGGATCAAGGCGAAGCAGTTTGACCGCGTCAAACGCCTGTACGAGCAATTGCAGAAAGACCAGCCCACGCAAGCAGCGGCGTCCTATTACCTGGGCCGCTTGGCGCAGGAGTTGGATCAAAACGCCGAGGCTGTGCGGCATTTTGAGAAGGCCTTGAGCCTGGCCGGCGCCGACAGCCTGCCCATCGACCACCGCCTGGGTGACGCCTTGGTGTCCACCGGCCAAACCGACAAGGCTCGCCTGGTCTACAAGCGTTACATCGAGAGCAAGCGGGCCGAGCCCGGCCACCTGAAAGACGCGCGCAAGAAGCTGGCTGCGCTGGGCTGAGCCTGACGTGCTCAATCGCGCGGACTTATGATGCGCGCCTTGTTCTCTAGGCGGATGAGGCTGAGGCCTGCCGTCGTTCTCAAGGATTCATGATGTGGGTTCATCCCCAATTTGACCCGATCGCCATCAAGCTTGGCCCCTTGGCCGTCCATTGGTACGGGCTGACCTATCTGGCCGCTTTTGGCATGTTCTTGTGGCTGGCCAATCGCCGCGTGGCGCGGCCCGAGTTTGCTCAGGCGGGCTGGACTCGCCGGGATGTGGATGATCTGCTGTTCTACGGTGTTATCGGCGTGATCTTGGGGGGGCGTTTGGGTTATGCCTTCTTCTACAAGCCTGACTACTATGTGCACAACCTGGGCGAAGTGCTGGCGGTGTGGAAGGGCGGCATGTCCTTCCATGGCGGGCTCTTGGGTGTGTTGGTGGCCATGGCCTTGTTTGCCAAACTGCGCGGCCGCACTTTCTTTGAAGTCACCGATCTGATTGCGCCCTGCGTGCCGACCGGCTTGGCGGCCGGCCGGGTCGGCAACTTCATCAATGGTGAGTTGTGGGGCCGGGTGGCCGACCCGAGCCTGCCCTGGGCCATGGTCTTCCCGCAATCGCCGACGCTGGAGCCGCGCCACCCCTCGCAGATCTACCAATTCATTGGTGAGGGCCTGTTTCTGTTCACGCTCTTGTGGCTGTATGGGCGCAAGCCGCGCCTGACCGGGCAGGTCTCCGGCCTGTTCTTGATCGGCTATGGTGCACAGCGTTTTGTGACCGAGTTCTTCCGTCAACCGGATGACTTCTTGGGTCTGCGCGCCCTGAATCTGAGCCAAGGTCAGTGGTTGTCGCTGCCCATGGTGGCGGCGGGCATCGCCATCTGGCTATGGGCCAGCCGCCGCAAGGCCTGATGAGTTTGGTTTTGTTGAGTTTCTAGAGTTCCATGCGTCAAATCTTCTTCGACACCGAAACCACCGGCCTGGCTGCCGAGGGCGGCGACCGCATCATCGAAATTGGCTGCGTCGAGATGATCAACCGGCAGCTGACCGGCAACAATCTGCACCTCTACATCAACCCGCAGCGCGCCAGCCATGAAGACGCGCTGCGCGTGCACGGTTTGACCGAGGCCTTTCTGTCCGACAAGCCGCTGTTTTCGCAGATTGCCGAGCAGTTGCTGGAGTTTCTGGCCGGTGCCGAATTGGTGATCCACAACGCACCCTTCGACATTGGCTTCGTCAATGCCGAGCTGCGTCGCCTGAGCAAGCCACCCATCACCGACATCGTCGGCGGCGTGCGCGACACCTTGCTGATGGCGCGCGACCTGTTCCCGGGCAAAGCCAATTCGCTGGATGCGCTGTGCCGCCGCTTGGAAGTGGACAACTCCAACCGCAAGCTGCACGGCGCGCTCTTGGATGCGGAGCTGCTGGCCGAGGTCTACATCCGCCTGACGCGCGGACAAGATTCCTTGGTGATGGACGACGCGGGCGAGAGCAACCAGTCCAGCGAGTTCAAGCTGGCGGCGGTGGACCTCAGCAGCTTTGCCTTGCCGGTCATTGCGGCCAACGATGCCGAGTTAGAGATGCATGAAAAAGTGCTGGGCGAACTCGACAAAGCCAGCGGTGGAAAAAGAATCTGGCAATAAGCTTGAGTTTCCCAAAACATTCGTGGCATAATCGTGGGCTTCCCGGTTGGCGAATTAAGTAATTGATTCGCAAGCGATGAAGCGCTTAGCAAACGCCAAGCTGCATTCAAGAATCCGGGCGGTTAGCTCAGTGGTAGAGCACTGCCTTCACACGGCAGGGGTCGCAGGT
>NZ_JBMLSK010000033.1:0-24788 GCF_049240545.1 Roseateles sp. | reverse complement strand
CTGCTGGGCGTGATGATGATGGTCATCATGCTCGGCATGGGCGCCAGCCTGACCTTCAAGGACTTCGCTATCGCCTTGCGCCGGCCGCAGGGACTGATTGTTGGCCTCTTGTGCCAATACGGCCTGATGCCAGCGATTGCCTATTTTCTGGCGCAGCTTGCCGGCCTGCCGCCGGCCTACGCCGTGGGTCTGATCCTGATGGGCTGCATGCCCGGCGGTACCACCAGCAATATCTTCACCTATTTCAGCAAGGGCACGCTGAGTCTGTCCATCTTGATGACCATCAGTTCCACCTTGGTCGCGATCGTGATGGTGCCGCTGACACTGGCTTTTTACAGTCAGGGCATCGAAGGTGATTGGAAGATTCCGCCCGGCAATGTGATTCAGGTGCTGTTTGTGCTCCTGGTGCCCACGCTGATCGGCATCGTGTTGCGCAAGTGGAATGCCAATGTGGGCGCAGTCATCGAGATGATCGGTGGCTTGCTGGGCGTGCTGGTGATCCTGTTCCTGATGGGCTCGTGGGTGCCGCGCAACTTCCAGCTGCTGCTGGACACCGGCTTCCCGGTCTATGGCGCGTCCATCGGTCTGGGCTTGCTGGGCTTTCTGCTGGGCTTTGGTTTGTCCAAGCTGCTGCGCCAGGACAATCAGCGCTCGCGCACCATCGCTCTAGAGACCGGCATTCAGAACGGCCCGCTGGCCGTGCTGATCGTGACGCTCACCTTCTCCGGCACGCAGCAGCAGGATGTGCTGTTGATCCCAGTGCTGTACTCGTTCTTTATCGTACTGACGAGTTCGATGGTGACGATCTGGTTCCGTGGCATCACGCGGCGTGAAGAGTTGGCGCGCGACCAGAGCAAGATTGGCGCTTTGGCCAAGGCCTGATCGAAGCCTAGTCGCAAGATTCGACCGCCGCCGCTTGGTTTGTGCAGGCGGTGGCTTTGTTCATTTTTAGTCTCAAGGAGCATTCATCGATGAGCGCGCAGTCGACGTTGGAACAACTGCTGAAATCCGGTCTGGCCATGCTGGAGGGCAAAACAGGGGGGGCGGGCGGAGGCTTGGGTGGAGCCCTCGGCAGTGGCAAGGGCCTGGGCCAGATGGGGTTGGGGGCCGCAGCAGGCGGCGCTTTGGGCCTGCTGCTGGGCAGCAAACGGGGCCGCAGCTACGGCGGCAAGGCGCTGAAGTACGGCAGCATCGCGGCGCTGGGCCTGATGGCCTACAAGGCCTACAGTAACTGGCAGGCCAGCCAGCAGGCGCAAGGCGCGCAGTCGCAGCCCGCGCCGACGGCAGCACCCCGCACCGTTGACCGTCTGCCCGCACCCGAGCAAGAGCTGCACAGCCGTGCCATGCTCAAGGCCATGATTGCCGCCGCCAAGTCGGATGGTCATCTGGATGAGCGCGAGCGTGGCTTGGTCGAGGCCGAACTGAACCGCCTTGAGGCCGATACCTCGATGCGCCAGTGGTTTGAGACCGAGCTGCGCCGCCCGCTCGATCCCGCCGAGGTCGCGCAGTCCGCCGCCAGCCCCGAGTTGGCCGCCGAGATGTATCTCGCCAGCCTGCTGGTCGCGGATGAAACCAGCTTCATGGAGCGGGCTTATCTGGATGAGCTGGCTCGGCAGCTGAAGCTGCCGGCGGGGTTGAAGTCCGAGCTAGAGGCTCAGGCGGCAGCTGCTTGAGTCGGCGGCGCTGCGGCGCATGCCCCACTTCTTTTTGTGCTCGGCTCTGAACGGGCTTTCTTGGCGCTGCGCGAGGCTTGATCTCGCCCGCCAAGGAGGCTGTGTATCGACCCCTACTAACTCGCAATCTAGCCTGACGAAGGACTCCGTTCCCCGGCGGCTGCTGCAAGCCTGCGCGCCCCATATTGCAGATTGAGAGCGAAGCCTCGGCTTGAGTCTGTCGAATGCAGGAGGAGGCAGGGTTATCGATAGTGGGGCGAGCACGGAGGAAGGGGGCTTTGTCAGAAATCAGTAAGCGGTTTTGATTCACAGTACGCATCACTGGGAAAAAACAAATATGCTCTTGCTGACTTCATCCTTAAAGCTGATCGCCGAGATCGCCTTACTCGCCATGGTGGGTCAATGGCTGCTAGGCCTTTTGGCAGGAGCCAAGCGCGATGGCAATTTCTTTTACCAGCTCTTGGCGGTGCTCACGCGTCCGTTCACCCACTTGACCCGCTTGATCAGCCCGCGCGTCATTCTGGATCGCCACATTCCTTTGGCGACCTTTCTGTTGCTGCTGAGCCTGTGGCTGGTGGCTACGGTGATCAAGATCAATATCTGCCTTCAACTGGGAGTGGCGCAATGTCAGTAGAGCTGAAGTCCATTGCAGCCCGTTCCTGGCGTTACCAGCTGCTCAAAATGAAGGCGCTCACGGCCTTGGTTTTCGCCCAGCGCCAGTGGGCCGAAGAGATATTTGACGAAATGCTGGCGGACTGGCCGGGTGATGCTTATGCGCTGGCGAGTCGCGCTCATTTGCGCTCCTCGCGCGGGGCGAAGACGCAAGCCATCAACGATTTGAAAGCCCTCGTTACAACCCATCCTCGGCGCAGCGCGGGTGATTGGTTCAATTTGGCCTATCTGCTGGAAGCGGAGGGCCGGCTCGATGAGGCCGAGGCAGCCTTTCGCCAGGCTGTTGAGCTTGACTCCAAGCTTGACCGAGCCTGGTATGGCCTGGGCCTGTGTCTGATCCGCATGCAGCGTTTTGAGGAGGCTGTCGCCGCTCTGAAGCGCAACACCGAACTGCAACCCATGAGCCCCTACGGCTGGTATCAGCTGGCCCGGGTTCATGTCGATCGTCAGAAGCCCGACGAGGCGCGGCGCATCATCGCCCACCTCAAAGGCTTTGAGCCCAAGGTCGCCGCTCAACTCGAGCGCGAGACCGGACTGCTCGCCTGACGTCCAGCGGGTCACCCGCGCAGCATGCGCGCTGTTGGCGCATGGGGTGTTCCATCGGTGCCCGAGATCCCGCAGAGGGTGAAGGCCTTCTAACGACATGAAGGAGACGACAGCGATGCAATTGACCGAAAGACACCACCAGTACTGGCAGAAGAACCTGCGGCTCACCGCAGTTCTGCTGGCGATCTGGTTCGTGGTGACCTTCGTCGTGGGCTTTTTTGCCCGCGACCTGAGTTTCACCTTCTTTGGCTGGCCGTTCAGCTTCTGGGTTGGTTCCCAGGGTGCGCTGATCGTGTACTGCCTGATCATCTGGTTCTATGCGCGGACGATGAATCGCCTGGACCAGGAACACGGCGTTGCCGAAGAGGGGGCTTGATATGGCTGGCGCAACACCTTCCGCTTCGCCCGGCACGGTCAGTGCAGCGGCCAATGCGGCCTTCAAGAAGCAGCTGAACAAGGTCTACACCTGGTACACCGGCGGCTTTCTCATCTTCATCGTCGCCTTGGCCATCCTGGAACAGATGGGCCTGCCGCGTCAGTACATCGGCTTCATCTTCCTGATCGCCACCGTGCTGCTGTACGCCGGCATCGGCTTCATGAGTCGCACGTCCGACGCCAGCGAGTACTACGTGGCCGGCCGTCGCGTGCCGGCGGTCTACAACGGCATGGCTACCGGCGCCGACTGGATGTCGGCGGCTTCCTTCATCGGCATGGCCGGTACGCTCTACCTGACGGGTTATGGCGGCCTGGCCTTCATCATGGGTTGGACCGGCGGCTACTGCCTGGTGGCGCTGTTCCTGGCGCCGTATCTGCGCAAGTTCGGCCAGTTCACCATCCCTGACTTCCTGGGCGCGCGCTATGAAGGCAATCTGCCGCGCATTCTGGGCGTGGCGGCGGCGATCCTGTGCTCCTTCGTCTATGTGGTGGCGCAGATCTACGGCGTGGGCCTGATTACCGCGCGTCTGTCGGGCCTGGCCTTCGAGATCGGCGTCTTCGTCGGCTTGGCCGGCATTCTGGTCTGCTCCTTCCTGGGCGGCATGCGCGCCGTCACCTGGACACAGGTGGCGCAGTACATCATCCTGATCATTGCTTACATGATCCCGGTGGTGTGGCTGTCGGTGAAGCAGACCGGCATCCCGGTGCCACAAGCCATCTACGGCTACCAGTTGCAGAAGGTCTCCGAGGCCGAGAAGCGCATCAAGGCCGACCCCAAGGAGCAGGAGGTCATTGCGATCTTCAAGGCCCGTGCCGCCGAATTCGAGGCCAAGCTCAAGGACGTGCCCGCTGCGCTGGCTGCTGACAAGGCCGCCGCCACGCAGAAGCTGGCCGATCTGAAGGCCGCCAACGCGCCGGCCGACCAGGTCGCTGCGGCCGAGAAAGCCTTGGCGGCAGTGCCCGCCGATGAAGCGGCAGCCAAGAAGGCCTGGGCGGCGGCGCAGAAGAGCAATGCTGATCGGGCCAAGCCGCTCGCTGGCATGCCGACGCATGCGCAGCAGTTTGCCGGGGATCCGAACGGCGATGAGAAAGCGCAGAAGACCTTCGACGAGTCGCGGCGCAACTTCCTGGCCCTGGTGTTCTGCCTGATGGTGGGGACGGCCGCGCTGCCGCACATCCTGATGCGCTACTACACCACGCCATCCGTCAAGGAGGCGCGCGAGTCGGTGACTTGGAGTTTGTTCTTCATCTTCCTGCTGTACTTCTCGGCGCCGGCTCTGGCCGTGCTGGTCAAGTACGAGGTGTTCAACGTGCTGGTGGGCACGCCGTTTGATCAGCTACCGGCCTGGATCGCCAACTGGGCCAAGGTCGACCCGGCGCTGCTCGCGGTGGCTGACGTCAACAAGGACGGCATCTTCCAGCTCGGCGAGATGAGGATCGGCGGCGACATCATCGTGCTGGCCACGCCTGAGATTGGTGGTTTGCCCTACGTGATCTCCGGCATGGTGGCGGCCGGTGGTCTGGCTGCGGCGCTGTCCACTGCGGACGGCTTGTTGCTGACCATCGCCAATGCGCTGAGCCACGACGTCTACTACAAGATGATCGACCCGAACGCTTCGACCGCTCGTCGCGTCACCATTTCCAAGATCTTGCTCTTGGTGGTGGCCCTGGCTGCGGCTTATGTCGCGGCGCAGAAGCCGGCTGACATCTTGTTCCTCGTGTCCGCTGCGTTCTCCTTCGCGGCCGCCGCCTTCTTCCCGGCCCTGGTGCTGGGGGTGTTCTGGAAACGTGCCAACAAGTGGGGCGCTTCGCTGGGCATCGCTGCTGGCCTGGGCATCACCTTCTACTACATGGTGACCACCCAGCCCTGGCTGCGCGGCGTGTTCGGCGTGACCTCGCCGATCGAGCTGTGGTTCGGCATCCTGCCGATCAGCGCCGGTATCTTCGGCGTGCCACTGGGCTTTGCGACGATCATCATCGTCAGCCTGCTCACCCCGGCGCCAAGCAAAGACACCCAGGATCTGGTGGAGCATGTGCGCTACCCCGACCTGAACCTGGGCAAGCCCTGACCCCCGGCATGATTGACTGAAAGGCAAGGCCCCGCAGCCCGCTGCGGGGCCTTTTTTCTTTTCATGGCAGGCAGGATTTCGAGATGAGTCAAGCACCCACAAAAGCCGTCCCCTCAGGCATTCCCTCGGGCAGCCTGATGGTCCAGATGCAGGTCGAGCTGCAGCGTTATGCACCCTTTGCCCAGATGCAGTCCGCGCATGTGCTGCAGTTTGTCCGCCACGCCAGCCAGGCTTACTACGCGCCCGGCGAAGCCATGCTGTCGCCGGAGTCCGGGCCGGTGCAGCACTTGTTCTTTGTCCGCCAGGGCGCGGTCAGCGGCCAGCGCGGCATGGCTGAAACGGCCGGTGGTTTCCACTTCGAGCCGGGTGACTTTTTCCCCGTCGGCGCCGTGCTGGGTGCGCGTGCCGTGACCGCCAGCTACACCTCGCAGGGCGACACCTTCTGCCTGCTGCTGCCGGCCGAGCAGGTGCACGTGCTGGCCCAGCTCAGTGCGCCTTTTGCCGACTTTCTGAACCGGCGCGTGGCCCAGTTTTTGGCGCTGTCACGCCGCGCGCTGCAGGTGGCTTATTCCTCGCAGACGCTGTCCGAGCAGTCGATGGAGACGCCGCTGGCCCAGCTCAAGCGCCGCGCGCCGGCCAGCGTCTCGCCTGATACGCCGTTGCAGACCGCGCTGGAGCTGATGCATCAGCGGCATATTGGTTCGGTGCTGGTCTGCGACGAGGGCGGTGCCGTCTTGGGCATCCTGACGCGCCACGACATCCTGTCGCGCATCACGCTGCCGCAGCTGTCGCTGAGCACGCCGATCGGGCAGGTGATGAGCCAGCCGGTGCACTGCCTCACGGTGGCGGATACGGCGCAGCAGGCGGCGCTGCTGATGTCGCGCCACGGTGTGCGCCATGTGCCGGTCACCGAGGCGGGCCGCGTGGTCAGCATCGTTTCCGAACGGGATCTGTTCGCGATGCAACGACTCTCGCTCAAGCAGGTCAGCACCGCGATCCGGGCCGCGCAGGATGTCGACACGCTTCGCGTGGTGGCGCAGGACATCCGCCGCTTCGCGCGCAACCTGCTGGCGCAGGGCGTGGCCGCGCGCCAGCTTACCGAGCTGATCTCGCACCTCAACGATGTGCTTGCCCAGCGCCTGCTGCAGCTCAAGGCAGAGCAGCATGGGCTGGACGAGCGCCGGGCCTGCTGGCTGGCCTTCGGCTCGGAGGGCCGAGGCGAGCAGACCATCGCCACCGACCAGGACAACGGCCTGCTGTTCGTCAGCGACGACCCTGAGCGCGACCGGCCGCGCTGGCTGGCCTTTGCGCTGGACGTCAATCAGGCGCTGGACGCCTGCGGCTATCCGCTGTGCAAGGGCGGGGTGATGGCCTCCAATCCAGCCTGTTGCCTCAGCGCACAGGAATGGCTGGAAGCCTTCAACGAATGGATGGAGCATGGCGCGCCGGAGGATCTGCTGAAGGCCAGCATCTATTTCGACTTCCGCCCGATCTGGGGTGATGCGACGCTGGTGGCGCCGCTGCGCGAGCTGCTCGGCAGCCATGCGGCGCGACTGCCGCGCTTCATGCGCCAGATGGCGGAGAACTCGCTGCGCAGCCGCCCGCCGCTGAACTGGCTGGGCGCGGTGGAGGGCGAGAAGAACGCCGCCGGGCGCGAGGGCATTGATCTGAAGCTTCATGGTACGGCGATCTTTGTGGACGTGGCGCGCATCCATGCGCTGGCCCATGGCATCAGCGCCACCAACACCCGCGAGCGGTTTGAGGCTATGGGTCGTGCGCTGCAAGTGAGTGCCGCCGAAAGCGAGGGCTGGATCAGCGCCTTCGAGTTTCTGCAGATGCTGCGCTTGCGCGTGCAGATGGAAGCGGCCGGCGACGGCACCCTGCCAACCGAGCAGCCCAATTGGATGGCGCTGGATGCGCTCAACGACATCGACCGCCGCGTGCTCAAGGAGAGTTTTCGCGTCGCCCGGCGTCTGCAGCAGCGCCTTGAGCTGGACTGGCTGCGATGAGCTGGCTGCGATGAGCTGGCTGCAAGACCTGATCCGTCGGCTGTCCGGTGGCGGCAGCGACGCGGCCCAGCGCGGCGAGTCCGCGCGCTGGGTGGTGTTGGATGTCGAGACCAGCGGCCTGAACCTGGAGCGGGACCGCTTGCTGGCGATCGCCGCTATCGCTCTCGACATGTCAGCCACGCCGCCGCGCATCTTGCTGGGCGACAGCTTCGAAATCCTGCTGCGTCAGCCGGTCGACCTGCCGATGGCGGAGGGCTTCAAGGCCAACATCCTGCTGCACGGCATCGGGCTGGGGGCGCAGCGTGGCGGCATTGAGCCGATTCAGGCGCTGCAGGCCTTCGAACAGTGGATCGGCGAGGCACCGCTGCTCGCCTTTCATGCCGCTTTCGACCAGGGCATGATCCAGCGCGAGATGTCCAAGTGTCTGGGCCGAAAGCTCCCCAACCCCTGGTTGGATCTGGAGCCGGTGGCCGCGCTGAGCCACCCGCAGGCCGGCTGCCGCTCGCTTGACGACTGGATGGCCCACTTTGACATCCGCTGCGCGCAACGTCACCAAGCGGCCGCCGACACCCTGGCCACCGCCGAGTTGCTGCTGCGCTTGTGGCCCGTGCTGCAAAAACGCGGCCGCCCCCGCTTTACCGAACTGCAGGACATGGCCGCGCAGCGTCGCTGGTTGCAAGCCTGACCGGCGCGGCCGGGCATTGATGGGGTGACTGTGCTTGCGCCGCCAATATGACGTTCGGAGTCCGCCGTAGCTCATGTCTTGATGGCGTGGCAACAAGGTGCCCTGAGCGGAAATCTGATGCTGCTCTGCGGTTCGCTTTGACTCGGCCCCTTGCCACACCATCGGGCACTCGGATCTCGCGCAAGTCCCTGCGCGCGGGCTGACACAATCCACCCATGGGTGAATTCGATCTGATCCAACGTTTCTTCAAGAGTCAAAGCCATCCGTCGGTGGATCAGGTGCCGGTGGGCATTGGCGATGACTGTGCGGTCATCAATCCGAGGCCGGGTATGCAGTGGCTGGTATCCAGCGACATGCTGGTGGAGGGGCGGCACTTTCTGTCCACGGTGGCGCCTCAGCGCCTGGGCTACAAGGCCTTGGCTGTTAACCTGAGTGATCTGGCGGCTTGCGGGGCGACACCGCGAGCCTTCACCTTGGCCTTGAGTTTGCCGCGTGCCGATGAGGTGTTTTTGGCTGGCTTTGCGCAGGGCTTGTTCGAGCTGGCGCAGCGCCATGGCATTGCCTTGGTCGGAGGCGACACCACCCAGGGCCCCTTGAACATCTGCATCACTGTGATGGGTGAGGTGCCGCGGGGTCAGGCCTTGCTGCGCAGCGGCGCAAAGGTGGGCGACGACATTTACGTTTCGGGCGCTACGCTGGGCGATGCTCGGCTGGCCTTGGAGGTGTTTCGCGGCACGGCGCAACTGGCCGGAGGCGATTTCGAACAAGTGCGCCGGGCCATGGAGTGCCCGCAGCCGCGCGTTGAACTGGGGCTGGCCTTGCGCGGGGTGGCGCACAGCGCCATCGACGTCTCCGACGGTCTGCTGGGTGATCTGGGCCACATCTTGAAGGCCTCGGGCGTGGGCGCGAGCCTCGATGTGGATGCCTTGCCGCGCAGTTCGGTGCTGGCCGCGCAAGACCTGGCCCTGCAGCGCGAATGTGGTCTGGCGGGTGGTGATGACTATGAGCTGGTGTTCAGTGCGCCGAGCGATGCCGCCGGTCGCGCGGCCGTGGCTGCGGCCGCAGTGGCCAGCGAGACGCCGGTGCAGCGGATCGGGCGCATCGAGGCCGAGCCTGGGGTGCGTCTGCACGACGCGGCTGGCCGCCCGCTGCTGGCTCAGTTCAGCAGCTTTGACCATTTCATGTAAGCCTTCATGAGCGATACCTCTCCCATCCCCGGCGCGCTTGCGCCGCGCCGCGCCACGGCGCGCTTCATGTTTCCGCATCCGGCGCACTGGATTGCGCTGGGCTTTGGCAGCGGGCTGTCGCCCAAGGCACCGGGCACAGTTGGCACGCTTTGGGCTTGGTTGGCTTTTCTGGTGATGAACCCCTGGATGAGCGATCGCAGCTGGGCCTGGCTGCTGGCCGGCGGCACCCTGGTCGGTTGGTGGGCCTGCACGATGACAGCGCGCCATCTGGCAACACCTGACCCCGGCGCGGTGGTCTGGGATGAGATCTTGGCGTTTTGGCTGGTGTTGTGGCTGGTGATGCCTACCGGCTTTTGGGGGCAGTTGATCGCTTTTGCCCTGTTCCGTTTCTTTGATGCAGCCAAACCGGGGCCGGTGGGCTGGGCCGATCAGCTCTTCAAGGGCGAGCGTGGCAAGCCGGTTGGCTGGGCACAGGGTTGGGGCATTTTGTTCGACGATTTCGTCGCGGCAGGATGTACGCTTGTGGTGATCGCGCTGTGGCGCTTCTTGTGGGGGTGATGAGCATGTTGTTTCCTGAAGAGCAAGAGTTGATCGACCGCATCGGCGTGGCCCTGATGCAGCGGCGCGAAAAGGTCGGCACCGCCGAGTCCTGCACCGGCGGGCTGATCGCCGCGGCCTGCACCAGCTTGTCCGGCTCCAGCCAATGGTTTGAGCGCGGTGTGGTGAGCTACAGCAATGAATCCAAGACCGAGTTGCTGGGCGTGCCGGCGGCGCTGATTGGCCTGCATGGGTCGGTCAGTGGCGAGGCTGCGCTGCATATGGCGCGCGGTCTGCTGGCGCATGCGCCGATCGACTGGGCCCTGGCCGTGACCGGTATTGCCGGCCCCACCGGCGGCTCGGCCGACAAGCCGGTGGGCACCGTGTGGCTGGCGCTGGTGCACGCGGGGCGGCCGCCCAAGGTTTGGCAAGAGCATTTCAGCGGTGATCGTCACGCGGTACGCATTGCCACCTTGCGCGCCGGCTTGATGGCGCTGTGCGAGGCGCTGGAAGACAAGGACCAGTAAAGCGCCATGAGTATTGTGCTGAGCGGCCGCTGGCCGGCGGCCGAGCAGCAGCAATGGCTGCGCCTGCTGCAAGAGGCTTTGCCGGGTGAGGATTGGTGCCTGGCGCCGCCGGCTGATGCGGTGCAGGCGGCCGCGGTGGACATTGCCATCGTTGCCAACCCCGAGCCGGGCGTCTTGCAGGGCTTGCCGAATCTGCGCCTGATTCAGTCGCTCTGGGCCGGTGTCGACCGACTGCTGCAGGACCCGACCCTGCCGCCCGAGGTGCCGCTGGCACGCATGGTGGACCCCGCCATGAATGAGGCCATGGTGCACACGGCGTTGTGGGCCGTCTTGGCCTTGCATCGTGGTTTTTTTGATTTGCACGCGCAACAAGGGCAGTCGCTGTGGCGTCAGCCGCAGCAGTTGCGGGCCGCGGAGTGGCGCGTCATGGTCTTGGGCATGGGGCAGTTGGGAGGCCGGGTGGCGCAGGCCTTGGCGGCGCAAGGCTACGCGGTCAGCGGCTGGAGCCGCCGACCGGCTGACTGCGCTGGCGTGCAGACGCTGCATGGTGCCGAGGGCTTGGCGCAGGGCTTGGCAGCGGCGGATACCGTCATCAATCTGTTGCCGCTGACCGAGCAGACGCGAGATTTCTTCAATGCGGCCCGCTTGACCACGATGAAACGCGGTGCCTGTTTGGTCAATCTGGCCCGTGGCGCTCATGTGGTGGAGGACGATCTGTTGGCCGCGCTGGACAGCGGTCAACTCAGCCGCGCTGTGCTGGATGTCTTCCGCCAAGAGCCTTTGCCCGCCGACCATCCCTTCTGGCAACACCCTCGCGTGACGGTCTTGCCGCATTGTGCGGCGCAGACCGATCCGCGCAGCGCTGCTGCGGTGGTGCGCACCAATGTGTTGGCGCTGCGTGCTGGCCAGCCCTTGGCACACCGAGTGCATCGGCCGCGAGGCTATTGAAGGGGCTGGAGTGTGGTGTTTCGCGCAGAAGGGCGCGAATCAGGCCCAGGAACGTGGCCTCGGCCTCTGCAGGTATTCAGTCACCGGGGTATTCTCGACGCCTGTCCATCAGGAACTGAGGGGCGGCCAGCTGAACTGGCTCCGCCACCGAGTTGACGAGGTCGGCCATGGAGTTTTTTCCCACAGACTCAAGCGTCGCCGCTTGGGAGCAGCATCTGGCCCTGAACGCGGCGCAGGACTCCGTGCAGGAACGCTTGCAACTGGCCTGGGCCCTGCGCCAGCGTGACACGCATCGGGCCTTGGCGCTGGCGACCGATGTGGAGGGTTTGCTGGGCTCGACGCCTTGGCCGGCGCCACTCGTCGCGCGGGCGCGAGGCCGATTGCACCTGGTGCGCTCCGAGGCTCATCTGTTGTTTGGTGAACTGGTGCAAGCCGAGCAGCAGTTGGGCCTGGCCCGCGCGCTCTTTGAAGCGGCAAGCGATCAAGTCGGTTTGGCGGATGTGCATTGGCAAGCTCATTACCTAGCAGCCGATCGCGGCGATGTGGGGCGTTTGCGCGGCGAGCTGGCCCTGGCCTTGGGTTGTGTTGAAGCCTTGGGAGACGTGGCGCGCGCGACCTTGTTCCAGGCCAATCTGGGCCGCGCCCAGGTCTTTGTTGATCAAGTGCTGGCCGAGCGCGAATGGGGCGCGCGCCTGCCGCAAGACAGCAGCGAGCTGGGGCCGATAGAGGGTTCTGCGGTTGAAGACTTCCGCGGCCTTTTGGCTGCCATGCAGGGCCATTATTTGAACGCCATCCAGGCGCACTCGCGCGCCTTCGAGTTGGCCATGGTGACCGGGCAAATCCGGCGCGCCATCACCTTGGCAACCAATCTGGGTCATACCTACACCCGGATGAGTGACTTTCAGACCGCGATGGAGTGGCTGAAGCGCGGCCTTGACTTGGCCCGCGTCTCCCGCTGGCCCAGCATGATCAGCCTGTGCTTGGCGCACACCGGCGAGGCCTTGCGTCGACTCGGGCAGTTAGGCGATGCGCGCGAGCTCTTGCAGGAGTGCCTGCAACTCGGCGCTGAGCAGCCTGAGAACCGCACGCATGCGCTGGCGCTGGGCTATCTGGGTCATACCGAGTTGGACTCCGGCCAAGGGCTGGCGGCCCAAACCGCGTTCTCTGAGCTGATGGAGCGAGCTCTGGCATCTCACTCGCTGGACCTGCGCGCCGAGGCCCGCTTGGGGCTGGCGCGGGCCGAACTGCTCTTGGGTCGTTTTGAACCTGCTCGCGAGCATGCCTTGGAGGGCCTGCGTCTGGTGCGGGAGCAGCATGAGCCCAGTTTGGAGGTCGCGATGTTGTGGGTCTTGGGGGATGTGCAACAAGGCGAAGACCAAGCCTTGGGGCGCACGGGCTTGGAGGGGCACGCCTTGTCCTATTACCTGTCGGCATTGCAGTTGGCCGATAGCTTGGCCTCGTATCAGCCCTCGGTCAAGCTCATGGAAACCACGGCCAAGGCCTTTGCGGCCGGGGGGAATTTTGAGCGTGCCTATCACTGGTCGCAGCGGGCCAGCGAGGCGCGGCAGAGTCGCTTCAATGATGAGGCGGTGCGGCGCTCAAGTGCTTTGCGGGTGCATCACAAGATCGAGAGCGCCCGGGCCGAGAGCGAGCATTTGCGGCGTTTGGCCGAATCAGAAGCGGCGCGCTTCCAATTGCTGCGTGATTCGCACGAGGTCTTGCAGCATCTGGGCCAGGTGGGGCAAGAAATCACCAACGAACTGGTGGCCGAGCGCATCTTTGAGGTGATGACGCGTCACGTCAATGCCTTGTTGGATGCGCCTTGCCTGGCGATCTATCTGCTCGATGCAGCGGGCCAGCAACTCTACTGCGCCTATGGTGTGGAGGACGGTGAGCCCTTCACCGATCCGCCGATTGACATGAGCTCGACGCGTTCCTTGTGTGTGCGCTGCGTGCAGGAGCGTCGGGAATTCGTGCTCAGCGATGCCGCCGAGCACGAGAACTTGGGCGAGCAAGTGCCCGGCACCAGCGTGCTGCGCAGCCTGATCTTTGCGCCCTTGTTGGCCGGCGAACGGGTGATTGGCGCGATGACGATTCAGTCGCCTCGGGCGGGCGCTTACGGCGAACGCCAGCAGCTGATTTTTCGCACCTTGCGGTCTTACATCGCCATCGCCCTGGACAACGCCGGCGCCTATCTGCGCCTGAGCGAAATGCAGCGGCAGCTGATGGCTCAAGAGAAGCTGGCGGCTTTGGGCTCGATGGTGGCGGGCGTGGCGCATGAGCTGAACACGCCGATCGGCAACAGCCTCTTGATCGCCAGCACCTTGCTGGGCAGCACCCAGGAGTTTGTGCAGCGGGTCGAGCAGCAGGCCTTGAAACGTTCCGACTGGCAGCACTACGCCGGCCGCACCCGCGATGGCCTGGAAGTCATCAACCGCAGCATGGAAACCGCCGCCGCTTTGGTGCGCAGCTTCAAGCAGGTGGCGGTGGATCGCAGTGCTGAGCAGCGTCGCAGCTTTGATCTGAAGGAGCTGTGTGAGCAGTGCCTCCAGACCATGGGCTTGCAGTTGCGCCGTGCCAGTGTGAAGCTGGACATGGCCGTGCCCTCAGGCTTGCAGTTGGATAGCTTTCCCGGCCCCTTGGGCCAGGTCTTGATCATCTTGATCAACAACGCCTTGGTTCATGCGTTTGATGGGCGCGAGGGCGGTGTGATGAGCCTTGGCGCTCAAGCCTTGGAGGGCGGGCGCTTGAGTCTGTGGGTAGCCGACGATGGTCATGGCATACCGGCTTCGGTGCAGGAGCGCATTTTCGACCCCTTCTTCACCACCAAGTTCGGCCAAGGCGGGAGCGGCCTCGGCCTGAGCATTGCCCACAATATCTGCGGCAGCTTGCTGGGGGGGCGATTGAGCGTCAAGAGCCGGGAAGGCGAAGGCAGTCGCTTCGTGATCGAAATGCCGCTGAAGGCACCCTGAACCTGGCGTTTGTCTGCGCCTAAGCTTGCAAGACCAGGCGTGGCCCGCAGGCGACCACGGTTTCGGCCAGCATCAGGGCCAAGCGCCGCAAGCCGGCCCAGGCGTCCTGCGGCCAGTCGGGGTGGCGCAAGCCCTTGACCAGTCCGTCGCACACCTGCGCGGCCTCGACCAAACGGGTCAGATCAGCGGCGTGCAGGCCAGGGACGATGCGCTCGAACAAACGTTCCTTGGCGCCCCAAACCCGCGATTCACGCAGCGCCATCGGCAAGGGTTTGCCTGCGTCCACCGCATCACGCACCCGCTTCAGCGCGCGTATGTCTTCGGCCAGACTCCAGTGCACCAGCACGGCGGCCTCGCCCTCGGCCTCCAGACCCTCCAGCATGCGCAGCAGGCGCGGCACATGGCCGGCCAGCACCGCCTCGCTGAGCTTGAAGACGTCGTAGCGAGCCACGTTCAAGACCGCAGATTCGATCTGCTCAAAACTCAGCTCGCCTTTCGGGTGCAGCAACGCCAGCTTTTGCAACTCTTGGTGCGCTGCCAGCAGATTGCCTTCGACCCGGTCTGCGAAGAAGGCCAAGGTGCGTTGACCAATCTCGCCCTCGGGCACCCGTTGACCTTGCGCGACCAAGCGTTGGGCGATCCATTGCGGCAGCGCCCGGCGGTCCACCGGGTCCACGCGTACGGTCACACCGGCGCCGTCCAGCGCGCTGAACCAGGCGCTACTGGTCTGGGTTTTGTCCAGCTTGGGCAAGGTGACCAGGGTCACCACGTCCTCGGGCAGCGCGGCGCAGTATCGCTGCAAGGCCTCGGAGCCTTCTTTGCCGGGCTTGCCGCTGGGGATGCGAATCTCAATGAACTGGCGTTCTGCAAACAGGCTCAGCGCCTGCGCTGCGCCCAGCACCGGGCCCCAGTCGAAGTAGGCCCCGGCCACGGTGAAAACCTTGCGTTCGCCATAACCCTGAGCCCGAGCGGCGGCCCGAATCGCGTCGGCCGCCTCTTGCGCCAGCAGCGGCTCGTCGCCGTAGATGGTGTAGATGGGCCGCAGCGCTTTGGCGAGCTGCTGGGGGAGGGCGTCGGCGCGAAGCTGCATGGGGCTCAGCTCGGCAGTCGAACGGCCGAGAGGCGACGCATCACCTGGGCCACGCCGTCGGACTGCATGGCGCGGTGCAGTTGCAGCTCTTCCTGCTCTTTGCCCAGGGCGCGTTCTTCGGTGTAGTTCATTTCGCGCACCAGGCGCAGCTCGGTGCGTGGCAGCAGCAATTCGTCATTGGGCGTGCGCAGCAGGTAGTCGACGCTGAGGCGCAACTGCCATTCACGCACCTGACCCGCCACGGTGGAGCTGACCACGACCTTGTCGCGCACATCCTGGAGCGCGACCAAGACCACATCGGCCTTGTTGGCGTCTTCCACCACCTTGACCGGCGAGCGCGCCAGTTGGCGTCGCAGCTCGGTCGCAAAGGGCGAGCCCGGCGCAAAGCCGCTCAGGGCAATGCGCTGGAACAGGAACTCGGGCTCTTTGCGCAGCTCAAAGCCGCAGCCGCCCAGGCTGGTCAAGCAAGCCAGTGCTGCCGATACAAGCAGGCGACGCTGCATGGTCATTGGACCTTAGACCACCACGTTGACCAGACGACCCGGCACCACGATGACCTTCTTGGCCGGCTTGCCTTCGGCAAACTTGAGGAAGTCTTCGTTGGCCAGCGCGGCGGCTTCGATGGCGGCCTTGTCGGCCGCGGCCGGCACCTTGACGGAGCCACGCAGCTTGCCATTGACCTGCAGCATCAGTTCAATCTCGTCTTGCACCAAGGCCGCTTCGTCCACGCTGGGCCAGGCGCTGTCGAGCAGATCGCCCAGCTCGGCGGCAAAGCCGAGGTCTTGCCAGAGCTGGTGGGCGATGTGTGGGCAGGCCGGGTAGAGCACGCGCAGCAGCACCGAGAAGCCTTCGCGGATGGCGGCGTCCTGGCCGGCGGCCTTGAAGCCCTCCAGCGCATTGAGCAGCTTCATGCCGCCCGACACCACGGTGTTGTACTGCATGCGCTCGTAGTCGTAGCTGACTTGCTTGAGCACCAGATGCACCTCGCGGCGCAGCGCCTTGCCCTCGCCGCTGAGGGCGGCAAAGTCTTGGCCGGCGCTCTTGATGGCGGCTTCATGCTTGACGCCAAAGGCCCAGACGCGCTTCAAGAAACGGTGCGCGCCTTCCACGCCCGAGTCGTTCCACTCCAGCGTTTGTTCCGGTGGCGAGGCGAACATGACGAACAGACGGGCCGTGTCGGCACCGTATTGGTTGATCAGCTCTTGCGGGTCCACACCATTGTTCTTGGACTTGGACATGGTGCCCACGCCCTCGTACTCCACGCGCGAGCCATCGCTCTTCAGCGTGGCGTGGGTGACCTTGCCGTTGGCGTCGGCCACGTCTTCCACCTCATGCGGCCAGAAATACTCGATGCCACCCTTCTCGCCACGGCGCGAGTAGATGTGGTTCAGCACCATGCCCTGGGTCAGCAGCTTGGTGAAGGGCTCGTCGATCTTGACCAGGCCCAGATCGCGCATGACCTTGGTCCAGAAGCGGGCGTAGAGCAGGTGCAGGATGGCGTGCTCGATGCCGCCGATGTACTGGTCCATGGCCGCGCCTTGGCGCATCCAATAGGCGGTGCCGTCGCCGACCATGGCGTCCTTGTTCTGCGCATCGCAGTAACGCATGAAATACCAGGACGAATCGACAAAGGTGTCCATGGTGTCGGTTTCGCGCTGCGCCGGCTTGCCGCACTTGGGGCAGGCCACGTTCAGGAAACCAGCGTGCTTTTTCAGCGGGTTGCCGCTGCCGTCAGGGATGCACTCTTCGGGCAACACCACCGGCAGATCTTTCTCAGGCACCGGTACCGAGCCGCAGTCATCGCAGTTGATGATGGGGATGGGCGTGCCCCAGTATCGCTGGCGGCTGATGCCCCAGTCGCGCAGGCGCCAGGTGGTTTTCTTCTCGCCCAGGCCCTTGGCGCCGACCAAGTCGGCCACCTTGGCCACGGCGGCCTTGTGGCTCAAACCATCGAGTTCGCCGGAGTTGACGCAGACGGCTTTTTGCTTGTCGCCGTACCACTCGGCCCAAGCGTCCAGGCTGAAGCTTTCGCCTTCGGCGGCGACCACTTGCTTGATCTCGATGCCGTACTTCTTGGCGAAGGCAAAGTCGCGCTCGTCGTGCGCGGGCACGCCCATCACGGCGCCGTCGCCATAGCTCATCAGCACATAGTTGCCGACCCAGACCTCGACCTGCGCGCCGGTCAGCGGATGGGTGACGAAGAGGCCGGTGCGCTGGCCTTTCTTTTCTTGGGTGGCCAACTCGGCTTCGGTGGTGCCGCCGCGTTTGCATTCTTCGATGAAGGCGGCCAGCTCAGGGTTGGACGCTGCAGCGTACGTGGCCAGCGGGTGCTCCGGCGCCACGGCGCAGAAGGTCACGCCCATGAGGGTGTCGGCACGCGTCGTGAAGACGTAGAGCTTGCCGTCCTGGATCAGCGCGCCGTCGGCGCCCTTGATCTCATGCGGGAAAGCAAAGCGCACGCCTTCGCTCTTGCCAATCCAGTTCTCCTGCATCAGGCGCACGCGCTCGGGCCAGCCGCTCAAGTATTGCGGATTGCTGGGGTCGGCCACAGCGGCCAGCAGCTCATCGGCGTACTTGGTGATGTTCAGGTAGTAGCCGGGGATCTCGCGCTTTTCGACCACAGCGCCGGAGCGCCAGCCCTTGCCATCGACCACCTGCTCATTGGCCAGCACGGTCTGGTCCACCGGGTCCCAGTTGACGACCTGGGTGCGGCGCTCGGCGATGCCGGCTTCCAGCATCTTCAGGAACAGCCATTGGTTCCACTTGTAGTACTCGGGCGTGCAGGTGGCGATCTCGCGCGACCAGTCGATCGCCAGGCCCATGGCCTGCATTTGCGACTTCATATAGGCGATGTTGTCGTAGGTCCACTTGGCCGGCGGCACCTTGTTCTTCATCGCGGCGTTCTCGGCGGGCAGGCCGAAAGCGTCCCAGCCCATGGGCATCAAGACGTTGTAGCCCTTCATGCGCAGCTGGCGTGTCAGCATGTCGTTGATCGTGTAGTTGCGCACATGGCCCATGTGCAGCTTGCCGCTGGGGTAAGGCAGCATGGAGCAGGCGTAGAACTTGGGCTTGCTCTGGTCTTCGGTGACGCGGTAGGCGTCACGGGAATTCCAATACTGGCGCGCAGCGGCTTCGATCTCGTTGGGGGCGTACTTGTCGTTCATGCGGCAAATTGTAGGGGGTGGGCCGAGCAGGCTCAGGGCCAGCGGGCGGGAAATGCCGGGCAGGCGATAGATCGCTAGGGCGTTTCAGCGACAAAGGCGATGCGGTTCAGGCCAGCGGCCTGCATCCAGCCGATCAGCTCGGCGACTTGCCCGTAAGGCACGGCCTTGTCGGCTCGCAACTGCAACTCCAGATCGGGGTTGGCGCGGCCGAGTGTTGAGATGCGCTGCTGAAATTGAGGCGCGGCCAATTTCTCTTCGCCCAGGAACAAGCTGCCGTCGGCTGCAAGCGAAACCAGGATGAATTTGGGCGCGTCCGAGGGCGTGGCAGCCTCGCTCTTGGGCAGATCCAGACGCAGCGAGGAACTCATCAGCGGCGCGGCGATCATGAAGATCACCAGCAGCACCAGCATGACGTCGATCAGCGGCGTCATATTGATCTCGCCCATCGGCTTGGGGCGTTCGCTGCGTTCCAGGCGACCGAAGGCCATGATCAGCCCCGGTCTTCTTGATCCAGCATTTCGCGCAGGTCGTGCGCGAAGCCTTCCAACTCGGCCTCGCAGTCACCGACTTGCTTGCCGAAGATGTTGTAGGCCAGCACGGCTGGGATGGCCACGGCCAGACCGGCGGCCGTCATGATCAGCGCTTCGCCCACCGGGCCTGAGATCTTCTCGATCGTCAGATTGCCGCCGGCTGAGATGCTCACCAGCGCGTGGTAGATGCCCCAAACGGTGCCGAACAGGCCGATAAAGGGTGCGGTGCTGCCGATCGAGGCCAACAGCACTTGACCAAACTGCAGCCGTCGGACGACTTGGTGCAGGGCGTCGCGCAAGCGGCGTGTCAGACGGGATTCGCGCTTGACGGCACCGTCGAGGCTGCCGGTTTGGGTTTCGGCACTTGCGGCGTCGAGCAAGGGCTGCAGCACCGCTTCCGAATCAAAGTTCTCGAGGGCGGCACGGCCTGCGGGCAAATCGCTGGCGGCCCAAAAAGCCGGCAGGGCGCGCGTCAGGCTGCGACGCACCCGCTGCAGCATCCAGCTTTTCCAGAAAATCACCACCCAGGCGCCGACCGACATCAACAGCAGCAAAACGGCCACCGACCGGCTCACCGCGTCGCCTTGACTCCACAGGTCAGCGAATCCTGTCATGCACCCAGACCCAGTACATCGTTCATGTCATACAGGCCCGGCTTTTGGCCTGCCAGGAAACGAGCCGCACGCAGGCTGCCGAGCGCAAAGGTGCTGCGGCTGCTGGCCTTGTGGCTGATTTCAATGCGTTCACCGATGCCGGCGAAGAGCACCGTGTGGTCGCCGATGATGTCGCCGCCGCGCACCGTGGCAAAGCCAATGGTGGACGGGTCGCGCTCGCCGGTGACGCCTTCGCGGCCGTAGACGGCGCAGGTCTTCAAATCACGGCCCAAGGCATTGGCCACCGCTTCGCCTAGCGCCAGGGCGGTGCCGCTCGGGGCATCGACCTTGTGGCGGTGATGAGCTTCGATGATTTCGATGTCAAAGCCTTCGTTCAGCGAACGTGCGGCCATGTCCAGCAGGCGCAACACGACGTTGACGCCGACACTCATATTCGGCGCCATCATGATGCCGATGTGGCGGGCGTGTTCACCGATCTCGGCCTTTTGCTCGGGGCTGAATCCGGTGGTGCCGATGACGACCTTGACACCCAGTTCCCGACAAACTGCCAGATGCGTCAGCGTGCCTTCGGGGCGGGTGAAATCGATCAGCACATCGGCGCCGCGCAACGTTTGCTGCAAATCGGCGCTGATCAAAACACCGCTGTTGTGGCCCAAAAAGGCGCTGGCGTCTTGACCGAGTGTGGGGCTGCCTTCGCGATCCAGTGCGCCGTGCAGCACGCAGTCGGTCGAGTTGACGACCGCTTCGATCAGCATGCGACCCATGCGGCCGGAACTACCGGCAATGACGATGCGGGTCATGGCTTGGGTTCCAGCGGCGGGTAGCTGCGTTGCACGCCGATGGCTTCCGCGGCCGGCGCAGCAGTCTTGGCGGGCACCGGCAGGGCCTTGATCTCTTCGGCACTGAGCGCCAGCTTGGGCGCGGCGCCGCGAGATTCCCGGGTGTTGATGGCGCTGACGAACTCGTTCTCGCTCGGCAAATCGTTCGGCAAGTCGAGCGACTTCAGCACATCGCCGTCAAACAAGGCCACCACCTGGCGCTTTTGCGGCGCGGCGCCTTGGCGGCGGATGGTGAAGACATAGTCCCAGCGATCGGCATGGAAGATGTCGGTGAGCAGCGGCGAGCCCAGCAGGTCCCGCACCTGAGCTCGGCTCATGCCTGGCTTGACACGAGCGGTCAACTCCTTGGTCAGGACATTGCCCTGCACGATGTCCAAGCGATAGGGACTAACAACACCGAGCACTTTTTCGCCCGAGATCGAGCCAGCGCATGCGCTCAACAAGGCCACGGTGGCGCCAATCAGCGCGAGCAGGCTCAAGCGAGCAGGGGGAGCGGTACACATATTCGAACGCATGAATGCTTCTTTAGGGGCTTGGGCTGCTGAAAGAGCCGTTGCTGGCTATGATCGCCCCATTCTAGCGGCAGGCCCACGGGGGGCCACGCCGGCCTTATCAAGCTATGAACCGGACCGAAGAGATCAAAAACAGCGGGCTCAAGGCGACCCTGCCGCGCATCAAGATTCTGGAGGTGTTCCAGAAGACCAGCCAGCGCCATATGACCGCCGAAGACGTCTACAAGGCCTTGCTGATCGAGGATGCCGATATTGGTTTGGCGACCGTGTACCGGGTGCTGACTCAGTTTGAGCAGGCCGGCTTGCTGTCCCGCAATCATTTCGAGTCCGGCAAGTCGGTGTTCGAGCTCAACCAAGGGCATCATCACGACCACTTGGTGTGTTTGACCTGTGGCCGGGTGGAAGAGTTCTTCGATCCGGAGATTGAAGAGCGTCAGCACCGCATCGCAGCTGAGCGAGGCTTCGATCTGCAGGAGCATTCCTTGGCGCTTTACGCTGCCTGCATCAAGAAAGACTGCCCTCATCGCGGCAGCTGAGTGACGGGGCCGCTGAGGCTGAGACTGACTCAGTCCTGATCGTGCTGGCCCGATTCGATGGCGCGCTGATGGCGCTCGACGAACTCGCGGTAGGTGTCGATGCCTCGCAATTGCAGCACGGTGTTGCGCACGGCGGCTTCGACCAGCACCGCGAGATTTCGACCCGCGTCCACCGCGATGATGACCTTGCGCACCGGCATGCCCAGCACCTCTTCGTACAAGGGCTCGTAGGGCAATCGTTCGAAGTCGCGCTCCAGCGTTTCCTTGCGCACCAGGTGAACAATCAACTTCAGCCGCATCTTGCGACGCACGGCGGTTTCACCAAAGATGGCCTTGATGTCCAGCAAGCCGATGCCGCGCACTTCGAGCAGATTCAGCAGCAACTCCGGGCAGCGGCCCTCGATGGCGGTTTGGGAGATGCGAAACAGGTCCACCGCGTCATCGGCCACGAGACCGTGACCGCGCGAAATCAATTCCAAACCGAGTTCGCTCTTGCCCAGGCCTGATTCGCCCGTGAGCAGGACGCCCAGCCCTAGGATGTCCATGAAGACGCCGTGGCGGGTCGTGCGGTTGGCAAAGAGGTGGGCCAGATAAGCGCGCACCACGTCGATCACATGACCGGCGGAGTCGGCGGTTTCAAACAGCGGAATTTCGGCTCGGTCGCACATGGCCACCAAACGGTCGGGTGGCGGTTGGTTGTCGGCCACGATGATGACCGGCGGCTCCAAGGTGACGATGCGCGCAATGCGGCGATCCAGCACTTCACCCGAGGCCTGGCTCAAATAGGCAACCTCACGGCGACCGACAATCTGCACCCGGTAAGGGTGGATGTAGTTCAGGTAGCCGACCAAGTCGGCCGCTGATTGAGCATCGCGTACGGCGGCTTCGTCAAAGCGGCGCTGGGGATGCGCATGGCCGGCGATCCACTCCCATCGCAGCGCCTCCCTGTGCTCTTCAAAGAGTCGGTCGGCGCTGATGGAGGTGGGTTTCACTGGATGGGTTTGAGGTGCAGAGGTTGGGGATCAGGCCACCGACTTGAGCGGTTCCCAGTCAGAAATCAAGCGGTGTACCGCGCTGGCTTCGGACTCGGTCTTCAGGCGCTCACGCAGTTCCCGGTCGGACAACATCTCGGCGATTTCCGAGAGGATTTCCAGATGTCGCTGAGTCGCCGCTTCGGGCACCAGCAAGAAAATCAACAGGCTGACGGGTTCGTCATCCGGCGCATCGAAGCCGATCGGCTGCTGCACTCGCAAAACCGCCGCCAACGGATTCTTCAGCCCCTTGATGCGGCCATGCGGAATCGCCACCCCGTGCCCAAGGCCGGTCGATCCCAGGCGCTCACGCGCAAAAAGATTGTCGGCAACCAGCGCCCGCGCGATCGCATGATTGTTCTCGAACAGCAAGCCGGCCTGTTCGAAAACACGCTTTTTGCTGGATGCGTCCACATTGACCAGCACATTGCTGGCAGGAAGGATGGCGGCGAGACGGTTCATGGTGTCGAAGCGCTGCGTCGGGCGGTAGCCCTCGGCGAAACGCTTGCTCAAGGTCGGGGTGAGGGATTATAGAAACTTGCAGGCATTGTGCGCGGACGGCCTTTGCGCGGCCAGTGTACAAGTGCCGGTTTGCTGCAATGCAGCAACAAAAACGTGGTTGACGCGATGGCAATTGGGCGCGCTCTTTTTCACAAGGACTGGAGTCCTGGCTGTAGGGGCAAGAAAAAAGGCGACCCGAGGTCGCCTTGCTGGCTTGTTCGATGGCTGTTTCCTCGCCATCGCGCATGCATTTTTCAGGGGGCCGGTATCTCCAAGCGCTTGGCAGCGGTGTGGTGATGATCTTGCAGACGATCCTTGTGGCGGCAAACCTGACGGTCCAACTTATCCATCAACTGATCAATGGCGGCGTAAAGATCTTCGCTGGCGTGCTCGACGAAGATGTCGCGCCCCTTGACGTGGAGCGTGACCTCGGCCTTCTGGCGGCGTTCTTTTTCCTTTTGCTTCTCCACGGTGAGCAAGACGTTGATGTCAACGACTTGATCAAAATGGCGGGTCACCCGGTCAAGCTTTGTGAGCACATACTCACGCAAAGACGGCGTTACTTCTAGATGGTGGCCACTGATGGTCAGGTTCATAAAGCCTCCTTTCACAAGAGGAATCGAGAAAACGGTGAACAAAGGGTCAAAGAACGAAGTAGACAGATCGCTGGGTCTCGAAAGCGGCTTTGGTAGTGAATCGGTCGGTCCAGTTTGCCCCCGAAGTTCGTTTGTGACAAGCCCTTTACGGGTTTTGCTTGGGACGTAGTCCGTTTGTTGGTTTTCCTGTGCGAGGAGCGCGCAAATCACCCTCTGATAGTGGCTGGCTACGAGGTGATAATCAAAGCTTCCCAGCTTTGGAGTCCTTCTTGGACAGCGATCACCCGCGGTGACCCTCCATTCCTACGTCAATGGTGTTTGCAGCCCGCCCAAGCGTGCTGCTTGACCGATTGTCCGGAGTGAGACGGGTCCCCAACACACCCACCTTCCGGACGGCGAGGCTCCGTCCAGACTCAAGTCGGCGCTATGGCGCTGGAGATCTGCATGCTGAATGTATTTACCTTGGACAACGGGCGCCTGAAAGGCGGCCTGTTTCAGGAAGAAATCGAGACTGCCGAAGATTTGGCGCAATCACGTCCGATCTGGGTGGATCTGGACCAACCCAGCGCCGAAGAAAAGGGTTGGATTCAAGACCGGTTTGGTTTGACCATCCCGGAAGACATCGTGGATGAGGACTTGGAAGAGTCGGCCCGCTTCTACGAAGAAGACAACGGCGAATTGCACATCCGTTCTGACTTCTTGATCGACGGCAATGAGATCACCCGCAACGTTCGGGTTGCTTTTATTCTTTACAACAATGTGCTGTTCTCGATCCACAACGGCGACCTGCCGGTGTTTCGCTTGCTGCGTTTGCGGGCTCGCCGTATTCCGGCCTTGATCGAAGACGCCAAGGATGTGCTGCTGAAGCTTTATGACGCCGATGCGGAGTATTCGGCGGACATCTTGGAAGGCATTTACGACAAGCTTGAGAAGGTCAGCGCTCGGGTGCTGAAGAAAGACGTCAATGACGCCGAGGCCGGTGAGGTTCTTTCGGCCATCGCGCGCGAAGAAGACTTGAACGGGCGCATCCGCCGCAATGTGATGGACACCCGCCGGGCGCTCAGCTTCATGATGCGCAGCCGCATGCTCAATGCCGAGCAGTTCGAGGAGTCGCG
>NZ_JBMLSK010000032.1:0-1537 GCF_049240545.1 Roseateles sp. | reverse complement strand
CGCGGCAGAGGAATCGGCGTAGCGGAGACAGGTGTTGAAGGCCCCGTTGCTGATCGACTGGCATGCAGCTCGATGCACGGGCGGGTCTTGAGTGCAGAGCGCGATGAATCGCGTTGGAGGGTGTGGCGCTGGCTGCAGGCTCTGGGCCTGCCCTTCGCTCATGCCCAAGCCGCCATCCGTCGCAGATTCATCGCCAAGCACACCAGCCTCCATTCAGCTCGCACCTTCTCCAAACCACGCAGGCTGAACTGGCGGAACCCGAGCACCGATTTGATCCAGCCGTTCGGCGCTTCGACGATGGCCTTGCGGCGGCGGTAGGCCGCTTGGCTTTCCTGACTCTTCAGCCGTTCTGCCATCTGCGCGGTGTGCGGGTACTTCCCGGCATCCACCTGCGCCTGCTCCCGGCCTTCGCGGCCCAGTGCCACGATGACCTCCAACGGTGTCTCCGCCATCGCCGCGAGCGCTGCTTCGCTGCGATATCCCGCATCCGCCAGAACCGTCTGCGGCAACGCGCCCACCGTGCGTTCCACCGCCTCCACCATCGGCGGCAGTTCACCACTGTCGGCAGCGCACGCGGTCAGCTCCGCCGCGATGATGATCTGGCGCTCCGCATCGACCGCGGTCTGTGCGTTGTAGCTGTGCTCGAAGCCGCCGTTGCTCTGCTTCATGATCCGACTCTCCGGGTCGGTGAAGCTGGTCTGGGCTGCGTCTTCCGGTACGCCGAAGTCGCGCTTGAAGGGCTTGCCGCGTTTGGGCGTTCCGTCCGGATGGCGGGGCTTGCGCTCATCGCCATCGTGACGTCCGCGTGCCGTGTCGGCCTCGCGTTGCTGCGCTTCCAGCCGCGCTTTCGCCGCTTCAATTGCGGCAAGACGCTGCTCGCGACGCGCAATCTCGGCGGGCAGGTCTTGCTCAGGCGCGTTCGCTTCCGCAAGGTCCGCCGCACGGGCACGCTCCAGCAGGTCCGCAATCTGCTGCTTCAGCTCCGCCTCGGCCTGCACGATCCGCGCGTAGCTCATCGCCTTGTGGCGCGAGGCGTTGGCCTTCACCTTGGTCCCGTCGATCGCGATCGTGCCCAGCTTCACCAGGCCACACTCGCGTGCCAGCTTCACCACCTGTACGAACAACGCGGACAGCTCCGCCAAGTGCAGCGCACGAAAGTCGCTCAGCGTCCGATGCGCGGGAAAATTGCCGGCCGAAAGAACGCGGAAGGCGACGTCATCGTGCAGGCGCTTGGCGAGCTTGCGCGACGAGAACACGCCCGTCGCATAGCCGTACAGCAGCACCTTCACCATCATCTGCGGATGGAACGGCTGGTTCCGCGGGCCACCCTTGGCGTAGCGCGCATGAAACGCCGAGAGATCAAGCGCCTCCACGGTGTCGGCAATGAAGTACGCCAGATGACCCTCGGGAAGCCAGTCCGCCGCTGACACAGGCAGAAGGTGGGCTTGGTTGGGCTGGTAGGGCAGGTACGAAGTCGTCATGTCCCAAGTGTCGCGCAATCAAACACCGCGTTGGGCTCTGCCGCGCAGGCTCCTAG
>NZ_JBMLSK010000031.1:0-5926 GCF_049240545.1 Roseateles sp. | reverse complement strand
CGCTGAGATTGCTGGCCTCTTCAAGATAGCCCTTGGTGAAGAGCGTGTCGGTGGCGTGCAGGTGCGTATTGACGAGCCCGGGAATCACGAGGCGCCCGCGGGCGTCGATGCGGACGCTCCCCTCTTCGCGTGGCCGACCGTCCTCGGGTCCAACGTACTCGATGGTCTGACCTGCAAAGACGACAAGAGCGTCCCGCAACACCTCCTGCCGTCCACCCCGCCAGGCGATGACCGTGCCGTGTTCGATGAAGGTTTGTACGCTCATCTGTTCGGTATTCCTGCCGCTTGGGGATGGTGAGTGAGAGGTCAGACCGCCAGGCGTCCGGCACCGACGCGGGGGTCGGGACGACCGCCGTCGCTGACGGCCATCACCACGAGAATCTCGTCGGGCCGTGGCGCGTCCTCCACCCCCAGCGTGAAGGTGTCGAGTTCGTTGAAACTCCAGACGTTGTCCTTGTGGCCCAGGGGCACGTCGATGCGCACACCTGCGCTGGCAACTTTGGCCGTCGACGGGATGATGGCTTCGCCACCGCCTACGGCCAGGCGCATGGCCTTACCCAACTTGGGGTGCAGCACGGCAGCAGCGTGTTCGATATCGCCGTGCACGCCGACGACGGCGGCCTTGCCGTAGGCCACGACCGGGCCTTCAAGCTGGGCCACCCCCTGGGGCAGCCAGCGTTCGGCCAACAGCGGACCGAGATCAATCAATGCCGACAGGTCGCTTACGAACCGACCTGCCATGGGGTTGGCGATCACCAGAAGCACTGCTGCCCGTGTCACGGTACGTACCGCTGGCGAACCGGCTTCCGCCAGTACGGTCTCCTTGACGACCACGATCTTTCGCGGACTGAGGGTCATGGTGTGATCGATCGTCATGCCGTGGGTCAGGCGTTGGCGCCGGGCGCACCTGGAGGGATAGCGGTGGCAGCCTCGAATTGGCGGCCCAGCGAACGCAGCCACCCATCGGACCCGGCACGGCCAACCAGGGACACGCCAAAGGGCAGGCCGTCCGGCCGCAGGGCCGCGGGCAGGGCCAAGGCACATAGGTCCAGTGGCCCAACGCCATAGGTGTAGTAGCCGACTTCAGCATTGCGCTCGATCGGCATCGCCAGCATCTCATCAACCCGGAAGGGGCGGGCGACCGTGGGCGTTACCAGAACATCAATACCCGCCAGTTGACTCTCAAACTTTTGCCGCAGCTCCAGTAGCCGGTGCTGCGCCTTGAAAGCATCTATTGCAGTGTGGCTACTTGCACGCCGCAGGATGCCGGCCACGCCGGGCACAAGGGCCTGAGGCAGCCTATCGAGCACCTCACCGTAGCTGGCGGCACGTTCGGCGACGAAAGCGCTGTCAAAGATGAGTGCCCCCGCTTCGAGATAGGGTGAAAAATCGATCTCGCGCAACTCGCCTCCCAAGGCCTGCAGCCGTTGGACGGCTTGTGCGAAACACGCTGGCGAATGCGTGTCGCCGAACCATTCCAGCCGATCCGGAATGGCGAAGCGAAAGTGCGCCACTGGCCGCACGTCGAGCGCAATCTGGTCAGCGTCCGGGCGGCTGATGGGGTCGCCGCCATCAAAGGCGGCGATGGTCTCCAGCACCTGGTAGGCGTCCTCAACTCCGTGAGCGAACACCGGTATGCAGTCGAACTGACGGTTGTTGTAGACCAGACCCCGGCTGCTGACGAGTCCCACCGTGGGCCGCAAGCCGACGATGTTGTTCATTGCGGCCGGCACGCGACCCGAGCCGCCGGTGTCCGAGCCCAACGAAAAACTGACCAATCCTGCTGCGACGGCGACACCCGAGCCGGAACTGGAGCCGCCTGGGATGACTTCGGGGTTGAACACGTTCAAGCAATGACTGCCAATCGTCCGCGTGCCATTCAAGCCGGTGGCGAACTGGTCCAAAGTCTGCTTGCCTACGAACAGCGCTCCGGCGTCCAACGCGCGCTGCACCGCTGTGGCAGACGCCTTGGGGTAGCGGTCGAAACCTGCGCAGCCGCAAGTGGTGGGTATGTCGGCAACATCAACGTTGTCCTTGACACCGAAGGGCAGGCCGTACAGGGGCAGGCTGTGGATGTCGGCCCGGCGTTCACGCAGGGCCTGGGCCTGCGCGCGCAGGCGGGCTGGATCGACGGTCTGCACCCAGACGTGATCGGCTCCGCGTGCAGCCATGCGGCGCAGCACCTCGTCCACCACATCGACAGGGTCGACAGCGCCTCGTCGGTAGGCCGCGCTCAATGTAGTGGCCCGCAGGGACAACGTCGCGAGCCCCAGGCCTTCGGTCATTGTTTACTCCGGCTGGATGCCGGCAGCCCGGGCGGCGTCGCCCCACTTCTTGTGTTCGGATTCGATGAAGCGGCCGAACTCCTCGGGCGTGCTGCCCCAGGGTTCGAGGAAGCTGGCCTTCAACCGCTCTTGCACGTCGGGTGCCCTCAGAGCCTTCAAGAACTCGGCGTTCAACCTGGCCACCACCGGCGGGGGTGTGCGCGCCGGCACCAGCACGCCGAGCCACCCATAAGACTCGAGGCCAGTGATACCCAGTTCCGCGAGCGTCGGCACATCGGGCAAAGCGGGTTCACGCTGTGAGCCCAGCACCGCCAAGGGGGTCAGTCGGTGCTTGCCTTCGCGGATGTGCGACATGAAGTTGGCGGGATTGGTGGCGCCGTACTGGATGTGCCCGCCAAGCAGGCTGGTCATCATGGGACCCGGACCTGTGAAAGACACATGCTGGATGGTCATGTGGCCGCGTTGCTTAAGAATCTCGATCGCCAGATGCGACAGCGAGCCCACACCGGGCGAGCCATAGTTATAGCCGGCCGGGTTGGCCTTGCTGGCCGCAGCCAGCTGCTTGAAGTCGCGCACAGGGGCTGACGGGCCGGCCAGCAAGACATTGGACCAGCGCACCAGCACGCTTACCGGTGCGAAGTCATCGCGCTTCCAACGCAGGTTCTTGAACGCGAAATCATTGGTGGCGATGTTGGGTGCCTGAATCAGGACGGTGTAGCCGTCCGGCGCCGCGCGCGCTACGTGCTCGGTGCCCAAGTTCGTGGAGGCGCCGCCACGGTTTTCCACAATCACGTTTTGCTTGGTGGACTCCGAAAGCTTGGGCGCCAGCAGACGGGCCAGGATGTCCGTGGCGCTGCCGGGTGGGTAGGGGACGACCAGGGTGATGGATCGTGTGGGGAAGTCCTGGGCCCAGGCGACTGCGCCAGGTAACGCCAGTGCCAAGGCTGCGACACACCAAACACGCCTCCGAATGGATCGAACTGGAACCAGCATGGGACCACCTCTTGATTACCGCAGGAACACCCCCGCTCCCGATAAGTATCCTGCGGCAGCAGGCTGCGGGGCAGCAACTAATTGCCGCAGGATGGCAAAACGCGAGCCTTCAGCGCAGTTCGGTGAGCCGCAGCGGCTGCGTCACGTGGATACTGCCGTCGGGCTCCTTTTCGATCAAGCCTTCCTCGGCAAAGCGGGCCAGGGTTTGCGAGACCCACTGACGCGTCGATCCGATCATGCTGGCCATGTCACGATGGCTGAGCTTGGTGCATGAGCCCACCTCGCGCGCCGCGAGCATGGCCAGGAGTCGTGCCAGACGCACGCGCATGGACTGTGTCGCCAACAGCTGCAGCAGCGCGCAATAGCACTGCGACTTGTGGACCAGCGCGTCGATGAGCGCCAGCGCCAGGTCGGGCCATTCCTGCGCCAATGTGCGCAACTGGGGGCCAGGCAACCAAAGGCAGCGGGTCGCGGTCTCGGCCACCGACGTCCACGCATGGCGGCCGCCGCCGAACATCTGTGGCGCACCCACATAGTGACCGGCCGTCCAGAAGCCGAGGGTCAGCTCACGACCGTCTTCGGACAGGTAGCACGACCGCACCAGTCCTTCATCAATGAGAAAGACGCCGTCGTGGTGATCACCCTGCCGGAACAGCACATCACCGGCGGCGTAGTCGCGCCGGCGGCCGAGCTCCAGGACAGCCTGCCGAGACGGCTCGCTTAGGCGTGCCAGGAGATTGGGCGGGACCGCGGCGGCGGCGGCCTCGGCGGCAAGCAGCGTGGTCTGCTGCAACTGGGCCGTCGTTCGATGCCGGATCTTGGCTGTGGCAACCATCGCGGGGCCATGTTATCCGGCGGTGCAGCCTGTCAGGCTGTCTCGGGTTACACGTTGCGCTTACTCTTGTGCGGTGCTGCTGGCGAAAGCTCTGGATGGTGGCGGCGGGCGAGCCGGTGGAGGTGTGGATGTTTGAGGGGTTGGTGTGAGGCGGTCTGGCTGTCGCATCGAAGGCGAGGAGGCGATGCGGATGCTCATCAAGGTCTGATCGCCACCTCCGTTTTGTTCTTTATGCATATGTCATGCATACTATGACGGTGGACATCGAGTTCGATCCCGTCAAGGCCAGAGCGAACCTGCACAAGCACAAGGTGAGCTTCGCACACGCGGAGCAGGCACTTCGCGACCCCATGGCCCTCACCGTGGATGACCCTGACTCCGAAGGGGAGCAACGCTTCGTCACCCTGGGCATGGACGCTTTGGGTCGCGTACTCGTCGTGGTTCACACCCCGCGCGCAAGCGCAACCCGCCTGATCTCAGCGCGCAAGGCCAGCAGAGGCGAATCGGAGCAATACAGTGCGTAAGGACTACGACTTCTCGAACGCCAAGCGAGGGGCGGTCATACCCTCAAAGGGCAAGACCCGCATCACGATCATGCTGGATGACGACGTGCTCGAGCACTTCCGTGCCAAGGCGGAGGAGGAGGGCACCGGATACCAGACCATGATTAACAGTGTGCTTCGTGCTGTTTTGGTACCCCCTCGGCGGAAGGTGACATCGAACGATAAGCCTTTGACCGTAGCCGTTCTACGGAAAGTTCTTCGAGAGGAACTTTTTGAACGCACGCAGTGAGTTCCAACAGGAATTGGCCAAATGATGCGATCATTTTGTCGTATAGTATTTAGGTCATTTGTTGTATCATCCAATACGAAATTCATTGTTGGCAATAAAGGTATCTTTGATGTTGATAAAATAATATGAAATCTCATCTGAAAGCTAAATTTGATTGTCAAAAAAATTAATTATGAAATACCCGCAGGTGGCCTTATCGCCCAGTAAACTTTTTCTCTACGTCTGGACTAAGGAAAAGTTCATATTCGTTCGCGGTGGTCGATGTGTTGATTTCGCGATTGCCGAAGCGGCGAAGTTTTATAAAATGCGTGTGAATCGCCATGCTACTGATTTAGAGTTATTGACTTTCCCCCTGCGTTTGAGGGATCAAAGGCGCGACGTAGTCGAAGTTCTTATGCAAGGATTGCGAGAGAATCTAACAGAGTCTGAGCTATTCTTTTCAAAGCGCAGCTATAGTGGGGACTCGATAGATAAACAAATTCTAACGGATTTGTTATATTGTATTAATGAAAACCAAGCCGAACGAAAAATAACCTTTGATGAGACTGCTAACGCGCAGCGTGGATTAATTAGCGAGCACAGGCTTGATAAGACGCTACTGAGTGAGTTGTCTGGAAAAAAAGTACACAAGCAGACTGGTCGACTAGAGAGAAGTTTGTCTTGTCAGCATATCTCTTCGTATGTTGCTGGTTCTGAGGGCATAACGTTCAAGATGATCGATGGCTCTCTCGAGAATTTTGGTTCTACGAATTTCGATTATGAATATGAATTTCATTTAAATAAGTATTTAGAGTGATATATTAAAGTTCTCGGTATATTTTTTCCTGATTAGAAACCTGCTTCAGCAGGCTCGTCCAGTGAGCCACTGAGCCCGTAATCTGAGCTCTCCTGTTGATGGAGAGTCCTGATGTCCAGCCACCAGATCCAGTTCCAGCACGGCATGTCGATCCCTGAGTTTCTGAGCCACTTCGCGCATAGGAAATTCAAACGCCCCCCAAAGCCCGACGACCAGACCGCAGCC
>NZ_JBMLSK010000030.1:0-2347 GCF_049240545.1 Roseateles sp. | reverse complement strand
CGAGCCCTGGCTGGTGGCGCAGTCTACAGACGACCTCAGCCACGGAAAGCGCGCGTCAGCACCGCCTGTCGCAATGCCTGCGCGCGCTTGAGGTTCGCATCGACCTCGGCCTCGACCTCTCGGACGATGGAGAGGCGGCGGTCGACTTCGGCGACGATGCGGTGCTGCTTGTTCACAGGTGGGCGTGGCAGCCTTATGGACCGGAGCAGCCCCAGGTTCAGATTGGGCTGAACGCCACCCGATGCGATTCGGCGCGTGTTGTTGTAGTTGTGCTCAAAGAACAGCTTGAGCCATGGCCGAACAGCCGAATCCACCTGAAGCGCCGCCAACGCTTGATTCGTAGTCGCTGCGATACGAAGCTCAGAGCACTTGCCACGAGTCTTGCCTTCCCCGTACATCGCGACAAGCAGCGTCCCGGGCGGGTAGAGCGTCAGGTTCGTGTTTCGCAGTGCCTCGTCGGTGACGAACTGATCCGCGGTATCGATGAAGGGCTCGTTGACTGCCGAACTCGTGACCCACGGAATCGTGCCGCCTCGGTAGAACGCGTCGTTGCTTCGAGCCGGCGTGGCACCGGTGCCAACCACTGCGAGCTCTCCAACAGTGCTCCAATGCCAATCCCTGGGCATTCCGTCATCGCCTTCGGCGTCGTCAGGTCCTATCCTTCCCTTCACGGCAGCGTCAAGTACGGCGGCCTTGTAGCGCTTGAGGTTGGCCTTGACCCGCTTGAGGTTGGCCACGGCATCGTCGAGGCGGGAGAACTGCTTTTCGATTTCGGCGACGATCTCTCGCTGTCGCGAGAGGGGGAATAGCGGCACCTCAAATCCGAGGATCTTCTCCTTGGTCAGAGCTTGGCGCGTCGCACCGGATTCAATACCGTTGATGAGGCGCTGCTGGGATGGGGCCGCAAGGTACCAGCGAAGGAACGAGCTATCGAGATGCTGATCTGGCCGAATAATGCAGACGTGCTGATTCACGCGAGCCCCGTCCATTGCGGTCGGTGCGACGGTTACGCGCCCAATGGACGCGCCGGTGATGTTGAGCAGTACGTCGCCGGCACGGACTTCGACGTTCTTCAACGCTCGGGCCTGCTCTTCATCTAGGAACGCTAGACCGTCGCGCCGAAACCCGTCGAAGTGGACATTCATCGAGCGGATCAGTGGGATGCCCGAAGGTTTGTACGCAGCTTCGCCACCCCGCGGAGTTGCGCCGCTGCCGACCTTCGTGGTGACACCGCCAAGCTCGACGACGGGCACGGCACTCACGCCACCAACTCCCGATTCAACTCATCCATCACCTGCGGCAACGCCGCCCCGAAGAGCTGGTGCACACGCCCCAAGCCGCCACGCTGGTCGAACGGGGCGTAGCCGAAGTCCTCGGCCTCCAGGCCCAGGTTGGCGGCGATGTGTTCGGCCATCTTCTCCAGCCACCAGCGCTGCTCTTCAGTGAAGCCTTTGCCCGCCGCCTGCTGCTGCGCCAGCCAGGCCTTGAAGTTGGCGGCCACGCGCTCGGGGTAGGGCAGCAGTTCGTTGTCCTGCTGCATGGCGTAACGCACCAGTGACACCAGGTCCGTCAGGATGCGGCGGCGGCTGGCGCCCTTGACGCGGCTGGCGTCCAGCGCGGCATAGGCCTGCCAGAGCTGGCTTTCCGTCCACAGGTGCGGCGGGGCCTGCAGGGTCTCGGCCAGGGCCTTCAAGTCTTCGAACTTCAGCGGCGCTCCGCCCGTTTTCGCGGGGCGGTTGTAGAGGATCTGCAGCGCGGTGATCTCGTCGCGGTGCTGGACGATGAAGGCTTCAAAGCTCTGCACGATGCCTTGCGCGCGCTCGCGCGCGGCCTGGCTGAAACCGGCTTCGAGCACGCGGTCTTGCGTCACGGTGTCGATCACCAGGTCTTTGCTGGCCTTGAGCGAGACGATCAACGTTCGCAGCGCAGGGTCCGCCAGCGGCTTGACGGCGCTGCGCAGCGCGGCCTCGGCTTCCTGAGGCGAGCGGTCTTCGCGCGGGTCCAGCGCTTGCACGATGCCGCGCGAGAGTTCCTTCAGGCCCTGGCCGCCGGCTTGCGCCTGCACCTTGGCACGTTCGGCATCGCTGAGCTGGGCGTCCAGCCGCGCCAGGCGCACGGCCACGCTGGACAGCACCTCGGGCTCCACGTTGCCCAGGCTCACGGCCTGCAGCAGCGCTTCCAGCGGCACGCTCTTCTTCTGGTCCAGCGGGCGGCTGTCGGTCTTGTCACGCTCGCACACGCCCACGCAGTCCACGATGATGAAGCGGTCCTTGTGCACCTTCTCGCCAGGGTTCACGTTACGCAGGTCATCGTCCCCGACGATGCGTACGCCGCGGCCCTTCATCTG
>NZ_JBMLSK010000029.1:0-2248 GCF_049240545.1 Roseateles sp. | reverse complement strand
GATCTCGAGGCTGCTCATGGCGATGGCGATGGCGGCGCGCGAATCGCCTGGCCGCGCATCAAGGCGTGCACGACGAGCATCGGCTTGCCGCAGTGGCGGCAGACGAACACCGGCGCGCTTGCTTCGGCCTCGCGGTGGACGGGCTCGGCGCTGCTGGCTGCGGTGTCTTGCGGCATTGCGACATGCAAGGCCTCCCGCGCTCGCGCCAGGTCGGCCTTGCGCGAACCGTTGGCCAGCAGCCCGTAGTGCCGGATGCGGTGGAAGCCTCCGGGCAGCACATGCAGCAAGAAGCGGCGCATGAACTCCTCGGGGGATAGCGTCATCGTCGTGTGGCGCGTGCGGCCCTTGCCGCTCTTGCTGGTCTTGCTGCCCTTGCTGGCGCGGTAGTCCTTCCACCTGAAGCTCACCCCGCGCTCGTCCATCGCGACGAGCCGGCGGTTCGATATCGCCACCCGGTGCGTGTAGCGCGACAGGTAGGTCAGCACGGCCTGTGGTCCGGCGAAGGGACGCTTGGCGTAGACCACCCACTCGGTCTGGCGCAGCAGCGCGAGCCAGGACTTGAAGGCTTCGGCGTTGGCCAGCGGCGCGTGTTCGCTGAAGAACTGCAGCCTGCCCGCATCGTGCAACCGCTGCAGTTCCTCCAGGAAGCGCCGCCGGAACAACCTGGACAGCACCCGCACAGGCAGGAAGAACCCCGGACGGCAGGCCAACCAGGTCTTGCCGTCCGCGCTGAGCCCGCCGCCGGGCACGATGCCGTGCACATGCGGGTGGTGCGTCATGGCCGAGCCCCATGTGTGCAGCACCAGCGTGGCGCCGATCCTGGCGCCCAGGTGCTTGGGATCGGCAGCGATCGTCTGCAGCACCTCGGCGGCCATGTCGAACAACAGCCCGTAGACCGCGGCCTTGTTCGTGTACGCGATGTCGGCGACGGGCGCCGGCAGCGTGAAGACCACGTGGTAATACTCCACCGGCAGCAGATCGGCCTGCCGCGCATCGAGCCAGCGCTGGGCTGCCGCGCTCTGGCACTTCGGGCAATGCCGGTTGCGGCAGGAGTTGTAGGAGATCTGGTCGGTCCCGCAGCCGCCGCAGCGCAGCACATGGCCGCCCAGCGCCGCCGTGCGGCACTGGGTGATGGCCGACATCACCTTGAGCTGGACCAGGCTCAGGTGGCCGCGCTGCGCCTGGCGCCACGCCGGTCCGTGCTCGCGGAAGATGTCGGCGACCTCCAGGGCAGGCCGCTGCACGGCCGCTGCCTCAAGAGGGTGGCCGTTCCTCCAGCGGGCCGATCACCTCGCGCAGCAGGTCGGTGGCCACGTGGGCGTAGATCGAGGTGGTGTCCAGCCGCTTGTGGCCGAGCAGCACCTGGATCACGCGGATGTCGACCTTGCGTTCCAGCAGGTGAGTGGCGAAGGAGTGGCGCAGCGTGTGCGTGGTCACGCGCTTGGTGATACCGGCGGCCGAGGCCGCGTCATGCACTGCGCGGTTGAGCTGCCGGATCGTTAGCGGGTCCATCGGGTCCAGGCCCGGGAACAGCCAGCCGCCGGGCAGCATCTTGCCCTGGGCACGGCCTACCCGCCACCAGGCGCGCAGCCGCGCCAGCACGACTGGGCTGAGCATCGCATAGCGATCCTTGGAGCCCTTGCCCTGCTCGACGCGCAGTGCCATGCGCTGGCTGTCGACGTCGCCGACCTTGAGGCGGCAGACCTCGCTGGCGCGCAGACCGGCGCCATAGGCCACCGACAGTGCGGCCTGGTGCTTGATGTTGCGGGTGGCGGCCAGCAGCGCCGCGGCCTCCTGCACGCTCAGCACGGCCGGGATCGTGCGCGGCAGCTTCACCGGCTGCATGCGCACCATCAGCTCGCTGCGGCCCAGCGTGGTGTCGAAGAAGAACTTCAGGCCCGTCAGCGTCGCGTTGAGCGTGATCGGCGAGGTGCCGGTGTCGACCAGGTGCAGCTGGAAGTTGCGCAGTTCCTCGACGGTGGCGGTGTCGGGCGAGCGCTTGAGGAAGACGCTCAGCTTGCGAACGGCGCGGATGTAGGCTTCCTGGGTCCTGGGCTCCAGCTTGCGCATGCGCATGTCCTCGAGCATGCGTTGGCGCAGCGGCGAGACCGCGCGGGTGGTCGTGTCCATGGTTGCAGCTCCGTTGATGAACGAGGCGGATTGCCTCGCTCGTCAACTTCGCAGAACCGCGACTCTCCCGAAACACCAAGCCGTGGCCGGAGCGCCTACCGCGCGAGCGGTTTAGTCC
>NZ_JBMLSK010000028.1:0-1295 GCF_049240545.1 Roseateles sp. | reverse complement strand
GCTAGGGAACGTACAGAACTGATAGTCACTGGTTTGACCTTCTTTGCTGCTTGCCCCGTCGTGTACACAATTGGAAAATTCAGCATTGAAGTTCTTTTCTTGGGTTTGTCCATCTGTCTGATTGCGATTCACTTCCAGGACAAATTCACGGCACAGGCGAATAGCCTCGCCATTAAGGAATTATTGAGTGATGACAACTCATTAACGGTCAGTCGCACTAGATCGCTTATCGCCACTGCAATTGCGTCAGCAATCATCGGACCATTTATAGCTTATGGCCTTCTATCATCAATGTTTTACGCAAGTCAGGTGATCAAATGACTGTGTTTTTGTGGGAGCACTCGAATTGCGCTGCACGCTCGCGCCAAGCTTGGGCCTTCTGGTCGAGGTACTGCTTCATTGACTGTGCGGCCAATAGCTTGGGACTTGAAAGTTACGCCGCGAGAAGAGAACACCTCTGGATCGTGGACAACTCCTTCTGGAGCGCTTCCTTGGCGATGGCCGTGTCATAAGCGGCTTGCCCGCGCAACCACCACCCGTCGCTCAGGCCGAAATAGCGGCAGAGGCGAAGGTCGGTGTCTGCCGTGATCGCACGCTTGCCAGCGACGATTTCGCCGATGCGTTGCGCTGGGACGCCGATGTCCTTCGCGAGTCGATACTTCGTAAGACCGAGTGGCTTGAGAAATTCTTCTTCAAGCATTTCGCCGGGCGAGACCGGAGGAACCGTTCGCATGACTTTCTCCTTCAGTGATAGTCGACGATTTCCACGTCTATGGGACCCTCGGCAGTCCAGACAAAACAGACTCGCCACTGTTGATTGATGCGTATGCTGTGCTGTCCTTTTCGATCATTCTTGAGCGCTTCAAGCCCGTTGCCGGGAGGCACCTTCAGATCGTCAAGAAGTGCTGACCAGTCCAGTTGCGCGAGTTTTCTCAGGGCGGGCCGCTCTATGTTCACCCAGCGCCTCACGCGCTTGCCCTCGAAGAGGGCTTGGGTGTCTTTGCACTTGAAGTTCCGGATAGGCACGGGTGCCGACATTAACGCGCCGCGTGCATAGTGTCAAGGCCGCGATGAGGGCGGCACACGTACTTGCCGAGACGGCTGTCCCTCCGCCGCAAAGCTCACCGCCGACCTGCCCTCTCGCCCCTACAACACCCGCCCCGGGTTCATCACCCCCTGCGGGTCCAGCGCGGATTTGATCTGGCGCATCAGCGTCAACGCCACCGCGGATTTGCGGTGCCGCAGTTCCTCGCGCTTGAGTTCGCCCACGCCGTGTTCGGCGGAGATGGAGCCGC
>NZ_JBMLSK010000027.1:0-1611 GCF_049240545.1 Roseateles sp. | reverse complement strand
TTCCACGGCAGGAGATCGTCGATGCGTTTGATGGGATGGTCTGCGATGCGGGTGATGACGGCACGCAGGTATGCTGCGGGGTCCCGGTCGTTGAGCCTGGCGGTTTGGATGAGCGTGTAGATGGCGGCAGCGCGTTCGCCGCCCGTGTCCGAGCCCGCGAAGAGCCAGTTCCTGGCGCCAAGCTTGAGTGGCCTGATGGCTCGCTCGGCGGCGTTGTTGGAGATGTCGAGCCTGCCGTCATCGAGATAACGGGTGAACGACGCCCAGCGCGAACGAACATAGCGAATGGCTTTGGCGAGATCGCTCTTGCCGGATATCTGGGTCAGCGACTGGTCGAGGAAGCTGGCGAGTTCCGTCATGACGGGCAGCGCCAGGTCCTGACGCCCCTTGCGCCGTGCCTCTTGCGGCTGGCCGTAGATAAGGCGCTCGACGTCAAACAGCTTGCCGATGCGCGTCATCGCCTCCAGCGCCCTGGGCGAGTTCGTGCTGGCGTAATAGTCATGGAAGTTGCGCCGGGCGTGCGCCCAGCAGGCAACCTCCGTTGCTGCGACAGGTCGATCAGGCCCCGGCACGTAAAGCTCATTGAAGCCGGAATAGGCGTCGGCCTGCAGGAAGCCTGCGAAGCGCTTGAGCTGTTCACGCGGGCGCTCGCCCTTGCGATCTGGCGTGTAGCGGTAGAGCACGGCGGGCGGGTCCTGCCCGCCATGGGGGCGTTCGTCACGCAGATCGACCCAGAGCTGTCCCGTCTTCGTACGCCCGAGGCCGGGTGCCAGCACTGGGACTGGGGTGTCATCAGCGTGCAACCGCTCAGCCTTCATCACGTGGGCCCCAATGGCCTCGACCAGCGGCGCCACAAGCTCGGAGGCTTTGGCAACCCAGCTTGCCATTACAGAACGCTCGATCTCCACGCCCTCGCGGGCGAAGATCTCTGCCTGGCGATAAAGCGGGAGGTGGTCGCAGTATTTGCTGACCAGCACCTGGGCAATCAGTCCCGGCCCTGGCCTGCCGCGCTCGATCGGCAGGGTCGGCATCGGGGCTTGCGTCATGGCCTCACAGGAGCGGCACGAGAAGGCCGGACGCACATGGCGGATGACCTCGAAACGACCGCGGATGTACTCCAGCACTTCGCGTACATCCTCACCCACCTTGCGCCAGTTGCCAGCCGTTCCGCAGGAGAGGCAGGCACAGGCAGAGTCCGCCACGATCGATGGCGTGTGCACGATCTCGGTGCGCGGCAGATGCTCTGGCAAGGGACGACGCACGGGCTTTGCACGTGTGGCAGCCACGCCTTTAGCAGGTGCATCATCAACGTCTGGCGCGGCTGCCGCCTCGACCAGTTCCAGTTCCTCCAGCCGCAGCTCAAGCTGTTCGATCTCGCGGGTGAGCTTCTCGGACGAGCGCCCGAACTGCATGCGCCGAAGACGGGCTATCAGGATCTTGAGCTTCTCGATCTCCAGGCTTTTGGCGATCAGTCCGGCCTTGGCCGCAGCGGCTTCGGCCTGTGCAGCGTCGAGCGCAGTAGCCTGCGCAGCGATGATGGCGCGCAGGCGCACAAGCTCATCGCTACCCTCATCATCGCGCTCATCACGGCCTTTGCCGACTGCTTCGATC
>NZ_JBMLSK010000026.1:0-4436 GCF_049240545.1 Roseateles sp. | reverse complement strand
CCTGGGCCTACCTGCGCGACGTGCTGCAGCGCCTGCCGACGCTGCTCAACAGCAGAATCGAGGAGTTGCTGCCGCATCGCTGGACGCCAACTCCGAGCTGATCGGCCGTCCGCCGTCAAGGTGGCGGGACTGGACGTTCACCCACCACGGGCGCGATCTCCACCGGGATGAACTGCAGAGACGACACCGGTGTGTCGATGCCCACCGGCTTGCGCGTCACCGTCCTCGGCGCGGCCAGCCCGGTGCGCTTGATGCCACGGCCGACGAGCCACTTGCGCAGCAGGTTGATGTTCAGGCCGTGGGCCAGCGCCACGGCTGCCACTGACGCGCCCGGCTGCTGGCACTCTGCCAGGACCTGCGTCTTGAACTCAGAGCCGTGCACGCGCCTCAGAGATTTGGGTTGCATAGGTGCCCACCTGTTCGAATTGGTGGGCCCCATCGTCAGGGGCGCCCCTGCGCGGTTCAAGATGGGGCGGCCAGACGCTCACTACTTCACTGCCCCGGAAGTCCCGAAGAGGCAAGTGCGTCTCATGCGGTAGCCGGTGGCGCGTCGTCGTCGGCCGGCAGCCTGATCGCGATGACGCGGCTGGCGCTGGCGATGGTTTCGGGCCGATGCGCGACGATGACGCGGGTCAACCTCAGGCGCGCAATGGCTGCGTTAACCAGGCACTCGTTTTGGACATCGAGATGGCTAGTCGCCTCATCAAGCACTAGGATTCTTGGACGTTTGTAAAGCGCGCGCGCCAGTAGGACTCGCTGTTTTTGCCCGCCTGACAGCGATGTCCCCAAGTCACCCACGAGCGTTTGGTAGCCCATTGGCATGCGGTTGATTTCGTTATCCACCGCGGCTAAGCGAGCGGCTGCGGCTATTCGCCTTTCGTCCGGCTGAGGATCGAAGAAGGCGATGTTTTCGGAGATCGAACCGGCGAGCATGTGATCGTCTTGTAGTACCGCCCCAATCAGCCCACGGTACTGGCGCATTCCGAGCTTTCGAATTGGTACGCCGTCGATCAGTACCTCACCCTCGCTGGGCTGCAAGACACCAAGCATGATCTTCATCAGCGTGCTCTTCCCGGACCCGGAGGGGCCGGTTATTGCCACCGACTCGCCTGGGTCCACGCTGAGAGAAAGTCCTCTGAGGACCCAAGGCTCTCCCTCTGAGTATCTGAAGCTAATGTTGCGCAGCTCGATGCGCGGAGATAGGCGGCTGGCTTCTGTCACAACCGGAGGCTCGGCCTCAGGAGGTTCCAGCGCGATGTCTGCCACTCGCTCGGCATGCAGACCCAACATGCGCCACTCGAACGCGTAGCCTATCAGCGCTTGCATACGTGTTGTGAATGTGACTTGGTAGCTGGTGAAGGCAATGAGCATGCCGATGGACATCTCGCTGCTCATCACTAATCTGGCGCCAACATACATGACGGCGAGTGCAGTGGCTCCCGTAATCGCAATCTGGCTGGTGCTGAAGACGATGTTGAGTCTCTCGATACGCACGTCCCGGTTGAAGACTTCGGCGAGCAGGTTCTGCCAACGAGCCCTCCGCTCCGTCTCGCGGCCGCCGAGCTTCAGCGGCAGCATCGCACGCAGCGTCTCGAGAAAGTGCGTCTCCTCCTTTGCGGCCATAACCAAACGCTCTTCCGTGGCCTCACGGAACCGCTTGTAAAGCCCAACTCGGATCACTGCGTATGCGGCCACGGCAGTGAGCGCGACCGCGGCCAGCGGAGGGCTGTACACAAGCAGGATCGCTAACGTCAGCAGCGCCATGATTCCGTCCAAGGCTGCCCCAATGACCGCTGTGGTGAGAGTGTTCTGCATTGCGGTCATCGAGCCGAAGCGCGAGACGATGTCTCCTAGGTGCCGCTTCTCAAAAAAGGCCGCCGGTAGCCTAACCATGTGAGCAAACAGGCTCGTTGCCCACTGGTAGTTCACCTCCAAAGCCAGCCGCATCATCAGCCACTGGCGCAAGACGGCGATCACGGTCTGAGCAAATAGCAAGAGGCCGAAGCCGATGACCAGAACATCCAGCAGCGCTCGATCGTTGCCTACGACTACTTCATCGACCACGAATTGACTAAAGAGTGGCGCAGCGAGAGCAAAGGTCTCAAGAGCCAACGCCAGCAAGAAGAGCTGCACTAGGGCTCCCGTCATGCCAGTAATTCGACCAGTCAGATCAGTGAGGCGAATCCGACGCCGCAAGTCAGCGGGCTTGAACTCTGTAGTTGGCGTTAACTCAAGTGCAACACCCGTAAAGTGCCTGGACACGGTCGAGAGCGGTAGAATACGCTCGCCAAACGCCGGGTCTAGGATCGTGGCTTGGTCACGACTGACGCGCTTCAGAACGACGAAGTGATTTAGATCCCAGTGCAGCACACATGGTGTGACTAGCTCGGTCAACTCGTCGAGTTCAAGGCGCAGTGGTCGGGCGGCAAAACCAATTATCTCCGCATGGCGGATCAATTGGTCCAACGTGGCGCCCTTTAGCGAGACTTGGAAGCGACGCCGTAGCTCGGCGAGATCTGTGTGTAGGCCATGTGCGCTGGCAATCATCGCCACGCACGCAAGCCCGCATTCGTTCGCCTCGCTCTGCAGGACCACCCTCATCGGGGCCGCCCTGTCGTACCTTGAGGGCTTGCGTCGGTGGGGGGCCTAACCTGAAGCGTGCCGTCCGCGGCGCACAACTCGCCATGGGTTCGCCTCGCGCGCTCGTACGACAGCATCTCCTCGGTAACGACGATGCAGTGGAGTTGTAGCGATGGCCGTTTCGAAGCCACGCGCGCGCAGTACTGCGGGGTTCCGTAGTCCGACGGGGCGTCAATTGCCGAGAGGCCCAGTCGCTGCATCGACGACACCGGCATCGTGAAGTTGCCGAAGTTCTTCGGCTCTTGCCCGGCGCGCGCGATGTACTCGTCCACCCTGATCGTCCTGAAGAAGCGGACATCTTCAGCCTGACGTCTCGCAACACCGGCCGCGTCACGCCTGCGCTCCTCAATCTCGGCAGGCAGCCATGGAAGCCCATCGAGCGTGGAGACGGTTCGCCCGCAACGATCGAACTCGCGCCCGTCCTTCTGAAAGCTGTTTCCGTGCCATACGACGTAGGCGCCGTCGGGAATGACACGTCTGGAGCCGGCAGTGAAGATGTAGTTGGCACAGCTGGAGATGCAGTACTCGTCAACTATGACAACGAGGCGAGCCTCGTGGATGAGGTGGCCGATGGCCTGTCCCGCCTCGACGTCTCCGCCGTTCGACTTTATGGCCAGCGTGCTGACTCCGCCTCGCGCCAGTTCCATACGCAGCGCGGTCAGCATCTTTGTCGATACTGGGCCCGCAACACCAAGCACATGGCCGCGACGCTCGACGCGCACTGGTTCATCATCGGCCAATCGCTCTGCAGCCCGCAGCGCCTCTAGCTTTGCAGTGATGGATGCCACGCTGGTATCGCTGGAAGCTTGCAGCGGCATCGCGGACCACACCAATACTGCACATAAGGCGACGAATCGCTTTCGCATCTCGAAAGTTCTCTCGCTCCATGGGAAGGGGCAACGCCCTTGAGATCTACCCAAGGGCGCTGCTCGCAGCACTTACTTGCTAGTGGTGGTCTCGCGGCAAACCTCAACAGTCACAGTGGTGCATTTCGTGCCACTTCGATTGCAGCGCTTGGTTTCCGCTTTCGTGCAGGTTGTCGTCGTCGTGTTGCCGCCAGAGACGGCCTTCGTTTGTTGCGGGGTCAATACCTTCATGACTTTCACCTATCAATCAAGCACCGAGAGCGAGGCCGGTGCATTACCTCTCTGGCCGCGCCGCAGCGTTGCCAGACTTACGCCCGAGTCGTGACACCCGGGCGATTCCTTACGCCAGCTCTGCCGGCCGCTTGGACTCCGAATGGTCAGTGGATCGCTGCGCTCCCTCTGGCAACGCCTACAAGGGGAGCGATTACCCATTCGGCGATAGTCCGCCGATCAAGAATCAGCGCCGCGTCTAGCGTCATGCCTGCCTTCAGTGGCGTCAAGCCACCATAGGCAACGACGTGCTGAGCCTTTAGGTCCACCGTGAGCCTGTAGAGAGCCTCCCGCACGCCTAGCCCCGTAGCTAAGTGAGCCACCGACGAAGGTAACTGCTCGGGCGCAATTGGCGTGCGACTGACACTAGCAATGGTGGCCGGTTGTAGTCCGAATTTCTGGAACGGAAACGCCTGATACCGTAAGTAGACCTGTTGTCCGACTTGGACAAACCCCACAGTCCGGCTCGGTGCGAACAGGTGCGCTTGCAGCAGCGTATCGGAGGGGACAATTGACGCCACCAGCTGCCCGGCCTTCACCGTTTGGCCTCTGCCCAGAGCAAGCAGCGACACACTACCACCACCTGGCGCAACGATCAGCTGCTTGCGCTTAATGTGGAAGTCTTCCATGATCCGGGGCGTTGTCCCACATCATGAAAGT
>NZ_JBMLSK010000025.1:0-1344 GCF_049240545.1 Roseateles sp. | reverse complement strand
AAGAGATCGAGTCGTGATCGACGCCTTGCATGGCGCTGCCGTTCATCAACGATGGTGAGGTACGGTATGACGATGCGCAAGCGAGAAGACGAGGTTTTCCCGAACGCGGCGGGAGTCGACATCGGGGCGTCCAGCCACTGGGTAGCGGTGCCCAGGCACTTGGCCGACAGCGCCGGCTGCGATCCGGTGCGCGAGGTCGGGGCGATGACCGCGGACCTGCAAGCGCTGGCTGCTTGGCTGGTGAGCTTGGGGGTGGACACGGTAGCGGTGGAGTCCACCGGCGTGTATTGGATCCCGGTGTTCGAGGTGCTGGAGCAGCACGGACTGAAGGTCTGGCTGGTCGACGCGCGGCAGCTGAAGTACGTGCCCGGGCGCAAGAGCGACGTGCAGGACTGCCAGTGGCTGCAGAGGTTGATGAGCCTGGGGCTGCTGCGCGCGGCCTGGCGTCCCGGCGCCGAGGTGTGCGTGCTGCGCGCCGTGGCGCGCCAGCGCGAGGCGCTGCTGAGGGAGCAGGCCCGCTGGGTGCAGCGCATGCAAAAGGCGCTGGTGCAGATGAACATCCAGCTCACCGAGGTGCTGACCGATGTGATGGGTATGACCGGGCAGGCCATCGTGCGCGACATCGTCGCGGGCGAGCGCGACCCGGTGCGGCTGGCCCGCCACCGCCAGCGGCGCGTCAAGGCCAGTCAGCCCGAGATCATCCGGGCGCTGCAAGGCAACTGGCGCGAGGAGCACCTGTTCGTGCTCGGGCAGTCGCTGGCGATGTACGACGACATCGGGCGGCACCTGGCCGACTGCGACGCGCGGCTGGACGGACTGCTCGAGGCGCGGGCGCGGACCCAGATCGACCTGGGCAAGCTGCCCCGGGCGGGCAGCAAGACGCGCATGGAACACGACGTGCGCCAGCGGCTGGCCAATTGGGCGGGCGTGGACCTCACCCGCATCAATGGCCTGGGGGTGACGGTGGTGATGAAGCTGCTCACCGAGATCGGGCCAGACGTCAGCCGCTTCGCCAGCGTCAAGCACTTCTGCTCCTGGCTCGGGTTGTGCCCGGGCACCAAGATCAGCGGCGGCAAGGTGCTGTCCTCAGGGACCAAGCGCTCGGCCAACCGGGCGCGCCAGGCGCTGAAGATGGCCGCGCAGAGCCTGTGGCGAAGCGAGTCGGCGCTCGGGGCCTTCTACCGCCGCTTGTCATCCCGCATGGACAAGCCCAAGGCCAACACCGCGGCTGCGCACAAGCCGGCCCGGATGGTGTACTTCATGCTCACCCGCGGCGAAGCCTTCGTCGACCAGGGACAGCAGCGCTACGAAGAGCAGCAGCGCCAGCGCAGCATCGCTGCCCTC
>NZ_JBMLSK010000024.1:0-2327 GCF_049240545.1 Roseateles sp. | reverse complement strand
TGAGTGGGAGTAGGGGCGGCGCTCCGGCCTCAGGCGCCGCGGCGAGCAAACCTGCAATCCCCGGCAGCGCCGCGGGCCGCGTCGGGTCGGTCAGCCTGAGAAGAGACTTTCCCGCGCCGTGGTCGCGGACGCTGTCTGCCGCTGCACCACGCGCCGCAGCAGACGGTTGAGCCAAGACAGCGCGATCACCGGAATCACCGCGGCGAACTTCACGTTGCCGCGGAAGTACATGGCCGCAATCAGCGCGACACCCACGGCCAGCAGCAGGCAGAGCGAGGCCATCACCACCGGGCGCCGAGGCCCCGTGGCGGCGACGAAGCCTGCAGGGGAGAACGCGGTCGTCACCAGGCCCGCCGCGCCCATGGCCATGAAGAGGCTCGCTTCGCCCAACCTCTGGTAGCCCTGCAGCCACCACCACTGCTGCATCCAGGCCGCCAAACCTCCGGAAACGAGCCAGAGATTCGCGCCCAGTATCAGCCGGTTGGCGGGCGTGGGCCGCCACCACAGAAACGCGAGTTCCGCAACGGCCACCGGTGTGGCGGCCTTGAAGGCGAAGAGCAGACGCTCGTCCGTGGGGCTGGGGCTGGCGAAGGCCAGGAACGCGAAGAACGCGAGCGCGAGGAAGCCGAGCAGGTAGTCGATGACGGCAAGCAGGACGCGGCGCATGGGCTCAGTTCGATCCGCCGACAACCCGCGAGACGCCGTAGGTCCGCAGCGCGTTGGCCACCTGACTCTCCTCGGTCGTCTCGCCAGGGTAGAGCCGGTAACTGGGGGCGACGATCGGCTCGACCGCGCTCGCGCGGATGACGAGGACGCTGTGGATCGGGAAGCGCGGGCCGGCCATCTTCAGCAGAGGTTCGGCCCACCTGCTGAAGCCCGGCTCCTGTGAGCCCACGTTCTGCGCGGTACCGATGACCTTGAACCCCTTCTGCACCCACACGTCGATGAAGCTGATGCAGACCTTGGCGCACGAGCGGACGTTGCGTACGCTGGTCGGCGAGGCGATGTTGGCCACCACCAGATGGTCTTGATCGACGACCGCGAAGATCTCCTTCGGCGACACGTTGGGCTGGCCGTCGGGATTCACGGTCGCGAGCCAGCAGAGCACGCTGTTGCGCGCGGCGGTGACGACTTCCTCCGAGAGCAGGGGCATGGGGTTGGGGAGCGAAGGGGTCTCGACAGCGTACTGCATCACGGATGGCCCACCCAGGCGGCTGTGGCCGGGAGCTCACGGCTCCTTGTGTAGACGCGACAGCGGGTCGACTCGATGTGCCGATCCGCAGGTTGGTGTTGACGCTGACCGACAGCACGAACCGTCGTGTTCCTGTGGGTGCCCACCGTCAGCGAATACTCGACCTCGCGCCCACCCAGGGTCTGACTCGGGCCGAGTACGACATGCGGGTTGCCGACCGAATCTGAGCGCGAAGCTTGCGCCAAGGATCCGCATTGCTCAGCCGGTCGCCACGTGAGAGTCTTCGCTCGATCGAGGGCTGACAGACGTCCTGCCCTGGCAATTGAGCGCCGCTGATCTTCACTGGCCCGCACTGCTGCTCAAGTCGTGCTGCCTGGCTCAACCGCCACATAGCGCGTGCCGCGCTTGTGCCCTTCCACCCGGGCGTATCCGTCGGCCACCAATCGCTTGAGCAGGGTGCGGACGGCTTCTGCATCCAGGCCGGTGGCTGCACGGGCAGTGGCGTTGTCCAGCCAGCCTGTCCGGCGCAAGGCCGCCAGCAGGCGGGCGGCCGGGCTGCGCGCCCGCGCCGTCGACTTGGCGGACGGCGGCGTCGGCCCGGACGGCTGGCAGGGGCCGGCCGGCGGCTTTGGCGCTCTCGGGGCCGACGCCTTTCTTGAGAGGGTCTGGACGGGCGGGTCGGGGGCATCGACTGCCGAGGCCGGATCCATGTCCAGCCCGAAGAGCGCGCCTATGTCGTCTGTGGCCAGAGAGCGCTCGCCGACCCCTGCTTCGGTGACGACGCCGGCGCCAGCCTTGCTCAGCAGGTCGGCAGTGTCCACCTGGCGCAAGGTGAACAGCAGTTCCGGCTGGTGGTCGAAACGAGCGCCTACGCCGTACAACACGGCGGCCACGTGCTTGCACATCGCGGCACTGTCGGGGCACGAGCAGTCGAAGCGTATGTCCCTGGGGGCGGGGAACAGCCCGTCGTCCTGCCTGCACAGGCGATCCATCACGGACTTGGCGAGGCGTCCCTGCAGCAGTTCCACCAGCGAGTCGATGCCCCCGGCGCAGTCGGCGCAGATCTGCTGCCACTTCTTCCCGGGGACGGGCTGCACGGTGATGGTGGTGCGGTAGATCGACGACCCGCTGACCC
>NZ_JBMLSK010000023.1:0-5884 GCF_049240545.1 Roseateles sp. | reverse complement strand
CCGCCGCTGACGGCCGAGCAGATCAAGGCCAATGCCGAGACCTATTACGCCCAGGCCAAGCTGGTGCTGGACGAGAGCAAGACCGAGATCCGCTACAACTCTGAGTGGAGCGACCCGCTCGGCGCGCGCGGCATGATTCAGCTGGCCGCCAAGTACACCGTGGCCCGCATGATGGAGCGCGACGACTTCACCAAGCGCTTCGCCGCGCAGACGCCGATTTCGGTGCATGAGTTCCTCTACCCGCTGATGCAGGGCTACGACTCGGTGGCTTTGAAGAGCGATTTGGAGTTGGGCGGTACCGACCAGAAGTTCAACCTGCTGATGGGCCGCCATCTGCAGCAGGAATACGGTCAGTCGCCGCAGTGCATCTTGACCATGCCGCTGCTGGAAGGCTTGGACGGTGTAGAGAAGATGTCCAAGTCTAAAAACAATTACATCGGCATCAGCGAGCCGGCCAACACCATGTTTGCCAAGGTTTTGTCGATCAGCGATGACTTGATGTGGAAGTGGTTCAATCTGCTGAGCTTCCAAAGCAGCGAGGCGATTGCCGCGCTCAAGCGCGAGATCGAAGGCGGCCGCAACCCCAAGGACGCCAAGGTCATGCTGGCCAAGGAGATCACCGCCCGTTTCCACAGCGCGCAAGCGGCAGACGAAGCCGAAGCCGACTTCAACAACCGCGCCAAGGGTGGCATTCCGGATGAGATCCCTGAAGTGGCGCTGAGCGGCGCGCCCATGGGCTTGCCGGCCTTGTTGAAATCCGCCGGCTTGGTGGCCTCCAATGGCGAGGGCACCCGCATGATTGAACAGGGCGGTGTTCGCATCGACGGCGTCGTCATCAGCGACAAGGCGCTGAAAGTCGAGGCCGGCACCGTGGTGCTGCAAGTGGGCAAGCGCAAGTTCGCGCGGGTGACGCTCAGTTGAGGACAGACCTGCGCTAAGCCAGGGGCAAAGAAAAAGGGGAGGCCGACAGCCTCCCCTTTTTTTGCTCAGAGCTTCAGCGGTCGAGGGTAGGGGCCGGGCTTGACCGCACGCACCGGCTGATCGCGGATGGCTTTCTTCAGCACTTCGATAGCGGCATCCAACTGGGCATCGCCGCCCAGATGAGTGGCACGCGGCGGGTTGTCCACTTCGATATCGGGTTTCACGCCGATGCCTTCAATCAAGAATTGACCATCGGCGGACATCTGCCCCGTTTCGGCCGCACGCATGATGCCGTTGTCGACCAGACGATTCTGATCCGAGAGCCAGACCCCGGCACCGGAGGTCGTCTTGCCAATCACAGGCCCCACTCCCAGACGTTTCACGCCTTCGGTAAAGGTCTCGCCGTCGGAGTAGGTTTCTTCATTGGCCAGCACCACCAAGTGTCCACGGAAGGCCTCTTGCATATTCGGGTAAGTCGGTGCTCCCGCGGGCGAACGGCGCTGCCAGAAGGCCCAAGCGCGGCGCATCAGTTTTTCAAGAATCCAGCTGTCGATGCTGCCGCCGCCGTTGAAGCGGACGTCAATGATCAGGCCCTCGCGGTCAGACTGGGCATAGAACTCGCGTGCAAAGTCAGCGATATCGTCCTTGCCCATGGCACGCAGATGCAGATAACCAATGCGGCCGTCCGAGGCCTTTTCGACCGCGCGGGCGCGTGAATAGCGCCAGTCGCCAAAACGCAGTTGTTGTTCCCGCCGCTGGGCGACGGGCGTGACGATTTGCTGGATCTCCCGTCCCTCGGCGGTGCTCAGCTGCAGCAGCACCTGCTTGCCGGCTTGGCCGCGCAAAAGATCGGCCAGATCGGCCGCTTGCAGGGCCGGACGGCCGTTCACCGCCGTGATGATATCCCCGACCTTCACGCTCAAACCCGGTGCCGCCAAGGGCGAGAGCTCATTCGGCAACTCCGGATCGCTGCGGTAGATCTGATCGATGCGCCAACCTTGGGCTTGGCGCGACAGGCGCGCGCCCAAGCCGGCAAGTCCAGGCTCCTCGGGTGCTGCGCGCACATCGCCTGGGCCGACTTGGCTGTGCAAGACGCTCAGCTCGCTGACCATTTGCGCCATCAACTCGGCCAGCTCGGCCCGGTCGGTCAAACGGGCGACCAGGGGCTCGTACTTGCTGCGCATGGCGGCCCAATCGACGCCATGCATGCCGCGGTCGTAGAAGTAGTCGCGCTGCATGCGCCAGGCGTCGGTGAACATCTGGCGCCACTCCATTCGAGGGTCGGTGGCAATCTGCCAGTCGTTCCATTTGACTTGGAACTTGCCCAACTCGGCGGGCAGTTTGGGGCCGGCGTCAATCAACAGGATGTCAGGCGCGGCCGCTGGCGTCGTCGCGTTCCTCACGATCATGAGCTTCTTGCCATCGGCGCTGAGCGCGAAGCTCTTCACATCTTCCGCCACGGTTTCGGCCTTGCCGCCTTGGCGATCGATGCTGAGCGTCTTCAGACTGGACTTGCGTTCGCCGGAGGCTTCGGTGTCCAGCATCCAGAGTCTTTTGGCGTCGACCTGCAAGGCGCTGTAGTTGCCGCTGGGTAGCGGCACTTCAAACAGGCGTTCGCTCAAGCCGGCCCAGACGATGGCGGGCTTGTTGCCGCTCGCTGGCTCGGCTTTCTTGTCACCCTTGAGCGCGGGCTTGCTCTCGTTCTTGTCCTCGGGCTTGCCCTCTCCCTTGCCGTCTCCCTTGCCCTCGCCGCTGTTCTCGGCCGGGCTTAGTTCATCTTTCGCGGCGAAAGGGAAGCGCAGCCCCGATTGCAAGGCCAGCGCATAGACCTTGGCGCGCCGGTCGAAGAACGGGCCCATATTCCGATCACCCCAAGGGCTGGAGTTGCCGGTGACTTCAAAGCTGCGCTTGGAGATGAAATAGAGCCAGCGCCCATCGGGACTGAATACCGGCGACTCGCTGTCATAACGGTCGCTGCTGACGGTGTGGGTCTTGCCGTCTTTCAGGCTGTAGAGCAGGATCTGCTCACGGTTGCCGTTGTGCAAAGGCTGGGTATAGGCCAGGGTCTGGCTGTCGGCCGACCAGCTGACTGGGCCAATGCTGGCGGCGCGCTTGTCGTGCGCAATCAGTTGCGTGGCGCCGGATTTCAGCTCGGTCAAATACAGATGGCCCTCCTTGTCGGCATGGGCGATGTGGCGGCCATCGGGCGAAGGGTGCAACTGGGTGCGCATGGCGGTGGCGCCGCGTGTCAGTTGCTGCGCCGGGCTCAAGCCATTGGCGGCAAAGCGCCAAATCTCACGCTCGCCGCTGAAGTCGCAAAGGGCAAAGACCTGCTGGCTGTCGGCACTGAACTCGCCCTTCAGGCAGCGCCCCTCTTGCGATTGTGGAAGCTCGGCGCGCCGCAATGCGCCGACGCCCTGGGTGGCCAAGCGGCCGCGGCTGTTCAGCAGCACGCGTTCACCGTTCGGCGCCAACGCGGTGTGGGTCAGGAAGTCCTGCGGCTTCTTGATCCAGCGCTCGCGCTGCTGCGCAAAGTCGCCCTTCAGTTGGATGCTGAGCTTGCGGCCTTCGGTGATACCGGGTGCGTCCAGGTCCAGCACATGGATGTCGGCGCCGACCGTCACACTCACCTGACGGGCATGGATCGATGCGTGACGAATGTCCCAGCCCTTGAAGCGGCTGTGCTGGCGCAGGTCCTGGCCTTTCGTATTCACCGACCACAGATTGACGCTGCCGTCGCGGTCCGACAAAAAGGCCACCCGGCTTTCGCCTTGGGCGTTGCGGTAGGGCATGGGTCGTGAATCATTGGCGCCCTCCGCGAGCAGCGGACGGGCTTCGCTCTGGGTCGTCAAGTCCAAGGTCCAGAGTCGGGCGATGGCGCCACCGCGGTACTGCTTGGCGTTGTCGCCACGCAGTCCGTTGCGGGTGAAATAGAGCTGGTTTCCGTCGGCGCTGAGGGCACCGTCACTGGCCTGGCCGACCGGCAGCACCCGTCGGATGCCGGTCTTGGGGTTCAGGCCGTACAGCTGGGTGATGGGCCTGCCGTCTTGGGCCGGCGCGGTGAAGAGCAACTCTCCTTGTGCGCTGAAGCCCCAGACCTTTTGGTTCACGCCCTCCCAGGTCAGGCGTTGCGGTACGCCGCCTTTTACCGGCATCAGGTAGAGGTCCGCGGGGCCGTCGTACTGCGCGACAAAGGCCAGCCACTCTCCGCCCGGCGATACCGCGGGCAGGGTCTCAGCCCCCGTATGGGTGGTCAGCCGTTCGGCGGTACCGCCCAGGGTGGGCACGCGCCAGATGTCCCCCTCGGCGACAAAGAAGATCTGCTCGCCGTGCAGTGCCGCCTGGCGGAAGAAGCCCGGCGTTGCGCTGGTGGTGGAGGCTGAAGCTTGCGCCATCGTGGCGCAACTCATCAAGCAGGCGAGGGTGATGCTGGCGAGAGTTGGCCAGCCAGTGGGTTTCACAGGCGTCATGAAGCGTGTCTCTAGTCCTTGTGGGATGGGGTGCCACGGTCTTGGTGGATATAGACCTGGTGGCGGTAACGATGCGGGGGGGTATTCTGCCGCCCTCACCGGAGTCAGCCATTGCTGATGCCCGAGGCAACATGGCCGGCCGGCACATGGGCGGAGGCGCTGGCGATGTGCCCGGCTTGGTCGTCGAAAAAGAAGTCTGGCTCGAACTCGCGCAGGAACTCACCCTTGGGCAAACCGCCGAGGAACATCGCTTCATCGATCTCGATCTGCCAGTCCATCAGCGTGCGGATGGCGCGCTCATGGGCCGGCGCGCTGCGGGCGGTGACCAAGGCCGTGCGCACGCGCATGCCGCCGCTGGGCGAGCGCTGCAGGTCTTGCAAGGCCTCCAGCACCGGCTTGAACGGGCCAGCGGCCAGCGGAATGTTGGCGTGCCGGGTCTCATGCGATTGGAAGGCGCTAAGCCCTTCGCTTTGGAACACGCGTTCGGCCTCATCGGAGAACAGCACCGCGTCGCCGTCAAAGGCGATCCGCAATTCATCGGGATGCTCCGCCGAGGCCCGCGCCGACAAGGGCAGCACCCGCGCCGCGGCCACACCGGCGGCCAGGGCCGAACGCACATCCGCCTCATTGGCAGACAGGAATAACTGTGCGTTCAGTGGGCGCAGGTAACGCCAAGGCGATTCCCCGCGGGTGAACACCCCGCGCTGAATGCCCAGGCCGTAATGCTTGGCCGAGCGAAATACCCGCATGCCCGAGACCGGGTCATTGCGCGACAGCACCACGATCTCGACGCGTGCTTGCTCCGGCGTGTTGAAGGTCAGCAGCTTGTTGACCAAGGAGAAGGCCACCCCCGGCTTGGCCGGCAGATCGAGCCGGGCTTCTTGCAGGGCCATATAGGCGCGGTCATCCTCGGCTTCAAAGAGCTCGTTTTCTTCTTCGAAATCAAACAGTGCGCGCGAGGAAATCGCCACCACCAGTTGTCCGTCAAGATTGGCAGGCACGCAGACACCTCTTCTTGTTCAAGTCGTTCGCCGGGCCGCCCCAAGAAGGATTTCGGCGATGTTGGTCGGGCCAAGCCCGATCAACATCGCGCCATCGACCATTGTCAGATGGCCTTCGGCAGGCATAGACAGTCTTTCTGAGACTGTCTATGTCCGGCCTCAGCCCCCTCGGGGGGCGGCCCAAGTACCCATGGGCCGGGGGCCTCATTTCACCCAAGTATTCAACTGAATGATGGGCATCAGCACCGCCAGCACGATCATCAAGACAATCGCGCCCATCACCACGATCAGCAGGGGCTCCAGCATGGTGGCGGCGGCCATCGAACGGCGCTGCACCTCCACGCTGAGCTGTTTGGCGGCGCGCTCCAACATCTGCGGCAACTGGCCGGTCTGCTCGCCCAAGCGGGCAAACATGGCCAGGATGCCGGGGAAGCGTTTCTTGCCGGCCAGCGCATTGCCCAGCGGCGCGCCTTCGCGCACCTGCACCAGGGC
>NZ_JBMLSK010000022.1:0-1359 GCF_049240545.1 Roseateles sp. | reverse complement strand
GAGCACAGGAAATTCAAACACCCTCTGCGTAGGCCGCGTCGCGAGCGCCGATGCGAGCCAGTCGAACGGGCTCCTTGGCATCCAGCAATACGGCGAGATCCGGTTCGAGCGCGCGGGACCAGTCGACTTTCGGGGGAGGTCCGTCTATCAGCACCGAGTGGCTGGCAATGGTTCGGTACACATAGCTCTCGAGCACGACATTTCGCCCCGCAAGCAAATCAGGCTCGATACGGGCACGGATGGCGTACTGCAGGGCCAGCCAGAAGCCCATGTGATCGGCTGCCGTGGCGTGAACGTCGATCGTGTCCAGCAATCCGGTCAGATCGGGGGTGATCGTAGCTTCCTTGATCCAGCCTGGCAGCGAGGCAAACCGAGCCGCGAGAGTCGACTTGCCCGCTCCGCTGATGCCTTCCAGCACCAGGAACACACCGCGTTGAGTCTGCGTCATCGGGCCGATGTGCCCATCGGACGCAGGTCACTGTCGACCGTCGAGGCGATGGCCTGCAGCAGCGGTATCAGGTAGTCGACACGTGGCCGGTCATCCAATGCTGAAAAGTCCGCCACGTCAACGGGCCGTACACCGACCAGCCGGGCGAACTCGCGCTCGGACTCCGGAAGCTGGGCATGGCGCTGCTGCACACCGGCGAGACTCATCGGAACCTGGACAACGTGGATGAGCCCGAGAAAGTCATTGCGGCCACCGGTCTTGATGAAGGTGGGACGTTGCAGCGACAAAGCGAGTGCTGGTGCTTCCATGGAGAGGTTCAGCTCCTCGGAGATCTCCGTTGCAATGTTGCGCCGGATGTCCACCATGTCACCTGCAACGTCGGCCAAAGAAAGTCCGCCGCCAGCGCACTGCAACTGCCGCGGCGTAGACGTCCAAGGGGCCATCTCGCCGAAGACTGCGAATCCATCTGTGGTGAGCAGCAGCGCCGAAGTGTAAGCAACGCGGCAGGGTGTGACCGAGGCCCCCGGGTTGTCCAGCGTGTACAGGTAGTGCGCATAGTCGCTGAGGCCGAAATGCAGGTCGACGTGGCGCTGCCCGACCTCAAGATGGCGCAGCCAGAGCACGGAGCCACGAACCAGCCGTGGATTTGCCTGTAGGCGCGACATCCAGTGCGCTTCGATCGTGTCCACCGCCTCCGCATCGAGAGCCGGTGCAGCGCCGTCGAAGCGACCGCACAGCGGCAAATCACAGTTCCTCAGATGAACCGCACTTCCCATTACAGCTCGGCCCCAGCCTGCATCAGTACCGACTCGAGTGCACCCAGCGCATCGCCGGCCGCGCGACGGCAGTGGTAGTCACCTTCCTGCGGAGCCTCGAGCGAATACCTGATGCGGTTGCCGGCGTTGTCTACA
>NZ_JBMLSK010000021.1:0-1356 GCF_049240545.1 Roseateles sp. | reverse complement strand
CGGCGGTGACGGAGCAACGCACACCGCACGCGGTGCACTTGAAGCGCCCGTCGCCCAGACGCCAGCCGTCGCGCCCCAGACAAGCCGGGCAGACGAAACCGGTAGGCCAGCGCAGCCACTCGAGGCAGTCCTGGCAGTCGGCATCGGTTCGAAACCAAGCTCGTCACTCGCCGAGTGACCTTGGGTAGTGCTCCCCTGCGCGTGGCTGGCCCATCCCCAGCACTCTACCGGTCGGTCCGGTTAAGTGGAGAGCCCTGGGAATCTCAGACGGTGCCTGGGCCCCTGGAAAGTCCGAGATAGCTGGAACAGGGAAGGCAACTGGCGACTGTCGAGCGACATCAGGAACTGACCCCCTGACGACATTCAGAAGTGACCCCCGGTTGCTGCCGGCAGCACAGCCTGGGGCGAGGTGTTTGTGACGGCCGGCGCGGCTCAGGTGGCTCAGGATCTTCTCGATCACCGGCCGCTCGAGGATGGCCGCGATGATCTTGAGCCCGCCGCCGCAGTTCGGGCAATGCTGCATGTCGATGTCAAAGACCCGCTTGAGCAGCCGCGCCCAGCTGATGCGATTCGGCCGGGCCTGGACCGTCTCGACCTCGCACTCGGCGGGCGCCGCGGCTTCGCTGGCCGCTTGCGCTTGTGCGGGCGGTTGCTGCGGCACCACCAGCGGCCTGAGCTTCGCGTTCGGGGCCAATGCTCCGTGGAACCTGATCAGGTGCAACCTGGGCCGCGCCACGGGAGCCCGAAGGGCGCCCTTCGGTCGCCCTGGCGGCCAGCCGCTGCATGAACTCCAGCGGGCTCATGATCAGGTGCGTGGTCCCGTCGCGCCACGGCGTCTTGAGCTTGAGCTCGACCTGCCCCGCGGCGTTGAGCTGTACCCGCTCGTGGGAAAGCGCCGGCCGGGTGATGTAGCGGCACAGCTGTTCCAGCCGCTTGCGGTCGTTCGCCTCGACCCGCACTGCCGCGTGCAGGCTGAAACCGTCGACGTCGGCGCACAGGGGCTGGCGCGCTGCGCCCTCGCGCGGCATCGCACCCCGGACGGTCAGCACCTTCTGCCAGGCGCGGGGCCCGAAGGCGATGCGGTGAGTGATGGCCGCGGCCTGCAGCGGCCGCAGCGTGCGCGCCTCCTCGCCGTCGGCATCCGGCTCGGCCAGGTAGGTCTGGCCCATGTCCTCGACCAGCACGCCTCGGCGCGTGAGCATCTTCATGAGCCGGGCGATGACGGTCTGCAGCAGCGCGTGCAACTCGTCGTCGGTGGGCGCATCCGCCTCGATGAAGGCCGGCGAGCCATCGGCGCCGCGGCGGTACACCCCGTCCAGCACCAGACAGTGCAGGTGGATGTTGAGGTTGGCGGCC
>NZ_JBMLSK010000020.1:0-2390 GCF_049240545.1 Roseateles sp. | reverse complement strand
GCGGCTGCGGATCCAGTCCGAGGTGGCTCAGGATCTTCTCGATCACCGGCCGCTCCAGGATGGCCGCGATGATCTTCAGTTCCCCGCCGCCGCAGTTCGGGCAGTGCTGCATATCGATGTCAAAGACCCGCTTGAGCAACCGTGCCCAGCTGATGCGGCGCGGTTGCGCCTGAACCGTCTCGGCTTCGCATGCGGCGGCGACCGCAGCTTCGGTGGCCGCCTGTGCCTGTGCGGACGGCTCCTGCGGCACCACCAGCGGGCGCAGCCTGGCGTTGGGTGCCAGCACGCCGTGGTACCGGATCAGGTGCAACCGCGGCCGCGGCACCAGCGCGGCCAGCCGCTGCATGAACTCCAGCGGGCTCATGACCAGGTGCGTGGTCCCGTCGCGCCACGGCGTCTTCAGCTTGAGCTCGACCTGCCCCGCGGCGTTGAGCTGCACCCGCTCGTCCGACAGCGCGGGGCGCGTGATGTAGCGGCACAACTGCTCCAGCCGCTTGCGGTCGTGCGCCTCGACCCGTACCGCAGCGTGCAGGCTGAACCCGTCGATGTCGGCGCACAGGGGTTGGCGCGCCCGATCCTCGCGCGGCATCGCGCCTCGCAGCGTCAGCACCTTCTGCCCGGCACGGGGACCGAAGGCGATTCGGTAAGTGATGGCCGCCGCCTGCAGCGGCCGCAGCGTGCGCGACTCCTCGCCGTCGGCATCCGGCTCGGCCAGCCAGGTCTGGCCCATATCCTCGACCAGCACGCCCCGGCGCGTGAGCATCTTCATCAGCCGCGTGATGACGGTCTGCAGCAGCGCATGCAGTTCGTCGTCGGTGGGTGCCTCCGTCTCGACGAAGGTCGGCGCGCCATCGGCACCGCAGCGGTACACCCCATCCAGCACCAGGCAGTGCAGGTGGATGTTGAGGTTGCCAGCAGATCCGAAGCGCTGGATCAGCGTGACGGCGCCGCCCTGTCCTTCGTCGGCGGGGAGCTCGGCGGCGTCCAGCAGGTGGCGCGTGATCACGCGCTGCACCACCTGCAGCACCGGCGTGACGAGCTGCGGCTGCGCGGCCAGCAGCACCCGCAGCGGGATCGGCAGCGACAGCACCCACTGCCGCACCGGGACGTGCGGGATGACGTGATCGATCAGGTGCGCCGCGGTCTGCGACATGCGGCGGGCGCCGCATGAAGGGCAGAACCCGCGCCGCTTGCAGCTGAAGGCCAGCAGCTTGTCGTGGCCGCACTCGGCGCAGCGCAACCGCAGGAACCCGTGCGCCAGGATGCCGCACTCGAGGAAGGCGTCGAACTCGTCCTTGATGAAACGAGGCAGCTCGGCGCCAGTGCTGGCCTCGGTGTGCGCGATGAAGCTGGCCGCATGCTGCTGCACCAGGCGGTACAGCGTGGTTTGCTCGGGGCGGTGGCGTTCGTAGTGGAGCGCGGCGCCGTCCGGCGCCCGCTGGGGCTGCCGGCCGATGGCTTGCACGATGGGCTCCCGGTGAGGTGAGCCCGCACAGTCTCAAGCCGTGCTCTGCGCTTCAATCGCACTGACGGCCGCCGACCGATGTGTGCCCGCCGCCGAGGGACCACCTTCGAGTGTTCTTGCTTTGGTCTGACCGGCGGCTTCAGGGCGACGAATTCAAGGGCGCGGATGTCGGGTCGGTGCCCCGGCCGTCCAAAGCGGCTCGGGCCAAGGGCAGGCTGCCGCCGCAGCTTCCAGAGGCAGATCGTGGACGTTCGGGGGCGACCTGGTGAACCATCCGGGCTAAGCCGGCTGCGCGTCGGCCAGCCGCACCGCCCCGCGTACCACGCGGTAGATGAACCAGCACCACACGCCGAACAGCAGCAGCCCGCCCAGGGTGGCGGCGCCGATCGTGGCAAACAGCGAACTCCAGGCCAGGCCGAGCGAGGTCGAGACCGACCAGTCGCCGCGCTCCTTCACCTGCGCCAGGATGTCGCGCACGAGCGGCCAGGCGCCGCCCAGGATGATGCCGACGGCCAGCACGTAGCCCGCCAGTGACAGCCAGAAGGTGCGCGCCAGCCAGCGGTAGTGGCTGGCGAGAAAGCCTACCGCCGGCGAGCCGGCGCGCAGGTGGCACACCAGCACGGCAAACAGGGCCGGCCACCAGAGAAAGATGCCGAAGCCGAACAGCGCGTAGACGATCCAGGCGATACCGAACTCGCCGGCATTGGGCACCACGCCGCTGTCGTGGGTGGGTGGAGGCAGGCTCACTGGACCCCCTTCGCGCTGCGCGCCCAGAAAACCGCCCTCGGGGCGGCCCGGCCGGCGCGCCGGCCGGGCAGGCCGGTGGGCAGACCAGCGGGCGGGGTGAGGAAGTTCGGCATCGTAGTCGTTCGGCGCCCGGCGCGGTGCGGGTTACGGGCCGCGGCGGCGCCGTTGCGTCGCGTTG
>NZ_JBMLSK010000019.1:0-1153 GCF_049240545.1 Roseateles sp. | reverse complement strand
CTATCATGGGCGAGATCATGCTGATTGCGCTGCCACTGCAAGGCGGCGAGGGCGCAGCTAACCCTATGCAAGCCCGAGAGTATGCCGACTTTGTATTGCGGCCGCGCTTGCTCGGTATCGCGGGCGTTTCTCAGGTCATTCCCATTGGTGGCGAGGTGCGTCAGTTGCGCGTAGAGCCAGACCCTGTACGTATGGCTCAACTGGGTATTTCGCTGAGCCAAATAGAGCAGGCACTGCGCGGGTATGCTGGTAACGTTGGGGGTGGCTTCATTGATTTGAACAGCAGGGAATACCTTATTCGTCACATGGGCCGTACCCAGCGACTAGAGGATTTGCAGGGTATGGCCGTCGCTTGGAAGGACGGCCGGTCAGTGCTACTGCAGCAGGTGGCTGAAGTTCGCTTCGCTGCTGGTCTCAAGCGCGGTGATGCTGGTTATCAAGGTCAGCCTGCTGTGATTCTAAGCGTTCAAAAGCAGCCTGCCGCTGATACGGTCAAGCTGAGCCGACAGATTGAGCAAGCCTTGGTTGATCTTCAGGCGGGCCTTCCCAAAGGGCTTGCCAAACCACAAGTGCTGTTTCGACAGGCCGATTTCATCAAGGCTTCCGTTGGCAACGTCACGCAGGCGCTGCGCGATGGTGCGGTGATTGTTGCCATTGTTCTGTTTGCGTTCTTGCTGTCTGTTCGCACCACCTTGATTTCCTTGGTTGCCATCCCACTGTCTTTGGCAGTAACGGCCGTGGTTTTTCGCTGGCTCGACCAGTCGATTAACGTCATGACATTGGGTGGGCTGGCGATTGCAATTGGCGAGTTGGTGGACGATGCCGTGGTTGACGTTGAAAATATCTTACGTCGACTCAAGGAAAACAGAGCCCTTGCGCAACCGCAGTCGGTGATGTCGGTAGTTCAGCAGGCCAGCGTTGAAGTGCGCTCCGGCATTGTGTACGCCACAGTCATCGTCGTGCTGGTGTTCGTGCCCTTGTTCGCCTTGCCGGGCATCGAAGGGCGTCTGTTTGCGCCGCTTGGTATTGCTTATATTGTTTCAATCCTGGCCTCCATGGCGGTGTCGATGACAGTGACGCCCGTACTTTGCAGTTACCTGCTTCCAAAGATGAAACAACTGGGACATGGTGACAGCCCCTTCGTGACGCGCCT
>NZ_JBMLSK010000018.1:0-2267 GCF_049240545.1 Roseateles sp. | reverse complement strand
AAGAATCACACCCTCACTTGTTCACCAAAAGAGTCATCAATCATCCGGGACCTGAAACAGATCTGTTCGCCGAGTACGAGTCCTACGTCTGGGCCGGGGTTGTCACCAAGCGCGGTTTCCGTCCTCGGCACGGCTACCTCCAGTTCATACTTTGAAGGTAAGCATGCAGGACGTGTCGAAACTCTGGACCCCAATGCGGGGAGCAGTGACTGAGGCCAAGAAGGAGGCGTGGCTTCGCTCGCGGGCAGTGACCTTCCATGGGTTTTCCGAGTGGTCGGTTCCAGAAGGGCAGACTTGGCGTGAAGATCCATTCTCGAACAACACCTGGAAGCTCTGGTACCACTGCCTGACTTGGCTCTATGTGCCGGCGGCGATAGCCGAGACAAATGGCGAGGCCGAGCAACTCGAGTACGTACGACGATGTACGCTCGACTGGATGGCGGCTCATGGGCCCACCTACATGGCCGACCCAACTGACATGGCATGGGACGATCATGCGATCGCCTACCGTTCGACCTGTCTCGTATACCTGTACCGGCAGTTCTTCTCGGATGACGCGGTGTGGACGGCGGCTTTCCGCTCGACGATGTCGCTGCACGCGCGAGCGCTGCACGCTTTCCTGCGCCGCCCCGAGTTCATCGGCCACAACCACGGCGTATTCCACTGCTTCGCGTTGCTCAACATGATGGCCGCAGTGCCCGAGCTCGACCTGCCTCTTGAGTACAAGTCGGATGCCGACCTGCGGCTCTTTGCGCTCCTAGACGAAATGATCGACACGAGCGAAGGCGTTACGCGCGAGCAGGCACTCGAATATCAGTACATCGCGCTGGAGCTCGTCGGAGAAGTCATGCACTACGCGGATTTCTTCGGGCTGGATGATGAAAACGGCCGGGTTCGGAATCTTCGTTCCCTGATGACACGGCTAGTGGACTTCGCGTTTTTGATGCGCTGGCCCGACGGAAGCGTGCCCGCAGTTGGTGACACATGGTTGGACTGGCACGGATGGTCGGTGCCGGTCTGGGAGATCCTCGAGCGCCACGTGGCGGCTGGCTACGGCTCGGACTCAACCAAGGAAGCGATCCGCTGCCTGCGCGCTGGGACCATCACTACTGCGGGACAAGCACCGGACGTGGTGACGTATCCGCGGAGTGGCTACCTGCTCGCGCATGGCGGAGAGGCAGGATGGGCGATGTTCTTGAAGGCTGGCCCGCCGATTCATTCGCATGGGCACCACGATCATCTGAACCTCCAGCTATTCGTCGAAGGCCAGTTGCTACTGGTAGATTCAGGCGGCCCCTACAAGTATTCGGATCCGCAGCGTGAGTACTTCACCCATCCGCGTGCCCACAACACTGTCGTGTGCCGAGGCCAGTCCGGCTTCAGCTATGGCGTAGCCGAAGAGGATGTCGGCGGTCTCGCCACCGACGCGCTACTGCATCTCGGCGGGAGTCACCGGATTTCCGACGGCGTCCGCCACACGCGAAACGCAGTTTTCCTGCAAGAGATCCGCACGCTGGTCGTTCACGACGAAATCGTAGCCGTCGCCCCGCGCGAGTTAGATCTCGAGCAGTTCTGGCATTTTGCGCCAGGCACGATGGTCAGCCAGCTTCCGACCATGCCGCCAGATGGCCGCGGTCCGACGGACTTCCTATGCGTAGCACCGAACGGTGTTGGCTTCCGGATCCGCTTGGTCTGCGAGCGCTTGGGTGAGGTCTCGCTGGTCCAAGGCCAAGTTACCCCTCGACTTCAAGGCTGGGTGACGCGTAAGGTGGGTACGATGGAAGCAACTCCCACGCTCGAAGTAGCCTTGAAGACGTCTCCTCAGGGCCGCGCTAGCGTGTTTCTTGTCGTCTGGCCGCATGATGGTTCGGAGCGCAGCGTGTCGTCGGCTGCCCGGCCTCAAGACGGGCACGCCTGCTTCGTGCTCGACTCAGGTACTGAGCGCTGGGACTTCCGTCTCGAAGCGCACCGCCTCGGAAGGGCTATTTGCACTAGGTCCGGAGCCTGCTAGCTCTGCCCTTGCCCGTCAAAAACCGCTGGACTTTTCTTTCGCATTCCTCTACCGTGAGGGATAGAACGACAACACCAGATCAAGCGCACGTTAGCAACTCCTGAGTCGATCGATGCAGTTAATGTGGAAGTCTTCCATGATCCGGGGCGTTGCCCCACATCATGAAAGTTCGCCCGAGTGTCAGGTCCCGGATGGTTGATGACTTTTTTCTTGAACAGGTGAGGGTGTGATTCTTGCCACTTTTTCATCGCCATCA
>NZ_JBMLSK010000017.1:0-100439 GCF_049240545.1 Roseateles sp. | reverse complement strand
CCATGTGAACGCCTCGGTGCTGAAGGTCAAGCTGGCCACCGCCATCATCGGCATCTCATCCATTCACCTGCTCAAGACCTTCATCAACGCCGAGAACTACACCGAGAAGACGCTGATGTGGCAAACCATGATTCACTTCACCTTCTTGCTCTCGGCCTTGGCGATTGCCTACACCGATAGGTTGCTGAGCGGCCCCGCGCACAGCAAATCTCATTAAAGAAGCAGAACTCCTGATGCTGACACTCTGACTCTTTTTGCTTGGTCTGCCGCCTTGGTTTGTGGCGCCGAGCTATTGGTTCGCGGTGCCAGCAAGCTGGCCTTATCGGCTGGCATCTCGCCCTTGATGGTGGGACTGAGCGTGGTCTCCTTGGGCGCCAGCGCGCCCGAAGTGGCGGTGTCGATCGGTGCCGCCCTGGACGGACTGCCTGACCTTGCCGTCGGCAATGTCGTCGGCAGCAATATCTTCAATGTGCTGTTCATTCTGGGCATCTCGGCGCTGATCGTGCCCCTGACCGTTCACGCACAGTTGATGCTGGTGCGGCAGTCGCGTCGCGAGTCGAAGGAAACGCAGGACGAGTTCAGCGACGAGTTGCCTGCTGAAACCCAGTGGGACAAGCATTGGGCAATGCAGATTCTGTTGATCGCGGCCGGTCTGGGCCTGCTGGTGTTGGGCTCCAACTGGCTGGTCGATGCCGCCATTACCGTGGCCAAGAGCCTGGGGGTCAGCGACTTGGTGATTGGCTTGACGATTGTGGCCGCCGGCACTTCAATGCCCGAGCTTGCCACATCCATCATGGCGGCCATCCGAGGCCAGCGCGACAACGCCATTGGCTAAGTGGTGGGCAGCAATGTCTTCAATATCCTGGGTTGTCTGGGACTGAGCACGCTGATTGCGCCGGCCGGCGTCCCGATGGCGGCTTCGGTGCTGAGCTTCGAGATCTGGGTGGTGCCGGCAGTCCCACTGGCCTGCCTGCCGGTGATGCTCAGCGAGCGCGAGATTGCCCGTTGGGAGGGCCTGGTGTTCATTGGCTATTGCGTCGCCTACACCGCTTACTTGATCCTGATGAGCCAGCAGCATGATGCGCTGCCCATGTTCAGCAACGTGATGCTGATGTTCTTCTTGCCGCTGACCGCGGTAACCTTGATTGCCAGCTTGCTACGCAAACCGGTCGGGGCGATCAAGTCGTAGAAGAGAATCGCCCAATCCGCTCGCAGCGCGCTCGGAAAGCAATCCCAGAGTCTGACTAGGATTGGAAATCAAGGGACCCAGTCGGCCTGATTACCCGCTGGATTTGGAAATCTGCTTCGTGCCCGGAACGGACTGTTGGGCTTTACGCGTGAGGCACAGCAGCCCGGGCCGGCGCCGAACTCACTCCAGTCGCTGCGCTCGTTTCGTTCAGACATGCGGCGCCAAGTCAGATGTTGAAGCGCGCTGCGCGCGCGCCCCAATTCGCTGCGCTGCTCAGCCCCTCACAAATCGCCCTGCAAGGACCCGGACTGCCGTGCGCTTGTATCGAGAACGCACTGCCTCGACACCCTTGCCTAAAGCCCACGTCGATTTGACTCGGCCCGCCGACGGGCGATTTGTGCCCGGCCGAGAGCGCAGCGGAGCGGGTCAGGCGCGCGCAGCGCTTCAATACCTGACTTGGCGGCACTTGTTCGAGCGAAGCGAGTTTGCCGCCGCTGACCCGCGCAGTGAGCACCGAGGGGAGTCGGCTCGTCAGAGCCGACCCGGGCACCATGAGCACGGCGGCGGGCCGAGTCAAAGCGCGAAGCTGAGCAGCAATCAGACTTCCGGTTTGGGCACGTTGCAGTCACCGTCAACTTGCCAACTCAAGCTTGTCATGCACACGTCGGACCGTTGGTTTTACTCACGAGGCCGACTAGCAGATCTTGCACAAATCAGATCGGTTTCAAGGCGCACAAGTCACCTCGCTCAAAAACTGAAAATGCAAACAGCCGGGAAATCAAGGCCGCGGATGCCCCGGCGGCAGCCCGGCCTTGGAGGGCACGCGCAAATGCAGCGCCGCTTTGGCCAAGAGATTGGCCGACACCGGCGCGGTGATGAACAAGAACAAGGTGATCAACAGTTCTTGCAAACCGAACTGCTGCTGGGTCCAGTGATAGCCCAAGCTCGCCAGCAAGACCCCACCCACGCCCAAGGTGGTGGCCTTGGTCGGGGCATGCAAGCGCATGAAGAAGTCCGGGAATCGCAGCATGCCGATCGCACCGATGAGGGCAAACAAGCCGCCGATGACCAGAAACAGGCTGATCGCGACTTGCGCCAACCAATGGATTTCAAGAGGAGCCATGAGCTTGCTTACTCCAGCACGTCGCCGCGGCTGAGGTAGCGTGCCAAGGCCACCGTCGACGCGAAACCCAACAAGGCGATGATCAGCGCCGCTTCGAACAACAGGGCACTGCCCTCGCGCAGCCCTTGCAGCACCACCAAGGCCACCACGTTCACATACATGGTGTCGAGCGCCAACACCCGGTCGGTGGGTTCAGGGCCTTTCAACAAGCGCCAGCTGGTCAGCAGCAGCGCCAAGCCCACGGCACCGGTGGCGAAGTTCAAGGCCCAGGCCAGCAAGGGCCAATCAAAGAACAAGCTCGTTGTCATTCAAAAATCTCCAGCAAAGGCTGCTCGTAGCGCTGCTTGATTTGCGCGACCATTTCGTCGGTGTTGCTGCAGTCCAGCGCATGAACCCAGATTTCATGCGTCTCGTCGTCCACCACACAAGACACGGTGCCCGGCGTGGTGGTGATGATGGTGGCCAAGAGCATGATGGGGCCGGGCTGACGCAGCGCCAAAGGCACCCTCACCCAAGCTGGCTGCGGCTTAGCGCCAGGCGCCAGCACCAGCCGCGCCACGGTGACGTTGGAGACCACGATGTCCCACAACACAATGCCACTGAAACGCAGCACGAGCGCCCAGCGTTTGGGTCGCATGGCCGGCCCCAAAAGCCCCTGCAGCAAGCGCGGCAAAGCCACGCTCAGCAGGGCGGCCATCATCAAATGGGCCACGCTCAGGCTTTGCTGCATCAGCAACCAAACCAGAAACAACAAGACCGACAAAGCCGGATGGCTGAACCAAGTCTTGCTTGCGGCGGATGACGCTTTCTTCATGGTTTCGCCTCCTGAAGCGGACTGGGCGAGCTTGGCTGAGCCGAATCACGGTAAGGTCGCGTGGTCGGCGGGCTGCCTTGCGCACCATAAGCGCCCAACGCCGCCGCAGCGTAGGCCGAGCGATCGGTCAGCTGCTCAGCCGCCGCCTGGGTGTACCGCTGAATCGGCGCTGCGGCGAGGCTGAGCACAACACTGGCACCCAGCAAGATGCAGGTCGCCAGCACCAGCTTGGGGCTGCCGCCTGCGCTGACACTGGCCGGCACATCCTGTCGCACATGCCAGAACAAAATACTGCCCGCCCGCGCCAGACCCAGTAGCGTGAGGAAGCCCACCAGCAGCAACACCGTCCAGACCACAGGGGCCCAAACATGGGTGCTAGAGGCCTCCAGCAACATCAACTTGCCAATAAAGCCCGGCAAGGGAGGCAAGCCTGCCGCAGACGCCGCCGCCAGCAGCAGCATCAAGCCCAGCAGCGTCGGCTGAGCCACCGGTGCAGCGGGCACCAGTTGCCCAGCAGCATCGCCCCGCTGCGCCGCCACCAACTCGGCCAACAAAAACAGCGCCGCAATCACCAAGGTACTGTTGAGCATGTAGTACAGCGCCGCCCCCCAAGCCGGGCTGCTGTACAAACCCAGGCCGGCCAAGACCGTCCCGACCGAGGCCACGGTCAGCCAGGCCACCAAGCGCGCCAGAGTCTGGGCCGCCAAGGCCCCCAGCACCGCCAACACACTGGTCGCCAGAGCCAGCGGCAACAGCACCGGCGCAACCGCAAAGGCACTGGCACCGCCGATGTCACCAAAGGTCACGCCATGCACACGCCAAATCGCATAGACCCCGACCTTGGTCATGATGGCAAACAAAGCTGCCACCGGCGGACTGGCCGCCGCATAGGTGGCCGGCAGCCACAGGGCCAGCGGCATCAAAGCCGCCTTGAAGCCAAAAACCACCAACAGCAACATCGCCGCCACCTGCAAAACGGCGGCATCGGGCGCGCTGACGGCCGGCACACGCAGGCCCAAGTCGGCCATATTGAGCGTGCCGGTCTTGGCATAGATCAGCGCCAAGCCGATCAAGAAAAGGGCCGATGCGACCAGGTTCAAGACCACGTAATGCAGGCCCACCCTAAAACGCTGCGCCCCTTGTCCATGCACCATCAGCACATAGGAGGCGATCAGCAAGACCTCAAAAAAGACGAACAGATTGAACAGGTCGCCGGTGACAAATGCGCCGTTCAATCCCATCAGCTGAAACTGGAACAGGGCATGGAAATAGTGCCCATGGGCGTCCCAACCGCCGGTGGCGTACCAAAGCACCGGCAAGGCCACACAGGCACTCAAAACCAGCATCATGGCGCCCAGTCGGTCCACCAGCAAAATAATGCCAAATGGCGCCGGCCAGTCACCCATGCGGTAGGTGATCAGTTCACCCTCGGCGGCACGCAACAGCAAGGCCAGGGCCAAGATCAGGCCCAAAGCCGTCGAAGCCAGCCCCAGGCGGCGCGCCCACAAGAGCTTGTGATGCCCGTGGCCGCCGTGGCTGTCGCCGCCATGGTCACCCAGCAGCAAGAGCATCATGGCCGTGAGCGCCGGCAACAAGACCGGCAAAACAGCCATATGAGCATCAAACCAAGTCATCGACCGGCCCTCACCGCTTCAGCCTCGACGGGCTCTTGGGCATCCACATGGTCGCTGCCGTTCTCATGACGGCTGCGCAGCGCCAACTCGATGACAAAGCCCGTGGTCGCGAAGCCGATCACGATGGCCGTCAGCACCAAGGCCTGCGGCAAGGGATCCGCCACCAAGGCGGCGCCCTGCCCCAGAATCGGCGCCGCGCCGGCCCACAAACGCCCCATGGCGAAGATGAAAACATTGACCGCATAACCGATCACGCTCAGCCCCAGCACCACAGAGAAACTGCGGCCGCGCAACAAAAGATAGATGCCGCAAGCCGTCACCCAGCCAATGCCGCTGGCGAGCAAAAACTCCATGGAAATCGTCACTTGCCGCCCCTCCGCTTCACTGTTTTGCGCGTGTCTTTGCTGGCCGAGCCCAGCACCGAAAGCATCAACATCGTCGATCCCACCACCGTGATGTAAACGCCCAAATCAAACAGTGCCGCCGTGGCCAAGGGCAACTCACCGATCAAGGGCAGAACAGGGTGACCAAAGGCGCTGGTCAGGAAGGGTCGGCCGAACAAGAAGGCGCCCATGCCCGTGAGACAAGCGATCAAGAGCCCGATGCCAATCCAGCGCACATAAAGACGACCACCCTGGGCATGCATCAAGGCCTCGGCCCGCTGCTGGCCATTCGCCATGTATTGCAAGACCAAGGCCACGCCGGTCACCAAACCGGCAATGAACCCGCCGCCCGGCAAGTTGTGGCCGCGCCAATAGATATAAGCCGAAGCCAGCAAAGCCAGCGGCAAAACAAGCCGCGCCACCACACGCAGCATCAAAGGCTCGCGGGCATAACTCCAAGCCCGCCCTGCAAGATCCGTCGCGGGACGCTTGACCCTGAAACCTTCCAGCAAGGCCAAGACGCCCACCGCAGCAATACCCAGCACGGTGATCTCGCCAAAGGTGTCATACCCCCGGAAATCAACCAAGATCACATTGACGGCATTGCTGCCCCCGCCACCCGATAGCGCGTTCTCCAGGAAATACCAGGAGATCGAATCATGGTCACGGGTCAGCATCAGCCAACTCAGCCACGCCATGCCGCCCCCGCCGGCCAGCGCCAGCAAGGCATCCCGGCCTCGCCGCAAGGGCTTGGATTCAGCCTTGCCGAGCTGCGGCAGCAAAGCCAGGCCCATCAAGAGCAAGGCGGTGGACACCACATCAACCGACAACTGAGTCAGCGCCAGGTCGGGCGCCGAAAAGGCCAGAAACGCCATCGAACACACCAGCCCTATGCCACCGGCCAGAATGACCGCCACAAAGCGCTGCCGGTGCATCAAGACCAGCGCCAGACCCATCACGATCAGCAGCAGCCAAACACCGATCGCCAAGGGTGGCGCCGCTAGCAACTCACGCGAACCGGTACTCAGCCCTTCGCTGCGCAGCAAGGGCCAGGCTGACAAAGCAATGGCCGTTGCCACCATCCAGGCCGCATACCGTTGCAGCGAACCGTTCTCCAGCCCACGCGTGCAGCGCCCGGCCAAGGCGAACAAGCCCTCGATGACAGCGTGAAAGATGGCCCGGCCACTGACAGGTCCGGGCAAGTACCGATGCAGCCAGCCCTTCTTGGTGAGGCCAAAGTACAGCAGCGCGCCGCCCAGCAAGGCAATCACACTCATCAGCAGCGGCAGATTCAGACCATGCCAGAGAGCGAACTCAAAGGCCGGTGCCGGCTCGCCCAACATGGCACTGACCGCCGCTTGAACCAGCGGCGCGGCCAACCACATGGGTGCCAAGCCCAGGGCGATACAAAGACCCACCAAGACGAGCACCGGCAGCTTCATCCCCCAAGGCGGTTCATGGGGCTGTGCATGAGGCAGGTCACGCGCCGGGCCATTGAAAAAGACATCGTGCACCAAGCGCAGCGAATAGGCCGCGGAACACAGCCCTCCCAGGGTCGCCAGGACCGGAATCGCCCACGAGAGCGAGCCCCAGAAATCGGCCTGCAAGGCTTGGTCCAGCATCAGCTCTTTGGACAAAAAGCCATTCAGGGGCGCAACACCGGCCATGGCAGCGGCAGCCAACAGGCCCAAGCTGCCCACCCAAGGCATCAGCTTCATCAAGCCGCCGAGGCGACGCATATCGCGTGTGCCGGTTTCGTGATCGACGATACCGGCCGTCATGAACAAGGCCGCCTTGAAGCAGGCGTGATTGAGGATGTGAAAGACCGCCACCACCGCTGACATCGGGCTCCCCAGCCCAATCATGAAGGTGATGAAGCCCAAATGACTGATGGTCGAATAGGCCAGCAGCCCCTTCATGTCATGCTTGAAGATCGCCACAAAAGCCGCAAACACCATGGTGGCCAAACCCACGCTGGCGACGCTCACCTCAAACAGCGCCGTGCCCCCCAGCACCGGATACAGCCGGGCGAGCAAGAAGAGGCCCGCCTTGACCATGGTGGCCGAATGCAAATAAGCCGATACCGGGGTGGGCGCCGCCATCGCCTCGGGCAGCCAAAATTGGAAGGGCAGCTGCGCGCTCTTGCTGAAGACCCCGACCAAAATCAAGCCCAGTGCGAGCGGATAGCGGCTGTCAGCCTGCACCCATTCACCCTTGCTCAGTATTTCGGACAACTCATACGTACCGCAGATTTGGCCCAGCACGATCACGCCGGCCAGCAACACCAGGCCGCCGCCGCCGGTCACCGCCAAAGCCATGCGTGCGCCCTGCCGGGCTTCGTCCTTGTGGCCCCAGTAGCCAACCAGCAAGAAAGAAGAAATGCTGGTCAATTCCCAGAACACCACCAGCAGCAGCAAGTTGTCGGACATGGCGATGCCCAGCATCGCCGCCATGAACAGCATCAGCTGACTGTAGAACTTGCCCTTGGGGTCATCTTTGCCGAGGTAAAAGGCCGCGTAGAGAATGATCAAGAGGCCGATGCCCGTGATCAAGCCACCGAACAACAGCGACAGGCCGTCCAGGCGCAAGCCCAGATTCATGCCGATCGCAGGCACCCAGTCCGTATGGCTGAGAAAGACCTGACCCTGCAGCACCTCCGGGGCCATCGACACCAGCAAGCCCAGCGCAGCAGCCGCCACCGCCCCGGCCACCCAGGCGGGCGCCTGGGACAAGGGCTTGATGCGGCCCAGCCACAAGCACAAGAGGGTGCCGAACAGGAGAGGCAGGAGTACAACCGTGGCAAGCAAGTTCATCGGTTCACTTCAAATCAAGAAAGGCGGCAAACGGTCTCAAGGCCAGGCACCGAGCCAAGGGAGCCGAGGCCTGAGCGCAAAGCGCGGCCGATTGTAGGGCGCTGAACTTGAGCGTCAGCTGAACACGCCCGCCATGGCGCCAGAGCCGCTACTCCAGTGCAAACTCAGCAAGCGCCTCGACCCAAGACAGCCTCCCGCAAGCCGGCTTCAGTAAACTGGCGACACTTGATTTCGTTTTGAGCCCCAACCCCCGGGAACCGCCACCATGTCCACCTTGATCAAATACGCCGACCTTGTCGACAGTGTCGCCGCCGCACTGCAGTACATCAGCTACTACCACCCGGCCGACTACATCGCCCACTTGGCCCGTGCCTATGAGCGCGAGCAAAGCGCCGCTGCCAAGGACGCGATTGCGCAGATTCTCACCAACTCCAAGATGTGCGCCGAAGGCCGCCGCCCGATCTGCCAAGACACCGGCATCGTCAATGTCTTCCTGAAGGTCGGCATGAATGTGCGCTTCGCGGACTTCCCCGGCTCGCTGGAAGACGCCGTCAACGAAGGCGTGCGCCGCGCTTACAACAACGCCGACAACAAGCTGCGCGCCTCGGTGCTGAACGATCCGATCTTTGAGCGCAAGAACACCAAGGACAACACGCCGGCCGTGATCAGCGTGTCCATCGTGCCGGGCAACACCGTCGACGTGATGGTGGCCGCCAAGGGCGGTGGCTCCGAGAACAAGAGTAAGTTCGTGATGATGAATCCGAGCGACAACCTGGTTGACTGGGTGCTAAAGACGGTACCGCTGATGGGCGCTGGCTGGTGCCCGCCGGGCATGTTGGGCATCGGCGTCGGCGGCACGGCCGAGAAGGCCATGCTGATGGCCAAAGAGTCGCTGATGGAAGACATCGATATGTACGAGCTGCTGGACCGCGGCCCGCAAAACAAGCTCGAAGAACTGCGTATCGAGCTGTATGAAAAGGTCAATGCCCTGGGCATTGGCGCCCAAGGCCTGGGCGGCTTGACCACGGTGCTGGACATCAAGATCAAGACCTACCCGACCCACGCCGCCAGCAAGCCGGTGGCCATGATCCCGAACTGCGCCGCCACCCGCCACGGCCACTTTGTGCTGGACGGCTCGGGGCCTGCCTTCATGACCCCGCCCAGCCTGGACCTCTGGCCCGATGTGAAGTGGGCGCCCGACTACAACAAGAGCAAGCGCGTGGATCTGAACGCCTTGACCAAGGAAGAAGTCGCCAGTTGGAAGCCGGGCGACACCCTCTTGCTGAACGGCAAGATGCTGACCGGCCGCGACGCCGCTCACAAGCGCATCGCCGACATGCTGGCCAAGGGCGAAAAGCTGCCGGTGGACTTCACCAACCGCGTGATCTATTACGTCGGCCCGGTGGATCCGGTGCGCGATGAAGTGGTCGGCCCCGCCGGCCCCACCACCGCCACCCGCATGGACGGCTTCACCCGCATGATGCTGGAGAAGACCGGCCTGATCGCCATGGTCGGCAAGGCCGAGCGCGGCCCGGTCGCCATCGAAGCCATCAAGGACAACAAGAGCGCCTACCTGATGGCCGTGGGCGGCGCCGCCTATCTGGTCAGCAAGGCGATCAAGGCCGCGCCCGTGGTTGGCTTTGCCGATCTGGGCATGGAAGCGATCTATGAGTTCGACGTGGTCGACATGCCGGTGACCGTGGCGGTGGACGCCGGCGGCACCAGCGCCCACATCACCGGCCCGGCCGACTGGCAACAGCGCATCGCCAGCGGCGCTGGCAAATCGATCCCGGTCAAGGCAGTTTGAGATGAGCGAGTCGAACAAGACCGCATTGCTGATCATTGATGTGCAGCGCGGTCTGTTCGACACCGAGCCGCGCCCTTTTGAGGCTGACGCCGTGGTTCAGCGCATCAATGCGCTGGCCGATCGGGCGCGGGCGGTCGGTGCGCCGGTCATCTTCATCCAACACGAGCGTGAAGCCAGCGCCTTGCAGTACGGCAGCGAGGGCTGGCAGCTGGAGCGCGGCTTGAAGGTGCTGCCGCAAGACAGCGTGTCGCGCAAAACCACGCCCGACTCCTTTTTGCGCACCGACCTGCAGGACCTGCTGGAGCGCCAGCAGGTGCGGCATGTGGTGATTTGCGGTTATGCCAGTGAATTCTGCGTGGACACCACCACACGCCGCGCCGCTGCGCTGGGTTTCGAGGTCACGCTCGCGGCTGATGCCCACACCACCCATGACAAGGCCCATGCCACGGCCGCGCAGATCCGGACGCATCACAACGCCACCCTGCCCGGCATCACCAGCTTCCGGCCCAGCATCCGCGCGGAGCGCGCCGAGGCCATCGCATTCGCTTGACGGATGAAGGGCATGCCCGGGTTTGCCCGGCATGACCAAGGACACCCCCCGTTTTGAGCGGCTAGCGCCCTTGGCCTGAGGCGCCCACAATCGCCGCCTGGAAGGCGCAATGATCCGTTGGGCGCGACAAATACAGGACTTCGATACGAAGCCCGCCTTCCCGAATCAATGAAGACCGACCAGGGAGCGGGTAATGTGGATTTCTAAGTATTGGTACGAGAAGCTGCCGATGATTTACGCAGTCACGGCGCTGCTCTGCCTGTGGTCGCTGGGCCGGCCGGGCGCCTTCAGCGCCACGCTGTTCATGGCCGCAGCGGCGCTGACCTCCTGGTGGCGCTACAGCTACCGTTTCGAGCAGGGCGGCAAAACCAGCCGCTCCTCGTCCTCGCGCCGATAAGCGCTCAGGCTGGCGCTGCGCCGGCTTGGGCCTGCGGCCCCGCCCCCTGCAATGCCGGCAAAGGCCCTTGAGCCGCGGACTGATGCAAAACGCGCTGCGGGAAGGGAATCTCCACGCCCAAGCGATTCAGGCAGCGCCACAGCGCCAGATTCACTTCGGAGCGCACCCCGCCTTGGCCGTTGTGCGGGTCGTTGATCCAAAAGTTGATCGACAACTCCAAGCCGTCGGCGGCAAAGTTGTTCAAAAACACCGAAGGCGCGGGGTCCTGCAAGACGCGCGGCACCGCCTGCACGGTACTCACCAGTTCTGGGATCAAGACATCCAAGTCGGTACCGTAGGCCACCTGCACCACCGTGTTGATCAAGACCTGCGGGTCCGCCAGCGAGGAGTTCTCGACCCGCTGCGTCATCAACAACTCATTCGGCACGATGGATTCACGGCCATTGAGCGCGCGGATCACCGTGTAGCGGGTGGTGATGTCGCTGATGCGCCCTTCGAAGTTGTCGACCTTGACCATGTCCCCGATGCGCAGCGAACGCTCGGCCAGGATCACAAAGCCCGATACATAGTTGGCGGCCAGCTTTTGCAAGCCCAAGCCAATGCCCACGCCAACGGCGCCGCCCATCACGCCCAAGGCCGTCAGGTCAATGCCGGCCGCCGACAAGGCCACCAGCAAACCGACGAAGAGCAAGAGCACCCGCGCCGCATTGGCCGCAATCTTGCGCAAGGACAGGTCCATGACCGTGCCACGCATCAGCCGCGACTCCACCACCGAAGACAGCCACAAGACCAGCACCATCACGATCACGGCGCTGAAAGAGCCCTCCAGGATATTGCGCAGGCTGACGCGGCTGGCACCGAGTTTGAAGGTGACGGTCTCCATCTCTTCCAGCAACCAAGGCAGGATGCCGGTCACCCACAATATGGAACCGCCCCAGGCCAGCCACGACACGGTGCGTTCGATCAAACGCACCATGGCGGACTTGGGCATGGCCACCGTCAGCACCTGCACCGTCAAACGAATCATCACCAAAGAAAACAAGACCGGCAGCGCCAGCTTGAACACCGCCGGCGACACCCCGAAGCTGGGCAAGAGCTTGCGTGCCAACAAGGCCAGCAAGGCCGCCACAACCGGGAACAAAACCCCGTCCACCACCCGACGCCCGAACAGAATCGACTTCTCCTGGGTGGGGACCTGGCGATGAATCACCCGCACCACCAACCAAGACAGCGCCAAACAGGCCACCAAGACGGCCAAGCCCATCAAGGCAGCGGGCGAAACCAGCGCGGCCAGCAGCGCGCGAAGCTCAACAAATTCAAAAGGCTTGTTCATTCAATCCCAACAGTCAAAAGCAAAGCCGGGCACGCGCTGCCGCACAGCGGCATCGCCCCGACCAAAACATCAGATACCGGCCAGCACCCGCAGATGCACACCCACGCTGCGCGCCAGCGCATCCAGGTGGTAGCCGCCCTCCAGGCAGGAAACGATACGACCCTTGGCATGGCGCGCAGCCACATCCTTGATGCGCAGGGTCATCCACTCATAGTCGGCCTCGACCAAGCCCAACTGGCCTAAATCGTCATCACGGTGGGCATCAAAACCGGCGGAGATGAAAATCATCTCGGGCTTGAAGCGCTCCAGCGCGGGCATCCACATGGCCTCGATGATCTCGCGAATCTCCGGCCCCTTGGTATAGGCCGGAACAGGCACATTGACCATGTTCTCGCCCTTGGGCACCGCGCCGTTATACGGGTAGAGCGGATGCTGGAACAGGCTGACCATCAGCACCCGGTCGTCGCCGGCGATGATGTCTTCGGTGCCATTGCCGTGGTGGACATCAAAGTCGATGATGGCCACGCGTTTGAGGCCGCGGTCATCCAGGGCATGGCGCGCGGCCACCGCCACATTGTTGAAAAAACAAAAACCCATGCTCTGGTCGCGCGTGGCGTGGTGGCCGGGCGGGCGCACCGCGCAAAAAGCATTCTCGGCACCGCCGTCCAAGACCAGATCGGTGGCGCATACCGCCGCCCCCGCAGCCCGCAAAGCGGCGGCCCAGGTGTGGGGATTGGCCATGGTGTCGGGGTCCACTGCACGGCTTTCGCCGCTCTCGGCACAGCCCTTCAGCAACTCGCTGATCTCGGCCACATAACCGTGGGTGTGAGCGCGCTCAACCGCCGCCATCTCGACACGCGGCGCCTCATGCCGGTCCAGCGCCAGGTCGATGCCGGTGGCCAGCAACCAGTCCTCAATCGCGTCCAAGCGCTGCGGACATTCGGGGTGGCCGGGGCCCATATCGTGCCGGTGGCAGTCGGGGTGGCTGAAGTAGGCTGTAGACATAGTTCTTAGGGTCGGCAGGGTCAATGCAGCAAAGCCCCCACGCTGTCTCTCGTTCTTGATCAAATGCAATCAGACCGGCCTTTGTTTCAGCGATCGATCTGACCCGCATCACCCTAAGATGGACCTATGACGCCACATTCCACGCAGCAAATCTCGGCACAACTGACGGCTCTGCAACAGCAGGTTAGCACGATCATCAAGGGCAAACGTGCGCAGATCGCCGACTGCGTGGCCTGCCTGATCGCTGGCGGCCATCTCTTGATCGAAGACCTGCCCGGCGTGGGCAAAACCACGCTGGCCCATGCGCTGTCCATCTCCATGGGCCTGAAGTTCTCGCGCCTGCAGTTCACCTCCGATTTGATGCCCTCGGATCTGATCGGGGTGAGCATTTACGAGCGCGAACGCGGCGACTTTGTCTTCCACCCCGGCCCGGTGTTCGCCCAGGTCTTGCTGGCCGATGAGATCAACCGCGCTGGCCCGAAGTCTCAAAGCGCGCTGCTGGAGGCCATGGAAGAAAACCAGGTCAGTGTGGACGGGGTCAGCCACCCGCTGCCCCAGCCTTTTTTCGTCATCGCCACCCAAAACCCCAGCGAACAACTCGGCACTTATCCGCTGCCCGAGTCGCAGTTGGACCGGTTTTTGATGTGCATCTCGCTGGGCTACCCCGACCAAGCGGCCGAGCGCGAGTTGCTCAGCGGCCAAGACAGCCGCGCCGCCCTGCGTGAGTTGAAGCCGCTGATGGATCCCTCCGCTTTGCTGGCGGCTCAAGAGGCGGTGCGCGGCATCCATGCCTCGCCGGCGCTGCTGGACTATCTGCAAGCCCTGATCGCCGCCACCCGCTCCGGCCAATGGTTTGCCGAAGGCCTGAGCCCGCGCGCCGGCCTGGGCGTGCTGCGGGCAGCGCGGGCGCGCGCGCTGCTGGAAGGACGCGACTTTGTCTCGCCGGACGACATCCAAGCCATCCTGCCGCAAACCATCGCCCACCGGCTGCGACCCAAGGCCGGCGCCGGCCGCGGCCCGCGCGAGCAAGTGCGTGCCATGGTCGAAGCGATTCCCCTGCCCTGAAACTCAAACGCCATGGCCATCAAGGCATTGCAGACGCGCTGGCAAGCCTGGTGGGCCGCCCGGCACCCGCGCAGCGACACCCATCAGATGGGTCAGCGCAATATCTACATCCTGCCCAGCCGGCCCGGCCTGGCTTTTTGCGCCACCCTGCTCTTGCTCTTGCTGGCCTCGATCAACGATCAGCTCAGCCTGGGCTTTATGTTGACCTTTTTGCTGACCGGCGCCGGCCTGGCCTCGATGCACAGCACGCACGGCAATCTGCGCGGCCTCAGCCTCGATTTGAAGTCGCCCGCCGCGGTTTTCGCGGGCGACGATGTGCAACTGGAGCTGCGCCTGCACAACACCGGCTCCGCTCGTTTTGGCATAGGCGTGCATGTGATCGGTCAGCCGCAATCCGAAATCGCCTGGACCGATGTGCCGGCGCTGGGCCATGCGCTCTTGCAGGTGCGCTACCCCGCCGGCCAGCGCGGCCACCATGTCTTGCCGAGCTTGCAGATTGTCACCCGCTTCCCGCTGGGCCTGTTCCGGGCCTGGAGCATCTGGCGGCCGCTCAGCCAGGTCTGGGTCTATCCGCAGCCGGAGCAGCCCACACCGCCCTTCCCGCCCCAGTCGGCCGAAGCCGGCGAGGATGCTGACACCCACCCGGCCATTGCCAGCAGCGCACAACAAGGCCAAGACTTCGAAGGCGTACGCGCCTACCGGCGCGGCGACTCGATGCGCCAGGTGCTGTGGAAGAAAGCGGCGCTGAGTCTGGAGCAAGGCGGCAATTTGTGGGTGCGTGAGACCCAAGCCCCGGTGGCGCGCACCCTCTGTTTTGATCGACGCGACTGCACAGGTCTGACGGACGAGGCGCAGTTGTCACGCCTGTGTGCCTGGGTACTGGCGGCCGAGCAGATGCAAGTGCCTTACGGCCTGCGCATCGTCGGTCAGGAACTCCCAGCCGATCTGGGCAGCACACATCGCCAGCTGTGCCTGGAACAGCTGAGCCGGGTGGCCTGATGAAGATGACGCCACCAGCGGCCGCGCCGGGCCTGTTTTCCAAACTCAGTCGCGAAGGCCGCGACACGCTGTTCCTGCTCGCCACCATCGCCGCCATCGTGGCGCCGCATGGCGGCCATCTGCCGCTGTGGGCCAGCGCCATCACCGCCCTGATGCTGGCCTGGCGCGGCTGGCTGGCCTGGCACTCCGAGCCCCTGCCTGGGCGCTGGGTGCTGGTGGCCGTGCTCTTGATCAGCGCCGGCTTGACCTGGATCACCCACCGCACCCTGATCGGTCGGGAAGCGGGCATCACTCTCTTGGTGATGCTGATGGCTTTGAAGACGCTGGAGTTGCGCGCACGCCGCGACGCCTTCGTGGTCTTCTTTCTCGGCTTTTTCTTGGTGCTGACGAATTTTCTGTACTCACAGTCGCTGTTCACCGCACTCTGGACGCTGCTGAGCGTCTGGGCCTTGCTGAGCGCGGTGGTATTGGCGCAGATGCCGGTGGGCCAGCCCAGTCTGGCCCTGGCCGCCAAACAGGCGGCGCGCACCACCTTGTATGGCCTGCCGGTGATGGTGTTGCTGTTCGTGCTTTTCCCGCGCATCGGGCCGCTCTGGGGGGTGCCCGCCGATTCGATAGGCCGCACCGGCTTGTCGAATCGGCTGGATTTTGGCGCCATGTCCGAGATCGCCAATGACGACAGCATCGCCATGCGTCTGCGCTTTCAAGGTGCCCCGCCCGCGCCGCAGGCCCGCTATTTTCGCGGCCCGGTGTTGGCCCAGTTTGACGGCAAGACCTGGCGGCCCAGCCCGCTGCAATGGCCGGGCCGGCCCGATCCGCTGCAGACCGAGGGTGAGGCCTTGAGCTACGAGTTGACGCTGGAGCCGCTGCGCCTGAGCGTGATCCCGCTGCTGGAGATGAGCCCCGAGCCGGCCGGCACTGAGCGCGATCTGGAGGGGCTGACGATACGCCGCTCAGCCGAGCTCCAATGGAGCGCCGAACGTCCCATCACCGAACGGGTGCGCCTGACTGCGCGCGCCTACAGCCGCTACCGGCATGGCCCGAACCCCGCGCCCGGCCAAGCCGCCCTGGTGCTGCAGAACTACCTGGACCTGCCCGCCGGCTACAACCCACGCACCTTGGCCTGGGCGGCGGATCTGCGCCGCCAGCCCCAATTCGCTCAGTTGAATGAAAGCCAACTCACCCCCGCCCTGGCCCAGGCCGTGCTGCAACACATCGCCAGCGCCGACTTCACCTACACCCTGGCGCCGGGCCGTTATGGCGAAGACACCTTGCATCTGATCGACGAGTTCTGGTTCGACCGCCGGCTGGGTTTTTGCGAGCATTTTTCGGCCGCCTTTGTGGTGGTGATGCGAGCCATGGGGGTGCCGGCACGCATCGTCACCGGCTTCCAAGGCATGGACCCGCAGCCGCAAGACGATTTCTGGATCGTGCGCAACAGCAATGCCCACGCTTGGGCCGAGTACTGGACACCGCATCTGGGCTGGCAGCGGGCCGACCCCACGGCCGCGATTGCGCCGGATCGCATTCTGCAAGGCCTGGCCTTGCGACCCGCGCCCGGTGCTTTTGCCGGCGCCCTGGGTCAGATCAATCCGACGCTCTTGCTCACGCTGCGGCGCGCATGGGAAACGCTGGACAACCGCTGGCAGCAAAGCGTCTTGAATTACTCGCGCCAGAGCCAGTTTGATCTGCTCAAAACCATGGGTTTTGAATCGCCCGACTGGCAGCTCTTGGGCAAGGTCAGCGCGGTGCTGATCGGCCTGCTCGCCCTGCTCGGCGCAGCTTGGTCGGCTTGGCTGCAAAGGCCGCACGATGCCTGGAGCCGCCAACGCAGCCGCATCCTGAGCGAGCTGCACCGCTTGGGCGTCGCGGATGCCGCCCCTCACCAAGGGCCGGCGCAGTGGGCCCGCCTGCTAAGCCAAACGCACGGGAATGCCGCCGAACCCGCTGCGCGGCTGCTGCTCAGACTCGAACAGGCCCGCTACGCGCCTGACGCCGGTGAGGGCCTCAGTTACGCCGCCCGCAGACGCTGGTGGCGCGAGTTCCGCGCCGCAGGACGTATGCTGCGGCGCAAGATGCCCTAGATTTCCAGTGACGCTGTCCTCGTTTTGATGAAACCTACCCCTTTCTCGCTCCTCCAAGCCGCCCTCTTGAGCGTCAGTCTGCTGGCCGCACCCGCCGCGCTGGCTCAGTCCAACCCAGCCCAGCCCAGCCCCGGGGCAGCGAAAAGCACAGCGCAAAAAAAGCAGGCCAAGAGCCCAAAGAAACCGGCACCCGCCAAAAAGACGGCCAAGCCGAGTGCCGACAAGGCCGCCAAGCCTTTTGGCGAGCGCCCCGACCTGATGGCCTTTGCCGCCGCGCTGGCGGCCGAACAAGGCTGGGATACGCAAGAGTTGCAGTCGACGCTGGCTCAGGCGCGCAGCGTCCCGGCGGTGCAGCGCCTGATCATGCCCGCCGCGGTAGGCACCGCCAAAGACTGGGCCGCCTACCGAGCTCGCTTTATCGAGCCTCGCCGCCTGCAGGCCGGCTTGGCCTTTTGGGAGCAGTATGCGGCGCCCCTGGCACGCGCCGAGGACCGCTATGGTGTGCCGGCCGAGCTGATCGCCGGCCTGATCGGTGTGGAAACCTTCTACGGCCAAATCACCGGCGGCTTCCATGTCTTGGACGCCCTGAGCACCCTGGCCTTTGACTTCCCCAGCGGTCGCAGCGACCGCAGCGCCTTCTTTCGCAACGAGTTGGTCGAGTTCTTGAAGCTCTGTCGCCGTGAAGGCATGGATCCGCTGGCGGTCAAAGGGTCTTACGCCGGCGCCATCGGCTGGCCGCAGTTCATGCCCAGCAGCTGGAACCGCTATGCCATCGACTTTGATGGCGACGGCCATGTGGACCTGATGCGAAACGCCGAAGACGCGATTGGCAGCGTCGCCAACTACCTGGCCGCCTTCGGCTGGCAGCGCGGCATGCCCACGCATTACAGCGTCGCCCTGCCGGTGGAAACCTCGGCGCGCGCGCTGCTCTTGGCGCCCGATATCAAGCCGACTTTCAGCGTGGCCCAACTGCGTGAGGCCGGCGCTCAACCCTCGGAAGCCGCCCAAGAGCATGTCGGCCCGATGGCGGTGGTGGAACTGCAAAACGGCAGCGCCGCACCCAGCTACTGGCTGGGCACCGAGAATTTCTATGCGCTGACGCGCTACAACTGGTCCAGCTACTACGCCATGGCGGTGATCGACCTGGGGCGGACCCTGAAGACCATGCGGGGCATGCAGGCACCCAATTAAGGCGACCCACTAAGGCGGCCCCAGCTGCAAGGCCTCCGCCATTGGAACCTCCTGCGGCCCCTCCTCTGCAGCGGACAAGCCCTCCGGCCAGGGCCCCGTCATGCCGGGCGGCGCTGGGCTGGGGTGCACCGATCGCAGATGCCAAAAACGCTGGCCCTGTTCGCGCTGACATCGCTCCGTGCCCAGGCGACTCTGCCAGGTCCAGGCACCGCAGGCTGCTTGCTGGCGCACTTCAATCCCCTGCGCTTGGTAGCGCGCCAAGACGCTTGGCGCGGGATGGCCAAAACGGTTGCGGTAACCGGCCTGGACCAGCGCAAGTTGGGGCGCCACCGCGGCCAAGAAGGCCGTGCCGGAGGAGGTTTTGCTGCCGTGATGCGGCACCAACAGCACATCGCTATGAAGCGCGACCAAGCCTGCCGCTTGGGCCGAGACCAGGGCCTGCTCCTGGGGCGCCTCCAGATCGCCCGTCAATAAGACACTGCGCCCCTGGGCCGAAGTGATGCGCAGCACACAGGACATGGCATTGCTCTTTTGGCTCGCCGCTGGCTCGTAGAACTGCGCCGGCGGGTGCAGGATTTCAAAGTGCACGCCGTCCCAAACCCAGCGCTGGCCTTGCTCGCAGCGCAGCGATGGCGCGGGGCTTTCAAGCAGCAAGCGGTGCCCGGGCTCCAAAGAGCTGAGCAACTGCCGCACCGGCATGCCAGCCATCACGGCGCTTGCGCCCCCCACATGGTCGCTGTCGCGATGGCTGAGTACCAAGCTGTCCAAATGCTTGACGCCCAGTGCGCGCATCAGCGGCAAGAGCACGCGCTGGCCAGCATCGGAACCAGGCCCATAGGCCGGACCGGTGTCATACAGCAGTTGATGCTCGGCCGTGCGCAGCAAGACCGCCGTGCCTTGGCCGATGTCGGCCGCCAGGACCTCAAACTCGCCGGCCAAGGGGCGCTGCGGTGCAGGCCACAACATCGGCAGCAACAGGCCAAGCCCACACAAACGCAAACGCAGCGGTAGCGGCAAGACCAGCAGCCCGCCACCCGCCAGGCCCAGGATCTGCGCCCAAACAGGCGCGGCGGCGACGTACCAGACCGCCCCGGGCCAAGCCGCCAGCAATTGCAAGCTGAACATCAAGCCATTCACCGCCACTTCCGCCAGCCACCAAAGACCCGGCAGCACGGCGCCGAGCAGGGCCAGCGGGGTGATCACAAAGCTGACCAGTGGGATGGCAAAGAGATTGGCCAGCAAGCCCACCAAGGAGATCTGCTGAAAGAACAACAAGCTCAGGGGCGCCAGCCCGATCGAGGCCACCCATTGACTGTGCAAGCCCTGTGCCACGCGAGCTTTCCACCCGGTTGCCGAGGGCTTGTGTGCTTCACCTTCCCCGGTCGCCATCAACAAAGCCACCGCCGCAAAGGACAGCCAAAAGCCCGCCTGACCCAGGGCCCAGGGATCAAGCACCGTGACCACCAGCGCCGCAGCCAGCAAGCACAAAGGCCACGGCCAGCGCACGCCCAGACTGCGCAGCAGCGCCAGGCTGATCAGCAGCCAGACCGTGCGCTGTGCTGGCACACCCCAGCCTGAAAACAAGGCATAGGCCAGAGCGGCCGACACGCCGGCCCAACGCGCCGCATGTGGCGCGGGCCAGCGCAGGCAAAGCCAGGCACTGCGCCGCCACAAGGCCGCCACCAGGGCCTGAGTCAGCCACGCGAACATGGTCACATGCAGACCACTGACACTGAGCAAATGGCTGACCCCGGTATTGCGAAACAAGGCCCAATCGCCGCTGGAAATCGCGGCCTGATCCCCGAGACTGAGGGCGGCCAAAACGCCGGCGACGGACGGATCGGCCACCTGACGCTGCAGGGCTTCGCGCAAACGCTGGCGCCACCAGTCCACGCCCCAGCCGGACGTTTCGGTCAAGCGCCGAGGCGGCGGGGCCGACGCGGTGTCGCGCACCACCCCGGTGGCCCTCAGTCCTTGTTCAAACAACCAATACTCGGCATCGAAGCCATGCGGATTCATCAAGCCATGCGGTCGCTTGAGCCGAACCGTGAACTGCCACTGCTCGCCCGCCCGCAAGGGCGGCGGCGTCGCCTGCTCACCATACCAAGACAAGGCTAAACGCCCGGGTAGCAATGCTCGTAGATCCTTCGAGCTTTCAGTGTCTGAGGCCTCCTGAACCGCCTGCACTTCAAACTCAAAGCGCCAGCCGGGCAGGCCCGTGATGCCCTGAACCTGCTGGGGCAAGGAGGCCACCAGGCCGCGCACGCGCAGATCTCGCCCCTCCCATGCCGGCGGCAGCTGCTCGCTCAAGCGCAGTTCGGCACGCCAGGCCGCTTGCGCGAAAGCCAGCAGCGCCAGGACCAGGCCCAAGGCAAGGCTAGGCCCCCAGCCACTGCCGCGTCGGCGCATCACCCACCAGACGCCCACGGAAATCGCCAACAACAGCAGCAATACGACCCACTCGCTCGCATCGGGCAAGCGCTCGCAGCCCTGCAGCAGACCAAGACCCAGCAGCCAGGCACAGGCCAGCAGGACCCAATGCCCCAAGCCTTGCTCCGCGCCCAGCCTGCCGCTGCTCATGACCGCGCTCCCTGCACAAATGCCGCGCTCCAAAGCCCGCTTGCCCAGCGGCCCAGTCCTTTGCCCGGTGTAGGATGCGCGCCACCCGATCGTAGCGATTCGATGGCTGCGATTCGAGCCCTATTCAACACAGGCCTGGCCACTCGTGGGCCGCCAGCCTTCACGCGAAAGTCGTCCATCATGAGCAGCACCAGCACCTCCCCCGTTTACGCCAAGCTTCAGTCCCTGGGCATTGAACTGCCGCCGCTGGCCGTGCCGGTGGCCGCCTATGTGCCTTTTGTCCGCAGCGGCAACCAGATCTTCATCTCCGGCCACCTCGCCAAGAAGGACGGCAAAGTCTGGGTGGGCCAACTCGGCCGTGATACCGACACCGCCACCGGCAAGGCCGCCGCACGCGCCATCGCCATCGATCTGATGGGCACCCTGCACGCCGCCACCGGCGATCTGGGCAAGATCAAGCGCATCGTCAAGCTGATGAGCCTGGTCAACAGCACCTCAGACTTCAACGAGCAGCACTTGGTCACCAATGGTGCTTCCGAGTTGTTCGCCGAGGTCTTCGGCCCCGAGGTCGGCGCCCATGCGCGCAGCGCTTTTGGTGTGGCACAGATCCCGATGGGCGCTTGCGTTGAAATCGACCTGATCGTGGAACTGGTGGCCGACTGATGTTCCTCAAGCCCTCGAAGTTCCCGGGCCAAGCCCTGGCCTTGATCAGCCTGGGCAGCCTGGCCGCCTTGGGCGCGGCACTGATCGCCCAGCATCAGTTCGGCATTCGTCCCTGCGCTTGGTGCGTCATGCAACGTGGCGTGTTCCTGCTGATCGCTGCCGTGGCCGGCCTGGCCTGGTTGGTCCGCGGCAATCGCCTGCTGCGCAGCCTGGGCCTGCTCTTGGTGCTGGCCTTGGCGGTGGCGGGTGTGGCGGCGGCGGGCTTTCAGCATGAAGTGGCCAACAAGCTGGCCTCGTGCGACCTGACCCTGGCCGACCGCATCGTCAGCGGCCTGGATCTGGAAACGCTGTGGCCCTCGGTCTTCATGGTCACCGCCACCTGCGCCGACGCGGCCCAGTACCGACTCTTGGGTCTGGGCTACGAGATCTGGAGCGGCCTGCTCTATCTGGCCATCGCGGTGCTGGCCTTCTTGGCCTTAAGAACGCGTCGCTGACTCAGATCAAGCCTCTGGAGCCTCAGTCCCGCTAGGCTGGCGGGATTGAGCTTCACGAGTGCTTTGCATGACCTCTTGTTCCCCCGAGCATCCCCCAAAGCGCGCCGATGTGCTGATCGTCGGTGCCGGCCCCGCCGGCCTGAGCATGGCTTGCGGGCTGGCCGATGCCGGCATCAAAAGCTGCGTGCTGGAAGCCGCGGCGCTGAGCGCCTTGGCCGAGCCCGCAGAAGATGGCCGCGAGATCGCCCTGACCCACGCCGGCATGGCCGTCTTGCAAAAGCTCGGCCAATGGCAAGACCTGCCCCCCAGCGAAATCGCCCCGCTCAAGCGTGCCCATGTCTTCAACGGCGAGGGCCGCGACTATCTGGGCTTTGATGCCGAAGGCTCGGGCCGCGAGCAACTCGGCAGCTTGGTGGCCAACCACTGGCTGCGCCGGGTGGCTTACCAAGGCGCGCTCCAACGCGCTGACTGGATCACCCTGCGCGCCGACACCCGCGTCAGCCAGCTGACGCTGAACTCAGACGCCGCGCATCTGACCCTGGCCGATGGCGAGCGCCTGAGCGCGCCGCTGGTGATTGCCGCCGACAGTCGCTTCTCCGCCACCCGACGCCAGGCAGGCATTGGCGCGCAAATGCGCGACTTTGGCCGCAGCGTGCTGGTCTGCCGATTGCGCCACAGCCAGCCCAATCAGGGCATTGCGCTGGAGTGCTTTCACTACGGCCACACCCTGGCCCTGCTGCCACTGAACGGCGATTGCAGCTCCCTGGTGCTGACCCTGCCGGCCGATCGCGCCAGCGCCATGATGCAGTGGGGCGAAGAGCAATTCATGGCCTGGGTACGCACCGAGGTGCGCGGCAGGCTGGGCGACTTGAGTTTGGCCAGCAGCCGCCACCTCTACCCCTTGGTCGCCACTTATGCCCACCGTTTCGCCAGCGCGCACTTTGCCCTGATTGGCGACGCTGCCGTGGGCATGCATCCGGTCACGGCGCATGGCTACAACTTTGGGCTTTACGGTGTGGACACCCTGACTCAGCTCTTGGCCAGCGCCCACCGAGCCGGCCAAGATCTCGGCGACGCAGCGCTGCTGGAGCGTTATGCCAGCGCACACCGGCGCAAGACTTGGGCCATCTATCAAGGCACCAATGCGGTGGTGCAGCTGTTCACCGACGACCGCCCGGCCGCCCGCCTGCTGCGCCGCGGTGTGCTGCAAATGGCGCAGCACCTGCCGCCACTCAAGAGCGCCATCACCGCGCAACTGACCGGGCGCCAACCCGCCTTGCTGCGCCAGCTTCAAAGCTTGGTTCAGCAGCGCTGAAGCACAAGAATCAGGGCGTCACTCGCCCTTGACCACACCCTCGCGACGCGGGTCGGCCGCGCCCAACCAGCCGCTACTCTTCTTTTGACCGGGCGCGCCCAAATCACGGCGCTGAATGCCGTGCAGACCGCTGGTCAGGTCGCGCTCCAGCACCTCGTGGCCCAAAGCGCGCAGGCCGGCCGCGGTGCTGGCTGGGAACAGATCTTTCTCCAGCAGCGTCGGGCCATTGAAAGCGCCGAAATTGGGCAGCGAAAAGGCTTGCTGCAAGTCCATGCCCCAGTCATGGCTGGCGATCAAACTCTTGGCGACAAAGTGAATGATGGCCGAGCCGCCCGGCGCGCCCAGCGTCATCAAGAGCCGGCCATCGCGCCGGTCAAACACCAGGGTCGGCGACATGCTGGAGCGCGGCCGCTTGCCGGGCTCCAGGCGATTCGCCACCGGCCGACCCGCCGCGTCGCGCGGGTTCAAAGCGAAGTCGGTCAGTTGGTTGTTCAGCATGAAGCCACCGGCCAAGCCGGTGCCGCCATCGCTCATGATGCGGGCGCCGAACACCGATTCGATGGTGGTCGTCAGCGACACCGCGCGACCTTGGGCATCGATCACGCTCAGATGGCTGGTGCCGTACTCCGGCTGTGCGCCTTGCGGCGCATAGCTGAGGCGCAGCGGACCGGGTTGGCCCGCCTTGGCGGGGCCACTGCTGCGCTCGCCGATCAGGCCGGCGCGCTCCCGCAGATAGTCGGGCGCCAGCAGGCTGCGCCAGTCCCCGGCCGGTGCGGCCACAAAGTCTGGGTCGGCAATGTATTGCGCCCGATCGGCATAGGCCAGATTGGCGGCCTGGGCATAACGATTCAGCCAGGCGGTATTGGGAATGCCGGCTTCAAGCGATTGGGCTCGGTCTTGCTGCGGCAGCAGGCCCAGAATCTGCATCACGGTCAGATGGCCGCTAGAAGGTGGAGGAAAGCCGCAGATGCGCCAAGTGTCGCGCCAATCGGTACACATCGCCTCGCGCGCCTTGGGGCGGTAGGCGGCCAAATCGGCCTCGCTCAAAAGGCCGGGGTTGCCGGCATGGCCGCGCACCCGCCGCACGATATCGGCCGCCACCGGGCCACGCATGAAGGCCTCGGCGCCGCCGGCGGCAACCTGGCGCAAGACCTGCGCCAAGGCCGGGTTGCGCAGCCGGGTGCCGATCGGCAGCGGCTGACCATCGGCACCAAAGAAGTACTTGCCGGCCACGGGGTCACGGGCCAGATGGGAGTCGCCCTTCAGCATGGCATGCATGCGAGGGCTCAACTCAAAGCCTTGTTCACACAGGCGGATGGTGGGCTCAAACAGCCGCGCCCAGGGCAGCACGCCATGCTGGCGATGGGCCTGCTCCAACATCGGCAACAAGCCCGGCGTGCCGACCGAGCGGCCGCCGACCACCGACTGCAGATAGTTCATCGGCTTGCCGTCGGGCAGCAAAAAGAGCTTTTCGTCCGCAGCGGCAGGCGCCGTCTCACGGCCGTCCAAGGCCTGCACTTTCTGCCCGTCCCAGTGCATCAAAAAGGCGCCGCCGCCGATGCCGCTGGACTGCGGCTCCACCAGGGTCAGCGCCAGTTGGGTGGCAATGGCGGCGTCGAGTGCGCTGCCGCCGGCCTTGAGGATTTCATAACCGGCCTCGGCCGCCAAAGGGTGAGCTGCGGCCACGGCAAAGCGCTCCACCGCCCAACCGGGCTTTTGATGCCAGCCGCTCGGCCCCTCGGGCTGCACCGGAATCGCGGCGGCTCGCGTCGCTGCGGCGCTGTCCGTTGCGCTGGGCTGCGTTTGGCAGGCCGTCAGTTGCAGGGTCAGCAGCAGAGTCAGCAAAGCCAGCCCCAGCGGTTTGAGAGGAGGTGCGGCAGAAATGGACATGTCGAGGCGCCAGAAGTTGGAGGCTCGAGAATCCTAGACCCAGTCGCGGGCTGGGGCACTCCGCTGGACTACGTAGTCAGCCCATCAATCGCACACCATGGCGCGCAAGGCCGGACTTTGCACCTCACGCCAATGCGGCTCGCCGTGATGCGGATGCTCCCAGCTGGGGCCTTCTTCGCGGATCACAAACAAGGCCGCCAGGCCCTGTTGCGTGGCCAGGGCCGGCCCGGCCTGCGGGCCCAGCACCAGCAAGGCCGTCGCCCAGGCGTCGGCCAGGCAACAGCTGCTGTGCACCACGCTGACGCTGGCCAAGCCATGGGCGACCGGCGCGCGCCGGCGCGGGTCCAGCGTGTGCGAGCGACGCTGGCCCTGGACATCGACGTAGCTGCGGCGATAGTCCCCCGAGGTGGCCACCGACAAACCATGCAAGGCCAGCACCGACTCAGGCAGACCCCAGGAGTCCGGCACGCTTTCCAGCTGAACCCACCAAGGTTGGCCGTCCAGCTTGCGGCCACAGCCGCGCAACTCCCCGCCCACCTCGACCAAGTGATGCGGTAGGCCGCAGGCCAGCAAAAAGGCCGAGAGGCGGTCCACCGCATAGCCCTTGGCGATGCCGCAGAAGTCCAGCTCCAGCTCGCCCGGCTGCCACAACTCGCGGCTGGCCTCGCGCAGGGTCAGGTCTTGCCAGCTTAAAGCTTGACCCAGACGCTCGCCCCAGGCGGGCTCTTCAGGCTCCACAAAACCGGGCTCGTCATGGCGCTTGCCGGCGCCGAAGCCCCAGGCGCGCACCAGCGCCGCCGCCGTCGGATCAAAAGCGCCGCCACTGGCGCGCGCCACTTGCAGCGCATGGCCCAGCACCTCCCAGGTGCTTTGCGACAAATTCAGCCAGGCGCCCGAGGACGTGCGCGCAAAACGATTCAGATCGGACTCGGTCTCCCAGGGGCTCATGCGCGCCACCACCTCGGCCAAGCCGTCTTCCAAACCGGCTTGCACAGCTTGGGTGCCCAAACCGCGCGGGCCGTAGAACTTGACGCACCAGCTGGTGCCCATGCTGCGGCCCTGCAGCTGGTAAAGCTCTTCACCCAACAAGGGGCCGGCGGGGTCGATGTCGCGCGGCATCAGCACGCAGCGCGGCGGGCAGGCGGCCTGCGTAGCCGCTTGGGCCGCCTTGGAATTCAAAGTCTGCACGGGAACGCCTTACTTCGGCAAGGCCTCAAAAGTGGCGCTGTAGCGGTAACGCTTGGCCGGCTGCGCCGCCTTGTCGCCCTCAGCCTTGACGGCAGCCAACTCATGGCCCAGGCCCAGCCAGTAGCGGCCGGCCTCCGGCCAGGTGATGCGCAGCTCGCCATTGGCATCGGTCTTGAAGCTCATCTCGCCGAGCTTGTAGCGGTAGCGGCTGCCGCCGCGCAGCACGGTCACATCAGCACCGGCCAGCGGCTTGCCGTCGGCCAGTACCCGCAGATGCACGCTGTCGCCGTCGCTCAGATCGGTCACCGGGCTCAGGGCCTGCAACTCCAGGCCTTGGCTTTGGCGGGCAAAAGGCGGCAGCGTGGCGCGCTCTTTGCTGACAAAGGTCTCGCTGCGCATCACAGTCTGCGTCACTTGCAGCTCTTGGGCCTCGGCCGGGATTTGCGCGGCCATATCGGCCGGCTTACCGCGCCAGCGCTTGGTTTCGCCGCCCAGCTTGTAGCTGGCAAAGGCGCCTTCGGCGCTATTGCTGATGCGGTAGCTGCCGCTTTGCTCCAGCTTGATGTCGATGCTATTGCGATGACGGGCGCTGTTGGTGGCCTCGGGCGCGATGGCCTTGCCGTCCGGCGCCAAGATCAAGACCGTGCCCAGTTGCTGCGCATGCTCGAACTCAAACAACTCCTCGGAGGCCACCGCGTCCACCGTCACCACGGCGGGGCGGCTGGCCGCGTTGCCGGCGGAGCTGATATGCGCGGTTTGCGGCAGCAGCCAAGTACGGTGCGCTTGGGCCGGGGCCAGCGCTGCCACGCCGAGGCCCAGACCCACGGCCCAGGCGCTCATGCTCAGCTTGTTTTTCATCATGCTCATGGAATGTTATCCGTCGAAATTCAGGGTTTGAACTGCAGAGCCAAGGCGCCCAACTCATGCTCGCCTTGAGCGCTCACTTGGTTTGGCGCCTTCGGCGGCCACTGCAGGGCCATACGCTGCACCTCACGGCCACCGCCTTCGCGCGAGGCCTCCACCACCACCTCGTACTTGCCGGCCGGCAACTTGGCGACCTGCTTGCTCAGATTGAGCTTGTGCTCGCCCACCGCGCGGGTGGCGCCGCTGACGCCGTCCATGGGCATGCTCAGATCGCGCCCGCCCTTGCGCCACCACTGGCGCAAATCGGGCAGCCACTTGATGCCGGCGTTATTGGCTTTTTTCTGGTCGTACAAGACGGCCAAGGGAATCGCCTCGCCCGCTTTTTCTGAGTTCTCGAGCCAGACCGCCACATAGGGTCGGTGGTACTCGGCCACATTCAGGCGCGGGATCTCCAAGATCAGCTGCAAATCAGCCGCCCAAGCCGAGCTCAGCGGCAAAACCAAGCCCGCTGCGCCAAGCAGCAGACCTTGAGAAAAATTCGTATGTGTTTTCATGGCTTCACTTCAGTGAACAAAAACCATCAGCAACAGGGCCGGCAAGACCAGACCCGCCGCCACCAGTGGCCAAACGCTGCGGCGTTTGGCGGCATGCATCTTCAGAATCAACAAACCCGTGATGGCAAAGACCAGACAGGCCAGGCCAAACAGGTCAATAAACCAACTCCACACCGGCCCGGTGTGGCGGCCCTTGTGCAAGTCGTTCAGATAGGCAATCGCTCCTCGGTCGCTGCGCTCAAACTCGACCGCACCGTCCGGCAAAGCGATTCGCAACCAAGCGTCGCCGCCGGCGCGCGGCATCGGCAGATAGACCTCGTCCGTCGACCATTCGGCCGCCACACCGTCCAGCTTGAAGCCCCATTGCTCGCGCAACCACTGGCGGCTGGCCTGCGGCAGCTCGGCGCGGCGCTCTGCCGGCTTGTGCTTCAGCAGTTCTTGCAGCAGCGGCTCGGGCAGCTGACCTTGGCCGCTTTGCACGCTGGGCTTGGACTCAAACAAGCCCGCGTTGTTCAGCGTCACCCCGGTCACGCTGAACATCAGCAAGGCCACCAGGCTGATGGCCGAGCTGACCCAGTGCCACAGATGCAAGCTCTTCAGATAAGCGGCCTGGCTCTTCTTCTTGGCTTTGTCAGCCTGTTGAAGATCTTGTGCCGACGGCGCCGGATTCGGCGTCGCCACGTCCGCCACCCGGGTGCTCAGTCCGCTGCTCATAGCTCCGCCCATTGACGCAAAAGGTTGTGATAGTGGCCACTCAAGGCCACGGCCTCCTCGATCTCGCCGTAGCGGCCGCGCAGGCTTTGGATGGACTGATCCAGCTCGTAAAGCATGGCGCGGCGAGCGTCGTCGCGGATCATGCTCTGCGTCCAGAAAAAGGCCGCCACCCGCTCGCCCTCGCTGACCGGCAAGACCTGGTGCAAGCTGGTGGACGGGTACAGCACCAAGTCACCGGCTGGCAGCTTGACCTCGTGGAGGCCATAGGTGTCCTTGACCTCCAGCTCACCGCCCTGGTACTCGTCGGGCTCCGACAGGAACAAGGTGGTGGAGACATCGCTGCGCAGCAGTTGCGTGCTGCCCAGCTGGTTCATCACCGCCCCGTCCACATGCAGGCCGTAATGGCCGCCGCCGGCATAGCGATTGAACAAAGGCGACAGGGTGCGCAGCGGCAGCGCCGCCGAGAAGAACTGCGGATGCGCGGCCAGCTTTTGCTGGATGCGCTGGCCCAACTCCTGCGCCAGGGCAGAGCCCGGACGCAGCTGCTGGTTGCGCTTGACCTGCGCGCCTTGTTGGCCCACGGTCACGCGGCCATCCACCCACTCGCCCTCAGCGGCGAGGCGTTGGCGGAACTCGCCCACCTCGGCCTTGCTGAGAACGCCCTCGATATGCAGCAACATCTGGACCCTGCCTCTTTACTTGCTCATTGCCTGACTGAACGGATCAATACTTGACGTTCAGCGACAAGCTGTAGCTGCGCGGCGCACCGACGGTGAAGCGGTTGCGACCACTGTTGACGGCGGCGAAGTAGAACTTGTCGGCCAGATTGGCGACGTTGAACTGCAGGCCGATCTGCTTGTTGATCTCATAAGCGGCCATGGCGTCAAACACCCAGTAGCTGGGGATGCCGTTGATGCCGCTCACGGGGGCTGCGCCGTTATTGACCTGGGTGGTCTGGCTGGCGGTGTAGCGTGCGCCGCCGCCCAGGCTCAAGCCTTGCAAGACGCCTTCGCTCAAGCGGTAGTTGACCCAGGAGGTGAAGCTCAGCTTGGGCGTGTAGACCAGCTCGGCGCCGGTTTGCACATCGGTTGCACCGGGAGCGACCACGGCCGCTTGGTTCACCTTGCTGTCCAGCCACACCAGGCCGGCTTGCAGCTGCAGATTGTTGGACACCGCGCCCGCCGCACCCAGCTCCAAGCCCTTGACGGTCTTCTTGCCGTACTGGGTCACTTCACCAGTCGCACTGGCGGCGCGCGCCAGCTCGTTCTTGTTCTCCGACTGGAACACAGCGGCGGTCAGCAGCAATTGCTTGTCCAGCAGATCCCATTTGGTGCCCAGCTCCAGATTGCTGGCTTCTTGCGGCTTCAGGTTCGGCGCATTGATGCTGACCGAATTGGTCGCGCCACTGGGCGCCGCACTGCTGAGAGTGAAGTTATCGCTGCCCGGCGGCTTCTGCGAGGTGGAGTAAGACAGATAGACGCTGCCGTTCTCGCTGGGCTTGTACAGCAGGCCCAGCTTGCCGCTGCTGAGGCTGTCGCTCTTGGCAAAGGTGGTCGAAGCGACCGCCGGTGTCGCGGGCGCCGCAATGCTGGTGAACTCGGTGCGATAGCGCTCAAAACGCAGGCCGGCGCTCAGTTGCAGGCTGGACGTGAGGTCCAGGGTGTCGAACACATAGGCGGCGGCCGTGGTGGTGCTGCCTTCGGTGCTGGCACCGGTACGCCTCAGCACGGCGAACTTGTCGCTGGTCTTGGGCGCATACAAATTGGCACGGTCGCCGTCGGTGTTGGTGTAGGTGAACCCGGCGGTGTTTTGCTGCTCATGCGTCAGCTCAATCCCGGTGCTGATGTTGTTCTTGATTCCCGCCACGGTGAAGCCGGTGCTCAGATTGGTTTGGTTGGCCAGGATCTGGTTGCGCTGGTCGCGACCAAATCGGGCACGACCCACCGTCCAGGTTTCGGGTTTGGCGGCATCACCAATGATGGCCCAATTGCCCGAGCTGAGGATGGTGTTGGTGAGGGCCAGGTCTTGCTGAGTGCGGCCCAAACGCGTGGTGTTGCGCAGCGTGCTGCCGGGGGCGAAGTCGTGCTCCAGTTGCACGGTCAGCATATCGGCTTTGGTGTTGTCAAAGTCACTCTTGCTGCCGTAGAAGTTGCTACGCGAGACAGGCTTGAGGTCCTTGGCAATCACTGCGCCCACCGGCGGTTTGGCCGTGGCGCCCGCCAGCGTCGGGAAGACTTCCGCGCTGGTGAAGCCCATCAGGCCCACACCAGGCACGCCGCCATCGGGGGTAGCGTCTTGGCTCACATGCAAATAGCTCAGCGTGGCGCGGGTCGCGGTGCCCAGGCCCAGGGTCAGAGTGGGCGCCACGCCCCAACGGTTGCGCTCGATCACATCGCGGCCGACCACATTGCCACGGTCGCTGAAGGCATTCAGGCGGAAAGCGGCGCCGGGCAGACCCAGGTCCAGCTTTTTGTTCAGATCGGCGCTCAGGCGTACGCGGCTGCCGCTGGAGACTTGGGCCGAACCTTCGGCAAAGTCACGCAGCTGCGCCTTCTTGCTGACCATATTGATATAGCCATTGGGCGAACCGCGGCCGTTGTCGGCGCCGCTTGGGCCCTTCACCACTTCCACCGCCTCCACATTGAAGGTGTCGCGGGTGATAGCGCCGAGATCGCGCACGCCGTCCACGAAGATATTGGCGCTGGCGTCAAAGCCGCGCATGAAGACGGTGTCGCCGGTGTTGGTGTTGCCGTTCTCCCCCAGGGTGAAGGTGATGCCGGGGGTGTTGCGCAGCGCTTCGCTCAGGGAGGCGGTGCCTTGTTGCTGCAGCAACTCCTTGTTGATGACGGTGATGGTCTGCGGTGTTTCCAGCAGCGGCTTGACGAATTTGGCGCTAGAAGCGGCCTCAGCCTTGAATTCGTTTTCGGTGATGGCTTTGGCCTTGGCGCGCACGATGGGCAAGGTTTCCTCGGCCTTCGCTGCGGCGGCTTGCTGCGCCATGGCGGCCATTGGCAGGCTCAGCGCCAAGGCAGACACTGCGGCGCTAACGCCAGACAAAGACGGAGACAGAGATTGAGACGCATGCTTGCGGCTCTTGATAAATGCGGACATGAGGTCGGATCCCGGCAAACGGATGAATAGAAAAAGCTTCGAGCGCTGGCACCTTGCGCGCCTTACCTGGGGACGACCTGGGTTGACTCTCTCGACAAGAGCTAAATAATAACCGTTCTCATTTACAAATCTAAGCGGGGCCGAGAAATTTGGGCGATCTGTAGCCGCTATGCATCACTGCCCGTTCATCAGCCAAGACCCGCGAACCTCAATTGGCCAGAGGCTGAACTGCGCCCTGCTTCAGTGATGGTGAAATACGCGCCGCTACGCCATCGTTTTGCACAAGCCCGGCTGCCCGCAGCCCCTGAATGGACGCCCCAATTGCGAGCTTTGATCAACCTGCCCCGCTTCACCGCGCGCCCATTGCGCCACTTGCGCCATCTAAGCGCCCAGCCCTGGAGGCTCAGCTTGGCATTCATCGCAGCCCTGCTGCTGCAAGCGCCGCCCGCGCAAGCTCAACGCGTGCGCTTACCGGTCTTTGACGCGGTGGTGGTCAACAGCTATCCACATGACCCGGACGCCTTCACCCAAGGCCTGCTGTTCCGCGACGGCGCGCTGTATGAAAGCACCGGGCTACACGGTCGCTCCTCGGTCCGCAAAGTGGCACTGGAGAGTGGCAAAGTGCTGCAAAAGGCCGACATCCCGCAGCAGTACTTTGGCGAAGGCATGACGGCGTGGAAAGACGAACTGTTCAGCCTGACCTGGCAGCAGCAAACCGGCTTTGTCTGGGACCTCAAGACCCTCAAACTCAAACGCCAATTCAGTTACAGCGGCGAAGGCTGGGGCCTGACCCATGATGGGCAGCATCTGATCCTGAGCGACGGCACGGCCACGCTGCGTTTCTTTGAGCCCGCCACGATGAAGGAAATCAAGCGCCTGCAAGTCCGCGCTCTGGGCCGACCGGTCGAGCAACTCAATGAATTGGAATGGGTGGAGGGCCAGATCTACGCCAATATCTGGAAGACCGACCTGATCGCCCGTATCGACCCGGTGTCGGGCCAGGTGCTAAGCCTGATCGACCTCAGCGGCTTGCTCAAACGCGCAGGCGCGGCCCGTGGCGGTGAAGACGTGCTCAACGGCATCGCCTATGACCCGGCCAAAAAACGCCTGTTTGTAACCGGCAAGCTCTGGCCCAAGCTGTTTGAGATACGGCTGGTACCGAGGCCGATGACGCAATAGCGAATGCCGCTGCACTCCATCGGCCTTGGGAACGGAAGCCCCCAAGCTTCTGGGCAGGCTGTGTTCTCGGTCGGCACCGGAAAGCTATTGACGCAGGCAAACAAGAACGCCGCATTCAGTGGGCGGTGCTGACACGTGAGATCGGCTTTGGTCCCGAGCATGTGCCGCCGGCTCCTCAATGCAAGCTGCCCGCGCTCAAGGAGGCGCAGCAAGCTTGTACTCGTTGATTCCAATTCAGATCGCAGACACACGTTCGTAGCAACAAAGCACAGGCTGAGCACGGACACAAGGAGTGCTGCGTGCGGCCTGTGCCTGGCGAAGGGGCAAGCCACTGGCTTGGCGCGGCCTGCAAAGCAGTTTGTAGATGTTCAGTCTGTTCCTCGTTGCGTTGCCGCTGTTCAGAACACAGGTCTAGAAATGAAAAAGACCCCGAAGGGTCAGGTTTTGCTATTGGAGCTGGAAATGGTGGGAGTCCTTGTAGACGGGTTAGACGTCACTGCCGACCCCGAGTAAAGGAATTTCATTCTTGAACTCGTTTTGAAGGCGAACTGAGTCGTAGTCATGGGCCACTCGGTCTGGACGCACAAGTATGTTTTCGCTATGTCCTTTGTGCCGATCGTCGACAAAGTCAAACCCGAGGCGAATCCACATGTTCCAAGATGCCTCATTCTTGGTAAGGCGTTGGCACCTGTCGATCAGCTCCTGCGTGACTAGTTCTGGCTTGAGGACCGAGCAAGAGATGCCGTCTGATGGCATGTAGTCCGTGATGAGATAGAAGTCACTGTCATCTGAAGACCCGATGCTGTAGCCAGCGGCTTCCAATTCGGCCTCCAGCTTATCAAGCAGGCGGAACCAGGCTTCTTGATGCTCGTTCGGATAGATCTTGTCTTGCTCGTCCGTATACGTCGGCTCAGGAAGTTGAATCTTCTCCGTGTCACCCATTAAGCACGACCCAAACGTGTACATGCCGATAGTCATATCGCTATGGGAGTTGGGGAACGAGATGCTGACTTGCAAGCTCCAGTTTGAATGGTGCATATGAGGTTCAAGCACGCTTCGAACCACACACCTCCCTACGTGCGGGACGTCTATGGCCGTACCCTCTGCGAGAGTCTGTGCGAGCCCTTGCATGAAGAACTCGCCGAAACGCGTGTATCGACTTGGCATGGTCTGTAGTGTGACGTCTAACGAGGCTGCCCAATAACCCGAAATCCACTGCCACCCTCACCCCGGCGGGCGACTGAAGGTTTGCGAAAGCGAGTGGCTGGGTTCATCGGTGAATTGAATCTGTGCGCCGTAGTTTCGACGCCTGAGCGATTGTGCCGCTTGTTGACCACGTTACTGCCCCCCCCCGGGCTTGCCCGAGCCCCGAATTCGGGAGCTCTCGATGTTATGCACCCTGCAGTACATCGATATTGACAATCCTGAGCGTGCTCAGCGCCTGGCCCGCTTGGCGTTGGACAAGCACCAAGGCGCACGAGCGTTGGGGGACCTTCGCGATCTCGCGTTCCACCGTCCAGGCCCGAGTGGGCAAGCCGACAAGCGCTTGTTTGAAAAGCCAGGCTTGCCAACGCCCATCGCGCACTCCCGGCAATGGCTGCAAACCGGGACGCTGGCCCTGGGGGAGCCGCAGTTCGATGCACCGGCCGGCATGATGATTCCCAGCGCGGGCGTCAGCAAGGATGAGATTCGCGCCTTCGCCATGGCCGACACCGCTGTCAAAAGCGGTTTACTGCGGGCAGAGATCAGGCCTTGCTTGATCCGCATGCGTCCATGAAACAGCACCAGGCCGCGTGAGTCAGCAACCGGCCCTCTTAAGCCAACACAGCCAAGCCGGCACTTAAAAGCTCTTTTTCGCCACCTTGGCATGCGCCGGGTTGACCAGCATCAGCGCGGCCGAGCCGTAGTACTTGTGATACTCGGCCACCATCTCGCCGCTGCTGATCACCGGGTCGGTAGCGGCCAGTTGCTTGGCTTCTTCAATGTCGGACACCGCCAGAATGAAGAGGCCACGCCAACCGTCCACGCCGTCAAAGGGCCCGGCCAGCGCCAGCTTACCCTCGGCTGCCAGGCGGTTGATATTGGCAAAATGCCCCTTGAACATCGCATCGCGCGCCGGCCCGGCGGCCATGGGCTTCGGCCCGGTCTTCAAGACCACCAGCACATACTTGCGCATGCCGTAATCGTCTGCGCCGACGGATTGAGCCAACTCGGCATCAAAGCTCGGCTGGGCTGGCAAAGCTTGCTGCGCAAAGGCAGGCACAACAGCTGACACAAGGCAAAGGGTCAGCGCTTTGAACAAGGACAGTCTTTGCATGGTGGCTCCAGAAGTTTGCTCAATGCTAAGGGAAGTCCTGCCAGCCAAGCGACCAACACAAGCGCAAGAACGCCGATCCATGTCGGGATTGGCCTAAGCCTGCTCCGCATGGAATGCCCTTACATTGCGCCCACAGACAGACAAAGCAGGTGGCACACATGGACGGCGGCAACTGGAAAGAGATGTTCAACGCGGCCTGCGAAGGCGATCTCGAATTGGTCCGCTACCACGTGGGGCGCGGCGTGGATGTCAACTACGCGCATCCCGAGTTTCTTTCCACGCCCTTGGTGGCCAGTGCTTTGGCGGGGCAAGAAGAAATTGCCTTGTTCTTGCTCGACGCCGGCGCCAACCCAGGCCTAGCGTCTGAGTTCGACGCATGCACGCCGCTACAGGCCGCACGCCAAGCCAAGCTCACGCTGCTGGCCGAGCGGTTGCTGCAAATGGGGGCGCAAGATGTGCCCCAAGAAAAAAGGGCCTCAGCGTGGAAGCTAGGCCCTTGGGTTCAGCGGATCTTTTCTGGCACTCGGTCCGTTTGAGGCGAGCACCGACCGAGGCGGTCAAAAATCAGATCGAGCTCAGATCAAACTCAGATCAACGTCACGCCGGTCTTGCTCTGCACTTCTTCGCGGGTCACGCCTTCGGCCAACTCAACCAGCTTGAGACCAGCAGGCGTCACGTCCATCACGGCCAAGTCGGTGATGATGCGATTCACCACACCCACGCCGGTCAGGGGCAAGGTGCAAGCAGGCAAGATCTTCATATCGGTGGTGCCGTCTTTCTTGCGCGCCACATGCTCCATCAGCACGATCACGCGTTTGACGCCGGCCACCAGGTCCATGGCGCCGCCCATGCCCTTGACCATCTTGCCAGGGATCATCCAGTTGGCCAGATCGCCCTTCTCGCTGACCTGCATGGCGCCCAAGATGCTCAGATTGATCTTGCCGCCGCGAATCATCGCGAAAGACTCGTGGCTGCCAAAAATCGACGAGCCTGCAATCGTAGTCACCGTTTGCTTGCCGGCGTTGATGAGGTCGGCGTCCACCTGATCTTCGGTCGGGAATGGGCCGATGCCCAGCATGCCGTTTTCGCTTTGCAGCCAGACTTCTTTGTCCGCCGGCACAAAGTTCGCCACCAGGGTCGGGATGCCGATGCCCAGGTTCACATAAAAGCCGTCTTCCAACTCTTGAGCGGCACGCGCCGCCATTTGGTCTTGTGTCCAGGCCATGATCTTCTCTCCAGGTCGTTGAGGGCTGCGGCGCTCGCTTCAGGCGGTGCGGCGCTGCCCCGCAAAATTATTGGGGCTTACTGCGAAATGGTGCGCTTCTCGATGCGCTTTTCAGGGTTCGCATTGACGACGATGCGATGCACATAAATGCCCGGCAGGTGCACGGCGTCGGGGTCGATCTCGCCCACTTCGACCAGATGCTCCACTTCCACCACGGTGATCTTGCCGGCCATGGCGGCGGCCGGGTTGAAGTTGCGAGCAGTGCGGCGGAAGACCAGATTGCCGCTCTTGTCGGCCTTCCAAGCCTTGACCAGGGCGACCTCGGGGCACAGTGCATGCTCCAGCACATAGGTGTGGCCATCGAACTCGCGCAGTTCCTTGCCCTCGGCCACGATGGTGCCCACGCCAGTGCGGGTGTAGAAGGCCGGGATGCCAGCGCCGCCGGCGCGCAGCTTCTCGGCCAGCGTGCCTTGCGGGGTGAATTCGAGTTGCAACTCGCCGGCCAGGTATTGGCGCTCGAACTCTTTGTTCTCGCCCACATAGCTGGAGATCATCTTCTTGATCTGGCGGGTTTCCAGCAATTGGCCAAGGCCAAAGCCGTCCACGCCGGCGTTGTTGGAGATGACCGTCAGGTCCTTGACCGCGCTGTCGCGCAGCGCGGCAATCAAAGCCTCGGGGATGCCGCAGAGGCCGAAACCGCCCACCGCCAGCAGTTGCCCGTCTTTGACGATGCCCTGAAGCGCTTCGGCCGCGCTGGGGAATACCTTGTTCATGCGTGAGTCTCCGTCAAACCAATCCAAGCGGCGAAGCGTACTACGTATCGCATTAAGTAGGGCTTACGTAGAATCGCCTAACGCGCCAACTCTGGCGTAGCAGAACACCTGTTTGAAAGGGTCGGGCGGCCGCGCCTGGAATTCGACATGGGAAGAGACCGACTGAATCGATCGCTGCTTCTTGGCGCCTGCCTGGCGGCCTGCACCGCGGCCCAGGCCCAAGACCTGCAATGGAGTGGTTTTGGCACGATCTCAAGCTACCGGGGCGACGATGCAGAGGCCGCCGTACGACCCCATGAGCGCGTCAAGAACGCCTCGCAAAAAGGGCAAGGGCGCTGGGACGGAGACACCGTCTTGGGAGCCCAGCTGCGCTGGCAGTTCCAACAGTCGCTGGAACTGGTCGGCCAGGTCCAGGTGCGCGACGATTTGGTGAACGGCTTCCGACCGTCTACTGAATGGGCCTATCTCGGATGGCGCCCCTCGCCCCACTGGTCGGTGCGCCTGGGTCGCCAACCGCTGCCGGTGTTTCTGCACTCGGAGACGCTGCGCGTGGGCTATGCACTGACACCGGTACGGCCGATGGCGGCGGTGTACGGCTTCAGTGGCAGTGAACCGGTGGACGGCATCAACGCCAGCCTGAGCAATCAAGCCTGGGGCGGCACCCTCAGCCTGGACCTGGGCACCGGTCAGAACCGGGTCACGCTGCCACGCGGCCAGGTCGATACCCAGGCCTTCGTGGCCAGCGCCTTGCGTTGGCAGAAAGAAGGTCTGTCATTGCGACTGGGTCTGGCCGCCTATCGTTTTTCATTGAAAGATCCGGCCTTGCAGACCCAGCTTGACGGGCTGAGCCAAGCCGGCAGCCTCTGCGGCAACTGTTCCCAAGTCCTGCCAGAACGGGCCCGCACCCAAGGTGTGGAGGGGCAGCTGATCAATCTGGGCCTGATTTGGGAGCATGGCGACTGGACCCTCAGTGCGGAGGCGATGAAACGCGGCGGCAGTTCGGTCTTTGCCGCCGAGCTGTATGGCTGGTATGCGCTGCTGTCGCACCGCTTCGGCACCCTCATGCCCTATGTTTCGGTGGGCAACTCGCGCAACAAGGAGGCGGCATTGGGCCTGCAAGCCAAGCTCGGCCTGCCGGCCGGCGTCCAACAGAGTTTGGACCAGTTGGATCGCAGCCTGCACCGCCCCTGGGGCCGACGCATTGAGCTGGCCGGCCTGCGCTGGGACTGGCATGAGCAGGCGGCACTGAAAGTGCAATACGAACGCTGGACCGGCTCGGGCGACAAGAGCACGCCTCGCAATGGCGAGATTCAGCTGAAGCCAGGCCATCCGCCCTGGGATGGGCGCGTCAGCCTGTTGAGTGTCAGCCTGGACTTTGTTTTTTGAGACCGGAGGAGCTGACATGCCTCAAAAACCCTCCCTCGGCCTCGGCCTCGTGCAACTGAGGGCGCTGATCAAGCCGCGGCGAACCCCGTTCTTGCGAACAAACGTTCGCGGCGCACTGCTTGTGATGGCAGCCGCAGGCAGCCTCGCTACCCAGGCACAAGAGCGCCCCACGCTGCAAGTGCTGGTCTCCAGTTCCTTGACGCCGCCCTTTGTGGTCTGGCGCGACAACCAAGCCGTGGGCGGCATCGATGTCGAGATCGCTCAAGCCCTGGCCGCGCTGCTCAAAACACGCGCCGAGTTCACGACGCTGCCTCGCTTGCGAGTGGAAGTGGCGCTGAAAAATGGCGAAGGCGATATCGCCTGCAATCTGAGTCCCTTGCTGGCGTCGAAGATCGAGTCACAGCCACAGCCACAGGCACAAAGCCCGGTTCTATTTGAGATTCAAGAGATGTTGGCCGGGCACAGCAAGTCGCCCGGCGTTGACACCCTGGAGCAACTTCCCCCAGGCACGGTGGTCGGCACCCTTCAAGGCCAGGCCTATCCGCTCATCGATGCACTGTTTTCGCAAGGGCGATTGAAGCGCGACGACGCGCTGGACGATGAGCGGCTGTTGCGCAAGCTGGCCAAGGAGCGCCACCCGTATGGCGTCAGCAGTCGCCACAGCTACGCGTGGTTCAGGGAGCAAGATGAGGCCGACACCGTGGCCTCCTGGCGATTGCCGGTGGGCAGCCGGCCCTACCGCTGCAGCTATTCGCCGAACAACCGCTTTGATCCGCACCAGTTGAACGCGGCGCTCGAGCAATTGCTGAGCAGCGGGCAGATCGACAAGATCATCAAGGCGCGCGCTCCCGCGCCGCTAGCGGTGGTGGTGTCGGTACAAAGCGGCCTGCGTCATGTCAGCCGATCGGCACTGACCGAGCTGTTCATGGGGCAACGCAGCTCCCTCGGTGAGCAAGGCAGCCACGAGCCGGTCCTCAGCACCGGCCCGGAGCGACAGCAGTTTTTCGACTCGGTGCTGCTGCGCAATCCGGCCCAGTACCGTTCCGCCTGGGCCGCCCAACAGTTCGGTGGCCGGCGCCGAGCGCCGCAGGAATTCAGCTCGGTCGACGCTTTGAAGAAGCACCTGCAACATCACGCCCAGGCGGTGGGGTTCATGCCACTGAATCTGGTGGACAGCTCCTTGCGCATCATCTACTTGCCCTGAGGGCGCTCACTCAGCGCCCCTGAACATCATGTCCCAGCCACTGCGGCCGCCCGCCTCATGAGCCTCGATTACCGCAGCGCCTTCGACCTGGCCCCCATCGGCCTGGTGATCTCGGCGCGCCGTTTGATCGTCGATTGCAACCAGCATCTGCTGGCCATGTTTGGCGCCAGCCGCGAACAACTGCTCGGGCAGAGCTTTGAAGTGCTCTACCCCAGCACGGCCGAGTTTGAACGCACCGGCGAGCGCATCGCCGCCCGACTCGGCGCCCATGGTTTCTATGCCGATGACCGGGTGATGAAACGGCTCGGCTCGGCGCAGCTGTTTTGGTGCCATGTGTCCGGGCGCGCTTTGAACCCGGCCGACCCGCATGCCGAAGGCATTTGGAGTTTTGAAGACTTGTCGGCCCACCGCCAGCTCACCGCCGACTTGACCGCGCGCGAGCGCGAGATCGCTGCCCTGCTGATCGAGGGGCTGACCAGCAAATTGATCGGTCGCCGCCTCGACATCAGCCCCCGCACCGTGGACGTCTACCGCGGCCGCTTGATGAAGAAATACGCCGCCGCCTCCACGCCCGAGCTGATCCACAAGCTGCTCAGCGCCTGAGTCCTGATGGCTTCAGTAATGCGGCGGCAGATCGTCGCGCAAGCTGCGAAACACCGGGCCACCAGCCTCTGGCTCCTGCTGCCGTAGCGCGGCCACGTCTCGCCGCAAGGCATCGATCTGGTCCTGTTGGCGGGTGATGATCTGGTTCAACTGGTCAAGCAGGTCTTCGCTGAACGAGGCCTTGATCTCCAACTCGATCAGGCGCTGTTCGGTGTCATGGGTGGAATTCATGCCCCGTATTGGACTTCATCTTGGGGGCCGCGCCGGGCGCGCGCGGGCTCTTGCCTACAATTCAGCCTGACCCCTGCCCAAAGACATGAACGCACCCCTCCCCGTCCTGAACATCTCGTCCTACAAGTTCGTCAGCCTGCCCGACTGCGCAGCGCTGCGCGAAACGCTCTACCAGCGCGCGCTGGATCTGGGGCTGAAGGGCACGGTGCTGCTGGCCGAAGAGGGCATCAACCTCTTCTTGGCCGGCAGCGGCGAAGCGGTGAACGCCTGGGTCGACGCACTGCGCCAAGACCCGCGCTTTGCCGATCTGGCACCCAAAGAGAGCTGGAGCGAGAGCACACCGTTTCGCAAGCTCTTGGTCAAGGTCAAGAACGAAATCATCCGCATGAACCACCCGGCGATCCGACCCGACGCGCAGCCGCGCGCGCCGGCCCTGCCCGCCGTGACGCTGGCCCGCTGGCTGGAACAAGGCCATGACGACGACGGCCGCCCGGTGGTGACGCTGGACACCCGAAATGCCTTCGAGGTGGACTACGGCACTTTTGAGGGTGCCATCGACTGGCGCATTGCCAAGTTCAGCGAGTTCCCCGAGGCGGTGCAAGCGCATCGCGAAGAGCTGATGGGCAAAACGGTAGTGAGCTTTTGCACCGGCGGCATCCGCTGTGAAAAGGCCGCCATTTACTTGCAACAGCAAGGCCTGGACGGCCCGGTCTATCAACTGGAAGGTGGCATCCTCAAGTACTTTGAGGAAACCGGCGGCCCGCACTACCAAGGCAGCTGCTTTGTTTTTGACGAGCGCGAAGCGCTGGACGCCGGCCTGCATGCCGCCACCGAAATTCATAGACCCGCCAGCGAGGCCCACCGGGCCAAGCCAGGGTCCATGGCCGAAAGCCAGGTCAAGATCGGATGAGCCAGACAAGTCTCACCGGGTCAGATTTGCTGCTGCGCCTGCTGGGCGTCTTGCTCCTGGCCGCGGCCCTGGGCTTTGCCGCCACCAAGGCGGAGGACCGAACGCTGGAAAGCCTCTTGCCCATGTGGGCGCCGCCCCCATCCGATTTCATTGATCTGAAGGGTCAGCTGTTGCATTTGCGCGACCAAGGCCCGGCCGGCGACCCGCTGCCCATCGTCTTGATTCACGGCACCTCGGCCAGTCTGCACACCTGGGAAGGCTGGGTGGCGGAACTGAGCAAAACACGCCGCGTCATCAGCTTCGACCTGCCGGGCTTTGGCCTGACCGGCCCGGCAATGAGCGGCGACTACAGCATCGAAGCCTACAGCGCCTTTGTCAGCCAGCTGTTGGCGCACTTGCAAGTGCAGCGCGCGGTGCTGGCTGGCAACTCGCTCGGCGGCGAGGTGGCGTGGACGGTAGCGGCCGACCGGCCCGATTTGGCCGCGGGCCTGATCCTGGTCGATGCCAGTGGCTACAACTTCAAGCCGGATGCCGTGCCGCTGGGCTTTTATCTGGCCCGTCTGCCGGGTGTCAGTTGGCTGAGCCAATACCTCTTGCCGCGCCAATTGGTGGCGAGCAGCGTGCGCAGCGTGTATGGCGACCCGGCCCGCGCCAGCCCCGAGCTGATCGACCGCTACTTCGAGTTGACCTTGCGCGCCGGCAACCGTGCGGCCCTGACCCAACGCCTGGTGCAGATGCAGTTCGGCAACCAGGTTGATCGACTCAAGCAATTGCGCCTGCCCACGCTGATTCTGTGGGGCGAACTTGATCGCCTGATCCCGCCGGTCAACGGCGAGGCTTTTGCGCGCGATATTGCCGGCAGCCAGTTGGTCACCCTGCCCGGCCTGGGCCATGTGCCGCATGAAGAAGACCCGGCGGCCAGCTTGGTGCCCGTGCAAGCGTTTCTGACTACGCTCAAACCCTAGGTACCGAGGTACCGCATCCATAGCAAGATGCTCGCTTCGGTTTCATTCCTCATCACTTCCCTGGAGATGCCATGCAAAAACGTCAACTGATTGCCCTGATCGCCCTCGGCTGCAGCGCCCTCGTCGCTCAAGCCCAGGCCCCCGAATGGAAAAAGATCCGCATTGGTGTTGAAGGCGCCTACCCTCCCTTCTCTGAAGTCGGCGCCGATGGCAAGCTCAAGGGCTTCGAAATCGACCTGGCCCTGGCCTATTGCGCCGAGATGAAGGCCGAATGCACCCTGGTGCAACAAGACTTCGACGGTTTGATCCCGGCCCTGCAGGCCAAGAAGGTGGACGCCATCATCGCCTCGGTGTCGATCACAGAAGAGCGCAAGAAGACCATCGCCTTCTCCAATGCCTACTACAACACGGCGGCACGCTTCGCCGGCAAGGCCGACGCCAAGCTGGACTTCTCGCCTGCCGGCCTGAAGGGCAAAAAGATTGGCGTGCAGCGCGCCACCATCCATGAAAAGTTTGCCGCAGCCGTGTTCAAGCAAAGCGAGATCGTTCGCTACGCCACCCAGGATCAGGCCTTTTTGGACCTGAAGTCCGGCCGTATCGAGCTGACGCTGGCCGACCTGGTGGCCATCGATCAAGGTTTTCTGAGCAAGCCCGAAGGCAAGGGCTTCGCCATGATCGGCCCCAACTACGATGACGTGAAGTACTTCGGCACCGGCTCCGGCGTGGGCATGCGCAAGGCCGATGAAAAGACCCTGGGCAAGAAGTTCAATGACGCAATTGCTGCGGTTGCCGCCAACGGCACCTTCAAAAAGCTCAATGACAAGTACTTCCCATACGACATCGCTCCGAAGAAATAAGACCTGATGGCTTTGCAAGGACCGTTGATTGACTTCCTGCCCAGCCTGCTGGAGGGCGCTGGGGTCACGCTGAGCGTGGCCCTGGCCTCTTTGGCCATGGCGATGACGCTGGGACTGATGGGCGCGATGGCCAAGCTGTCGAAGTGGCGTTTCGCCCGCGGCTTGGCCTATATCTACACCACGCTGATCCGCGGGGTGCCCGATCTGGTGCTGATGCTCTTGATCTTCTACGGCGGTCAAGTGGCGGTGAACACCCTCGCGACCAGCCTGGGTCACGACGAGTACATCGACATCAACCCCTACGTCGCCGGTGTGCTGACGATTGGCTTCATCTTCGGCGCCTATCTGACCGAAGCCTTCCGCGGTGCCTTCTTGGCCGTGCCGCCGGGGCAGCGCGAGGCCGGCCTGGCTTTTGGCTTGACGCCCTGGCAGATTGCCTGGCGCATCACCCTGCCGCAGATGTTTCGCCACGCCTTGCCGGGCCTGTCGAACAACTGGCTGGTGCTGATCAAGAGCACGGCCATTGTGTCGGTGATTGGCCTGTCTGACCTGATGACGCGCGGCCAACAAGCGGCCGGTTCCACCCGCGAGCCCTTTGTGTTTTATCTGGCCGTGGCCATGATTTATCTGCTCTTCACCACCGCCAGCGAGTTCCTCTTCAACTGGCTGGAGAAACGCTTCTCGACCGGCGTGCGAAAGAGTGCTTTATGAATTTCGAAGCCATTGTTGAGAACCTGCCGCTCTATCTAGACGGTGCGCTGGCGACGTTTCAGTTGCTGGTGATCTCGCTCGTGCTGGGCCTGTTGTTTGCCGTGCCGCTGGGCGTTTTGCGCAGCCTCAGCAGCGGCTGGGGACGCTGGGTTTCGCGCGCCATCTGGGTCTACACCTATGTGTTCCGTGGCACGCCGATGCTGGTGCAGCTGTTCCTGATTTATTACGGCCTGGCCCAGTTCGAAGCGGTGCGCGAAAGCGCGTTCTGGCCCTATTTGAGCTCGGCCTGGTTCTGCGCCTGCCTGAGCTTTGTGCTGAACACCTGCGCCTACACTACCGAGATCATTGCCGGCGCCATCAAGGCCCTGCCGGCCGGTGAGATCGAAGCCGCCAAGGCGATTGGCATGAGCCGCTGGGTAATGTTTCGCCGCATCATCTTGCCCTCGGCCCTGCGCCGCTCGCTGCCGGCTTACAGCAATGAAGCCATCTTCATGTTGCACGGCACCTCGCTGGCCAGCATCGTCACCATCCTGGATCTGACCGGCGCGGCCCGCCAGGTCAACTCGACCTATTACATCCCCTTCGAGGCCTTCATCACCGCGGCGGTCTTTTACTTCCTGATGACGCTGACCCTGGTGGGCCTGTTCCACAAGGCCGAGGCGCGTTGGCTCAAGCCCTTGATGCCGCGCTGAGTCTGAGTCCAGCCTCGCCCGACCCGATTCCTTTGCCGATGCACATTCACCACCACCCCCTGATCTCCCCCGCCCCCGGCACGCAGCGCGAACTGATCTCGCTGCACTACGGCAAGCCTGGCGGCAAAAAGGCCTATATCCAGGCCTCGCTGCATGCCGATGAATTGCCCGGCATGTTGGTGGCCCACCATCTGCGCCAAAGGCTGCAGGCGCTGGAGGAGGCTGGCCGGATAGCCGGAGAGATCATTCTGGTGCCGGTTGCCAACCCGATTGGCTTGTCGCAGTACGCGCTGCACATGCACCTGGGCCGATTTGAGTCCACCAGCGGTGAGAATTTCAACCGCCATTACCCGGACCAGATCGAAGCCGCCGCCTTGGCGGCTGAGGCCGAGCTGGGGCCAGACGCTGAAGCTAACGTCAAAATCTTGCGGCGCGAACTGGTCAAGGCCATCACGGCCGCACCGGTGGACACCGAGCTGAAGTCGCTGCGCCGCCTTTTGATGCTGATGTCTTGCGACGCCGACATCGTGCTCGATCTGCATTGCGATGCCCAGGCCGTCATGCACCTCTACACCGAGACGCCCTGCTGGCCGGAGTGCGAGGCGCTGGCCAACTATCTGGGCTCGCGCGTCACGCTCTTGGCGCAGGACTCGGGTGACAACCCCTTTGACGAAGCCTGCTCGCAGGTCTGGTGGAAATGGGACAAGCGCTTTTCGGAGCGTTTCCCCGGCCGCTTCCCCATCCCGCAAGCCTGCCTGGCCGTAACCGTGGAATTGCGCGGCGCCGCCGATGTGGAACATGGCCTGGCCGAGGCCGACGCGCAGAACATCATCGACTTCCTGAACTACCGTGGCCTGATCAGCGGCCCGGCCCCGGCCATGCCTGCCGCGGTGGGCGATGCCCGCCCGCTGGCCGGCTGCATGCCTATCAAGGCCGAAACCGCTGGCGTCTTGACCTTTTTGCGCCAAGCCGGCGAAACCGTGGCGGCCGGCGATGTGCTGGCCCATGTGATCTGCCCCTTCAGCGGCAGCGTCACTGAACTGAAAAGCCCGGTCGACGGCCTGTTCTTTGCGCGCGATTTCGTTCGCTTCGCCACCGCTGGCATGAAGATCGCCAAGGTCGCCGGCCTGCAAGCCACCCGCACCGGCAAATTGCTGGGCGCCTGAGAGAATTGAGCCATGTCTGAAGCCAGTTTGATTGTTGAAAACCTGCACAAGCGCTACGGTGAACGCGAGGTGCTCAAGGGCGTCTCGCTGTCGGCCAAGACCGGCGATGTGATCACCCTGATCGGCTCCAGCGGCTCGGGCAAGAGCACGTTTTTGCGCTGCCTGAATCTCTTGGAGCAGCCCTATGAAGGCCGCTTATCGCTGAACGGCGAAGAGCTCAAGCTGGTGCGAGACCGCGACGGCAGCCTCAAGTCCGCCGATGCCAAGCAGTTGCAGCACTGGCGCTCGCGCCTGGCCATGGTGTTCCAGAACTTCAATCTCTGGGGCCATCGCACGGTGATTGAGAACGTCATCGAGGCACCCATCCATGTGCTGGGCGTGCCTCGCGCCGAGGCCATCGCCAAGGCCGAGGCCTTGCTGGCCCGCGTCGGTGTCAGCCACCGAAAAGACGTCTACCCGGCCCAACTCTCCGGCGGCGAGCAGCAACGGGTGGCGATTGCGCGCGCCCTGGCGGTGGAACCCGAAGTGATGCTGTTTGACGAACCCACCTCGGCGCTGGACCCTGAGTTGGTCGGCGAAGTGCTGAAGGTGATGCGCGATCTGGCGGCCGAGGGCCGCACCATGATTGTCGTCACCCACGAAATGGGCTTTGCCCGCGAGGTCTCCAACTACACCTTGTTTCTGCACCAAGGTCGGGTCGAAGAAGAAGGCAATCCGCGTGAAGTGCTGCTGAAGCCGCAAAGCCAGCGACTGCAGCAGTTTTTGAGCGGCGGATTGAAGTAAGGCCGTCGGCAGCTGGGCCCCATCAACCGCAGCACATCGAGATAAGGCAGGGCCGTGAGGACTTCAAGCTCCAAGCCGAACACGGATCACAGCACTTCGCCTCGCGAGCTCCGTGACAGGCAAGGCAGGCGCCGTGCACTCCTGCTTGATGGGATGATTCTGAGTGCGGTCGCCCTGGTCGGCTTGGTGTTGAGCGCCTTCGCCTTCAAAGCCTTGCGAGATGCCGAGATGCGGCGTCAGGATGAGGCCTTCGCCGCGTCGACCGAGACCGTTTTGAACTCGCTCGAGCTTGAGCTGATCCGGGCTGCTGAGGCGACGCGCAACGGCGCCTTGATGTTGGAACAGCTGCCACAGCTTCAACGCGCCGATTTCAGCCGTTATGCGCAAAGCCTGGTGGGCAAGGTTCCCGCCATCCGGGTGCTGGAATGGCAGCCCTGGGTCAAGGGCAGCGAACGCGTTCAGTTCGAGCTCGACGCCCGAGCACAGGGTCTGAAGGACTACCGCGTGGTCGAGCCCGACGAAGCAGAGGGAACCTGGCGTGCTGCCCCGCCGCGTGATCAGTACCTGCCCATTCTGTTCGCCTGGCCCGAACAAGGCGCAGCACTGGGCTTTGATTTGGCCGCAGACACGGTGCGCATGGCGTCCAAACGGCAGGCTGGCGTCCTTGGCGAGCCGGTCGCTTCAGAGAGTTTCCGGGTCCTGCGCGGCGATATCCCCTCCTCCACCTCCTTTGGTCTGGCCATCACCGCTCCGGTGTATGCCGTCGCCCCGCCGAATTCTCCTGCGCCGGTGCTGAGGGGATTCTTGGCCGCCGTGATCGAGTTGCCACCGATCTTGCAACAAGCGGCGGAGCGCGCCAATGCGGCGCATCTTGACCTGCTCGTGTTCGACAAAGACATGTCGCTGAGCAAACCCATCTATGTCAGCATCGGCGCCAACAGTGATCTCCAGGCCCGTGTCGGGGAGGATGTGCACGACACTCATACCAGTGACCGGGTACGCAGCCTGTCGGTTTCACATCGGGAGTGGCACGTGGTGCTCCACCCCCGCCCCACCTTCTTCGCCGCTCAGCCGCCCAGTCTGGCCACCTGGGTCGGTGGCGCGGGTCTCTTGTGCACCCTGCTCTTGATGCTGGCGGCTCACCGCACCTTGCAAGATCGGAGCCGTGTGCTGAATGCCCGCCACCAACTGCTGGATGAGCGCCAACGCTTGCAAAACATCATCGACGGCACCGGTGCCGGCAGTTGGGAGTACAACTTTGAAACCGAGGAGTTTCGGGTCAATGAGCACTGGGCCGAAATTACCGGGGTGGATCGAGCTTTGTATGACGGCAAGCGCAGCTATCGCTGGCGCGAGGACTGCCACGCCGACGATTTGAATCCGGTTGAAGAGGCGCTGCTCAAGCATCTGCGCGCAGAGCTTCCTGCTTTTGTGGTCGAGTATCGGCGCCACCACGCCGATGGCCGCTGGATATGGGTGGCGGTACGTGGCAAGGTCTTGCAAAGAGACACACAGGGCCGAGCCCTGATCATCGCCGGCACAATGCTCGAAATCGAAGCCCGCAAGCAAGCCGAAGCGCGCATCCTTGAACTCAACGCCACGCTGGAGCAACGGGTGGCGGAGCGCAGTGCCGAGTTGGAAGAGGCCATGCACAAGCTGAGTCTGTCTCGCGAAGAACTGACCCGCAGTGAAGCCCGGGCGACCTTGAACACCCTGGCCGCGGGGGTCTCCCATGAGCTCAGCACACCGATGAGCAACAGCCTGATCAGCGCCAGCACCCTGGCTGCCTTGGCTCGCGAATTCCAGCAGTCGATGCAGGCTGGCGGCCTGCGGCGCTCCGAGTTGAATCAGTTTTTGGTGCAGATGATTGAAGGCAGCGAGTTGGCGGTGCGCAATCTGGAACGGGCAGCAGAACTCATCAAGAGTTTCAGGCAGGTAGCGACCGACCAGGCCAGCGAACAGCGCCGGACCTTCGACCTTCGCCAAGTTGTCGAAGAATTGCTCGATGCCTTGGCGCCAAGCCTGAGGCGCCAAGGCCACCAGATCCGACTGGAGATTCCCGAGGGCATGGCGCTTGACAGCTACCCCGGCCCGCTTGATCAGGTGCTGACCAATCTGATCAACAACGCCTATTTGCATGCCTTCGACGGCCTTGCCCAAGGAGGTGAGCTTCGTATCAGCGCCAGTTGGGCGGGCGATGCCCATGTGCAGATCAATTGCCAAGACAATGGTCGCGGCATGGATGAGGCCACCCAGGCCAAGCTCTTCACCCCGTTTTTCAGCACCAAGATGGGAAAAGGCGGCAGTGGGCTGGGCATGTCCATCGTCGACAACCTGGTCAACAAGACCTTAGGCGGCCACCTCCGGGTGGAATCGGCACCGGGTCAGGGCACCTTGGTCAGCATCATCTTGCCGGTGTCGGCTCCACTGCCCAAGCCCCAGCCATAGCCCCAGTCTTGGCCACGCCCGACCCAGAAAAAAGGGCGTTTTCTCCTGAGCTACCCTGTGCAGGACGCAGCAGGCTTGACCGATACTGCTGCTAGCGATCAAAAGGATCGCTCGCTTCAAGAGGGCTGCGATTGATGACTGGGTCCAGAGTCTGTCCGCCAAGAAGCCGCCTGCGCGAGCCAGATAGCGCCATGCCGACGAAGCCATGCCTTGCCGCGCGCCGCCCCCCTAGCCGCTTGCTTGCTTGGGCGCTTTGGGCCTTCTTGTCTTTGAGCTTGCTCTGGCCCACGGCCAGCACGGCCAGTGCCTTGAGCAGCTTGCGCTTCACCCATCTGGGCATTGAAGAAGGCTTGCCCAGCCCTTATGTCCTGAGCAGCCTGCAAGACAGCCAAGGCATGATCTGGCTGGGCACGACCAACGGCCTGGCGCGTTATGACGGCCGGCGCGTCAAGACTTTCTTGCACAAGCCTCAAGCCCCCGATTCCCCCAGCCACTCGGTCATTCAGGCCTTGCTGGAGGACCCGCTGCGTCAGGTCATTTGGATGGGCGGCTTCGGGGGCTTGGACCGACTGGACTTGCGCACCGAACGCATCCAACGCCTGTCTGCCCCGACCGAACTGACCCACCGAGCCCGGCGTGTGGTCGGGCTGGCGCCAGCGACAGAGGGTCGCCTTTGGGTGGCCTTCTCGGGCGGTCTTTATTTGTATGACCCGGTGCAGGGATCGTTCACCCTGGGGCCACACAGCGGCAATGCCGAAGGGCGCAGCAATCCCTATTTCATCACCGCGATGTGCGCAGACGGCGCCAGCGGCGTTTGGGTGGCGCGAAATGACCACATCTCGCACATCAAAGCCGGGCCAAAGGCCTACTCACAAGGCTTGAGTTTCAAGACCGGCGATGGCCTCGGAGGTATGCAACTCCGCAGTGGCGAACGGTTCGTCAATCGCCTGGCCCTTGACGCCCAGGGCCGAGTTTGGGTCGGCTTAGGCGCCGGCCTGCAAACTTGGCGGGTCAAGGATGGCCGTGCCGAGCCCGACCCGCTCGCCAGCCAGTTGAATCTGCCGCGACAGATGGTGCACGCCCTGCTGCTGGACCAAGACGGCGCGATGTGGATCGGCATCGGCGAGTTGGCCGTCTTGCATCGCTGGCGAGAAGACTCCGAGCGCTTGGAAACCTTCGAGCATTTGCCGGGCGTCGCGGCCAGTTTGTCGAGCCAAACCTTGGCTTCGCTGATGCAGGACCGATCCGGCGTGCTGTGGGTGGGCAGCACCGAATCCGGCATCGATCTGGTCGATCTGCGTCGGCAAGGCTTCAGCAGCTATCTGAGCATTCCGGGAGATCCGCAGTCGCTCTCCTCTCCAGTGGTGATGGCGATCTTGCTGGACGGCACTGAGCACGCCTGGATCGGCAGTTATGGGGGTGGGCTGAACCGCCTGCATCTGCCCAGTGGGAAGGTGCAGCAAATCCCGTCAAAAGACATGCCCATCAGCCATGCCAAAGCCCTGCTGGCAGGTCCGGACGGTCAAATCTGGGTGGGCGGTGATCGGGGCTTGGTGCTTTACAAGCCTCAGCCGGGACAGCCAGCCAAGGTCGTGCTCTCCGATTCACAAACCTCCATCAGCGCCATCGTGCCGGATCAAGAGCGGCCCGGGGGCATTTGGGCCAGCAGTGCGTCTGGGCTGTACCGAATCGACGCTCAACTCCATATTCATCGCTATCAGGCCCAGCCCAAGCAGCCGGGAGCATTGATTCATCCCATCATCGACAGCTTGATGTGGGACCGGCAAGGCCGCCTGTGGATTGGCAGCAAGGAAGGCTTGCAGTGGTGGGATGCGGCCACGGACAGCTTTTCCGCTCCCGTCGCAGTAGAAGGCGCAGACGCAGACCTGCCCAGCCCAGCCATTCACGGCATGCGCCAAGACAGCCAAGGTCGCATCTGGCTGGCGACCGACCAAGGTCTGTACGAGTTGATCAACCGCCGCCCCAAGGAGAGAGGCGAGGTCAAGACCTGGTCCATGAAGTCCTGGCGCGGCATCCCCGGCATGCCGGTGGGCGGGTTTGAGGCCATTCAGGATGCCTTGAATGGAGAGCTTTGGTTGGCCAGCGAACGCGGCTTGACCCGGGTTCGACCGGCCGAGCGACAGGCGCGTTTTTTTGGCGGCCACGGTCAGTTCGATCGCGGCTTCAATTTCGCCGCCGCCAACCGCGGCCCGGACGGGGCGCTTTACTTCGGCGGCCCTGGGCTCTTGCGCTTTTGGCCGGAAAAACTGAAGGACAACCCGGCGGCGCCCAAGGTGATCCTGAGCGATCTCTTGATTCTCAATCGCTCTTTGCTGGAGGAGGCCCAGACCGAAGCCAGCACCTCCAGCAAAGAGAACAAGCCAAGCGGCAGCCATGCAAGCCTGGCTGATCTGGGCATCAACGGCCCTTTGCACTTGACCAAGTCGATCCGATTAAGTCCAAACGAAAACATGGTCAGCTTCGAGTTGGCAGCCCTGCACTTTGACCGCGTCAAGCTCAATCGTTATGCCTGGCAATTGGAAGGCTTTGATCGCGACTGGATCTATGGCCAGGGCTCTTTGGGCCTGGCCACCTACACCAATTTAGATCCCGGTCGCTACCGACTGAGGGCCAAGGCGGCCAATTCAGACGGCGTTTGGAGTGAGGCGCAAGACATACTCGTCATTGACGTGCTGCCGCCGTTTTGGCGCACCTGGTGGTGGCGAACGGGCTTGCTGCTCCTGCTCGGGCTGACCTTGGCTGGCGCCTATCGGCTGCGGGTGGCCGCCCTGCAAAGCGCCAAACACTTGCTGGAACAGGAGGTGGCGTCCCGCACCCATCAATTGGCCGATGAGAAACGAATCGCCTTTGCGCAACGTGAGGTTGCGGAGAAGGCGCGCAGAGACATCGCCTTGTTGAGTGAAATCGGGCGCCAGATCACCGCCTCCTTGGATCTGGCCGCGATCCAGCAAACGCTGTACAAGCATGTTCAGGAACTGGTGGATGCCTCGGTGTTTGGTGTCGGTTTGCTGGACCGAAGGGCACGCACGCTCAACTTCGACTTCGTCATGCAGCGGGGTCAGGCTTTCAAGCCCTACTGCCGCAGCCTGGATGACACCCATCAGCCCGCGGTGCGCTGCGCCCTGCAAGCACGGGAACTCTGTATCGCGGCTTTCAGTCATGACAACCGCGAACTGAGCACAAGCCCGGGCCGATCAGGACGAGTTCAATTGCTCGATGGTCAAGAGCCCGAGGCGGCTCGCTCGGGCATCTACATCCCCATGCTGCTGAAGGGCGAGGTGATTGGCGTCATCAGCCTGCTCAGCGAAAAGCCCGGGGCTTTCGGCCCGACGGAGTTGGACATCTTGCGCACCTTGGGGGCCTATGCGGCCGTGGCCATCGACAATGCCGAGGCCTACAAGCAGTTGCAACTGACCCAGTCCAAACTGGTGGAGCAGGAGAAACTCGCGGCTTTGGGCTCCTTGGTGGCCGGCGTCGCCCATGAGCTCAACACCCCACTGGGCAATAGCTTGCTGCTGGCCAGCACCTTGCGCGATGTCAGCAGCGAGTTTCTTCGTCGCACAGAAGAAGGCGCGCTGCGCCGCAAGGAGTTGGAGCAGTTTTGTCAGTCGAATGCCGAGTCGGCACTTTTGCTGGTGAACAGTCTGCAACAAGCCACCCACCTGATCAGCGGCTTCAAGCAATTGGCCGTGGATCAGACCTCGGAACAAAGGCGCAGCTTCGACTTGAGAACCCTGTGCGATGAGATCACGCTGACCTTGGGCAACCGCTTGCGTCAGGGTGATCATGAACTGAGGCTAGTGCTCGGCGCAGGCCTGCAGATGGACAGTTATCCCGGCCCCTTGGGGCAGGTCCTTTCCAATTTGATCATCAATGCTCTGGTGCATGGCTTGGAGGGACGGCGCCAGGGCCTGATGACGCTGCGCGCCCAAAAAATGGACGACGCATTGCTTCGAATCGAATTCAGCGACAACGGCTGCGGCATCAAGGCGGAACATCTGGGACGTGTTTTCGAGCCCTTCTTCACCACCAAGCTCGGTCAAGGCGGCAGCGGGTTGGGCCTGCACATCAGCTACAACATCGTCACCGGGATGCTGGGCGGCAGCATCGCCGTGAGCAGCGAACCGGGTGCAGGCACCTGCTTCACCTTGACCATCCCTTTTGTGGCAACTTAGCTCCTGGCTTCAGCCGGCCCCCACCAGCGATGGGCTGCGTTGCTCAGGGCGGGTCCGCGCGCAGCACGGTCAAGACCTCGGAATGGAACTCGCGCTGGTACAGGACGTAGATGACCCCTGCAGTGCCCCCCAACAAAGCCCATGGGGAGAAGAACCAAGCCACCGCCGCAAATGACAGGTAATAGGCCCGCAAGCCGTCGTTGAAGGTCTCGGCGGCCAAGCCCATGACGCGGCCGGCACGGTCTGCAAAAAGCTCGCGTGAGGCCTCGCCCCGCTCGAACTGCGTGTACTCGGGCGCCGACCCCACCAGCAAAGCGCCAAAGGTGTACTGCCGCATGCTCCAGGTGAAGCGAAAAAAGGCGTAAATGAATATCGCGGTCAACAAGCCCAGCTTGAACTCGAACACCAGTTCCGACGTTCGAGCCGTGAAGGGCAGCTCGCGCACCATCTCGGAGGCCTTCTCTCCCGCGCCCAGCAAGGCCAAAAGACCACCGATGATCAGGATGGTGGTGGAAGCGAAAAACGAAGGACTGGTCGACAGGTTTTGAACCACCATGCCGTCCACCACCCTCACCTCACGAAAAGTGGCCTGATACATCCAGCGCCAGCGCTCCCGATTGGTGGCCGCGAGCAAGGAGCCCTCGGCTTGCGAATGCCTTTTTGCGAACATGGCATAGCCAATCCACGCGGCAAAAAATGAGGCCAAGCCCAGCCAATCGGGCCAGGGCAAAAACTCCAAGAGGTCGAGTAGGTTGTTCATGGTCAGTGCTTCAGCAGCCGCATGCAGCTTCACGCTGCAGTATGCAATGATCTGAGCGCCCGAGCCGAGAGCCTGCTCGCGATTCGCCCGCCCGAGTCCAGGCCAGGCCGTCAAGGCCTCATGCGGGCAGGTCGAAGAGCAGAACTTCCGCGTCTTGCGCTTGATCCAAGGTCAACGCGATGTCCTGCCGCATCTGGATCGCGTCACCCGCCTCCAAGGCCTGACCATTCACCCGCAAGCGGCCGCGCACCAAATGCACATAGGCCAAGCGCCCTGCGGCGACGCTGAACTCCAAGTGCTCAGCCCCGTCCAGCAAGCTGGCGTACAGCCGAGCATCGGCATTCATGCGCACCGAACCCTCGGCCCCATCGGGCGAGGCAATCAAACGCAGGCGGCCGCGCTTATCGGCTTCGGTGAAGTGGGCTTGCTGATAGCTCGGCGGCAGCCCCAGCTTGTCCGCATCGGGCTGGATCCAAATCTGCAGAAAGTGCGTACTCTTGCCTGGCGCATGATTGAACTCGCTGTGGCGCACCCCTGAACCGGCACTCATGCCCTGCACATCGCCAGGGCGGATCACGCCGCTGTGCGCGCCGCCGGCCAAGCCGTTGCCCATGCTGTCTTTATGGGCCAACTCGCCCTCGAGCAGATAGCTGATGATTTCCATATCGCGATGGCCATGGGTGCCAAAGCCGGTATCCGGCGCGATTCGGTCTTCGTTGATGACCCGCAGAGCGCCGAAGCCCATGCGCTTAGGGTCGTAGTAGTCGGCAAAAGAAAAGCTGTGGAAAGACTTCAGCCAGCCGTGATCGGCATAGCCACGTTCCGAAGATTTGATCAATTCAAGCATGAGAGAACTCCTGTCTGACTCGTCGCGAGTGATGTACTCAATGTAGAGCAGGCCAGGTCCACGGCAGGCGCGGCGGCTTGAAGGCTGCATTCAAATAAGATGAAGCCCCGCCCGAATCCCACACCCGATGCACAAGCCGGACAAGTACCGCGCGCTGACCCCCGAAGCGCTGAACATGATGGACACCATTGCCCGCACCGGCAGCTTCGCTGCAGCCGCGCGCGAAATGGGCAAGGTGCCCTCGGCCCTAACGTACAGCGTGCGCCAGCTCGAAGAGGCCCTGGATGTGCTCTTGTTTGACCGCCGCTCCCGCCAAGCGGAGTTGACCGCAGCCGGGCAAGAGTTGCTGGTCGAAGGTCGGCGCTTGTTGCAAGAGATCGACGCGGTGGCGAACCGGGTGCGCCGCATCGCTACCGGATGGGAAAGCGAGCTGACCCTGGTGATCGACGACGCCATCGCCCGGCGCGCCCTGTTCGACCTGATGGAAGCGTTTTATCAAATCAAGGCCGGCACGGCGGAGGCGCCGGCAGCCCCGCCGACACGACTGAAGCTGCGCGTTGAGGTGCTCTCCGGCACCTGGGAGGCACTGATCTCCGGTCAGGCCGACCTGGCCATCGGCACCTCGGCCCAGCCGCCCGGGAGCGCGGTGCATTGCGAAACGCTGGGCGAGTTGGAAATGGTTTTTTGCGTGGCGCCGCACCACCCCTTGGCGCAGTACACCGAGCCGCTGCAAGCCCAGGTGATCGCCGAACATCGCATCATCACCGTGGCCGACACCGCCCGCAGCCTGGCGCCGATGACGATAGGCGTCATGCCGGGCCAGGAGGTGCTGACCTTGCCCAGCATGGCCAGCAAACTGCAAGCGCTGTTGCGTGGCATTGGTTGCGGCAGCCTGCCCCGCGCCATGGTGCGCAGACATATCGAAGCCGGCCGCTTGGTGGAACTGCGGCGCCAGCAAGCGCCCAGTCGCTTCCCGCTCCACTATGCCTGGCGCAACAATGCCGCGACCGGCGCTCAGCCGCCAGGCTTGGCCTTGACTTGGTGGCTGCAGCAATTGCAAAGCCCCAACACCCGTATGGCCTTGCTGGAACAGCACGATGGATTGATTCTTTGAGCATGGCTGCGCCTCGCCCAAACTACATCGGGCGCTTTGCGCCCTCGCCGACCGGGCCATTGCACCCAGGATCCCTGGTCGCGGCCCTGGCCAGTTGGTTGGATGCACGCGCCCATGGGGGTCGTTGGTTGGTTCGCATCGAAGACCTTGACCGGCCGCGCTGCCCGGCCGGCAGCGATAGCCTGATCCTGGAGCAACTGAGCCGTTGCGGCCTTTTGCCTGATGAGCCCCCCGTGTGGCAATCCCATCGAGAAGCCCGTTATGCCGCAGGCCTGGAGCGGCTGCGTGCATCCGGCTGGGCCTTTGCCTGCGCCTGTTCACGCAAGCAAATCACGCAGTCCTTGGCCGCCAGCGGCCATGGCAGCGAACGGCATGGCGAACTGGTCTACCCCGGCACCTGCCGAGCGGGGCTCAAAGGCCAAACTGCGCGGGCCTGGCGCTTGCTCAGCAGCGCCGACCCAGAAGGCCGCCAAGAGCTGAGCCTGCACTGGCAGGACCGGCGCCTGGGCGCTCAGCAGCAAAACCTGAGCACCGAGGTGGGTGACTTCGTCCTCAAACGAGCAGATGGACTGTGGGCGTATCAGCTGGCGGTGGTGATCGACGATGCCGAGCAAGGCATCAGCGATATCGTGCGCGGCGAAGACCTCGCCGACAACACCCCGCGCCAGATGCGCCTGCAGCAATTGCTCGGCCTGCCGCTGCCACGCTACCTCCACACGCCCCTGGTAATGGGCGCCGATGGGCAAAAGCTCTCCAAACAGAACGGCGCGACCGCACTGGACCTGCGCGATCCCGTTGCAGCCCTAAGCCGGGCGGCCGCGGTGCTGGGCCTGTCCTTGAGCGGCCAAAGCGTGGCCGAGCAATTGGATCAAGGCGTCAAGGCTTGGCGGGAACTTTGGGCGCGCCCTGAGTAGAGATTCGTTTGCTGGCATGATGCCGGGCACGCCGGCTGCGACAATCTGCAGCGGCATTTGAACGAACACCGAAGACAGAAGGACCCCTCAATGATTACCACCTCAAGCGGCCTGCAGATTGAAGACACGGTCGAGGGCAGCGGCGCCGAAGCCAAGTCCGGCCACGACGTCAGCGTGCACTACACCGGCTGGCTCTACAAGGACGGCGTCAAAGGCGCCAAGTTCGACTCCAGCAAAGATCGCGGCCAGCCTTTCAAGTTTGAACTGGATGGCGGCATGGTCATCCGCGGCTGGGACGAAGGCGTACAAGGCATGAAGATCGGTGGCAGCCGTACCCTGATCATCCCGGCCGAGCTGGGCTATGGCGCACGCGGCGCCGGCGGCGTGATTCCTCCCAACGCCACGCTGATTTTTGAAGTGGAACTGCTGGGCTTGAGCGGTGGCGACACGCCGGTCGAATTGAACCTGACGAGCAATCCCAGCGGCTTGCAGTATGAGGACACCGTGGTCGGCGAAGGCGCCGAAGCCAAGGCCGGTCAACGCGTCACGGTGCACTACACCGGCTGGCTCTACAAAAAAGGCAGCAAGGGCAAGAAGTTCGACTCCAGCAAGGACCGTGGCGACCCGTTCCGCTTTGCCCTGGGCGGCGGTGAAGTCATCCGCGGCTGGGACGAAGGCGTGCAAGGCATGAAGGTCGGCGGCACCCGCATGCTGGTAATCCCTGCCGATATGGGTTACGGCGCTCGCGGCGCCGGCGGCGTGATTCCGCCGAATGCAACGCTGTTGTTTGAAGTGGAACTGCTGGCGGTGTGATTCCCAGGCGACACTAGTTCAAAGGCCCCGGAAGGGGCCTTTTTTCATCCGTAAATCGACTTCTCAGGCCGCCGCGCCAGCACCGCAATCGGCGGCGCCCAGCGCTCGCCGCGCGGCTTTTTGCTGGTGACCAGGGTGATCTCGCTGGGCTCGAAGACTTCGACGTTGTGCGTGATCGGCGTGGTCAGCAAGTACTGCGCGCGGGTCGAGCGCAGGAAGTGGCCGACCAACTGAATATTGCGCACGTCCAGATGAGCAAAAGGCTCGTCAATAAAGACAAAGCCGCCCGGTGAATCGTCGTCCTTCATCAGGCCCACCAGCAGGATCAGGCTCTTCAGCACCTGCTGGCCACCGGAAGCCTCGCCGTCGTTGAGGCCCACCTCGCCCTTGCCGTCGAAGTTGAACTTGACGTGCAGGCCGGCCTGGGCCAGCACCATATCGTCGTTGTCCAGGTGCGGCAGCTCGGCCTGCGCCATCACGCCGGCCAACTCGCCCAGTTCCTGCACATTCTTCTTGTAGCGCCGCACGGTGGCGCGCAAGACGTCGATATAGCGTTCGCGCGCGTTGAAGGCGGCGATGCGCGCCATCTCATTGCTGGCGCGGCGATCCTCCAACTGCGTGGTTTGCTCCAACACCGACGCATTCATGCGGTGGTGGCGCTCCTGCACCTGCGGGTCGGTTTCCCAAACGCCGTTCTCGAGTTCGGCTTGCACATGGCGGCCGGCAATCTCGGCCTGCTTGGCGTTCTCGAACTCATCGCGCAAGGCTTGCAGTGTGGACGGCTGCACCCAGGCCGCAGGAAAGCGGGCTTTGGCTTCACGCGAGGCCTTGGCCTGGGCACGCAGATCGGCCAGCTTGGCCGCATGCTCGCGCTGCACCCGGCCGACATTGTCTTCGCTGGCCTTCAGGCTTTGCTGCGCGGCTTCGTAGTCGCGCTCGCTGCGGGTATGGGCCGTCAAGGCCCGGTCGTGCTCGCCTTCCAGCGAGGTCATTCGGGCCGAGGCCTCGGTACGGGCTTGGCGCAGCGCCGGCAGGCGCTCGCGCGCGGCGGCGAATTCATCGGCACGCTCGCCCAGTTCTTTGGCCGCTTTATGGCCTTGGGCGGCGCGCTGTGCGTCCTTGAACTGGCGCTCGACCTCGGCTTGCTCCTTGGCCAAACGGGTCAGCTCAGCGTCATAGCGGGCCAGCTCGTTCTCCAGCGCCTTGCGACGTGAATCCAGCGCCGAGACGCCAAACTGGAAGTCGCGCGGCTCTACCCACAGGCTGCGGCCGCCACGGCCGTCGCGGTAATAGGCATCGGGCGTGATCCATTCGCCGCCGGTGCGTGCACCGGCTTCGGTGTCTTTGACGCGGCGGATGGCGCCCAGCTGACGCAAGAGCCAGCCCGGCAGTTTGGCATTGATCTTCAAAGCCGCCAGCAAGGAATCGGGCGGCACGACCGCCGGCGCATGCTCAGCATCGGCCACCACGTAATGGCGATAGCGCTCGCGTGAAGCCAGCGCAAAGGCATGGGCCTCATCGCCACTGCGCTGCAGCACCACCACCCAGCGCGAGGGACGCAACATGCCCTCGGCGGCGGCGCGCCAGGCTTCGTCGGCAATGTCGATGCAATCGGCCAGCACATGGTGGGCGATGCCGGCTTCATCGAGTGCGCGGCGGAAGCGCGTCACCTCCACCGGTGGCGGCGGCAGGCGTTGGCCGGCCAAGGCGTCCATCGCAGCTTGCGCCTTGTTGCGCTGGTCGTTGCTGCGGGTAAAGCTCTCGCGCAACTGGTGCTGCCGGCCGCTCAGGTCTTCGACCCGTTGGGCCAATTCTTGGGCATCGGTTTCCACCGCCGCCAGGCCGCGCAGCTCTTCTTCGCGTTTGGCCAAGAGTTCCATCGGCCGCTCGGCCTCGCGCGCCGCATCAAAGGCGGCACGGTTGTTCTTGCGCTCTTGTTCCAACTCCAAGAGGCGATTCTTGGCTTGCTGCGAGGCTTCAAACAACTTCAACAGCTCGGCGCGCTTGGCCGCATGGCTGCGCGCATCGGCACCGGCGAAGAGGCGCTGTCGGTGCAACTCACGCAAGCCTTGCGCGGTGCGCGCCCGCGACTCGCTCCACTGCAAGACCGGGAGAACCTCGGTCGACAAACGCTCACGCTCGCGCAAGCGCAGCTGGTACTGCTGATAGCTGGTGACGCGGTTGGCCAGATCGGAGAGCTGCGCTTGGGTGTGCGACAGCTCATGCGCTGCCTGCTCCACTTCTTTCAGCAAATGTTGCTGATGGCTGCGCGCCTGGTCGTAGCGGTCCAGCACCTCCTGGTCGCCAAACACCTCGAACACCAGGCGCAGCAATTCCTTCGGCGAAAGCTCGCAGAGGCGGTCGGTCTGACCCTGTTCCAGCGCCAGCACGCGGCCGATGGCGCGGGTCAGGCCGGCCGCTTCCAAGCGACGGCGCCAGGCCTCGATGCCCATCCACTCCTTCTCGGCCAGCTCAGCCATCTGCTCGATGGTCTGCACGCCCTCCACCATCAGGTAGCGACGCTGCCAGTCGCCGCCATGGCGCTCAATGCGGCAGGCCAAGGTGACTTGGTCGGAATAGAACAGCGAGCTGGCAAAAGGCCGCGAGCTGTTTTGGCGCCCACGCGGGCGGTTGTCCACCAAGGCACGCAGCCAAGCGCTCTCGGCATTGGCGTGGCGCGCATAGGTCTTGTAGGTGCGGCCGCCCGAGCATTCCAGGCCCAAGAGCGTGCGCATGGCGTCGAGCAGCGTGGTCTTGCCCGAGCCATTCGGGCCGGCAATGGTGATGATGGCGCCGTCCAGCGGCATGGTCACGCGCTGGCAGTAGTCCCAGTGCAGCAGTTCAAGCGATTGCAGGTGAAACATCAGGTCTCGCTTTGGTCTTGTAGCGGCTGTGCGTCTTCTTCGACAGCCTCTTCGGGAATCAACTCGGGCTGGCGCGCCAGCCCAATGGCGGCAGCCACAGCCGGATCGGTGGTGCGGGCCATCACATCGCCCAGAGCGCCGTCCAGAATGCGCGGCGCCAGCGTGTCGTAGTCCAGCAGCAGGTCCAGCAAGGGGCCTTCGGCAATGTCTTCGCCACGCCGTGTGATGAAGCCGTTACGTTCCAGCAGCTTCAAATTGCTGTCCAGGCGCATTTTCTTGCCGAGCTGGTTGCCAAAGTCGGCCAAGAGGCTGCGGTAGCTCAGCGTCGGGCTGACGCTGGCGGCCGTGGGCAGCGGCTTGTCGGTGGCAAACATCTCGTTTTGGCCCAACTCCTTGGCATCGGCCCGCGCCACCTGGCGCTGCCGCTTGGGCAAGACGATCAGCGACCACAGCACCACCAGCAGGGCCACGCCGTCACGCGGCAGGTCCAGATTGTTGTTGGCGGCCAAGCCGGTTTCGCCAAACACCGCCACCTCGGCCGGGCGCAGCATGGCCAGGCTGATGTGGTCGGCGTAGAGGTTATCGATCACCCGCAGGCCGACGGCAGCCAGGCGCTGGCCCAGCGCGGTCCAGACTTCGTTGTCGATCAGCGCGCGGCGCACCAAGGGGTGGCTGCGCGGCAGCCAGCGGCGCGCCAGCAATTGCGCCGCCAACGCGGCGGCATCATCAAGAGCAGCGCTCATGCTTGGGTCTCATCTTTCTTGTCTTGATCTTGCGCGCCGGCCACCCGCAGCACGCCGCGGCTCATCCAGCGGATGTATTCGTCGTCCACCTCACCCTGTTCGGCGGTCCAGTGCACGCGCCAGGGCTGGCGCGCCATATCGCCGGTGGCGCCGGTCAAATGCTGGGCTTCTTTGTCACCCAGCAGCGGCAACAGCTGCGCCCGGTAAGACGCTCGGGCATAACTGCCACCCAGCACGGCGGGGGCCAGGTCTTGCTCGATCTCGCCCGCCTCGCTCCAGCGCGTCAGCAAAGCCTGCATCACGCCCATCTCAGGCGGCAAACTCATCACCGCCAACTCGCCCTCGGGCGCCGGCTGGGCGCTGGGCAAGGCTTCTGTTTCTTTGGGCTTGGGGCGGTCGCGTTCAAACTCGGCCTCTGCCGTGTCCAGCAACTCATGCTGGGCCACCAGCACCGGATGCACCGGCCGAGACAAAGCGCCCAAAGCCAGGTTTTCCAGGAAGTGAACACTCTGCAGCCAGCGCCGCACATCGGTGGTGGTGATGCCGGTGGAGCCTAGCGTGACGCGCTGCCGATCTGCCTGCTGCAGCGCCCGGTTGAACTGGCTGGCCATCGACAAAAGCCGCGCCTGCGCCAGGCCCAGCTCGCGCGCCAGACGCTCCAGCTTGGCATTGCCCTGCTCTTGCGCCTGCACCATGATGGCCGACAAGGCCTCACTGGCCTTTTCCACCAAGCTCAGCGCCTTGCCGAAACGCTGACGGGCGCGGCGCAGATGGAACTCGGAGCCGCTGGCAATCGCGTCCGCAAACTCGTCATACAGACGCGAGAGCTGCGCTTGCAAATGCTGCAGCTGAGCCGGGTCCAGTGTGCCCAGCTGATGGGCGCCAGCCACATTGGCCAAGAGCGAGGTCAGATCGGCGTCCTGTGCGCTGCTGGTCACCAAGGGCGACAAGACCCCCAGCAACTGCTGCGCCAAGGGCGTCACGCCGTACTGTTGGTTGGAGCCGTCCCAGGCCAGCAGATCGGCCTCGCGCAGGCGCTTGAGCACCAACTCCAGCGGCTCATCGCGCAGCTGATGGAAATGTTGATTCAGCGCCTCGCGGCTGATGCGCGAGGCCGGCATGGCCATCACTTCCATGAAGACCCACAGGCGCAGCTTCACCAAGCTGGCCGGGCCGTGAAAGAGCGCGCGCAAGGCGGCGGTCAAGCCCTCCTGGCGTTCCAGTTGCCACAACAGTTGAGCCTCACTGGGCGCCACCGCATCGCGAAAATAATCTTCAAAGCGAGCTTCGTCTTCGCTCGCTGGGTTTGGGTTCTCCCGCATGGGGCGATTATCCCCGCTGGAGAGACCGAGTCAGGGCCCAAGCTCGCCAATCAGAACTTTTCGGTATATGAGGTTTCACCAAACAAGGAGGGTCGGAAGGCGGGCGTGTTTTGCTTGTCTTCGGTGGCCCACAGCAAAATCGCTTGCGCGGCCATCGGTCGGGCAAACAAGAAGCCCTGCAGTTCGTCGCAGCCCATGCCCGCCAGAATGGCCTGCTGGCCCTGCGTTTCTACGCCTTCGGCCACCACTCTCAGGCCCAAGGCATGGGCCAGCTTGACCACGGCATCGACCACCGCACGCGCATCCACGCTGGTGACGATGTCGGTGATAAAGGCGCGGTCCACCTTCAACTCCTTGGCCGGCAACTGGCGCAAATAGCTCAGCGAGGAGTAGCCGGTGCCGAAGTCATCAATGGACAGGTGCACGCCCAAGTCGCCCAGGCGCTTGAAGGTGTCTTGAATCGCCTGGGTGTTCTCCATCACCACCGATTCGGTGATCTCGCAGGTCAACAAGGAGGGGTGAACGCTGTAGGTCTCCAGCGCCCGCTCGATGCGCTCGATGATGTCGGTCTGACGCATCTGATGCGCCGACAGATTGATCGCCACACGCATCCGCAAGCCGCTTTCGCGCCAGACCCGCGCTTGCCGGCAGGCGTCATCAATCACCCAGTTGCCCAACTCGCGCATATAGCCGAAGCGCTCGGCCACCGGAATAAAGACCGCCGGTGAGACCATGCCGCGGCTTGGATGATGCCAGCGCAACAAGGCCTCGGCCGCAGTGATCTGGCCGCTGCGAGCATCAATCTTCGGTTGGTAGAACAACTCCAATTCATTGCGTTCGATCGCCAAACGCAGATCGCGAAGGATGTCCAGTTGCTCACGCGTGTCGCCATCCATGCCGGGCGCAAAGAAACAGTAGCAGGCGCCGCCGAGGCGTTTGGCGGCACTCTTGGCCGCATCAGCGCAAACCAGCATGCGGCTTTTGCCCCCATCCAAGGGGTAACGCGCGATGCCCGCAGAGGCCGAAAGGGCCAGCTCTCTTTGATCCAGCACATAAGGTCGGGCCAAGTCCTCCAGCACACGCTTGGCGAAAGCCGCCAAGCCCTCTTTGCTAGGAGACTCCCGCAGCAGCACGACAAACTCATCACCGCCGATACGAGCAACCACATCTTGCGCCCCCAAGCTGGCCCGCAGCCGCTCGGCCACCTGGCGCAATAGGGCGTCACCGCTGTCATGTCCCAGGCTGCTGTTGACGGGGTTAAACCCGTCAAGATCAAACATCAACAAGGCCAAAGAAGCCTCATCACGGTCGCAGGCAATCACGGCCTGATTCAGCGCCTCTTCCAAACCAAGCCGAGTCGCCAAGCCCGTCAGCGGATCCACTCTTGTCAGGTCCAAGTTCGGTCCGGCCGAACTCGTTTCATCACCCAGATGAAGCAAGCCCATCCAGAAGCTCGCCCCCACAGCCGCGGCCAAGAGCAGGGCCAAACTGACGGTCAAGAGCGGCTGTCCGCCAGGCAGCAATGCAGGGTTCAGCGCATACAAGGCCAACAAGGGCAGGCCGACCGCAGCCCAGGCCAGAGCCCCTCGCAAGGCACGTGCAGAAACGGAGTTGCCCCGCACCAAGAGCAACAAAGCCAGCAATCCCGTCTGCAGCAAGGCGCTGGCCACAAAATCTTGCAACTTCTGCAGCCACGGCAAGTCCGAGCCCCAACTGACCAGCAAGCCGTGCAAGGTGCAAAGCACGATGGCCGCGCCAGACATCAAGAGTCGCGAACCGAGCGGCCGCGCACGGCGCGGGCGAATCGCCTCCAACACCATTTCGGCCGTGGCCAAACTCAGGCCCAAACCCAACAAGGGGAGCGCCAAGGCCCAGCCTTGCGCAGCAAGTCCGGGCTCCGCCATAGCTTGCAAGGGCCACCACAAACCCGCCCCCAAAAGCACGGCCGAAGCCCACCAACTGCCGCGGATCTGTTGCTTGCGTCCTTGATCTCGCAGCGTCTGCAACTCGGCGCCCAAGCACAGCAAGAGTGCAGCCACTACGCTGACCATCCCAATCCAAACCAGCGGCGAGGCCAAGGCCAACACCGCTTGATTCGAAGAAAGCACACTCATCTCGACTCCTGCCGCATTTGCTGGCATCGCGGAACTGCCCATGTTTGGATTATCTGTTTGAGCGCCTGACCATGGGGCAGAGATTTGCCCCACCGTCGGCCTCCCATTTCATCAGAGCCAAGACTTGAACAGTGGCGTGAACAAGGCCAGAAAACCCAGCACATTCAAGCCGACAGTCAAAAAAAACATTCGCCTGAATGCCGGCTTGCCGGACTTGTGCCGGAGGATGTGTTGCGCCAGCAAGGCTCCCGGCCAACCACCAGCCAAAGCCAAGCCGTGCAAAGTCCGCTCCGACACCCGCCATTGCCCCAAGCGAGCCGCCCGCTTATCGCCGGCATAAACAATGAAGGTGGCCAGACTCATGGCCATATAGCCCCCCCAGACGCCCGGCGGCATGGGCCACATCAGATGACAAGCCAAAAAAAGGCCAGCAAAACCGGGCACCAGGCCCAGGCTGCGAAACGAATTCGCCGCCTTCGGCTGAGTCCTCGACACCGATCTTTGGACCCAGCGCACTCGTAGGGCGCGGCGCTTGCCTTGCCCATCAAACCCAAGCTCAAAGTTCAGTTTCTCTCCCAGACGCGGACGTTCAGCCCGCAACTCGAAGCTCTTGATGTGCACGAACACCTTGGCCTCACCGTTGGTCGGCGTGATGAAGCCATAGCCTTTGGCGTCGTCCCACTGGCTCAAAAGTCCTTCTTGTCGCATGGTCCGGGAAGAGGAAAAGATCGCGCACTCTGCCATAAGCAGGAGTCGCAAGAAAAAAGCCCGCGGTCAGGCGGGCTTTTGAGGGAGCTAACAATCGTTCTGGAACGATTGCAGCCGATCAAGGCACAAAGTGCTAGCGCATCAACGGCCGAAACCACTGCGACGGGTGCCCGAGGGCGGGCCGTTGCGCTTAGGGCCGCCAGGGCCGCGCGATTCAAAGCTGCCGCCTGGGCGACGATCGCCGCCAAAGCTGGGCTTGCCGCCGAAAGAAGGCTTGCTGTCGCCGAAGGCCGGGCGGTCATTGCGCGGCGCGAAGGCCGGACGATCGCCCCCACGCGGTGCAAAGCTACGGTCGCCACCACGGTCAAACTGCGGGCGATCATTGCCGCGATCGAACTGAGGACGGTCATTGCCACGGTCGAACTGCGGGCGCGAATCTTGGCGGAAATCACCGCGCGGCTCGAAGCCACCCGAACGACCGGCGTCACGATTGAAGGACGGTGCGCCGCCATCACGGTTGAAAGGCTGACCCCCATCGCGATGGAAAGGACGGCCGCCATCGCGGTTGAAAGGCTTGCCGCCACCGAAGCTCTTGCCACCGAAGCCAGGCTTGCCACCCCAGCTCGGACGACCACCACGGTCGTCAAAGCCACCGGCGCCAGCGGGCCGTGGCGGGAAGATGCGCGGTTCTTGCGTCTTCGGCTCCAGGCCTTCGATCTGCGCCGAGGGAATGGTCTGGGTGGTGAACTGCTGGATGCGACGGATCATGGACACATCGTCACGGGTGGCCAGCGTCACCGCCAGGCCTTCGCGACCAGCACGGCCGGTACGGCCGATGCGGTGCACATAGTCCTCGGCCTTCATCGGCAGACCGTAGTTGATCACGTGGGTGATGGTGGGCACGTCGATGCCGCGGGCGGCAACGTCGGTGGCCACCAGCACGCGCACTTCACGACGGCGCAGGGCCATCAGCACGCGGTTGCGGCGACCTTGCGGCATACCGCCGTGCAGCGGCGCCACGGCGTGGCCCAACTCCTGCAGGCGCTCGCTCAGCCAGTCAGCGTCACGCTGGGTGCTGGTGAACACCAGGGCTTGGTCCACATCCTTGTCGGCCAGCAGATGCTCAAGCAACTGGTCCTTGTGGTTGTTGTTGTCGGCCCAGTGCAGACGCTGGGTGATGTTCTCGTGGGTGTCGGTGTGTGAAGCCACGTCGACTCGCTGCGGGTCACGCAGCAGTTCTTGCGCCAGACGACCCACATGGCCGGCGAAGGTGGCGCTGAACATCACGGTTTGACGGGTGGCGGGGATGCGATCGGCGATGAACTTGATGTCATCGATGAAGCCCATGTCCAACATGCGGTCGGCTTCGTCCAGCACCAGCATCTCGACGTTTTCCAGCACGGCGCGGCCGGACTGGATGTGGTCCATCAAACGGCCAGGCGTAGCGATCAAGATGTCCAAGGGGCCGCTCAATTGCTTGAGCTGCAAGGCGTAAGGCATGCCGCCCAAAACAGTCGACAGCTTCAGGCCAGGCACATGGCGGCCGTAGGTCTGGGCGGCCTTGGCCACTTGCATGGCCAATTCACGGGTCGGGCACAGCACCAACACGCGGGGGCCAAACACTTTGCCCTTTTCACGGCGCGGGGCTTCGCCACCGGCGGCAACGGCTGCGGCAGCAGCGGCGGCCACAGCGGCACGGCCTTCCAGAACCTTTTGCAATGCGGGCAGGATGAAAGCGGCGGTCTTGCCGCTGCCGGTGCGCGAAGACACCATCAGGTCAACGCCCTTGATGCCGGCAGGAATGGCCAGCGATTGCACCTCGGTGGCGTTCTCGTAACCCGCGTCCTTGACAGCGCGCAACAGGGATTCGTTCAGGCCTAGATTTTCGAAACTCATATCTTCTTTCAACAAAGCCGTGCCCCGCCCCGCAAAAAATGGGACGAACACACGTGCTTGAAGCGCAGCAATGAAAGCGCGTCAAGCCAATAAAGTCGCTGGGAGAAAGCTCGCGTCGTGCACCGGGTCTTGGAGGGCGGCAAAAGCATGCCGAGCGGTGCCAGGTGCGGCGCCGGGGGAACAGTCAAAGCGACGGCATCGCCGCCGACCGAACCCGAAGGATGTTCAGCGCTTCACCCGGAAGGGGTGCGCCGCTCTCAACCGGAAGGTGGAGGCTGCGTCGCTGCGCGCAAAAGTTTGGGCAGCGGCCTGAACGAGGTCAGAGGAGACGTACGAAATGCTTCAGCTTCAATCAACAGAGTACTTCTGCTGAAGCAAGACAGCGACTATAGCACACTAGGGTTTTTACGGAATGAAAACCTCAGATCGCGCTTTGTATCGCGCCAAAAAACGTGCACAAGCTCACGATCGTCAGAACTCGCGCCTGAAAACCTCGCCCTGCGCCCTGTTTCAAGGCCGCAGTAGTTGCTCAACCGTGCTCACCGCTTGCATAAAGCGCTGCAGGTCCTCGCCTTGCAACAAGTGCATGCGAGAACCGCCATCCAGCCCCGCTGCGGGCACATCGGTGTGGGCGTCCATGGTTTGCAACAAGGCAGACTCCAAACCGGTTTGCGCCAGCATCTGGATCAAGGGCAATCCACGGCTGTGATCATCGATAAGGCTTTGCAGCCTTTGCTCCAACAAGGCCTCGGACCAGGGCAGTTCCAAATTGATCAGACCGACCCGCTCTCCCGACAGGCGCAAACCCAAGGACGCCAGATCACTGCACAACAGCACGGAGGGCTGAGGTTTCTGAAGCCAGTCGCTCACCTTGGCCTGCTGGTCCACCAGACGCCCCTCGGGCTGCAGATGCAGCACCGGCAGCCCTTGCAACCGCAGTCGTTCGGCCAACAGCTGCAGCGCATCGTCCCACTGGCAAAACACCACCAGATGATCCACCGAAGCGCCCAGCATTTCCCGACAGACCGCCGCAGCAGCAAGCACTTTGGGGGCCTCGGTCGCTTCACTCCCCGCAACAGCCTCACCCAAGAGCTGCGGTGCGATTGCCAAGCGGCGCAGACTCTGCAGCAGCTCCCGCAGCTTCAACTGCTCGGCATCCGACACATAAGCACTGCGCTGCCAACGCGCCACGGCCTGGCGCAACTGCGCCAGCAAGGGCGCTTGCAGTTCTTGTTGCAATTCGGTCAAGGGCACACCACGCAACTGCACCAGGGCCGCTGGCAGCGTCGACTGCAAGTCGGCTCGGCTTTGGCTGAACATCAAGCGCTCCAAGCTCTGATCCAGCGCTTCGAGCGCCACAAAGCCGGCCACGCCTCCTTGGGCGTCACGCCGCACATGGCGACTCAAGAACTGATCCCAAGGCCCCGTGCGGTGGCGATCCAGCAAGTCAACCAGCGGCATCAATGTTTGCGGCTGCTCGTCCAATACCTGGCTGCTGAGCATCAGCATCAAACCCTGATCCAACTGCCGCAGGTGGCTCAAGGCCTGAGCGTCCAGACGCTGCGCCTCGTCCACGATGATCAACTCCGGCGCGTAAGTCTGCAACAGGGCCAGGTCTTGCCCCAGTGAGGCCGAAGAGGCGATTCGAATCTCCGGACCGCCCTCGGGATTGGGCACACATTGCGCCCGCCTGGCTGAGGCGTCCCCCCAAATCATTTGCGCCGGCGCTGGGCTCAGGGTTTGAGCTTCGGTCAACCAACGAGACTGGGCGGACTCGGCACACAGAATCAAAACCCGTTCCAAGCCAAAGTGGCTGGACAACAAGGCCGCAGCGGCATAAGCCGGCGCGTACAAGCCCAAGCCCAAATCACAAGCAAGCAAGCTGCGCCCCGCGCAAGCCGCAAAAATGGCCGCTTCCAATTGATAGAGCGGCAATGGAATCCGCAGCAGGCTGCGCAGCGAAGCGCTTTCCAAGCCTTGCGGACAGGCCTGCTCCAGAACCTGGATGCGCCGACGCGCGTCTCGCCCCAAGGCCAGCAAGGCCCAAACACCGGGCTCCACGCGCAACTCGTGGCCGGCCTCAGCCGCCAAGGCCAACAAGGTCTGCACATCATCATCGGCATCGGCACGCAGGCGGCCTCGGTCGTCCAGCATGCCCCGTGCCGCTTCACTCAGAGCAGCGGGGCAGGAACGCCCTTGACGCCAGCGCAGATAACGCCGCGCCCCATGGCCCAAGCGGATTTCGCTGTACTCGGTGGCATCGCCCTGTTCCAACCGTCCGCGTTGCTCGGCATCATCCAACAGGCTGCCCAGCACAAACTCCACATGCTCGCAGCGGCCCAAAGCTCCAAACAGGAACTCATCACAGGTGCAGCGGCACTCGGCCGGATTGCTGCCGCGCACGTTGACGCGCCAGCTCCCCTCGCCTTGCAAGGCTCGAACTTGGTAGTCCCCGAACACCGAACTGTTGGCATCTCCCAATGCCTCGGCACTGAAGCGAGCCGGGGGCTTGGGCTTGGCAGTCACCCGAGCTTCGTTGACTGCCGGCGCTTGAGCCCGCTGAGGCGAGGGGGACGAACGACGCGCTGCGGATGCTTCTTCGCGTTTGGGCTTCTTGGCGGACGCGCTTCGGCTGGCAGAGCCGGTGAGTGCAGACGCCACCGCGGCTGGGGCCTCGTCCGGCTGGCTCTCTGCCACCACGCCAGTCGCCACAGGTTTCCCCGCAGCCTTGCCCCGCTTGGGTGCCGGCGTCTTCTCGGCTGCGGCGACTTCGGGGCCGCGCTGCGGCTCGGCGTCAGACTGCACCCCGTTCAAGATATCGCGAACAGCAGCACGAGTCTCGGCCACCTTGGACGGCGTTTTCTTGCTCGCGCTGGAGGGCTTCTTGATCCCTAAGACGTCGGCCTTGCTGACTGCGCCCGATTCAGTCGGCTGCTCAAGCGATACCGCTGCCTGGGTCTCACTCGCCTTCTTAGTGGTCGCTTTCTTCGCGGGCGCTTTTTTGGCGGTCGCCTTCTTCACAGGCGCCGTCTCGGCCGCCGTCGCTTTGCCCTTGGTCTGCACGGCGACCTTCTTGTCCGCAGGATCCGCAGGCGAGATGGCTTCAGCCGAAGGCGTGGCCTTCTTCTTGACCGTTTTGCTCGGCTTTGCCTCAGCTGACTTCGCTGGGCTCGCCTTGACGGGCTTCACCGCGGCAGCTTCAGGCGCGGCCGCAGCTGCCTCAGCAACAGCGAATGGGGCTTGCGCGCTTTTGCGCGGCTTTTTTTGACTCGTAGCCATGGAAATGGGTTCAGGTTAGACAGCGACAGGGGGCGCTGTGGAGTCCGACATCAAGCGGGCAGGACACCAGCCGCGCAGACTGTTGATCAAGGCAAGCCCGGTGGCGCGTGCCAGATCGGCTCGCATCAAGCGAGCCTCCCGCAAACGCCCGAGCTGCAGCAATTCTTCTCGGTAAACGCCGGGCAAAAGCCCGGCCTCAAGCCGCGGCGTTAGCCACTGGCCGTCTATCTCTAGGGCGATATTGCCTATCGTGCATTCGGTCAATTCACCGTCTTCATTCCAGAGCAAGACATCAAAGGCCTGCGAAGGCTTGCTCCGAGCGAAGGCCTCATAGACCTCACGACGCGTAGTTTTGTGGACGATGAATTCGGCAGCGGCACCGCGCGTTTCAATCGGGCACTCAGCCAGCACCAGGCCGACTGTAGCTGGCGTTTGTGGCAGGGCCATGATGGCTGTTTGCACGTCAGCGTTGGCCGAGACGGTGAGGCGCACCCGCCAACAGCCTTGCGGATGCGATTCACTCAGCGCCGCCAAGGCGGTTCGCACCGCTTTCAGATTCAAAGCCAAACCAAAGTGCTGCGCGGTGCGCTGCAGGCGCGCCAAATGGCCAGACAAGCGCAGCAACACCCCGTCCTCCAGACGCAAGGTTTCCAGCGCCGCAATCGGCGCCTGGGCACGAAGCAAGAAACGCGTTTTGGCGCGCCATTCGTCCAACTCAGCCGCCGCCACCGAGTCCAGCGTGATCGCACTGCCGACGCCGACGCGCAAGGCGCCGTCAACCTGGGACGCAGTCCCCGTTGCCGCCGTCTCAACCGTACGAATCGGTACATTGAAAGTCACGACGCCGCCCGGCTGCATCACGCCGAGGGTTCCGCAATACCACCCGCGAGGCCCAGGCTCCAGCGACTCAATGATCTGCATTGCACGCAGCTTGGGCGCACCGGTCACCGAACCGCAGGGAAACAAGGCGCGCATCACTTCCGACAACTTCAAGCGAGCACGGCTGACCGCGGTCACTGTCGAGGTCATCTGCCAGACCGTGGGCAGAGCCAAGAGCTCAAACAAGCGCGGGACTCGCACCGAACCCAGCGTCGCCACACGACTCAGATCATTGCGCAGCAGGTCGACGATCATCAAGTTCTCGGCCCGCTCCTTCACGCTGGTGCGCAGATAGGCTTGAGCCGCCTCATCGGCCGCGGCATCACGGCCTCGCGGGATCGTGCCCTTCATCGGCTGGGCTGCAAGCAACCAAGAAGTTTGCGCATCGGGCACCGGCCGCCAGTCGAAGAAAAGCTCCGGCGACACACTGGCCACGCCGGCTTCACGCAAGAACAGCGAAAAGCCCCCGGGCTGGGCACGGTGCAGCGCCAAAAAGAGATCTGCCAAATCGCGTCCGGCCGCCAAGTTCGAGTTCAGCCGGGTGGTCAGGTTGACCTGGTAGCAGTCCCCCGCCCGAATCCATTCACGGATACGCTCGATCTGCTCGACCTCATCGCTCGGCGATTGCGCATCAAGCCAAGGGGAACACAGCGGCTCCGTTGCCGACAAGGTCGCGGGGCTCGGCTTCGCATCGCAAGCAACAGGCCAAGGCTGGGGCGCCTCTTCATAAACGGCGAACTCAGCCAAGGCCAGCTGCGGCTCTTGCTCGGCATGTGCCGTCAAGCCTCGCAGCGCAGGCTCCAGCGCTGCCGCCGCTTCATAGCGCAAGCCACCCAATACCCAAGCGCCGTCCCGGCTGGCCTGATGTGCAGCGTCGATGACCGAGGCCAACTCTGCCGCGGAGTAGGCTCGCAAGCGGCGCGCCGGCGGGCGATAAAAAGCACCGCGAACCCGTTCGCCATCGTCACGGGCCAGAGGGTGGCGAGGGAAATCAAACGCGGCCCACAAGAGGGGCTTCGAATCAGAGTTCGACATCAGCAGGCCTGCGTGCTGCGCCCAAGAACAAGAATCACAGACTCAGGAAGTGCTCGCGGTAATAAGCCAATTCATCGATCGACTCGGTGATATCGGCCAAGGCGGTGTGGGCCTGAGCCTTCTTGAAGCCGTCCAAGATGCCGGGCTTCCAGCGCTTGGCCAGTTCTTTCAGCGTCGACACATCCAAATTACGATAGTGGAAAAACGCCTCCAGCTTGGGCATGTAATTGGCCAGGAAGCGGCGGTCTTGGCAAATGCTGTTGCCGCACATAGGCGACTTGCCGGCGGGCACATACTGCTTCAGGAACTCGATGGTCTTGGCAACCGCCTCGTCCTCGTTGACGGTGGAAGCCTTGACCCGGTCAATCAGGCCGCTCTTGCCATGGGTGCCCTTGTTCCAGGCATCCATCTTGTCCAGCGTTTCATCACTTTGGTGAATGGCGAACACCGGCCCTTCGACCCGCACCTTCAGCTGTGCATCGGTGACCACCACCGCGATCTCGATGATGCGGTCGATATCGGGGTACAGGCCGGTCATCTCCAGATCGATCCAGATCAGGTTTTGCTCATTGAGAGCCAGCACAGGGGCGGCAGCGGTCTCGGTGTTCATGCACGGGGCTTTCTATCCAAAAGAATCGCCGACATTGTCGCAGCCCTACACTTCGGCCATGTTCGCAAGCTTTTTTTCCTCCCTGCCGGCCCTGCCCGCCATTCACCCGAGCGGCATGAGCCTGGCCTTCGTCGCCGCCTTATTGCTCGGTCTGATGCTCAAGACTTGGCTCAGCAGCCGCCAAATCCGGCATGTGATGCAGCACCGCAGCGCGGTACCGGCCGCGTTTGCAGCCACCGTGCCACTCGAAGCGCATCAGAAAGCGGCCGACTACACCGTAGTTCGCAGTCGCTTCGGCCTGTTGAACCTGGCCTTCAGCAGTGCGATCTTGCTGGGCTGGACGCTGTTGGGCGGCTTGGACTTGCTGAACGCTTGGATCTATGAGGCCACCGCACAGCGCTTTGGCCCCATGGCCTATCAGCTGAGCCTTTTGATCGCCTTTGTGCTGATCGGCTCGCTGTTGGACCTGCCTTGGGAGCTGTACAACACCTTCAACATCGAACAGCGCTTCGGCTTCAACCGCCTGACCTGGAAGCTCTATCTGAACGACGCCTTGAAAGGCATGGTGGTCGGTCTGGTGATTGGCCTGCCCATCGCCGCGCTGATCCTGTGGCTGATGGGCGCCGCCGGGCGCTTCTGGTGGCTGTGGGCCTGGGGCACCTGGATGGGCTTCAACCTCTTGATCCTGGTGCTCTACCCCACCGTCATCGCCCCGCTCTTCAACAAATTTGAACCGCTGCCCGATGAGGCCCTGAAAAACCGAGTCGAAGGGCTGATGGCGCGCTGCGGCTTTGCCGCCAAGGGCTTGTTTGTGATGGACGGCAGCCGTCGTTCGGCCCACGGCAACGCCTATTTCACCGGCTTCGGCCCAGCCAAACGGGTGGTGTTCTTTGACACCTTGTTGGCACGTCTGAACGGACCGGAGGTCGAGGCGGTGCTGGCCCATGAACTCGGCCACTTCAAGCACAAGCATGTGCTCAAGCGCATGGTCACGATGTTTGCCATCAGCCTGGCAGGCTTTGCGCTGCTGGGCTGGTTGTCCTCGCAACCCGGCTTCTACCTCGCATTTGCGGTGCGCCCGAATATGGCTGCGCCCAATGACGCCCTGGCCCTTTTGCTCTTCATGCTGGTGGTGCCGGTGTTCGGTTTCTTCTTCACGCCGCTGGGCAGCCTGATGTCGCGCCGCGATGAGTTCCAAGCCGACGCCTACGCTTGCACCCATGCGCGCGGTAGCGATCTGGCCTCGGCGCTGCTGAAACTGCATGAAGACAATGCCGGTACGTTGACACCTGACCCGGTGTTTGCTCGCTTCTACTATTCGCACCCCCCTGCCAGCGAGCGCCTGGGCGCTATCTTGAGCCAAGCCACCCGATGAGCCTGCTGACCCAACAATGCAGGCCGGGCTTGCGTGAACCCGTGGCCGCTCAAGCGCTGCCGGCCTGGCTGGCTCAGCTCCCGGAATGGCGCTTGAGCAGCGACGCCAAGTCGATCGAGTTGGAAGCTCGCTTTGCCGACTTTTCGCAAACCATGGCCTTCGTCAACGCCGTCGCAGAGTTGGCGCAGCGACAAGACCATCACCCGGAGATGCGGGTCGGCTACGGTCACTGCGGCATCAGCTTCAGCACCCACTCCGCCTCGGGTTTGACGCTGAATGACTTCATCTGTGCGGCGCAGGTATCGGCACTGCCCCAGCTCAAGGGACGACCGGCATGAGCCGCTTTGGTGACTTAGACCTGGGCCTAGTGGTACGGGGCCACGGCCGCCACTACATCGTTGAGGACAGCGAAGGCAAACGCCGGGTCTGCCATCCACGCGGCAAGAAGAGCGACTGCGTGGTCGGCGACCAAGTGCGGTGGGCGCCGGCCAGCAGCGATGAGGGCGTGATCGAAGCGGTCGAGCCGCGGCGCAATTTGCTGTTCCGTCAGGACGAATGGAAAACCAAAAGCTTCGCGGCCAACCTGGATCAGTTGTTGATCTTGGTGGCGGTGGAGCCGGTGTTCAGCGAAAGCCAGCTCTGTCGCGCCCTGATCGCGGCCGAATCCGCCGGCATCGAAACCACCATCGCCCTGAACAAGACCGACCTGCCCGGCACCGCGCTGGCCCGTGAACGGCTGGCACCCTATCGCGCCATGGGCTTGTCGATGATGGAGTTGGCCTTGAAGGCTGACGCCGAGGGCTCGCGCGCCTTGCTGACGCCGTGGCTCAGCGGTAAGCGCAGCTTTGTCTTAGGCCCCAGCGGCACCGGCAAAAGCACGCTGATCAACCTCTTGATCCCGGATGCCAAGGCCCAGGTGGGCGACATCTCGGTGGCCTTGAACTCGGGCCGCCACACCACCACGACCACCCAGTGGTACTGGGTAGATGCCGAGCGCCAAAGCGCCTTGATCGACTCACCGGGTTTTCAGGAATTCGGAGTCAAACAGATCGAGCCGGCGCAACTGCCGCTGTTGATGCCGGATCTGAGAGCCCATGCCGACCATTGCCGTTTTTACAACTGCACCCATCAGCATGAACCAGGCTGCGGCGTGCGCGCTGCGGTCGAATCGGGCGCGATCAGCGCCGGGCGCTACCGCATCTACGGCGAGATCCTGGCCGAGTTGAACAGCAAACGCTGGTAAGCCGGCGCGTTTTAGTCGCGGCGAATCGCCGCGCCGCTGACCTCGCGCACTTCCACATCGATCACCTCGCCAGTGGGCTGCGCCTTCGCACGCGGCACGCCCCGGCCTGCCCGGAAGCTGCGCGCGCGCGCAAAGCCTGAGGTATCGAACACCGGACGGCGACCACGCAACAGACTCCAGAGCAGCAAACCAATCATGGTCACCACCGCCACCGCCAACAGGCCCAGCACCAGCACCACCGTCACCACGCCGAACACCACGCGTGCGATAAAAGTCAGCAAAGCAGACAACACAAGCAAATCCTTTCTTTGCAGATTCAAAAAAACGCGAACTCAACCCCGGCCGACAAAAGGCATGTTGGTTGCCATCACGGTCATGAATTGCACATTGGCCGACAGAGGCAGGCCCGCCATATAAAGCACCGCGCTGGCCGCATGATCGACGTCCATTGTCGCCTCTATGGCGATCTCACCATGGGCCTGAGGTACGCCGCGGGTCATGGGCATGGCCATCTCGGTCAGGGCATTGCCGATGTCCAGTTGGCCGCACGCAATATCGAAGGCTCGGCCGTCCAGAGACAAAGACTTGGTCAAACCGGTGATGGCGTGTTTGGTCGCCGTGTAGGGTGCCGAGTTCGGCCGCGGCGCGTGCGCAGAGATGGAGCCGTTGTTGATGATGCGTCCGCCACGCGGGCTCTGACTTTTCATCAGCTTGAAAGCAGCCTGGGCGCAAAGAAAACTGCCGGTCAGATTGACATCAACCACCGCCTGCCATTGATCAAAGCTGAGTTCATCAATCGGCAGCGCAGGTGCGCCCATGCCGGCGTTATTGAACAGCAAGTCAAGCCGACCGAACTCGAGGCGTACACGCTCAAACAAGGCGGCCACCTCCGCAGGCTGGGTCACATCGGCCGGCAGCACCAAGGCAAGGCCGGGATCGGACGCCGCACTCGCCGTGGCCTCCAGGGCTTGGCTGCGCCGCCCCACCAAAGCCACCCGATAGCCCGCCTGCAACAGAGCCAAGGCGGCAGCGCGGCCAATGCCGGAACCGGCTCCGGTGACCAGGGCGAATTTGCGAGTCTGTCTCATGGCAGGAGCAAGGTGTGTCGCTTGGGTTTGCATCAGACCAAGGCAGTTGAGGGCGAAAAGTCAGAAGTCAAGCAGGGCAAACACCGAAGCAAAAACCAAGCCCATGCGACTCCACACTCAGGGAAACCCACACGCGAGCACTTAGACTGCCCGCATGTCTGTGCCCTTCTCTCTCGGTTCCGCTTCGCCGCCGCCAACCAGCAGCCAGGCCGCCTGCGCGCAGGCTCATGGTCGACTGCTCTACATCGAAGACAACGCGGTCAACACCTTGGTGGTGGAAGAGTTGGTGGCCAGCCGCCCGGGCATCGCACTGAGCTGTGCGGTGGATGGCGCACAGGGGCTGCAATCCGCGCAGGCCCTGCTGCCCGATTTGATCTTGCTGGACATGCACCTGCCCGACTTCGACGGCTACGAGGTGCTGCGCCGTTTGCGCGCCGACCCGCGAACCGCCCATATTCCCTGCATCGCCTTGTCGGCCAATGCCATGAGCGAAGACAAGCGCCTTGCCTTGGGTGCCGGCTTTTTGGCCTATTGGACCAAGCCCATCGACTTCAAGGCCGTTCTGGCCGGGCTGGACACGTTCTTCGCATCCAGCCCTGCAAACGCGCTCGAAAATCGCTGATCAAGCCGGCAGCAAACCGCGGCTCTTCAACATCGGCTCCACCACCGCATCACGGCCGCGGAAGGCGCGGAACGCCGCCCCCGGTTCACGGCTGTTGCCGGCCGACAAAATGCACTCCCGCAACTGCGCCGCCACTTGTGGGTCAAAGACACTGCCCGCTTCCACGAAAGCATCAAAGCCGTCGCAGTCCAAGACCTCGGCCCACATATAAACGTAGTAGCCCGAGGCATAGCTAGAGCCCGAGAACAGATGCTGGAAGTGCGTCAGGCGATGGTTCATGCCAATCGCCGCAGGCAGGCCGTAGGCCGCCATGGTCTTGGCTTCAAAGTCCACCACCTCCGGGCCTTGAGCATCGGTCAGCGAATGTGCGGCCAAGTCGACCAAGGCACTGGCGGTGTAGCGCACCGTTTCATAGCCCTGGTTGAACAACTCGGCCGCCTTCAACTTGGCCAGCAAAGCGTCGGGAATCACCGCGCCGGTCTGGTAGTGGCGGGCATGCTTCTTCAGCACCTCGGGCTCGCTCATCCAATGCTCAAAAATCTGCGAAGGCAGTTCGACGAAATCACGCAGCACTTGGGTGCCCGAGAGCCGCTCAAATTCAACGTCAGACAAAAGACCATGCAAGCCATGGCCGAACTCATGGAACAGCGTGCGGGCGTCGTCAAAGCTCAACAGCGTGGGCTGGCCCGGCGCTCCTTTGGCGAAGTTGTTGTTGTTCTGGATGATGGGCAGGCAGTCCATGCCGTTGCGGGCTTGCCAGCGCAGCGCGTTCATCCACGCGCCACTGCGCTTGGTGCTGCGCGCAAAGTTGTCCTGCATGAAGATGCCGCGCAGCGAGCCATCGGCGTCCTTGACCTCATAGACCTTGACATCGGGGTGATAGGCCGTAACTTCGGGCTTGAACTCGAAGCTCAAACCAAACAAGCGCCCGGCGCAGTCAAAGGCTGCAGCCACCATCGCGTCCAACTGGAAGTAAGGCTTGACCTCCGCTTCTTCCAAGTCGTAGCGGGCCTTGCGGACCTTCTCGGCGTAAAAGCGCCAATCCCATGCCTCGAGCGCGAACTCATGGCCCATCGATAACATCATGGCCTGCAAGGCCTGACGCTCCAACTCAGCGGCAGCCAGTGCCGGCTCCCAGACCTTGGACAGCAGACCCGAAACGGCATCGCGTGTGCCGGCCATGGTGTCGGCCAAAGCGTAGTCGGCAAAGCAGCTGTGCCCGTGCAGACGTGCCTGCTCATTGCGCAGGGTCAGAATCTCTTGAGCGATGGCGCGGTTATCGGTCTCGCCCGCCGCTTCGCCACGACTGACCCAGGCACGCCAAGCTTGCTCGCGCAAATCCCGGCGCTCGCTGAAGGTCAGGAAAGGCACGATGTGGGAGCGCGACAGCGTGATCACATGCTGCCCGGCCAGACCCCGTTCGGCCGCAGCCTGCGCGGCACTGGCGCGCACAAAGTCAGGCAAACCGGCCAGAGCCGACTCATCGGTCAAGACCAGGCGGTAGCTGCTTTCATCGCCCAGCACATTCTGCGCGAACTGAGTATTGAGCTCGGCCAGACGCTCCATCACCTGGGCATAACGTGCTTGCGCAGCGGGCTCGAGCTTGGCGCCGGCGCGCACGAAGTCCAGGTGCACACGCTCCAGCAAGCGCAATTGCTCGGCACTCAATCCCAAGGCCTGACGTTCTTGATAAAGGGCATCTACCCGCTTGAAAAGCGCTTGGTGCATATAGATGCGGTTGTTGTGCGCTGCCAAAGGAGCCGCCATGGCGCGCTGCGCGGCCTGCAGCTCGGGCGATGTTGCCGAAGCAGACAACGAATAGAAAACAGTCTCGATGCGAGTCAGCAGGCGCCCGCTGCGGTCAAAAGCAGCCAAAGTGTTCGCAAAGTCAGGGGCGGCACTTTGAGTCGCAATGGCGTCCAACTCGGCCAAGTGTTCGGCCAAGGCCACCGGAAATGCATCGAGGAACTGGGCGGCCTCGATTTGTGCAAATGGCGGCAGGCCATAAGGGCCGGTCCAGGCTTGCAAAAGCGGATTGCCGGAAAGTTCGGCGGAAGCGCTAGGGCTGGACTTGTTCATCTCATTCATCTCATTCGTCTCCTGAGTGGCCTTCGGGTTGGGCCTGAAAAGCAAAAAGGCGCCTTCCGGGTGAGGATGGCGCCTTCTAAGGTCATTGCATGAAGCGTTCCACGGCATGGCCCACTTCAGCCAGGGTGGGCAAGCGCAGCATCGTTCATCATGCGCACGATGGCGCTTTACTTGGCGGCGGCCGCCTTTTCCTTCTTGATCGCAATTTCATCGGCCTCGTCGTAAGGCTTGTTGCTGCAATCGGCCTTCCACTCGTCGAGCTTGTCCAAATAGGCTTCGGCACGGGCTTCCAAAGCCTTGGCGGCTTGATTGTGGGCCTCAACGCGCGAATCGAAACCGGGTGCGAGTGCCTTGTAGTCCAGCTTCTCTTTGTTCAGCGCGTCGATACGCGCGCTGTGGGCTTCGGCCTTTGCGTCGTAGTCCTTCTTCAGCGCTTCGGCCTCTTCCTTCTTGGCCTTGGGCAGGCTGACCTTCAGCTCTTCATTGAGTTTGAGCAACGCGGCACGTTCGGCCAGCAACTCATTGGTGCGAACGGTCAGGGCCTCACCCTTCTTGCTCAGATCGTCCTTGTCCTTCAACAGATCTGCCCGCTCCTTGGTCTGAGCGGCCTGCGCTGTCTTGATGGCTTCGCCTTCGGCACGGTTGGCATCGTTGGCCTTCATGCAGGCACGCAGTTCGTCGCGAGTCATCAGCTTTTGCTTGGGCTTCTCGACCACCGGATTGCTGACCTTGTTGTTCTTCGGGTCGACCTTGGCGTTCGGGTTGACGGTGGACTGTGCAAACGCCGGCATCAACGCAGCAGCAAGCAAGGAGACAAGGATTCGTTTCATGGCAAAGCTCTTACTTTCTTTCATGCAGATAGCGCCCTGCTCAAAGGCGCCGACAACACCCGCAGCCGCTGATCGGCCCGGCAAAAAATTGAAAGGCGCCCGAATGCGGCGCCACGCCCGAATCATGCCACGGCCAAGGGGCCGGCGGATCAGGGCGATCCCCGGCCGCTTAGCCCAGGGCTTTTTGCAGCAACTCGGCCATCAAGCCGTTGATGCCGCCGGCATGCGCATCGGCGCGCTCACGCAAGGTCTTGGCCACATCGGCCGGCAGCTTGCAGGCAAAGGGCACCAGGCCGGCCGCGCTGTCCAGGCGGCGCTGCTCCTTGCGGTCCGGCAATTGCGCCGCACCTTGGCCAAAACGCCCAGGCACCGCGGCGCCACGCCTCTGGCTGTCAAGCTTCAAGCCGGCAAGGCGGTCGAGGTCGGTTTTTTTCATGCTCATGTTTTTGGAGACCTGCAAGGAGAGAGTGAGGTGGAAGCGCTCGATTGTCCCCCAGCCACCGGCTGGGCCGGACGCAAAGACCGTCCGGTCGATAATGCGGCGATCCAAGGCCCTTGCGGCCCCTTTTTTTGTTCTCCCGAGCCCCGACCCTATGGCCATCAAAGCCACCATCCACAAAGCCCAGCTGCAAATCGCCGATATGGACCGCAATGTCTATGGCGAGCACAACCTCACCATCGCCCGCCAGCCCTCGGAGACCGACGAGCGCATGATGATTCGCATCTTGGCCTTTGCCTTGAATGTGCCGGCCGACGAAATACGCGGGAAGCTGGAGCTGAGCAAGGGCTTGGCCGATGTGGAAGAGCCCGAAATCTGGCAGCGCGACCTGACCGGCGACATCGTCCACTGGATCGATTTGGGCCAACCCGATGACCGCCGCCTGCTCAAAGCCCACGGCCGGGCCGAGCGGGTCAGCGTCTACACCTACAGCTACAGCAGCGCGATCTGGTGGGCCGGCATCGAATCGAAGTTGGTGCGGGCGCCGCGCTTGGCGGTTTGGCAGATTCCGCATGAGCAGTCCCAAGCCCTGGCCAAGTTTGCCGAGCGCAGCATGCAGATGCAGATCACGGTGCAAGACGGCGGCATCTATGTGTCGACCAGCGCCGACTCGCTGGAAATCACACCCATCGCACTCAAGACCGCGCAAGTCTGAAGCGCCCGCCGGTCTCTGCGGCTCGGTGTACAAGCTGGACTTGCCCACCCCTGCCGATTTGACATGATTTCAGACACCGAAGACCCCTACCTCTGGCTCGAAGACATCGACAGCGAGCCAGCCATGGCCTGGGTCAAAGCGCGCAATGCCCATAGCTTGAAGGCGCTGCAAAGCGGGCCTCACTACGCAGCTTTGCGGACCGACTTTCTCGAGCTTTTGAACGCCAAAGACCGCATCCCATCGATCGAGCGATTGGGGCCTTGGCTGATGAACTTCTGGCAGGACGAGCAGCACAAGCGTGGCCTCTGGCGCCGTTGCACGCTGGAGGAGTACCGCAAGGTCGACCCCCAATGGCAAACGGTGCTGGACCTCGATGCCCTCGCCGCCGCCGAGGGCGAGAACTGGGTGTTCGCCGGCGCCCGCAGCCTGGGGCCGGACTACCAGCGCTGCTTGATTTCGCTGTCGCGCGGCGGTGCCGATGCCTGCGTGGTGCGTGAGTTCGATTTGCAAACTTTGCAATTCTTGCCCGAGGGCTTTGCGCTGCCCGAGGCCAAGAGTACGGTCACCTGGATCGATGCCGATCACATTTTTGTGGGCACCGACTTTGGCCCCGGCAGCCTGACCGATTCGGGCTACCCCCGCGTGATCAAACGCTGGACGCGCGGCACGCCGCTGAGCAGGGCCGAAACCGTGTTCGAGGCCGAGTCGCAGGACGTGATGGCCTGGGTGCATGTGGATCACACACCCGGCCATCAGCGCTGCAGCTTGGTGCGCGTCCTCGACTTCTACCGGCAAGAAGTCTCCCTGCTGCAGGCCAATGGCTCGCTGCTGCGGCTGGACTTGCCCACGGATCTGCAAGAGTGCTTCTGGGGGCGCTGGCTCTTGCTTCAGCCGCGCAGCGACTGGGCGGTGGGCGAACAGCGCTTTACCGCCGGCTCGCTGCTGATCAGCGATGCGGCCGACTTTCTGGCCGGCAAGCGCGACTTGAAGCTGCTATTTGCGCCCACGCCGACACGGGCCCTAGCCGGCTATACGCTGACCCGCGACCATGTGATCCTCAACATCAGTGACACCGTCGCCAGCCGCTTGGAGGAATGGTCCTTCGTCGACCCCGCGAAGCCTGAGCACCGCCACATTGAAGCGCCCTTCCCTGGTGCGATCAGCCTGTCCAGCCTTTACGACAATGAGTTGCAGGATGACGAACTGGGCGATCACTACCTGCTCAATTACGCGGATCTTTTGACCCCGAACACGCTGTTTTTGGCGCGTGCAGGCAGCGACGAGCGCCAGTTGCTGAAGGCCCGCAAGGCCCAGTTCGACAGCAGCGGCATGCGCACCGAGCAGCACTTTGCGAGCAGCGCCGATGGCACGCGCGTGCCCTACTTTGTGGTCTGGCCCCAAGGCGCCCAGGCCGATGGCGAGAACCCGACCCTGATGTATGGCTACGGCGGCTTCGAGTCCTCGCTGCTGCCCTGGTATTCGGCCGCTTTTGGGCGCGCTTGGTTGGCGCGTGGCGGAGTGCTGGTGTTGGCCAATATCCGCGGCGGCGGCGAATTCGGGCCTGCCTGGCACCAGGCCGCCGTCAAGGGCAATAAGCAGCGCAGCTATGACGACTTCATCGCCGTGGCCGAAGACTTGAGTAGCCGCAAGGTCTGCAGCCCGCGTCGACTGGCCATCATGGGCGGCAGCAATGGCGGACTCCTGGTCGGCGCTTGTTTTGTGCAACGTCCCGAGCTCTTCCAGGCGGTGGTCTGCCAGGTGCCGCTGCTGGACATGCGCCGCTACCACCGGCTCTTGGCCGGCGCCTCCTGGATGGCCGAATATGGCGACCCGGATCAGCCCAGCGACTGGGCCACCATCTCCCAGTACAGCCCCTACCATAACGTCGATCCTCAGGTGAACTATCCCAAGGTCTTGTTCACCACCTCAACACGCGATGACCGGGTGCACCCGGCCCATGCGCGCAAGATGGCGGCCAAGATGTTGGATCAAGGGCATGACTTGCTCTACTTCGAGAACATCGAAGGCGGCCACGGCGGCGCTGCAGACAATGAGCAAAGAGCCACGCTGCAAGCCTTGGAATACAGCTATCTCTGGCAGGAATTGGGAGCCCAAAACAATGAATGAAGCCTTGAACATCCACCACGACGCGAACCTTGGCCGCTTCAGCGCCAGCATCGACGGGCATGGCGTGGAACTGGACTATCGCCAACAGGGCGAGACCCTGGTCATCACCCACACCGGCGTGGCGCCGGCCCTGCAAGGTCGCGGCTTGGCGGCTCAACTGGTTGCCCATGCCCTGGCCTGGGCGGCACCTCAAGGCCTGCAAGTCGTGCCGGCCTGCAGCTATGTGGCCAGCTATTTGAAGCGCCATCCGCAATGGCAAGCCCTGACCCTCAAACCTGCGATTCAATCGGTGCTGAACTACTGGTTTGGCGCCTTGGGTAGCAGCGAGCAAGGCCAGATCCGCTCGCTTTGGTTTGTGAAAAGCGAAGCCACCGACGCCGACATCAAGGCGCGCTTTGAGCCTCTGGTGGAAGACGCCTTGGCCGGTCGCCTGGAGGACTGGTCAGAGACTGCCCTGGGCCGGCTGGCTCGCATCATTTTGTTGGACCAATTCACCCGCAATATCTATCGCGGACAAACGCGCTCTTTTGCAGGGGACGCGCGGGCCTTGCAAGACACCTTGCATTTGCTGGCGCAAGCGCAAGACCTGACCCTGACACCGCTGCAGCGCTGGTTTGCGCTGATGCCGTTGGAGCACGCCGAGGACATGGCCATGCAAGACCGCTCGGTCAGCGAGTTCACCAAGTTGGCCGCTCTCGACCCACGCTTGAGCGGTGCGCTGGACTACGCCCACAAGCACCGCGAGGTGATCGAGCGCTTTGGCCGCTATCCCCACCGCAACGCCATCCTCGGGCGTGCGTCCAGCGAAGCAGAATTGGCCTATCTGGCGCAGCCGGGTTCGGGCTTTTAGACGCCGGCCGATCGAGGCATTTCAAAACTGACAGAAAATACGCCCAAGCCTCGGTGCTCAGCGCCGGGTTTTGAGCGTCCTGTCCGATCCAACAAGCAGCCCATGTCAACCATTCTTCAGCAAATCCCCGTCGGCCAGAAGGTCGGTATCGCGTTCTCCGGAGGCCTGGACACCAGCGCCGCCCTGCACTGGATGCGCAACAAGGGCGCCATTCCCTACGCCTACACCGCCAATCTGGGCCAGCCGGATGAGCCGGACTATGACGAGATTCCACGCAAAGCCATGCAGTACGGCGCCGAAAAGGCCGTGTTGGTGGACTGCCGCGCCCAGCTGGTGCACGAAGGCATTGCCGCGCTGCAAAGCGGCGCCTTCCACATCAGCACCGCTGGCGTGACCTACTTCAACACCACGCCCATCGGCCGCGCCGTCACCGGCACCATGTTGGTGGCCGCCATGCAGGCCGACGATGTGAACATCTGGGGCGATGGCTCGACCTTCAAGGGCAATGACATCGAGCGCTTCTACCGCTATGGCTTGCTGACCAACCCTGCGCTGAAGATCTACAAGCCCTGGCTGGATCAGCAATTCATCGACGAGCTGGGCGGCCGCGCCGAGATGTCGGCCTTCATGAGCAAGGCCGGTTTTGGCTACAAGATGTCGGCCGAGAAGGCTTACTCCACCGATTCCAATCTGCTGGGCGCCACCCACGAGGCCAAGGATCTGGAGCACCTGAACAGCGGCATCAAGATCGTCAACCCCATCATGGGCGTGGCCTTCTGGAAGGACGATGTGGTGGTGAAGGCCGAGACCGTCACCGTGCGCTTTGAAGAAGGTCAGCCAGTCGCGCTGAACGGCGTGGAATTCAAGGACCCGGTCGAGCTGCTGCTGGAAGCGAATCGCATCGGCGGCCGCCACGGCCTGGGCATGAGCGACCAGATCGAAAACCGCATCATCGAAGCCAAGAGCCGCGGCATCTATGAAGCGCCCGGCCTGGCTCTGCTGCACATCGCTTACGAGCGCCTGCTGACCGGCATCCACAACGAAGACACCATCGAGCAGTACCGTATGAACGGTATGAAGCTCGGCCGTTTGCTCTACCAAGGCCGCTGGTTTGACCCGCAAGCCATCATGCTGCGCGAAAGCGCCCAGCGCTGGGTGGCGCGCGCCATCACCGGCGAAGTGGCCATCGAGCTGCGGCGCGGCAATGACTACTCGCTGCTGGACACCAAGAGCCCCAACCTGACCTACAAGCCCGAGCGTTTGAGCATGGAAAAGGTCGAGGACGCGCCGTTCTCGCCGCAAGACCGCATCGGCCAGCTGACCATGCGCAATCTGGACATCGTCGATACCCGCGACAAGCTGATGAACTACGCCAAGGTGGGTCTGCTCTCGCCGGCTACTACCAACAGCCTGCCGCAGTTGCAAGACGGCGCTGCCGCGGCCGACAAGAAGTAAGTTCTGTCCTTGACCTAAAGAAAGGGCTCAGCGGTCGCTGAGCCCTTTTCTATTTCTGAGGCGCATGCTGAGTCGAGAAACTCAGAGCCGCGTTCACAACATCACCGGCTCAGACTCAAGGCGAATGCCAAAGCGCCCGTACACGCTTTCTTGAATGGCGCGCGCCAACGTCACCACCTCGGCACCGCGCGCCTCGCCTCGGTTGACCAGCACCAAGGCCTGCTTTTCATAAACGCCGGCGCCACCGACGGTCTTGCCCTTCCAGCCACAGGCGTCAATCATCCAGCCCGCCGCCAGTTTGATGCCGCCATCCGGCATGGGGTAGTGCACGATGCAGGGATCACGGCCGATGATGTCGCGGCATTGCTCCGGCGTCACAACCGGGTTTTTGAAGAAGCTGCCGGCATTTCCGATCACGGCCGGGTCCGGCAGCTTGGCGCGCCGAATCTGGCAGACCCAATCAAAGATCTGCCGCGCGCTGGGCTCGCTGATGCCGGTCTCGGCCATCTTGCGCTCCAACTCCAAATAACCCAGCGCCGGCCGCCAAGGTTTGGGCAAGGCCAAACGCACCCGGGTGATGACGCATTTACCAGCCAAGCCGCCGAAGTCGCTTTGCTTGAAGACGCTGTCGCGATAGCCAAAGCGGCAGACCGAGGCGGGCAAGAGCACGGTGCGGCCCGTCGTCAGGTCCACCACTTCAACGCTGTCGAGCCGGTCTTTCAATTCCAGGCCGTAAGCCCCGATGTTTTGCACCGGCGACGCGCCCACGGTGCCGGGGATCAGCGCCATGTTCTCCAGGCCCGGATAACCCGCGTCCACCGACCACCGCACCAACTCATGCCAGGGCACGCCCGCGCCAGCCTCGATAATCCAGGCGTCCTCACGCTCTTCCAGCAGGCGCAAACCAGGAATCTCCATCTTCAGCACCACGGCCTCGATGTCTTTGGTCAAAACGATATTGCTGCCGCCCCCCAAGACAAACTTGGGCGCGCGGCCCAGCTTCGGATGATCAACCACGCGGCGCACATCGGCCACCTCGCGAATCCGCACCAGGCAATGGGCGGTGGCGGGCAAGCCAAATGTGTTGAAGGGCTTCAGATTGACCGCATGCTCCAGCAGCAATTCTTGGCTCCCGGGCTTGAGCGGTTCAGTGGGGGGATTTACAGCTTGTTCCTGCATGGCAGAATTTTCCCAGATCAACCGGGCTATCCTTGCCGGACCCGCCCACAACTCATAAATAAACATGCCCAGCTTTGACACCACCCTCGAACCCGATATGGTCAAGATCAAACATGGCGTTGAAACCAGCGCCAAAGAGATCTCGACCCGCTTTGACTTCAAAGGCACGCCGGCCGAAGTCCAACTGAAAGACAAAGAAAAAGAAATCCACGCCGTCGGCAACAGCGATTTCCAGCTGGAGCAGATCGAGGCGGTGCTCTACTCCAAGCTGATCAAGCAAGGCGTGGTCATCAGCTTCCTGGACAAGCAGGAAAAGATCGAGAAGCTCGGCGGCGACAAAGTGCGCCAGGTCTACAAGATCAAGAACGGCATCGAGTCCGATCTGGCCAAGAAGATCGTGGCCGCCATCAAGAACGCCAAGCTCAAGGTGCAGGGCTCGATTCAGGGTGACACGGTGCGCGTCACCGGCAAGAACCGTGACGACCTGCAAGTCGGCATCGCCTTGCTGAAGAAAGAGTTTGCCGACGTGCCGCTGGACTACGGCAACTTCCGCGACTGAGTGAGTCATGAGCGGCGCGCGCCTCGCCCCTACCGGCTGCTTGGCTGGGCTGCTGCTCTTCAGCGTTGCCGCGCAGGCACAAGGCCCCGTCGTCGCCTTCAACGGCAGCCTGGGCAGCAAGGCGGCGCTGTTGATGATTGATGGCGAAGCCCGCACCGTGCCGGTCGGCGAAACGGTACGCGGTGTGCGCCTGCTCTCGCTCGCCGACGGTCAAGCCCAGATCGAGGCGGGTGGCCGCCGCTACACCCTGCAAATGGGCGCCTCACCCGGACGCATTGGCGACGCCGCGGCGGTCAGCAACACCCGGCGCAAGATCGTCTTGAGCTCCGGCCCCGGCGGGCACTTCACCACCGCCGGCAGCATCAATGGCCAAAGCACCCAGTTTCTGGTGGACACCGGCGCCACGGCGATTTCCATCAGCCAAACGGAAGCTGAACGCATGCAGCTCAAGTTCTTGAGTGGTCGACGTGTGATGACCCAAACGGCAAACGGCACCGTACCCGCGCATCTGCTCATGCTGGATCTGGTGCGCGTCGGAGATGTGGAGATTCGCCAGGTCGAGGCCATCGTCGTGCCTGGGCAGATGAGCCATGTCTTGCTCGGCAATAGCTTTTTGACTCGCTTCCAAATGAAACGGGACAACGACGTACTGACGCTGGACTTGCGCTATTGATCGCCCGACCCTTGCGTTCACCACTGCAATTCGGCCAAGCATGAATAATTTCACCTGGGCACCGACTTGCAGACTCACCCACCCCGCTTGAACTCCCGATACTGACGAGATGCGCCTCCAAAAATCACCCACCCCTTCCAGCAAGCCCACGGCCGCCTCCAGCCTAGGCCTGCGTCCTGCCATTTTGGCCACGGCCCTTGCCACCCTGGCAATGCTGTCCCATTCGGCTTGGGCCACACCCGAGAAGGCCGCCGCCTTTTACGAAGATGCCTTGAAGCGCTTTGAAGCGGGAGATTTGGATAGCGCCAGCATCCAGTTGAAGAACAGCCTTCAGCAGGACAAGAAGATGCTTGCCGCCCACCTCTTGTTGGGCAAGGTCTTGCTGGCCAAGGGCGAGTACGGAGCCGCCGAAGCCGCCTTGGCCGAAGCGCTGAAGCAAGGCGTTAGCCGCAGCGAGGTGGTGGTCTCGCTGGGCCAGCTTTATCTGGTCACGGGCGAGCGCAAGCGCGTGTTGGATGAGATCCAAGTCACCGGCATGCCCTCTGCCGTTCAAGCCGACATTCTGACCCTGCGCGGCTCTGCCTTTGCAGGTCTTGGCAATGTGGCGCAAGCGAGCAAATCGTTCGCCGAAGCACGCGCGCTGAAGCCGAGCGCGGCCGCTCCCTGGATCGCCGAAGCCCCCTTGCTGATGCGTCAGGGTGAAGCAGAAAAAGCCAAGGCCGCGGCCACCAAAGCCGTGGAACTGGAACCCAGGAATGCCTCCGGCTGGTACACGCTGGGCATGACCTTGCTCAACCTCCAGGACTACAAAGGCGCCTTGGCCGCCCATGAAAAAGCCTTGGCGCTGAATGAAAAGCAGGTCGACTCTCGGGTCGCCCGCGCCTCCTTGCTGATGATCCTGGGCCGCGAGAAAGAGGCCGAGAAAGACATCGACCTCTTGGATGGCTGGGGCGTGATGGACCCCCGCGCCTCCTATGTCCGCGCTGTTTTGGCGGCAAGCCGAGGCGACACCAACACGGCGCGCACCGCATTCGCCAAAACGGCCGAACTGGTGGACGGCCAAAAGCCCTCGTCCCTGGCGGGCAATGACCCAGTCTTGTTGGCCGGGGCTTTGGCGCACAAAGCCCTCGACAACAACGAAAAAGCAAAAGGCTATCTGGACACCTTGCTGACGCTGAACCCCAGGCATTTCAGCGCTCAATTGCTGCTCGGCGGCATCCTCATCGACAGCAAAGACTACTCACGCGCCGCCACCCTGTTGGAAGGTGCCCAACGCGCGGCCCCGAACGATCCGCAGGTACAGATGCTGCTCGGCAGCCTGCAGATGGCGCGCAAGCAGTATCTGCGCGCCAGCGAGCACTTTGAGAGGGCCGCCAAAACCAACGCAACGCCTGAAGCGCGGCGCGAGTTGGCCTTCAGTCAGCTGGGCATGGGCCAAGAGCGAGTAGGCCTGTCCAATCTGGAGGCCTACTTTGCAGGCAACCCATCTGACCTGCGGGCAGGGATTCAACTGGCCATGAGCTTGCTCAATCAAGGCAAACCGACTCAAGCCCTTCAGACCGCCAACGCGATGGCCAAGGCGGATGCAGGCAACCTGACCCTACGAAACTTCCTCGGCAATATTCAGGGCCGCGTGGGTGACAAAAAAGCCGCCCGGCAGACTTTTCAGCAAATCCTGATCAAGGACGTCAATTTCAAGCCCGCCGCCGTGAATCTGAGCTGGTTGGACATTGAAGAACGGCGCTTCGACGAGGCCCGAACTCGCCTGAGGTCCTGGCTGAATCGGGACAAGAAGGACACCGAGCTCTTGTTTCAACTCGGCGTTCTCGAGATTCGCGCCGGCCGTTTGGCAGAAGCCCAGGAGCATCTTCAGGCCGCCAATGACTTGCAAAGAAACGACCCCAGGGCCGGCTTGACGCTGATCGAGTTGTTCCTGAGCCAGCAGCAAACCGACAAAGCGATTGCCATCGGCAAGACCCTGAACGCCAAGCTACCCAATCGCCCGCCGATATTGCTCGCGCTGGGCCGCGCCTACTTGGCCGCCGGTGACAAAACCAGCGCGCGAACCCTGTTTCAAGACGCAGGACGCTTTGCCGACATTGAAGTCGCTCAACAAGTGCATATTGGTCGACTGCAAATCCTGGCCGACAACCTGCCAGGGGCGGCCTACAGCGCGGAAAAAGCCCTGCAGGCCGACCCCAATGACCTGCAAGCCTTGATCTTCCAGGTCGAGGTCGAAGCGCAAAAGGGTGATCAAGCCAAGTTGGACGCCGCACTCAGAACGATGAACGCCAAGCATGCCGGCAGCGTCGGCGCCTTGCTGACCAATGGCAATATCGCCATGTTGCGGCGGCAGTTTCCAGCGGCGCAAGCCGCCTATCGCCAAGTCCTGGAAAAAGCCCCGAGCAGCAATCACGTGATGCTCCTGGCCCAAGCCTTCACCGCGGCCGGCGAGCAAGACAAGGCCCTGGCCTTGATTGAAGCCCAAGCCAAGAAGATGCCCAAAGAAACCGGCCTGCTGCGGGCGACGGCCGAGTTGCAAGCCGCGATGGGCAAAAACGATGCCGCCGCCAAGAGCTTTGTGCAACTGCTGGCCATTACACCCAAGGATGCCGGGGTGATGAGCCGCTACGCCGTCTTGCTGCAACGCATGGGGGACGCCAAAGCGCTCAGCACGGCGGAGCAAGCGCTGCAACTGGCGCCCGGCAGCGCCGAGGCCTTAGACACCTTGGGCTGGGTGTTGGCGCTGCAAGGCAAACATGAGCCGGCGCTGCGCCACCTGCGCGAAGCGCGGCTGAGAGACCCCAACAGCGGCACCATTCGCTTCCACCTGGCTTTCGCCTTATCCAAGTCCGGCCGCAAGGCAGAAGCCAAAGATGAACTCACCACGGCACTGAACTCCCCCAGCCGCCCGGAGGACTCCAAGGAACTGCGCGCCTTGAAACTCGAGTTGGGCCTCTAGGGAAAACCAGAACTCCTTCACGCCAATCCCGTTTGGCGTGAGGATTCACACCGCGCACCCCGCGTTCGAGGGGTTGTTCCCATGAAACAAGCCGTTACGATCCAGCACAGAATCAAAACCTCGCTGCGCAAGCACCAACAGGCTCAAACACCATGAAACTCTCCTTCCCTGCCGCCAAGACCGCTCTGTTTTGCCATGCAGCCGCAGTTGCAGTGCTGAGCCTGAGCGCGGGCCTGAGCCACGCCCAAGTGACATCACAAGCCGTGACCCTCCAAGAGGGCAACCTTGGCACCCAGTTCCGTTCGGAAAACCTGACCTTCGGCGAAAAGGTCGACAAGAACCCGGCCACCTTGGGGGCGAGCAGCTACAAGGAAAGCAGCAACGGTGCTTCGTTTTGGGTCTATTGCCTGGATCCATTGACCTCGATTTCCTCCCCGCTGAATTACACCAAATTGACCGGCTCGGGCAATTCCGCGCTGAACCAATTCATCAGCGGCACTGGTGCAGCCTCCGCTGTAACCACCTACAACGAGCAGTTTGACAAGAACGTTTACACCAATGTGGCCACAGGAAAAGCAGGCGTCGCCAACAGCGGATACCTTGATCAAACCTCAAGTGCCGGCAATGCGCGTGTCTTGAGCAAGGTCACCGATTTGTTCAGCTACGCCTACGCCGATGCGACGCTGAGCAACAATTCGATCAAATCCGCTGCTTTCCAGTACGCGCTGTGGGAAGTCTTGGGCGACACCAAGGGGACTACGGGCAGCTGGATTAACTACAACGCGACGACTGGCGGTCTGCGCGAAGGCACGACCTGGGGCGGGGCAACTGATCTCGCATCCAAGGGTTCAAATGGCTACAGCAATGCACTGCAAGCCCAAATCAACACCTACCTGACCGCCTTGAATACCAATGTCTGGACAGGCATTGGTGCCGGCAAGGCCACCAACTACACCTTCACGGTGTACAACTCGTCCGCGACCCAAACCCTGGTCAGCGTGAGGCCTCAGAGCAACGGCGTGCCGGAGCCAGGCTCCTTGGCCCTGGCGGGTCTGGCTTTGTTCGGCGTGGTCTATATCCGCCGCCAGAACAAGGCCAAGCACGGCTAATCAAGACTCTGCGCTCCTGCGCTTGAAAGCGGCCCTTGTGGCCGCTTTTTGTTTTTCAGCTTGCCGCAGCGGCCACGTTTGAGCACATCTCTCGCCGGCTCGTCTCGGCAGTTCATCCCGGCAGTTCATCTCGGTAAATGGCCACCACCGGGACCTCACCCACCCGCGCATAGCCGCGGTACATGCCTTCGGAGTTGAAGCACAGGCTCAGCGCCCCGCTGGCGGACAAGGCGATCAAGCCGCCGCTACCGCCCACGCGAGGCAAGCTGCCGTACACCACCCGCTCGGCGGCAGCCGCCACGTCCAGGCCCAGGTACGCCATCTGCGCCGACACATCAAAGGCCGCGCAGCTGCGCATAAAGGCCTCGCCGGTGCCGGTACAAGACACCGCCACCGTCGCATCATTGGCATAGCAGCCGGCGCCGATGATGGGGGAGTCGCCCACCCGGCCGACCTGCTTATTGGTCATGCCGCCGGTGGACGTGGCAGCGGCCAAATGCCCATTCGCATCCAGGGCAACGGCGCCCACCGTGCCAGTCTTGCTGCGCTCATCGATCGGCCCGCTGGCGGCTGCACTTGCCGCCAGATGCTGGCCATCGTGATCCAGCAGCGCGCCGCCCTGCGCTTGTTGAGCGCGCCGCAGTTGCTCCAGACGGGCCGTGGTGCCAAACCATTCGGGCTCGACCTGTTCCAAGCCTTGCGCCGCCGCAAAGGCATCGGCCGCCGAGCCCATGAACATCAGATGCTCGCTGTGCTGCATCACCGCCCGCGCGGCCAGCACCGGGTTGCGGGTCCGGCTCACCCCAGCCACCGCGCCGGCTTGCACCGTGCTGCCGTCCATCACGCTGGCGTCTAACTCGTGCGTACCGGCGGCGGTATAGACCGCACCACGCCCGGCATTGAAGAGCTCGCACTCCTCCAGCCGGCGCACCGCTTCAACCGCCACATCGAGCGCGCTGACACCTGCCGCCAGTTGGTTCTGGCCTGCATCCAAAATCGAACGCAGAGCCTCGAGGTATTCAGCTTCCTTGCCCGCACTCATCTGGCTGCGCAACAAGGTGCCAGCACCACCATGAATGGCAAGCACGGGAACGGGTCGCTTGTTTGAGGTCTGCGTCATAGGTTCTTCCTTGGGCCATTTGCGAGTCTGTTCACTTGCTGCTGGAAGGTGCGTGCCACCCCAGCGCTGGGGTTCACAGCTTAGCTGGCCTGGGCTTGAGTGCTTGCTCCATGGCCAAGCGAAGATGGCCTGCAATTCAAAAATGATCGCCCCAACCATCCAAGGGCTCAAACAGCCCAGCAAGGCCAAGAGCCGCTGAGGGACAATACCGGCATGAAGATGCACATTGCCCAAATTCTGTTTACCCAAGGCTTCGGCAGCCGTCGCCTGTGTTCCGGCCTCTTGTTCAACGGCGAGGTCAGCATCAAGGGCGAGATCTTGAACGACCCCTGGGAAGAGTTCGAAACCGAGGGCCTGGAGTTTGAGGTCAGTGGCAAGACCTGGCCCTATCACGAGAAGGCCTTGATCCTGCTTAACAAGCCCAGCGGCTATGAATGCTCACGCAAGCCCAAGCACCACCCCAGCGTGATGAATCTCTTGCCCGCGCCTTTGCGTGAGCGCGATGTACAGCCCATCGGCCGCTTGGACGAAGACACCACCGGCCTGCTGCTGCTGACCGATGACGGCGCCTTGATCCACAAGCTGACCAGCCCCAAGCACCATGTGCCCAAGGTCTATGAGGCCACCTGCAAGCATCCCGTCACACCCGAGATGGTGGCGCAACTGCTGGCCGGCGTGGAACTGCGCGAGCCCGAGCCGAGCAAGCCGGTCGTGGTGGCAGGCGCGTCCGGCAGAAGCTCGGTGAAATCCCCGGGCAAGCCGGCAGGCAAGCCCGAACGCACAACGCCTTACCTACCGGAAAGCGTGCGCGCCGAAGGCGCCGAGAGCTTTGGCACCCACGGTCTGCGCCTGACCCTGATCGAGGGCAAGTACCACCAGGTCAAGCGCATGGTGGCTGCCGTGGGAAATCGGGTTGAGAGCCTGCATCGCCCGCAGTTCGGCGCCCTGACTTTGCCGACCGATTTGAAGCCGGGCGAATGGTGCTGGATCAACAGCCCCAACCGAATCACACCCAAGTAACAGTTTGATGACCCTCAAACAAACTCGGGGTTTGCCCGCAAAACTGCGGCGTTAGCGCGACGTCCAGGGTTGATCCCGATCAATCTGTAACAAAGTGCCTGTAGAACCTCGGCTGGAGAGCGGGAGCATCAGACTCACCGCCTTCGAGTCACCCCCAGAGAGGTGACCGGTTTCCGAGGGAATACACACTTATGACAGCAGAACCTGGCTCAGCACAGGTGAGCGAAAACACGGGCCCCGATATCGCCGAGCAGGTGCGGTCGGAGCAATTGGCCGCGCTTTATGAGCGCACCATGATGCCGACCTTGATGGGCCTGGTGTTCAGCCTGTTTCCGGTCGTTTTGCTCTGGGATCACCTGCCCAAAGCCCTGCTGCTCGGTTGGCTGCTCGCACGCGCGCTGATGAGCGCCACGCGTTGTTGGGATCTGCTGCGCTTTCGCGCATTTCAGGCGACTGAACCCAAACATGCCGAGTTCGCGCGCTGGCGCACCCGCTTCCTGGTCTTGCTGGCGCTCGACTCCCTCACCTGGGGCGCGATGGGCTGGTTCTTCCATGTACCGGCCGCGCCGCAACTGGAAGGCCTATTGCTGGCCTGCATGGTGGGCCTGAGCGCCATCGGCCTGTTTTCCCTCGGGGGCCGCATGCACGCCAATTTGGTGTTCTGCGCCCTGGCCATCGGCCCATTGGCTGCCTATCACTTCAGCTTGGGCGACCCACAAGGCGCCCTCACCGGCTTGAGCCTGCTGGCCTTCGTCGCCATTGCGCTGAAAGAGTCCCGCGGTATTGATGCCCGAGCGACCGAACTGCTGCGCCTGCGTTTTGCGACCGATTGGCTGGCCCAGCAGCGCCAGCAAGCCCTGCAATCCGCGGAGCACTCCAGCAGCAGCAAGAGTCGCTTTGTGGCGGTCATGAGCCACGAAATCCGCACGCCGCTCAATGGCATTTTGGGCATGACTCAGTTGTTGGAACGCACCCAACTGGACGGCCAACAGCGCGAACAAGTCGACATCATGCGGCGCTCCGGCCAGCACCTGCTGGCTTTGGTCAATGACATCCTCGACCTGGCCCGCATCGAATCCGGCAAGTTGGCCGTAGACGCCGGGCCGGTGCATGTGCGCGAGACCGTCGATGACGTCTGCCGCTTGCTCGGCGAGACCGCCCGCGACAAGGGCCTGGACTTCACGCTCAGCCTGAGCCCGGCCTTGCCGCCCTACGCCCTGGGCGACGCCTCGCGCATCAAGCAGGTGTTGCACAACCTGATCGGCAACGCGATCAAGTTCACCGAACGCGGCCAAGTCACGGTTGAGGTCAGCCCCACCCTGGACATGCGTGCCGGCACGTTGCTGCGCTTTGCGGTGCGCGACACCGGCGAGGGCATCGCTGCCGATCAAATGGAGCGCGTCTTCGCCCCTTTCGAGCAAGCCGAGGCTCATGGCCAGCAACAACGGCCGCGCCGCCAAGACGGCACCGGCCTGGGCCTGACCATTTCGCGCGAACTGGCCCGGGCCATGGGCGGCGATTTGCGCTGCAGCTCGGTGCTGGGTCAAGGCTCGCTGTTCGAGTTCACCCTGCCCTTGCAGCCTTGTGCGGAGCCATCTTCAAGCCGCCAGCGCCCGGCGATGCAACCCGGTCCGGCGACCACCCTTGCCCTCGAACTCGAGCCCAAGCACAGCCTCGGTGCCAAACGCGGCAGCAGCGCCATTCCCAGCGTCCCAAGCCTCAGCGGACGGGTCTTGCTGGTGGATGACAGCATGGTCAACGTCTTGGTCGCCTCCTCCATGCTGGAAAGCTGCGGCCTGCAGGTCGACCAGGCCGAGGATGGCCTGGAAGCGCTGGAACGATTGGAAGCCCAGGCCTATGACCTCGTCCTGATGGACTGCCAGATGCCGAAAATGGATGGCTTCGAAGCGACCCGCCGCTGGCGCGCGCTGGAGCGCAACCGCTTTTTGGGGCATGTGCCCATCGTGGCCCTGACCGCCAGTGCAGTGAACGGCGACCGGGAGCGCTGCATCCAATGCGGCATGGACGACTATCTCGTGAAGCCTTTCGAGATGGATGATCTGGTGGCCGTGGTGCGCCGTCATTTGCAGGTCAACGCCTTGGTTTGAGCCCAACTCCGCCAAGCTCAAGCTTTGGCGGCCGAAGGATAATCGCCGCCATGCATGTTTTTCGCGGCTTCCACCACCCCGGCATTGCGCCCGCCTGCGCGCTGACCATCGGCAACTTCGACGGCGTTCACCGTGGCCATCAGGCCATGTTGGCGCTACTGAAATCTGAGGCCTCGCACCGCGGGCTGCCCTCTTGTGTGATGACCTTCGAGCCGCATCCACGCGATTACTTCGCCGCCAAGCTCGGCAAGCCCGAACTGGCACCGGCACGCATCGCCACGCTGCGCGACAAGCTCAGCGAACTGGAGCGCTGCGGCATCGACCAGGCCGTGGTTCTACGTTTTGATGCGGCCCTGGCTTCGCTGAGCGCGCAAGACTTCATCCATCAGGTCTTGATCCAAGGGCTGAATGCTAAATACATCTTGGTCGGCGACGATTTTCGCTTTGGCGCCAAACGCCAGGGCGACTACGCCACCTTGGACGCGGCCGGGCGCCAGCAAGGCTTTGATGTGGCGCGCATGATGAGTTACGAGGTGCACGGCCTGCGTGTCAGCAGCTCCGCCGTGCGCGAGGCACTGGCCGCCGGCGATATGGCCGCCAGCGCGCGCTTGCTGGGCCGCCCTTATGCAATCTCCGGCCATGTGGTGCATGGACAAAAACTGGGGCGCAGCCTGGGGGAATCCAGCCCCGGCGCGCTGGATGGCTTTCGCACGCTGAATCTGCGCTTTGCTCACGACAAGCCGGCCGCCCACGGCATTTTTGCGGTGCGCACCCATGGCTTGAGCGAGCAGCCGCTGGACGGCGTGGCCTCGCTCGGCGTGCGGCCCACGGTGGAGGACGCCGGCCGCGTGCTGCTGGAAGTTCATTGCCTGGACTGGCCGGCCGAGCTCGGCAACAACGGGGCCTACGGTAAACTCGTGCGCGTGGAACTGCTTCATAAACTTCGCGACGAAGCCCGCTACGACGGGCTGCCCGCCTTGACGGCCGCCATCCGGCAGGATGTGACGGACGCGCGAGCCTTTTTGGCCACCCATGCCGCCATGCGGCGCCAGACCACACGCGATCGAATTTGACGCTGGCGGGGTCTTGCCGCCCCTTTGGCTTGGTTTTGATTCACCTCGAACTCAAAACAGGTCGCCCGCACCGGCAGCCTGAGCTGCTCCCCCACCCCGCTACGGCGCCCCGCAAATGCGCGCAGCGCCCTCGAATGCACAAGTTCTGGACCCCTCATGAGCACCGATAAAAAAGACTACCGCGCCAGCCTGAATCTGCCCGACACGCCCTTCCCCATGCGGGGCGATCTGCCCAAGCGCGAGCCGGGCTGGGTGAAGGCCTGGGAAGAACAAGGCACTTACAAGAAGCTGCGCGACGCCCGCTGCGGCGCGCCCAAGTTCGTGCTGCATGACGGCCCGCCCTATGCCAACGGCCAGATCCACATCGGCCACGCTGCGAACAAAATCCTCAAGGACATGATCGTCAAGGCGCGCCAGCTGGAAGGCTTTGACGCGGCCTACATCCCCGGCTGGGACTGCCACGGCCTGCCGATCGAAAACCAGATCGAAAAAACCTTCGGCCGCGGCCTGCCACGCGACGAGGTGCAAGCCAAGAGCCGCGCCTATGCCGGCGAGCAGATCGACGCACAGCGCGCCGACTTCAAGCGCCTGGGCGTACTGGGCGAATGGGACCGCCCCTACCGCACCATGGACTTCAAGAACGAGGCCGGTGAGATCCGCGTCTTGAAGCGCTTGTTCGAGCGCGGCTTTGTGTATCGCGGCCTGAAGCCCGTCTACTGGTGCTTCGACTGCGGCTCCTCGCTGGCCGAGTTCGAGATCGAGTACCAAGACAAGCAAAGCCCGGCGGTGGACGTGGCCTTCTTGAGCGCCGAGCCCGAGAAGCTGGCTGCGGCCTTCGGCTTGCCCAAGCTGGACAAAGAAGCCTTCACTGTCATCTGGACCACCACGCCCTGGACCATCCCGGCCAATCAGGCGCTGAACCTGAACCCGGAGCTGGTCTACGCCCTGGTAGACACGCCGCGCGGCATCTTCATGGTGGCCGAAGCGCTGGTGGAGAAATGCCTGGCCCGCTGGAAGCTCGAAGGCTCGGTGCTGGCCACCAGCGTCGGCAAGAACCTGGCGATGCTGAAGTTCAAGCATCCGCTGGCCCATGTGGACGCCGGCTTTGATCGGACCAGCCCCGTCTATCTGGCCGACTACGCCACCGCCGAAGACGGCACCGGCGTTGTGCACTCGGCGCCTGCCTACGGCTTGGACGACTTCCAGAGCTGCATCAGCCACGGCATGGCCTTCAAGGACATCTTGAACCCGGTGCAGGGCAATGGCCAGTACGAGGCCGAGCTGCCGCTGTTCGGCGGCCTGCACATCTGGAAGGCCAACCCGGTAATCGCCGAGGCGCTGGAGAACGCCGGCCGCCTGCTCTCGCATGTGAAGATCACCCACAGCTACCCGCATTGCTGGCGCCACAAGACGCCGGTGATCTACCGCGCCGCCGCCCAGTGGTTTGTGCGCATGGACGAGGGCGAAGGCCTGTTCGCGGTGGACCGCGCCGAAAGAACCCTGCGCCAGACCGCTCTGGAAGCCATCGACGCCACCAGCTTCTACCCCGAGAACGGCCGCGCCCGTCTGCGCGACATGATCGCCGGCCGCCCTGACTGGTGCATCTCGCGCCAGCGCAGCTGGGGCGTGCCGCTGCCGATCTTCCTGCACAAGGACTCGGGCCTGCCGCACCCCAAGACGCTGGAGTTCATCGAGCGCGCCGCCGTCATCGTCGAGGCCGGCGGTGTCGAGGCCTGGGCCAAGCTGGATCCGGCCGAGTGGCTGGGCGCCGAAGCAGCCGAGTACAGCAAGGGCAGCGACATCCTGGACGTCTGGTTTGACTCCGGTTCGACCTTCCAACATGTGTTGAACGGCAGCCACGCCGGCGCGGCACATGCGCAAGGCCCCGAGGCTGATCTGTATCTGGAAGGCCATGACCAGCACCGCGGCTGGTTCCACAGCTCGCTGCTGATCGGCTGCGCGCTCTACGGTCGCGCGCCCTACAAGGGCTTGCTGACGCACGGCTTCGTTGTGGACGGTGCGGGCCGCAAGATGAGCAAGTCGGTGGGCAATGTGGTGGCGCCGCAAACCGTCAGCGAAAAAATGGGTGCCGAGATCATCCGCCTGTGGTGCGCCTCGACCGACTACTCGGGCGATTTGGGTCTGGATGACAAGATCCTGGCCCGCGTGGTGGACGCCTACCGCCGCATCCGCAACACCTTGCGCTTCCTTCTGGCCAATGTGAGCGACTTCGACCCGGCCACCGATGCCGTGCCGCTGGATCAGCTGCTGGAAGTGGACCGCTTCGCCCTGGCTCGCGCGGCGCAGATGCAAGCCGACATCCTGGCGCATTACCAGCGCTATGAGTTCCACCCGGTGGTCGCCAAGTTGCAGGTTTATTGCTCGGAAGACCTGGGCGCTTTCTACCTGGACGTGCTGAAGGATCGTCTCTACACCACCGCGCCCAAGAGCCTGGCGCGCCGCTCGGCCCAGACCGCGCTGTGGCACCTGACCCACGGCA
>NZ_JBMLSK010000016.1:0-2303 GCF_049240545.1 Roseateles sp. | reverse complement strand
AAGCGGCGCGTGCGCCGCGTTGGATGATGCCTTCGAGCGCGTCCAGGGCCCGGGCGTTGCCGTCTTCGTCGCGCAGCTTTCGGCCGAGCTCGGCGGCCTTGCGGCGGGTGTCCTGATCGAGTGCGCGCTGCAGCGCAGAGCGCAGCGTGCGCTGGTTCAGCTTCACGAAGGGGACGTGAGCACCTGTGCCAAGGGCGGCAATGCGGCTGCCCCAGAAAGGTTGATCGGCGAAGAAGGAGCAGATGACGGAAGGCACGCCGGACTCGGCAGCCGCGAAGGTGGTGCCGGCGCCGCCGTGGTGCACCACGACCAAGCAGCGCGGGAAGAGCCAGCTGTGATCGACCGAGCGTACGAAGTGCACCCGTGGCCCGGCCAGGGCGCTCACCGCCTCGGTGTCGTTCCAGCCGCCACAGACGATGAAGCGCAGGTCAAGCGACTCAGCCAGTGCGAGCACGTCCCGGCTGAAGGCCTCCAGCGTGGGCATGGGCATGCTGCCGAAGCCGACGTACACCGGCGCAGGGCCCGCGTCGAGCCATGCGGCCAGTTCGGGCGGCGGTGTGGCCTCGCCAAGCCGTGCGCGCACCGCCGCCGGTACGCGGATGGAGCCCGTGGTCACGGCCTGGGCGTCGGCGTCGGCGGGGTGGGGCACGAGGTGTCGGCTCCAGAGCTGCAGCGCCGGCAGGCCCAGCTGTCGCGCGCGGCCCAGGGCGATGGCGGTCTGCGGCGGCAGGCCGAGCTCGCGGCGGAAGACGTTGATGGCGTCGCGGTGGATGGGGAAGGCGAGCTGCCGGAACAGGGCGTAGGTCGCGCGGTTCAAGAACGCGAACGGGAGCTTGGACGTGGCCACCAGCGGGTTCGGGTACTCGCCCGTGGGCTCGGCCGGGATGGTGTGGGCAAAGGTGAACGGCACGCGCAGGTGCTCCGCCAGCGTCACGGACAGCTCTTCGATCAGCGTACCGCCCACGATGACGTCCGCGCCGCGGGCGGCCTCGAGGCCGCTCGCGAAGACATGGGGATCGATCTCGCGTGCGATCTTCGCCACCGAGCCCATGAAGGCCCGTACGTTGCCCGAGCGAAGCCAGCGCTGACCTTCCTCCGACTCGAGGATGGTCTGGGAGTTGCCATGCAGCGGCGCGTACTCGATGCCGGCGCGTTCCACGAAACTCCGCAGGTTCTCGGGCGCCGCCACGCGGGCCTCGAAGCCGCGCTCCCGCAGGCCGGCGGCCAGCGCCACCTGGGGCTGGGCGTCGCCGCGCGTTCCGTAGCTGAAGAAGACGAATCGCATGTCAAGCTCCTTGGGGGGATGGGCCGGTGGATGTGCGAGCGAGGCAGTCGTTGACGAGCCGCAGCAGCGCGTCGCGGGTGTGCGCGAGGCTGAGGCCCCGGTCGCGGCGCAGGAGCTTCCAGGCGTAGACGTCGGTTGCCAGGAGGAGCTGCGCGAGCTGGCCCTGCCGCACCGAGGCGTCGTGCGCCAGCAGCGGGCCGAAGACGCGCTCCAGCCAGGCCCAGTGCAGCGCGCGGCCGGCCTCGGCCATGGCCGAGACCACGGGTATGCGCCCATCGAGCGACAGCGTCCGCATCAGCGTGTCTCCCAGCGGTTCGTACATGCCGAGGATGAAGTCGAGCGCCAGCGCCGGATCCCCTGCGGGCACGCGGTCGCGCAGCTCGGCGTTGTGCTTGCCGGCCGCCGTGAGGAAAGCCTGCGCGAGCCCTTCCTTGCCGCCGAAGCGGCGCTGCACCGTCTTCGTCGTGACGCCTGCCAGGCGCGCCACGTCTTCGATGTGCACGTCGTCGTAGTAGTGCTCGGCGAAGAGTTGAGTCGCCGCCTCGAGCACGCGGCGCTCCGTCTCTTGCGTGGAGTGCGCACGCGCCACCTGCTGGTAGGTACGGCGAGGGCTGGGGAGTTTGGGGACGTGTCGCATAATTTCGTGTCCTACTATAAGACATGAAGTAGCCGGTTGGAAGACTGACAACCCAAAGCCCGGGACGGCGGCGGCCCCGCCTCGCGCCGCATGGACCCGCTGTGCAAGGGCTTGGCGCAGGTCCTGCTCGACATGTCGGGTGGAAGAGGTCCACGTCAGCCAGGGGGTCGGCGCTCCACACCGCCAATGCGCAACGGCGTACGAGCGGATTGGCGACGCCAACTGTGAGCTCTGGGCCGACGAGTTCAACCGCATGCTGAGGGAGTGCTTGCAGCCATAGCGCCGTCGAGAGAACGAGCCTGCCCAGGGCCGGTCGACGGCTCACCTCTCGACTCTTACCTTGGCAGCGAGCAAGAGGTTCTGGCCGTGGACGAAACGATC
>NZ_JBMLSK010000015.1:0-2626 GCF_049240545.1 Roseateles sp. | reverse complement strand
TGTCGATGGCTGCCTCGAACCGCGTGATTCCGGCGGTCTGCCGCGCTTCTGGTTCTTCCTGAAGCAGCGCAGCTCTTGGGTCTGGTTCCTCGCGACGGCGGCGAAGGCGTTGGCCGCCGGACCTCGCGGGCGCTGGCCGCGTCCTGGTTGTCGGCTACAAAGTGCCGCGACCATCAGGCCGGTACAGACGGAAGCCCGGCGAACGGCGTGACAACCTGCCGGGCTTCCTACAACAAACGCTTCGGCAAGCCGCTACGTCTGCTCGGCGCAGTGTGGCGGACGGAGCGGCCTCTCGTCCAGTGCCTGGTGGCAGAGAAGTGCCACCGTGGACAGCCACCGCGTGTTCGCCTGCTGCAACTGCAGGGTGTTGGTCAGGGTGTGCACGCGGTGCGACCGCGGCAACCGGTATTGCGCCGGGGGTTGTGCGGTGCAGCGTCGACGCGAGTCGCGGCGGGCAGCGGAACGTCGCTATCGGGAGAGCCCGCTCGGCCGCCGGAACAACGCTGCGCGGCAGCGGCGGCATCGGGAGCGCCGCCGTCGCGGCGCGGATTGCGTAACGCATCCATGTCCCCCCGAAGCTGCGGTCCTGGTTGAAGCGGTGTCGAGGCAGCTGCCTCGTCACCATGAACACGATCGTCACCTTCGTGCGTCCGCTCGGGCGCGTTCGGATTCCTCTGCGCGCTGCTGCTTCTGCGGTGAGCCGTGCGGCAGCTACGCGCGCACCCACAAGCTGCGGCGCCGCGGTGAGCCGCGCCGCTGGCCGTGACGGCGACGGGAGGTGGCCATGGTGATCCGCGACGAAGCCGAGGCGGAGATCCTCCGTCTGCACCAAGTGGAGAAGTGGCCCGTGGGCACGATCGCGGCACACCTGCAGGTGCACCACAGCGTGGTGACGCGGGTGATCGCCAGCGGCGGCGCACCGCCAGCGCGGCCGCAGCGGTCGGCGCGGATCGACGCGTACGTGCCATTCATCGTGGACTGGCTGCGGCGGTATCCGGGGCTGTTGTCGAGCCGGCTCTACCAGATGTGCCGCGAGCGGGGCTATCGCGGCAGTGCGGATCACTTCCGCCACATGGTGGCGCGGCATCGGCCGCCGCGGCGGGTGGAGGCTTTCCTGCGCACGACGGCGTTGCCGGGCGAACACGGCCAGGTCGACTGGGCGCACTTCGGCAAGATCAAGATCGGTCGCGCGGAGCGACCGCTGCTCGCCTTCGTGTGCGTGCTGTCGTACTCGCGACGGATCTTCCTGCGCTTCTTCCTCGGGCAGCGCATCGAGAACTTCCTGCGTGGCCACGTGGCCGCGTTCGCGGCCTTCGGCGGGGTCCCACGCGTGCTGCTGTACGACAACCTGAAGAGCGCGGTGCTGGACCGGCGCGGCGACGCGATCCTGTTCAACCCGCGGCTGGTGCACTTCAGCATGCACTACCACTTCGAGATCCGTCCGGCTGCGGTGGCCCGCGGCAACGAGAAGGGCCGCGTCGAACGAGCGATCGGCTATGCGCGAACGTCGTTTTGGCCGGCGCGGCAGTGGGGTGATCTCGACGACCTGAACGCGCAGGCTGCGGCGTGGTGCGCCGGGGAAGCGAGCGAGAGGCCGTGGCCGGACGACAAACGGAAGACGGTGGCGACGGCGTTTGCCGAGGAGCAGTCGCGGCTGCTGGCTCTGCCCGAGAACTCGTACGAGACCGAAGAAGTGGTGAGTGCGAAGGTCGGCAAGACGCCGCACGTGCGATTCGAGGGCAACGACTACTCGGTGCCGCACACGCTGGTGCGGCAGGTCGTCGAGGTGCGTGCGACGCTGGAGCGCGTGCGCATCCTGTCCGCAGGCAAGGTCGAGGCAGAGCACGCGCGTAGTTTCGATCGCGGTCTCGTGATCGAGGATCCGCTGCACACCGCGGAACTGAAGAAGAGCAAGGGCGAGGCGAGGAAGCACCGCGCACTCGATCGGCTGGCGCAGTCGGCGCCGAGTGCGCAGCCCATCTTCACGCTGCTGGCGCAAGCTGGCGCCAACCTGGGGCGATCGACGCAGCACTTCCTCGAGTTGCTCGATGCGTTTGGTGCGGTCGAGTTGGAGCTGGCGATGCGTGAAGCGTTGGCCGATGGCCGGGTGCTGGCGTCCGACGTGCGCAAGTTGCTCGAAGCACGGCGCAGAGCCGCGGGTGGCTCGCCCCAGGCTTTGGTGGATCTGCCGGACGATGCCCGCGTGCGCGACCTGGTCGTGCGCCCACGCGACCTCGGCTGCTACGACCAGTTGCTGCGCAGCGACGAGGAGGTGCGCGATGCCGGCGCCAACTGACGCGGATCTGCGCGAACGCGCGCGGCGGCTCGGTCTCTGGGGCTTGCTGGCCAACTGGGATGCCCTGAGCAAGCAGGCATGGGTGCGCGACTATCTCGGCGCCGAGGAGGACGAACGCAGCCGGCGAAGTCTCGAACGCCGCATCCGCGGCGCACGCCTCGGCGTCTTCAAGTCGATCGCGGACTTCGACTGGCAGTGGCCGAAATCGATCGACCGCGAACAGATCGAAGACCTGATGCGGCTCGACTTCGTCGACGAGCGGGCCAACGTCGTGTTGTTCGGCCCGACCGGCGTCGGCAAGACGATGATCGCACAGAATCTCGGCTACCA
>NZ_JBMLSK010000014.1:0-1626 GCF_049240545.1 Roseateles sp. | reverse complement strand
CGAGGCTGTGTGGAAACTCTTTCGCACCGACAGAGTCGCAGTTCCAGCACTTGAGGCGGGAGCGATCAATGGGGCGATACGTTGAAGGCCAGGACCGAACGCAGAGCGTTCTGTTCCCCGAGCGACTCGATGACTGGATCCATGAGGACAGCACGGTCCGTGTCATCGATGTCTTCGTCGAGGAACTTGATCTGGGCAAGTTGGGCTTCGAGCGCGCTGCGCCTGCAGCGACTGGCCGCCCGGCCTACAGCCCGGCGACGCTGCTCAAGATCTACGTGTACGGCTACCTCAACCGGGTGCAGTCGAGTCGGCGCCTGGAGACAGAAGCGCAGCGCAACCTCGAACTGATCTGGCTGACTGGTCGATTGGCACCTGACTTCAAGACCATCGCCGACTTCCGCCGCGACAACGGCGAGGCCATCCGCAAGGTCTGCAAGGAGTTCGTGCTGCTGTGTCGCCGGATGAAGCTGTTCACCGACGGCATCGTCGCCATCGACGGCAGCAAGTTCAAGGCGATCAACAACCGCGACAAGAACTTCACCGACCGCAAGCTTGCCGCTCGCATCGAGCAGCTGGAAGAGAGCATCAAGCGCTACCTGGTCGAACTCGATCGCGCTGACCGCGACGCCGCAGCGGTACTACCTGGTCGGGTCGCCCACCTCAAGGACAAGATCATCCAGGTCAAGCAGCAGATCCAGGCATTGAACGAGATCGGCGAACAGATGAAGGCGTCCGAAGACGGACAGATCTCCTTGACCGATCCCGATGCGCGGTCGATGGCCACCAGTGGCCGAGGTACGGGCATCGTCGGCTACAACGTGCAGACCGTGGTCGATGCCAAGCACCACTTAATCGTGGCCCATGAGGTCACCAACGTGGGCCATGACCGCAATCAACTGGCGCACATGGCCAAGCTCGCCAAGGCAGCTACCGCGGAAGACGAGCTCATTGCACTGGCAGATCGCGGGTACTACGAGGGCTACGAAATCCTGGGGTGCGAACGTGCGGGTGTTGCCGCGGTGGTGCCCAAGCCGATGACATCGAACAACGCAGCAGCCGGCCTGTTCGACAAGCGCGACTTCGTGTACGACGACAAGGCGGACCAGTACCGGTGCCCGGCGGGCAGCATTGCCATCCACCGCATGACTTCCGAAGAGGCCGGCAAGATCCAGCACAAGTACTGGTCGTCAGACTGCCCTCGATGTCCCATGAAGCCGCGATGTACCACGGGCAAGGAACGGCGCATCTCGCGGTGGGAACACGAAGACATACTGGATGTCGTTCAAGAACGGCTCGAAGGTGCTCCTGAAGCCATGAGGCTGCGCCGTCAGACCGTCGAGCACGTCTTCGGCACGCTCAAGGGCTGGATGGGATCCAGTCACTTCCTGACCAAGACGCTGCCTCGGGTGGCCACCGAGATGAGCTTGCAGGTCCTGGCGTACAACTTGAAGCGGGTGATCAAGATCCTCGGTACTGAAACGCTGATCAGGGCGATGAGGGCGTAGGGCGAGAGCCCTTTTTGCTTCTTGCACTCGCGGCGCATCGTCAGCCTTTGACGACGCCCGCGTCAGTCACGTCAGGGAAGCCCGCCGTAGCTTCAAGTGCGCGCGTTTCCACACGGCCTCG
>NZ_JBMLSK010000013.1:0-23036 GCF_049240545.1 Roseateles sp. | reverse complement strand
CGGGGCTCACAGCTTCGCAACACTATCGTTAATTTACGCAATTAGACACTAGCAGTCAGCCAGGCGGCAAGGTGGTAGTCGATCTGTCCATGGGCGGCGTAGAAGGCGGTGCCGACCGTGGAAATACACATCGCGGCCAGATAGGCCGAGCCGATGCTCGAGCGCATCGGTTGTTGCAGCAGCATGCGAGACAGTGCCGCGATGGGCGTTGCCCCACCCAGCCCGAAGGCACCGCAGAAGCCGCCGACGACCATGCCCATCGACCCACCGGCCACCCGGTGCAGGGCCGGTGAGATGAGCGGGCTCGGCACCGCCGGCCCGCGAGCGGACGGCCGCAAACGCCGGGCCAGACGCAGCAAGCCGAGGGTCGGGATGATCAAGACCACGATACCGAGCATCGGTGCGAGAACGCGATGCGGCACACGCTGCGAAAACAGCGCGCCGATCAAACACCCGGCCGCCCCGGCGATGCCGGTGATCCAGCCGTAGTCCTGCACGACGTTGCCGCGCCGCCAGTGCCCGATGCACGCGAACAGGCTGATCAGGCACGACACCAGCATGGCGGTGCCGATGGCGGTGGTGGTGGGCAGCTGGGCAACGCTCAGCAGGATCAGCACAAACAGCGGCCCGCCGACGTTGCCGACCACGCCCAGCGCCCAGCCCGCCGCGACCAGCGCGAGGAACGCCGCCGCAGCCGATGCCGCCGACGCAGCGGCGCCGGCAGCCGACAGCTCAAGCAGCGCGGGCATGGCCAAGCCCCTTTTCGCGCGCCATCATGATGGCGCGCTGCGGCGCCACGTCGGGGTGGAAACAATCGACGGCGCGGGTGCCTATGCGGGCCAGGCAGGCGCTGCAGAAACGGCATTCCGTGACCGGCTGCTGCTGATGGACGTGGCGCACCAGGTAGGGGTCGGCGATCATCGCGCGCGCGATGGACACCGCGTCACACTGCCCGGCCTGGATGGCCTGCGCCATGGCCTGCGGGTCGCTGAAGCCGCCCACCGAGATGACCGGGATCTTCAGCGCCCGCTTGAACTGTTCGGCATAGCAGAGGTTGAAGCCCTGACGGTGCGGCCACAGGCGGTTGCTCAGCGCCGCCAGGATGCCCTTGGACAGGCGCATGCTCCGCTGCTTGCCGGGCGGATACTCGCGCCCCACGCCTTGGTCGAGCAGGGTGTCGAAAAACAGATCGAAGTTGCCGCGAATCGTGGGGAACCCCGATTCGTAGTGCCCGACGCTGATCTCGATGCCATCGAGGCTCTGGTCCTCGAGCACCCGGGCCACGTCCACCAGGGCCGGTGTGTGCAGGCCCTTGCGCAGCGGCAGTGCATCGTCGCCGTTGAGCTTGAGCAGGATCGGGAAGCCGTTGCCGACACGCTCGCGCGTGGCTTTCAGGATGTCCACCAGGATGCGCAGCCGCTTGTCGAAGCTGCCTCCGTAGTCGTCGCTGCGTCGGTTGGTGTAAGGGGTGAGGAACTGACTCAGCAGATAGCCCTGTGCCGCGTGGATCTGCACGGCGTCGAAACCCGCGCGCTGGCAGCGTTCGGCCGCCTGCGCGAAACCCAGGACGAAGGCGCGGATCTCCTCCAGGCTCATCGCGCGCGGCCGGATGCCCGAGAACTTGTCCGACACCGCCGACGCCGACACTGGATCGTCGTTGGCCGCCGGCTGGAACACCTGGCGCCCGGCATGCGAGAGTTGCGCGCAGATCTTCGCGCCGTGCCTGTGCGCCATCTCGGTCAGGCGCCGCATGCCGGCGATCTTGTCGTCGTCGTCGGCGCCGGGCATTCGGTGGTAGACCTTGCCCGAGCGCTGGGTGTAGAAGTTACCGGTGACGATGAGGGGCGTTCCCGCCTCGGCATACGGCTCGTAGAAGGCCACGAGTTCTTCCGTGACGAAACCGTCGACCGTGCTCATCGTCTCGGTGGTCGCGGTCTTGACAATGCGGCCGGGAATCGTCATTGCGCCGATGCGAAGCGGCTCGAAGAGCATGCCGAGTGGGCTTTTGGGCTGGTTCATCGCGACTTCCTAGATGAGCTTGTTGCCGGTCTTCAGCAGCCGGACGAAGTAGTAGACGAACAGGGCGCCGAACACGAAGTCGCCGACGACGACGACGAGCGCGTTCGCGTTGGCCAGGCCGGCAGCGTGGAACTTCAGCATCTGGACTCCGAAGCCCAGCTTGCCGATGCCGCCGAGGATGACGATTCCGGTGTGACGCAGCGGGTTGAGGGCGACGATCAGGTAGCCGAAGAAGTAGGTGAAGGTCGTCCCGGTCGCCCCCCGAAACACCGACAGCAACACAGGGTCGTCCGCGCTGCGGTCGAACAGCAGTCTGAACGCCAGCTCCGGGTTGAAGTAGCCGAGCACACCTCCGCACAGGTTCCAGACCGCGGCGGCGACGAACATCGCCCGGAAGAACCGCAACTCGCCAGCCGTCATGCTGTTCATGGCGAAGCCCCCGCGCTTCAAGCCGCGGCCGCCAGCACGGCAGGGTGGCCGGCACCTGTGGTGGCTGCCGTGCCCGCCAGGCTGCGCGCGACGTGCTGCGCCAGCTCCGGGTCCTGCATGATCGACCAGTGGTCGCCATTGAGCGTGATCGACGACACCACCTTGCTGGCCAGCAGGTCGGACCAGTCGCCCACGTAGTTCTCGAATGCGCTCAGCGAAGCGCGCACCAGCACCGTGTGGCGCGGGGCGATGCGCTCGGGCCGGATGCCGCGGGCGTTGTACAGATTGGAAATCGCGACCCTGCAGTAACGCTCGCGCTGAGCGGGCGCGTCGCCTGCCGCATAGCCGAGGAAGCGGTGGAACTGTTCGCGCACCGGCTCGGTGTCGTTGGCAGTGAAACCGAAGCGCCGGCCGAAGCGCTGCAGCAGTTCGCCCAAGGCCGAGTCCTCGTACAGATCGTCCAGCCCGCCGATGCGGCGCGAGCGGATGAAGTCCTCGAAATCGCGCGGCACACGCGGTGCTTCGGCGTCGATGGAGATGAAGGTCTCGACCTCGTCACCCTCGCGGATGAGGCGCTGCGCCACCGCAAAGGCCACCGTGACGCCGAAGGACCACCCGCCCAGCAGATACGGGCCCGTCGGCTGCACCTCGCGGATCTGGCGCACGTAGGCGCCGACCATCTCGTCGAGCGAGTCGAAGCAGGCCTGCCCGGCGCGGAAGCCGCGCGCCTCCAGGCCGTAGACGGCATTACCCAGGCGGTAACGCTCGCACAGCACACGTTGCACGTTCTCGGCCAGGGTGTGGAAGCTGGCGAGGTGGCCGCCCAGGCCATGCACCATGAAGAGCGGCGGCAGGCTGGCCTGCGGCGCGAGTTGTGTACGGGACGCGGCGAAACGAACCAGATTCGAGTCCGCCGAGGCGGTGTCGCCGCCGCCGCGAATCGCCGCCAGCAGGCGCGCCACGGTCGGGTGTTCGTAGACCGTGCGCACCGAGATGTCGCTGCCGAACTCGGCATTGACCTCGCCCACCAGCGACATCGCCAGCAGCGAGTGGCCGCCCAGATCCATGAAGGCGTCGTTCAGGCCGATGCCGCCGATGTCCAACAGCCGCTCCCAAATCGCCACCATGCGGATCTCGTCCTCGCTCACCGGCGTGGCGAGGTCGTGGTTGCCGAAGAGATGCAGCTCCATCTCGGCCAGCGCGCGCCGGTCGACCTTGCCATTGGGGTTGACCGGAATCTCCGGCAGTTGCGCAATCAGGTTCGGCAACATGTAGCTCGGCAAGGCCGCTTCCAGCGCGGCGCGCAGGCCGGCCGCAGGCAGCACCGCTTCGCTAGAGCTGAAGTAGGCGACGATCTTCTTCTTGGCGTCGCTTTCCTTGACGATGACCGCCGCCGCCGTCACGCCCGGCTGCGCCGCCAGCAGGCCCTCGATGGCGCCGAGCTCGATGCGATAGCCGCGCACCTTGACCTGGCTGTCCGCACGGCCCAGGAACTCCAGCTCGCCGTCATGCGTCCAGCGCACCAGGTCGCCCGAGCGGTACAGCCTGCCGCTGCCGCCGCGCGCGCCAAAGGGGTCGTCGATGAAGGCGCGCTCGGTCAGTTCCGGGCGTTGCAGGTAGCCGCGCGCCACCCCGGCCCCACCGATGTAGAGCTCGCCGGTGCAGCCGATCGGCACCGGGTTGAGTGCCTCGTCGAGCACTCGCACGGTGGTGTTGGCGATCGGCCGGCCGATGGTGATGCATTGGACATCGCCTTCCAGCCGGGCGATCGTTGCGGTGACGGTGATCTCGGTCGGTCCGTAGGTGTTGAGCAGGGGCAGGCTCGGGTTGGCGGTACGCCAAGTGCGGTATTTGTGCAGATCGGCCGCTTCGCCGCCAATGCCGACCATGCGCACACCCAGCCGCTCCAGGGGCAGCCCGGCGATCGTGTGCCAGAAGGCCGTCGAGCACTTGACGATCGTCACACCCTGAGCGCGAATCGCGCCCTGGAAACGTTGCAGGTCGACCAGTTCTTCCTTGTCAACCATCACCAGCGTGGCGCCGCTGAACAGCGTCGGGAAAACCTCTTCGACGAAGGAATCGAAGTTGACGGTCGAGAACTGCAGCATCGTGTCAGCCGGCGTCAGCTCGAAGGCGCGCATCAGGGCGTGGTTGTGATTGACCACGCTGCGGTGCTCGACCATCACGCCCTTGGGCTTGCCCGTGGTGCCCGAGGTGTAGATCACATAGGCCAGGTCGTCGGCGGCGGCCTTGGCATCGACCGCGGCCGCCGCCGTGTCGAGCGCGCCGTCGGCTGCGGCGGCCCGCATCTCGGCCTCGTCCAGCACCAGCAGCGCATCGGCGTGCTGCGCCAGCTGGGCGGCCGAGGCCGCATCGACCACGATGCTGGCCGCCTTGCTGTCCTCGATCATGAAGTCGAGCTGCTGCACCGGGTAGGTCGGGTCCAGCGGCACGTAGGCGCAGCCGGCCTTGAAAATGCCCAGGATGGCGGCAATCAACGCCGTGCTGCGGTTCACCGACATCCCGACTTTGTCGCGCGGCGCCACACCCGCCGCACGCAGGCGGCGCGCCACGTGTTCGGCCTGGCGGTTGAGTTCGCGGTACGACGTGGTGACGGCGTGGAAACGCACCGCCGGGGCATCCGGTGTCGCGTGCACCTGGCGCTCGAACAGCTCGTGCAGGCAGGCCTGGGCAGGGAACTCGGCCGCGGTCTCGTTCCACTTCTCCATCTGCGCCAGGTGCTCGTCGAAGCTGCGACCGTCGGGCGTGGGCAATGCGCCGCGGCGAACCAGGAAGTTGACGGTCTTCTCGAACCAGCTGTCGATGAACTTGCGCTCCATGCGCGCGAGCACCTGCGGGTCCATGCGGCTCCTGAAGTTACCGCTGTCGTAGTAGGACTCGATCTTCGGCGTCGGGTCCTCGAACAGCCGGATGATCAGTTGGCGATAGGAACGGCACTGCTCGTCCCAGCGCTCGGCAGGCACGGCGCGCAGCCTCTCGACGAACTCGGCCCGGCTCAGTTCGTCGATCCTGTAACCCATGCCGCGCAGTATCGCGACGATGCGCTTCATGTCGATGGCTTCCTTGGACTGGCTGGTGACGTTGAAGCTGGTGTTGTCGCAGCGGTCGACCAGCGAGGCCATCGACTCGGCCATGAGGTCGACCGGGATCACGTCATGCAGGTACTCGCCCTGCGGGTAACAGCCCAGCGTGAGCAGGATGCGCAGCATGATGTTCAGGCCGTCATTGACCTTCGTCTTGCCGCTGGCCAGGTGCCCGCCGACCCAGACCAGGCGGTAGATGTTGCAGGCCACACCCTCCGCACGCGCCAGCACGCAAAGCTCTTCGCTGACGTATTTGCTGAGGTCGTAGCCGAAGTAGCGGTTGATATCCGCCGGATCGATGCGGTCGCTCTCGTCGAAAACCGTCTTGTCGGCCTTCAGCGGAGAGAAGGTGCTGGTGCTCGTGTAGTGGAACTCCTTGCGCCGGCCGGTGCGGGCCAGCGCCAGCAGTTGCCGCGTTCCTTCGACGTTGATCGCCTTGATGCCCTCATAGGGCAGCCAGTTGTTGACGTGCGAGCCGATGTGGAAGATGCGGTCGACGTTGCGCGCGACCCAGGCGTACTCTCGTTCGCTCAGGCCGACACGCGGCTTGCCGAGATCGCCGCAGACCAGATGCACGCGGCTGCGGTCAATGTCGGCCTGCAGGCCGAAGTACGCCACCGCCTCGTCGAACTTGCGCTCGATCGCCTGCTGCGAGACGCCGCGCACGGGCAGAACGAAGCGGTCGCTGCTGCGCTTCATCATCGCCTGCAGGTAGTGCAGGCCGAAGAAGCCGGTACCGCCGGTGATCATCGAGATCCCGGTGCGGCCTTGCAGCGATTCGTCGATCGCGGGCGGCGGCAGATGGATGTCGGCGGCGACGTCGGGGCGCTCGTACTCGGCGCTGCGGTAGAGCCAGCCGGCAATCGTCGGGTAGCGGAACAGCAGCTCCATGGGCGCGTCGAGCCTGCTCGACAGCTCGAGCATCGTCAGCGACGACCCGCCGAGCTCGAAGAAGTTGTCGTTCAGCCCGATGCCTTCGACCGGGATTTGCAGCACCGCCGCCCAGGTGTCGGCCAGCATGCGTTCGGCGTCGGTGCCCGGCGCGACGTAGGGCGTGCTGCGGGCTGGCGCTGCGCCTTCCACCGGCGTTGCGCCGTCGAGCCGTCGATCGAGAAGCGGCGTGAAGCCACCGTCCTGCAGGGTGCGACGGGTCAGCCGGCGCTGGACCTTGCCGCTGGTCGTCGTCGGCAACTCCTTTGGCCGGATCAGCACGATGCGGTCGAGCTGCAGTTGGTGGTCGGCGTACACCGCGGCACGCGCGGCGGCCACCACGACCGCGAGCGCGCCGGCATCGGTGGTGGTCGCACCTGCCACCAGCACCAGCTGTTCCCGGCCCGCCTCTTCCATCGAGAAGACCGCCGTGCAGCCGGCTCGCAGATGCTCGATACCGGCGAGGCTCCACTCCAGGTCTTCGGCGTGGTAGTTGCGGCCACGCACGATCACGATGTCCTTGATGCGGCCGGTGATGTGCACCGCGCCGTTGCGGATGAAGCCGGTGTCGCCTGTGCGCAGGTAGCGGCGCGGGCTGCCGGGGAGCGTGGCGTGGAAGGTCTCGCGCGTTTCTTCGGCGCGGTTCCAGTAGCCGGCGGCAACGCTGGGGCCGCTGACCCAGATCTCGCCTTCCGCGCCCTCGGGCACTTCGACTTGGCGCTCGGGATCGACGGCGGCCACGACGTCGCAGGGTTGCGCGGTGCCGGAGCTCATGGTGCCGGTCTCGGAGTCGGCCACGGGAGGCAGGTTGTCGCGGGTGCCGCTGACGATCAGGGTCGCTTCGGCCAGGCCGTAGACGGCCTTGTGCGCCTGCGGGTCCAGGCCAAGGGCCGCGAACTTGTCGTGGAAGCGCCGGATGGTGGATTCGCGCACCGGCTCCGCGCCGTTGAAGGCGACGCGCCAGCAGCTCAGGTCCAGGCCAGCCACGTCGTCGAGCGCGATCTTCTCGCTGCACAGGTCGTAGGAGAAGTTGGGCCCGCCGCTGTGCGTGGCGCGGTACTTCGCGATCGCGCGCAACCAGCGCGCCGGCCGCTGCATGAAGTGCAGCGGCGACATGAAAATCAACGGGAACCCGGCGAACAGCGGGTGCAGCACGTTGCCGATCAGGCCCATGTCGTGGATCAGCGGAAGCCAGCCGACGCCAACGCTGCTGTCCGAACTGCCATAGATGGCCTGGATCGAGCGCTGGTTGGCCATCAGGTTCGCGTGCGTGACCATCACGCCCTTGGGCGTACCGGTCGAGCCCGACGTGTATTGCAGGAAGGCGACGTGGTCAGCGGCTATCGTGCGCTCGACGAATGCCGCCTCGCTGCCTTGCTCCAGCGTGTCGGTGCAGATCCATGGCACGCTGGCCAGGCGATTGCCGGCGCTGACCGCAGCCGAGCCGGCATCGGCCAACGGCTTGCCGGCCATGGACGCGGTCTTGTCGAACAGCTCGCGGGTGGTCAGCACGGTGCCGACTTCGCAGTCGGTGGCGATGGCGTTCACGCGCAGCGCCATCTTTCGCGAGGTGGGCGGGTAGCTCAGCACCGCGGTGGTGCCGGCATAGAGGCAGCCGAAGAATGCCACCACGAACTCCAGGCCCTGCGGGTAGATCAGCAGCACACGGCCGCAGGCCTCGTCCGCGCTACCGGTCTGCAGACGCGCCGCAACCCGGCGCGCCTGGCGATCGAGCTCGCTGTAGCTGATCGGCAACTCGCGGCTCTCGCCGTCTTCGAGAAAGATGTAGGCCAGCTTGTCGGGTGTGGCCAGCGCGCGGTAGCGCAGCACTTCGACGAGTGTGGATTCGTGGGCCAGGGCGACGGTCTGGGCGCCCTTGTCGGTGTTCATCTCCATCTTCGCTCCGTGTGGGGCGCCCTGCGGTCGCCCAGGTGGTCGTCGGTCAAGGCCTTTTGGCGCTAGGGCCATCGGTGTGGAGCGAACGATAGTCACTACGGCCGGGCCGCGCAGCTCACAGAACTGCTAGTCGTTGAAGTGCATGTGTGCCGGCCTGCGGCGGCATCGCGAACTGGCAGTTCTGTGAGCTGCGCGGCCCGGCCGTAGTGACTACCGTTCGCTTCACCTGCGTCTCGGTCCACAAGGCTGTGCAGCCAGGGCATGGAGACCCGTTCCGCACATGCACGGCCATGACCATGCTTCCCACCGACGCCACCACCGCCCGCTGGGTCTACGTCAAGCTGTACGGCGACCGCGCCGTCGAGCACATGGACAGCCTGCTGGTCGCGTGGGCCGACGATCCCGTGCTGACCGAGCGCGCCGAGTCCTGGTTCTTTCTGCGCTACGTCGACGAACGCGGCGTGCACGTGCGTCTGCGCGCCCTCACCCGCGAAGGCGACGACCGCGACGGCCTGATGCGCGCCCTCGTCGAGGCATGCACGGCGCGGGCGACGGCGGCGTGCATCGACATCCACGCCGTCGAGGACCGCTACGCGCCCGAGACCGGGACCTACGGCGCTCGCCCCGGCATGGACGCAGCTGAACGCTTGTTTCACCGCTCGTCGCGGCTGGCGGCGCAGGTACTCGCTCTGGAGGAACGCGGCCTGCTGTCTCGCAAGGATCTGCTGCCGGTGCTGATGCAGGATGCCGCGGATGCCTTCGTGCCGCGTGCGGAGCACGCCGGCTTCTGGGCCGGGTTCGGCGACTGCTGCCTCCACGGCCGCTCACCCGCAGCCGCGGACTGGCGCCGATCCCGTGCCGCCGCGGGCCGCGAGCCCGCCGCGGGCGGCATCCGCATCGTGGCCGCGCACAGCCGCCTCGGCGAAGAGGCGCGAGCCATCGTCGCGGCCTGGCGCGCCGCCCTCGGGCAGGCCGCGGTCGACTATGCGGCGCTAGGACGGCCATTCAGGATCCGCCCCGAGATGCTGGCCTTCAAGACCGCGCACCTGATGAACAACCGGCTCGGCCTGGCGGCAGTGGAGGAGGCCTATGTTGCAGCGCTGCTGGAGCTGCAGGCCCAAGGCCAAGGTGTCGGGGCCCTTGAATGAGCCGCGTCACTCCGCTGGGCAGGACCCCGTCCGAAGCGGGATGACGGCCTTCACGCCAGCAGGCCGAGCAAGGCGGCCCGCACCGCCGCCGCGGTGCGGTTGTTGGTGCCGAGCTTGTTGCAGGCATTGCGCACGTGGAAGTTCACGGTCCCTTCCGACAGGTTGATGATCTGGGCAATGTCGGCCGAGGTCTTGCCATCGCAGGACCAGCGCAGCACCTCCAGCTCGCGCTTCGAAAGGACCGGATCCGTGTCGCCGCGCAGCGAGGCGCTCCAGTGCCGGCTCATGCCCTCGTGGCACAGGTACGACAGCCACTGCACCCGCGCCTGCTTGGCCGCGAATTCCTCGCGAGCGATCTCGGGATCGGCCCGCGCGCAGGTCAGCAGACTCACCATGCCGGCGGCGTCGCGCCGGGGCTGGGCCCAGCCATGAACCAGGCCGCGGGCCTTGGCTTCCTCGCGCATTTCCGGGCACGTGGCGAACAGCGCATCGGACCAGAGCAGAGGCTCGTCGCTGACGATGGCGTGGGCCACCGTGGGATCGCAACGCAGATAGCCTTGGGCCTCGTAGCGCCGCTGCCACTCAAGCGGGTAGTTGCTGCACCACAGAACGCGCGGCGCCACCAGCGGCATGGGCGCCTTCATGCCGAAGGAGCAGAACGCGAAGCCGAGCCGGGCCACTTCGGCAACCACGGTCTGGAAGGTCTCGTCCGTGTTGGTAGCGCTGACGATGAGCTGGAGCTGATCGGCCTGCCAAGACTTCATGCCGTTCCTCCCTCGGATGCCCACATGGCGACACGGATGTCACATAGTTGACAAAATTTTAGCAGCCGCGGCGGCTTGTGGAGGGCCGGAACGCTGAGATGGGAACACTCACGTTCCCACCGGGCCGGTGTGTTCCAGGGCGGCTCAGCCGCCCTGGAGCGCCCGCAGGACCACGGGTTGCCATGGGCAGCGGGAGATGGCACCGATCACGGCCTCCACCGTCTGGCGTTGGCCGCAGTCCACGCCGCGATCATCCACCAGCATCACGTTGGTGCGCACCGAGTGCCTGTCGAGCATCAGCGCGCTGGTATCTCGAACCGTCCAGTCCCAGCCGATCGAGACATCGGGGCGCACATGTCCGATCCACTCCGTGTAGCCGCGAACGGAAGGCAACAGCGAAGCCGCCTCGCCGCTGTTGGAAAGCCGAGCTTCGCCATCGTCCACATCGACGGCGGACTCTTTGTGCGCAAGGGGCAGATCCCGGAGCTCGGCAGCGCTGAGGCGAACGAAGAAGTCCACAGGAGAGTCTTGATGAACGCGAGATTCAGATTGTGGTCACAACCAAGTCTAGGGGATGACCCAGGCGAGGCAGGCTGGCGAATCTGATAGTTGCCGGCCGGTCGGGGCTGGCGTGAAATCCCACTCAGTTCGCAAGGTATCCGGAGGCGACCAGATGACGATCCGCCGATTCGATGATCAGTCCCTCTTCCAGGCGCTCCGTGCCGAAGTCGCACGCTACCGCCACGAGGTTTTCGTCCGACTCCTGAAATGGGAGCTGTCGTGCGCCGAGGGCTACGAGCAGGACGAGTTCGACCGACCGGGCGCCGTTCACCTGGTGGCGACGGGAGAAGACCAGCAGGTCAACGGCTACGCCCGTTTGCTGCCCACCAGTGACACCTACCTGCTGGCCAAGCACTTTCCACAGCTGCTCAACGGCCGCGCCGCGCCGTGCTCCCCCGATGTCTGGGAACTGTCGCGCTTCACTTCGGCTGCGGTGGGAAGAGCTGGTTCGGCCGACCCCGCCTCCCAAACGCGCGTGGGCAAGCGGCTCCTGCTGGAGGCGGTTCGCCATGTGGCGGAGCAAGGCGCACGGGACATCGTGTTCTGCACCACGGTGGCCATCGAGCGACTGGCTCAACGCTGGGGTGTCGAGATCCAGCGCATGGGCCCACCTCAACGCAGCGCTGCCGGCCTGCTGGTGGCGGCCCAGATCCGCTGTTCGGCCTGCACCATGGACGCGCTTGCGGCCGAAGATACAGGCATTCCATCTGCTCCGCCGGCGGTGGTGACGTTCCAGCCCGCGGGGACCCTTGTCGCCAACGCGGCCTGAGGCGCGCCCGTTCGAGCCGTCAACCCGTATTGCATGCGCCTGAAGGGCTCCCGGATGTTGAACGAAACGCTTGAACACCTCATCGCCGACGCCGTGGCTCCCGGCCATGCGCCGGCCGAAAGGCACGCTGCGCGCTCGTTGCCCGAAGCCCTGCTGGACGTGATGGAGCTGCTGGCGCAAGGCGCGCCGCAGGGCGACGAGAGCGGTTCGCGGTTGGCGACGCTGCTGGCGGCGATGCTCGAGGCCGACTTCTGCTGCGTGGTCGTGCGCGACCGCGGCGCCAAGGACCAGCTTCGTATCGGTTTCGCGGCGCCGGAGCGGCCGCTGTCGATCGCGGCCCGCCGCGCGCTGATTCGCGGCAGTTCCGTGGTGCGCCAATTGCTCGCCGATGGCGCCGGCCACGCCGGCGCAGAGCCGATGCGCGAGACCCGCGGCGGGCGGCACATGCTGACGGTGCCGGTGACCATCGACGGCATCGTCGACAGTGTGCTGCACCTGCGCCGTGACGGCCCGAAGGCGATGCCCTTTTCCGATGCCCAGGCGATGCTCGCGCGGCTGGTCGCGGTGCTGGTCGGCGACGCGCTGCACCTGGCCCGCCTACGCGGCCTGCTGCGTTCGAACTATGCCCAGCTGGCGTTGATGCAGGGCGGGCCGGGCGGCGCCGTGGGCGGAGCCACTCTGCCGGTGCCACTCGCCGATGCCGACGGCATGGCACGACGGATCGCCGCGTCGTTCTACCGGGAGCTGCGCAATGCCGGCTTCGACGAACGCCGCATCATCGCCGCAGCCAGCGAGGTGATCTCGCATCTGGGCGAGGATCTGCGGCTGCGCCGTTCGACGCGCGCGGCGGCGTCGTAGGCCGCACACCGCGATGAAAGGAGCCCAGATCGTCGCCCTGGCCATGCCCGTGTTCATAGTCTTGATCGCACTGGAGTTCGCGGTCGGGCTCAAGCGGGGACGCAACACCTATCGTCTGGCCGACACGCTCACCAGCATCGGACTGGGCGTGATGAACCAGGTCACTGGCGTCTTCGGGCGTCTTTTTCGGATCGGCATCTACACCTGGTTGTTCGAGACTGTGGCGCTGCTCAGGTTGCCGACCGACTCGGTGTGGGTCTGGCTGGGCGCGCTGCTGGCCTACGACTTCTGCTACTACTGGCACCACCGTGCCGGCCATCGCTTGGCAGTCTGCTGGGCCGCGCATGTGGTGCACCACCAGAGCGAGGACTTCAACCTCGGCACCGCGCTCAGGATCACCAGCAGCGGCTTCCTGTTTGGCTGGGTGTTCTACGTGCCGCTGGCCGTGGCCGGCGTGCCGCCGGTGGTGTTCGCCATCGTGGCACTGATCGACTTGCTTTACCAGTTTTGGGTGCACACGCAACAGGTGGGCAAGCTCGGCTGGTTCGACCGCTGGTTCGTGAGTCCGAGCAACCACCGCGCGCACCATGCCGTCAACGAGCGCTACCTCGACAAGAACTACGGCGGCATCCTCGTCGTCTGGGACCGTCTTTTCGGCAGCTTCGTCGAAGAAAACGAGGCCGAACCAATCGTCTTCGGCACGCGTGCGCCGCTGCAGCGCTGGTGCCCCATCATCGCCAACTTCGATGTCTATCGCGGCCTGGTCGCCCACAGCTGGCACGCGTCGCGCTGGGTCGACAAGCTGAAGGTCTGGGTCCAGCCGCCTGGCTGGAGGCCGGCTGACGTGGCTGCGCGCTTCCCGCGGGCCGAGTTCGACATGGCCAAGGTGCGGCGTTTCGAAACCCAAACGCCTCCTGCCTTGCAGGCTGTCGCGGTGGTTCTGTTCCTGCTCGTGTTGGGCGCAACCCTGGTTTTCCTGTGGTTCGCCCACACGCTGCCTTTCCACCTGCGTGCTGCGGCAGTGGCGGCGCTGGTCCTTGTGCTGTGGTCTATCGGCCTTCTGCTCGAAGGCCAGCAAGCCCGTTCCCGTTCGGCCGCCGAAGCGCGGATCCCCGACGGCCGCGCCACCCTGTAGCCGACACCACGCGCACGCGGCGCAGGCCGAGGATGTCGAAGAAGTCGAGCCTGAGCAACAGCGCCCGCTCGGCGCCCGCGGCCTGCCACTTGCGCGCAGAGCCGGCTGCGCGGGTGCGGATCTCGTTCCAGCTCAGGGGCGTCAGGCCGAGTGCGGGCAAGCGGCTTGAGCAACTGTGCCGCCATACGACGCGCCCGCGCGATCGGACGAATGCGTGCAACTCAACGCTCCTCAGGCAGGTGGAGTTGAAGCTCAGGACCCCGTCTCGCGACGGGACGACGCATGGGGTGATGAAGGTATCGGAGCGCATGCAGCGGATGGAGGCACCGGTGCGCCGGCTGCAGCTTCACCGGCCTGGCCGGCCGGACAGCCACCTGTGGCCAGAGACGGCTCCTGGCCGGGAGCCGCCCATCGCTCACACGCCGGAGGCCAGTCTTTCGCTGGAGCGGGCTCCTGGATGCCTGCCGCACTTGCCCACGTTCAGTGGTCCACAGTCGCCACGCGCCTGTCAACGCTCGTCGCGCGAGACCCGATCTGCAAACGTCTCCACCGCATGGCTAACTGCAGGATCAAACACTCCCTGACCGAGGCGGTGGTCCTCTTCCATCAGCCGCTCGAAGTCAGGGCTGCCGAACTCGCGGCCAACAGCGGGGCTGCGATCCAGCAACTCGGCTTCACGCGCGGAGGCCCGCCGCCGACACATTGCCCGCTGCATTCGTTGGACCCTGGCGCGTTGCTTCCGTATTGACGTCACTCGAACTCCTTCACTGGGCTGCTGCCCGTTCAAGCGCTTCCGACCCAAGCCCACTGAGCTGGCTTGAACTGTATGGGTCTAGCTCTTTGCCGCCGCCCTGGACCACGGGCACATGTTGCAGTGCCCCTCCTTGCGCCTCGCGCCTCGATCTCTCCAGACGTCGGATCAATCGCATTGGAGGAGTCGACAAGACATTGGCTGCTGCGCTTCCGACGATGGGAGCACGAGTCGCGGCCTGAGCACGAAGTACTGCCTCCGCCCATCGACCTGCGGGCCGGTAACGACCTTCAGCCCAAGCTCCAAGGCCCACGGGTAGGCCTGCCGGGCGGCAACTTGGTGTTCGGCAGCCAGTTCCTTGAGCTTGCAGTACCGCGCGGAGAATCCAGCCAAGTCCTCCTGTGCGACAACGCGTTGCTTCCTGCGGCCGCGCTGACGCAGCACGCTGCCGATCAGCCCCGCCCTCACCAGCTGCGTCACAACCTCCTCCTTCGCGCCCAGCGCGGCGCCGACCTCGGGCAGGCTCAGGAAGCCCGACGCGCCTCGGGCCTGCTGCGCCCACCATGCCCGGACCTCTTCACGGTCGACCAGGAGCTCGCCGACCGGCGCCCCCGCATCGCCACGCAGCGTGCTGAGGTCGGCCCGCTGCAGTGCGCGGACAAACGCCACCGTTGCCTCGCCAGGGATCAGAAGCCGCATCGCTTCACCGAGCCTGCACAGGCCCGCCGGGATGACCCTAGGCAGCGACGCCCTGGCCACCGACGAGCTGAGCGCTTCGACGCTTGCCGCTTCCAGCCCGTAAGGGGTAGAGCGCAAAACCTCGCCGACAAGGTGGTCGACGCGGGCCGGCGACAAGCCCAACGCACGGGCAGCGGCCGCGCGAGAGATGCTCTGCCGTCTCTGCACCTGCTCATGCAGCACGCCCTGCGGCAACGCCACGACCCGTCTCCGCCGGCTTCGGCCATCGTTGTCCGACGTCCGACCTTTCGCCAGTGCCGAATTCACCTGCCGCAGCCCGATCCCGGCCTCGGCCGCAAGCGATCGCAGGGTGGGCGCAGGAGCAACGTTGCGACCGACGATCGGCAGTTGCGATCGTCTCGAGGCCAGGACAAAGGCCTGCGTCGCCGCTTCAAGGCGCTGCCGATCAGCAGCGCTGCGAACCGCCCGGATCTTGGCCATCAGGTGAGGCCACTCGGCGTTGAAGTTCCGCAGCCCACTGGTGCGCTGAACCGGCGCAGCTATCGCTTCCAACAACTCGAGCCAGCCTTCAGGCCACCGGCGCGCCGCCTCGTACCCCTGGGTAGCCAGCGCTGCCTTCAGCCGCATGTCCCGCGTGGCCGCCTTCTTTGCAGGGCGACAGCGCAGACCATGGAGCGACAGCGCTCCAAGCCAGCGCAGTGTCTCGAGCTGCCAATCGCCAGCGGCAACGGCGCTGGCAAGGCCAGCAGGAAAGCGCTGCGTGGGCTGCCTGGCGTGCGCCGCACCACAGGCACACCGGTCGAAACGCACGGTCGCCCAGGTCCACCGCCGGCCGCAATCAGCACAGCGGTCGACCAGCCACACGCCATGCTGCTCGCACCACAAGGCTTCACCGGTCCATGTTGCCTGCCAGCGGCCCGATGGCAGCGACAGACACGCCGGGCAGAGCTTCACCCGGCCCTTGGCCGCTGCCACGCGCGCGGTGTCGGCCAACCAGGCCGGATTGGCAATGCCATGCTCGAAAGCGAGCCTGAGCCAGTGCCCCTCGCGAGACTCACCGTCACTCAGGATCGGCCGCAGCAACATCAGAAGAGCTCCGCCTGGCCCGTGCACCGACGCCAGGACAAGCACTGAGCCCGGTGCTGACGCCAAAGCTGCGGCAACACATCAAGCGGTGCAGCAAGGTCGTCGAAGTCAGCATCCAGGCTGCTCGTGTACAGAGGCACGGCTCCGCTTTCCAGGGCATCAAAGAGATCGCGCACGCCCCGGACCGTGACGCGGGTGTAGAGGGCGGGATGCGAGAGCGCAATCGTCTTGCCGGTGCTGCGCTCGATCGGGATGGCACGGGCACGAAGCTTGGGCAACAGCTGGCCCACATTCGGCGACCACCGCCTATCGAAGCGACATGACGCGGTGGGTCCCAGCAGACCCGATCGCCGCAGCTGGATCCTGATGGCCCGTGGGGTAGCCCACTTCGAGGTCGGGCCCTCCGGGGCCGACGGGTGTGGCGTCCGCCCCAGAACCGCACTGCAGACGCTGTCCACGCGCTGGGTCTCGACGATCAGCGCCTTCCTTCCTGCGGCAAACCGGATCGGCTCAGGGAGGGCGCCCGGCCCCAAGAGTGCGCGCAGGCGGCTGGGGGTGATGCCCCAGCGACGGGCCGCTGCGATCAGCAACTCGTACCCCTCCAGGCGGGCGGCATAGGGCAAGCTCATGTCCTTGCCCCGACCCGGCGTGATTTCTCCGGCGGGTGCGACCAACTGCATCCAGGTGGCGAGCGGCAAGGTCGAGAGGATCGTGGGGTTGGCCTGCTCCGCTTGCAGCTTGTGCTCGAGGAGGAGGGCGGCAGCACGGCGATGGACAGGGTGCTTGAGGGCCTTCAAGAAGACCGCCACGTCCTCTTCACCAAAGGCCGGTGCCAACCCCTCCGCCGCGAGCCACGCCTGGGCGTGAGCGGCAGGGTGGTACTCCATGAGCGCCAGGTCGCGCCCCCGCCGGCTGCGGGCCACCGTCGTCAAGAGCCGCGCCCTGAAGATCGCCGCGGCCAGGGCCTCCGGCTTCATCGACGCGATCTCGACGGCCTCGGAAGGCCACAGCGGCCGGCCCCAAGACACCGGAGCGGCAGCGGTCCATGGCCCCGCGTCAGCGCAGGTCGGGTCGCGCCCGCATCGGCACTGTGCGCTGAGCACAGCGGTCAGGGTCAGCACTCGCCGGCAATGCACACAACGATCCACCAGTGGAGCCAGGTGGACGTGACAACTGATGTAGCGCTGCAGGCGCCATATCGCCGGCACGGATCGCGACACGCGCAGGCATGCGGGGCAAGCCTGCACGCTCTGACTCTGCAGGCGCAGCTCCTCCCTGGGCAAGCGGTGGCCACAGAGCAGCGCGCTGCTGTCGCCGTCGGCGGCCAGCTCGCCACGCCTGGCGACGTCAGGATCGAGACGTTTCGCCACCGCCTGAAGCTGACCTTCGTCGCTGGTGTTGCCGCGCTGATCGATGGCGTTGGCCATCGCCGTCCGACAAGCCCATGACCGAGTCCACTCGCCAGGCAGTCGAGCGGGTCGGACGAGCAGTGGACTGCGGCAGGCAGCCGGGTCAACCACGTTCAGGCGCTGCATACGGCTCTCCCGGGTTGACCAAAGGGAAGCCGTTGAACGCACCATCGAACGGATTCCGCTCCAGCGGCGCCTCCTGCCAGATCGCGCTCCTGAACGCCGCGGCGAGCGTCTCCAGCTTGATCGCTGGCCTGCTCATGCTCATGGCCAGGTCCACCGCGTCCTTGAGCAGATCCACGAGTGGCTTCAGCAGCCCGTTGGTGGCAACGAACATCTGGGGCAGCACGCCTTGGCCTGCAAGGTCCACCGTCTCGATACCGGCCAGCTCGTTGGAGAAGGCCTGCACCGCGCCTCTGAAGTCCGCGGCGCTTTCCTTGACCGTGAGGCTGAACGGCTTCAAGGTCCGGCATCGGTTGAAGCGTCGCCGGAGCTGCTCGTTCACCTCGAACAGCCGCTTCAGCCGGGGAATACCGGCCAGGACGAACGGGCGGCCCAGGAAGTCGACCACTTCCTTGAGCGCGTCGCCCACGAGGTAATGGGTGCGCTCCTGGCCGCGGTCGACCATGTGGCTGGCCTCGTCCATGACAATCAAGCTCACCCCGCACGCGTTGCACAGGGTCAGCAGCTGGTGCTTGAGGCCCTCGATGCTGCCTTTCGCAGGCAGCTCGGGGTCCAAAGCGCAGATCAAGGCTTCCAGGATCCTGCGCTGCGTCGGCGTCGCCGGCATGCTGGCCAGCAGCACGGGAACCAGTGTTCGATCCTCGGTCTCCACACGGGGGTGCTTGCTCAGGAAGTGCTCGAGCAGGCAGGACTTGCCCACGCCCGAGCTGCCCAGGATCACCAGGTGCCGGGCCGGGGCACGACGGACCCCGGAGTCCAGTGATCGGTCCAGCTCTACCAGCAGCTGCTGCACCTGCGTGAAGAGCATGAAGTTGGCATCCAGGGCGTCCTTGATGCCTGCAGCGGTTCGGGGTGCTGCTGCCATCAAGCCCTCCGATTCCGGGTCGCCGCAGAGACCTTCACAGGTGCCTTGTCGAACAGGCCTTCCGCGAACTGCATCTGCGCTGACGGCTTGGGGCCGCTCTTGGGCGGGCGCCTGACCTGATCGCTGTTGATCTGTTGCAGGCGCGAGGCCTTCTGGTGGTCCTTGATCTTGCGGGTGGCATGCAGCTCCTTCGACCGCTGGCGGATCAGAGCCTCGCCTCCAGCCACTGCCAGACTGTCATGCGAGCCGGCCTCGCGTCGGGCTTTGCGCACAGCGGCGTCCTGCTCGATGCTGAGCCCAGAACGTTCCGGCTTGATGTTCGCCACCTTGAAGTACTCCTGGCTGAACTCATCCAGCACCAGGATGCTCCCGACGTCTCCTCGGCTGTACCTCACCTTGACCCTGGAGCCGGCGGGCAGCATGCGCCGCAGCGCGCAGAGCCTCTCGCTGGAATACCGGTTGTTGTTGATCGTGATGCCACCTTTGCCCAGCGCCGAGTTTGCGACCTCGCTGAGTGCCAGGTCGATCTGCCCAACGCCGAGCGACAGGTCGGGGGGAAAGCGCTGCGCCGACTCTGCCCAGACATCGACCGGGGTGCACCCGTCGAGGCCCGAGTGGGGCCGGGCGTGGTAGACATCGACGATCCACACATGAATGAGGCGCTCGAGCTCTGCCAAGGTGAGGCACGCATCGTTCTGCAGCTGCTCTCCTTCCCGCGCGCTGACACGCGCCAGCGACGTCCCCTTCAAGGTGTGGATGAACCGGTGGTTGAAGGTGTAGAAGAAGCGCTCCACGTGGGGCTTGTCGTTCGGCATCATCGAGCCGCAAAACTCGAGGTTGATGCCCAGATCGAGCGCGGCGGCCTGCATGGACCCGCCAGCGAATTCCGACCCGTTATCCGCTAGCAGGATCGTGAAGCGGCCGTGACAGGGCCACTTGCCGCGCACCTCGGGATATCGCTTCGCGACGTAGGTCTTGGGCAGGAGCGCATGCCGGAGAGCCCCGAAGACAGCGTCGACGCCGTGCCCTGTGAGCGAGAGGAAGAAGCCCAGCACGCAGCGTGAGTACCGGTCCAACAGCAGTGTCAGCATGGGCCTGCCCGCCAGCTTGCCATCGTCATCGACAACCCAAAGATCGATCGGCGTGTGGTCGATCTCAGCAACCTCCAGGATGCGTTCAGTAGGGCGAGCCGCCACGGAGTCGCCGTAGTCCTTCTTCGCCTTCCGTGCACCGTTGCGCGCCAGCGAGACGTCGAAGGCGTACAACCTGGCCATCCTGGCCTGTATGGTGCGCAACGAGGGCATCTGGAGCTGCTCCGACGGCAGCCTCGACCGGTTCTCCGTCTCGATGGACAGCTCGACCGCATTGAAGACGCTGGTAGCCGTGGCACGCCGCTGACCCAGGTAGATGTCGTCGGCATGGCGCGCAACGATCGCCTCCACTTCCGGGGACATCCGGTACCGGTTCCTGCCGCCGCGCCGATCGAAGCGCGCCATCAGGCTCCTCGGGTCCTTATGGGATCTGGCCCAGACGCTGAGCCAGCGATACAGGGTCGGAACACTCGGTGGCTTGGCGATCTTGAGTTCCTGCGCCACCAGAGGAATCGTCGACTTCAACCTGTGGCGCGACTCAAAGGCCTTGCGACGGTCCAGGGCAAGCATCCACCGGGCTCGCAGCAGCGTGGCATCGCACCCCTTCTGGCCCAGACGCTCCATGTCCACCGTGGGCGCGGACCGCGACTGACCCAGTTGAACCGTGCCCCGGTAGGTGCTGCGAGTGATGACCAGATCGCCCAGGCGATACAGCTCCAGCAACTCGTCGGCATCGACCTCGCGGGTCTCACTCGTTGCGAGGTTTTCAACCAGCACCCGACCCTGGGTGATCCGCAGGACGCGGTGGTCCACGCCGCGCAAAGTGAACTCTTCTTCAACCTTGACAGGGGAGTTCATGCGCGCACCCCTTCCCACTGCTCGGCACGGGCCGCTGCCACGGTTCGCTCGAAGTCGCGGCTGAGTGCGCTCTCCAGCCTGCGGTCGCACTTAAGGCGGACGGCGTCAAGGTCCGCGGCGCCATACCCTGATGGCGCTTGACTCTCGGTGGGCTCCTGAGAGCAGTCTTCTTCTTCCAGCTCCGGATCGGCACCGCGGGGCACCTCGCGCTTCGGCAGGCCGAAGTGCACGGCATCGCGCAGAACACCGGCGTGCTGCGGCGTGGGGATGATGTCGATATCGAGCAGGAACCGCAGCTCCTGGCCAAGCTCGCGATAAAGACGCGCGACCTCGCGCATGCGGTCCAGCACGCTTGGATTGAGCAGAACGCGGGCTGGCTTGACCTCCACGATGTGCTGTACGCCATCGGCCAGGACGACGGCGAGGTCGGGGGTGTACCTCACCGCCGGCCGCGTGCTCAGCCGCAGTTGCGCGGGCTGCGAGGTGAACACCCGTACTGAAGGCGCCAGCTCCAGCAGCCTGAATGCGGCGAGCTCCAGCTGGCTCTCGTAGCACTGGGCCACCGGTGCCTTCAAGCTCGGAAAGCGGCCCCGGCTGCGCGCGCCGGACCGGCTGACGAGGCGCCGGGCCGCGCTCAGCGCCAGGCCGTGGGAGGAAGCGGTATCGACAGGCGTGGCGAAGCGCCAACCCGGAGGGAAGTTGTGCATGTTTGCTCCTGAAGCGGACAAGTTCTGGTCGCGGCTTCGGCCAACCCCGGCTGCTTGCCGGCTTTAGCCAACGCTGCGCCCTTGACGCCCCTCAGGAGCTCGTAGACACTTTGGTTTCCACGCCGGGTGCCTACGGGTTCCTGGGAAGCGACTGACAGGGTGACTGGTCGGTCGCTTTTTCTTTTACATGGTCTCCTCCTCGTGCTGCGGTGACGCGCCGCCCAGCGCAACGGCATGGGTCACGGCATCGACATGCCGCGCCAGCTGGCCGCAAACGGTGGCTTGCTGCCATGGGTTCAGGTGCCAAGCGCACTGAAGCGCCTGGCTCATCAGGGGGACAGCCTCCTCCATGCCTTCCTTGACCAGGTGAGCTACCAGACGGTCGTGCTGAGCCCAGCGTTGGAGCGCCAGCAGATCTGAAGGGCCCAGAGACAGCGCGGCCCCAAGGGCTGCGATCCGGTCTGCATCAGGCACGGGCCGCCGCCCCTTCTCCAGGCCACACAAGGCGGCCTGACCCATCTCGACCTTCTCGGCCAAGGTTTGCTGCCGCATGCCCGCCGCGAGCCGAAAGGCCCGCAGCGCCGCAGGGAGGCGAAGAAGACTCTTCTTGCTGGTCACCCGGCCATTATGAGACTTGCAAATGTCAATATGCAACGGCCCGCAGCACTGCCCGCCGCTGCGGCGAATCGCCAGCGGCTGCCTGTGGCTCACCCCGCCTCACAAGGCTGAACATCCCCAGGTTGCGCGCAGCCCATAGCTCCTCCATGGCCCTGCCTTTGCTGCAAGGATCGCCGCCACGATCTCGGCCGGCGCTCCCTAGGTGAGTCAGGGTTCAAGGTGGCGCATAGAGTTGCGCGGCCATCCTTTTATGACCATGAACGTGTCATATTTGCATAGAATGCAGGCCCATGGATCACGCCGTTCGGTACACCCTGTCGGAGTTCAGCCGGGCCTCGGGCGTATCGGTGCGGAACATCCGCGCCTACATCCAGAGCGGGGCGGTTCCTCGCCCCATCGGTCGAACGCGAGGCGCGTGGTACACGGAAGAGCACATGGCTGCGCTGAGGGCGCACCTCGTGCGCAAGGCCACGAGCGCCATGCGCAAGTCGGAGCCGGTGGTTGAAGCCACTGACGCCGAAGCCCTTCCGTCGTCACCCGCGGTCTGGGTCGAGTTGGCCCCGGACGTCAAGGTGCTGCTGCTACCCCATGTTCACGGCCACACGCAAGATCAGCTGCTCCACGTCGCAAAGCTGATGGCCTCGGTCTGCGTGCCCATCCTGAAGTCCGCTCCAGTGGACGCGCAAGCCTGAGCTCCGCGGCTGCAAGTCTTCATCTAGGCCTTCGGCCCGGTCTGCGTTCCCGAATCCCGCAGGGCCGGACTCCCGGTGTCGCCGGCACACCCGCCCGGGCGCGCCGCCGTTGGCGCGGCGCCCTTACCATCGAATGGCGGGGAGAGGCCAATGACACCCAGAGCAAGCGCACCGGTCCCAGCTCGTGCCGCCACCGACGGGCGCGTTGGCCCGATAGACCTGTTGCGCACCGACGACCTGCTGCTCGTGCGCCACGAGGCAGGCAACGGTTGGGCGCAGCGCCTGGCCTCTTCCGCAACTGGCGGCGGCAGCCGTCTTCAATGACGCCGTCGCATCGAACTGCAGCTGAAACCGCCCCATGGCCATCAAGAAGTCCGACCTCTACTCCTCCCTCTGGGCCAGCTGCGACGAACTGCGCGGCGGCATGGATGCCAGCCAGTACAAGGACTACGTCCTGTTCATGC
>NZ_JBMLSK010000012.1:0-1639 GCF_049240545.1 Roseateles sp. | reverse complement strand
CTGAGAGCTTGTGAAGATTTGGGCAAACCCCGACAGCCGTGGGCGGGGTGGGCCGTTGAGGTGGCATGAACACCGAGACGACTGATCCGACGCGAGGGGAAGGGCAAGAGCTGTTCGGCGCGCGGCCTGTGGCGGCCGTGCGGGTCGACAAGGCTGCGGCCGCTGGTGCGGGGAGCGAGGCGACGGCCCGGGTGATCCTGCCCAACCGCAGTCAGATCGAACTGCGCCCGATGGACTTGGAGTCGCTGCTGCCCGAAGGGCACAGGGCGCGGTTGGTGTGGGCGTGGGTGGAGCGGCAAGACCTCAGCGCGATGTATGCGGCGATCAAGGTACGCCAAGGCGGGGTGGGCCGCAGCGCGATTGCGCCGCAGATTCTGCTGCGGTCTGTGGCTGTACGCCTTGCTGCAGGGTGTGGGCAGCGCGCGGCAGCTCGCGCGCCTGGTGCTGGAGCATGACGCGTACCGCTGGATGAGCGGGGGCGTGCAGGTCAATCACCACAGTTTGTCGGACTTCCGCGTGGCGCACGGGCAGGCGCTGGATGAGTTGCTCAGCGCGAGCCTGGCCGCACTGATGACGGCCGGGGCGGTGAGGCTGGAGTGCGTGGCGCAGGACGGCATGCGGGTTCGCGCCAGTGCGGGCGCGGCCTCGTTCCGGCGCAAGGCCAGCCTGCAGGACAACCTGGAGCTGGCGCGCAAGCGGGTGCGGGAGCTGAAGGAACAGATCGATGCCGACCCCGCGCAGGACAGCCGGCGCAAGGCGGCGGCGCAGCAACGGGCCCGGCGCGAGATGCAGCAGCGGCTGCAAAGCGCACTTGACCGACTGCCCGAGCTGGAGGCGATCAAGCGGCGCAACGGCAGCAAGGCCGAAGAGGCCCGGGCATCGAGCACCGATGCCGATGCCACCGTCATGAAGCTGGCCGACGGCGGCTACAGGCCGGCGTACAACATCCAGTACGCGGCCGACTGCGACAGCCAGCTGATCGTGGGCGTGGAGGTCAGCACCAGCGGCTCGGACATGGCGCAGCTCGCACCCATGGTCGGGCAGATCGAACAACGCCTGGGCAGCGCACCGCAGAAGATGCTTGTCGACGGCGGCTACCCCGCACACGCGCAGATCGACGCGGTGGCGGACAAGACCGAGGTCTATGCGCCGGTGCCCGAGGCACGGGTGAAGAAGGATGAACAGGGCCGAGAGGTTGCGCAGGACAACAAGCACGAGCCCAAGCCCGATGACAGCGCGGCGGTGGCGAGCTGGCGACAGCGCATGGCCACCGACGAGGCCAAGGAGCTGTACAAGCGGCGAGCGGCCACGGCCGAATGCGTCAACGCGCAGGCGCGCAACCGTGGCCTGCAGCGCATGCCGGTTCGCGGCCTGAAGAAGGTTCGCTGCGTGGCACTGCTGCTGGCGCTGGCGCACAACCTGATGCGCACGCTGGCACTGGCGCCGCAGTTGCTGGGGCTGGGCACAACTCCGTCTGCAGCACGGGCAGGTGCTGCATGAAGACCGAAAGCATCAGGGTAGACCCGCAAATCGGACTCCTGCTCGTGCAAGACAGCTTGCCGAGCGCACCGCCGACGTCTGCGGCTTGCTCAACCGCGTCGCTGCACGAGGCCCTACCCTCGGTCGGCGCCAAGCAAAT
>NZ_JBMLSK010000011.1:0-1976 GCF_049240545.1 Roseateles sp. | reverse complement strand
TTGCTCGAGATTCCTGAGCAGTTGAACGGCACGGTCACGTTGCCCCAGGGTCAGCATCAACATGCCCATGTATTCGTGGGCGCCGATGTGTTTGGGGTCGATGGCCAGGGCGCGCTCGTAGGCGGAGAGCGACAGATCGAATTGCCCCAGATGCCGCTGGGTGTAGCCGATGAGGTTGTGGGCATCGGCATCTTCGGGGTAGGCCTTTACATGCGCCTCCAGAAGTTGAGCGGCGCGAGCCCAGTTCTTTTGTGCAATGGCTTCGCGCGCATTGCGCATGGCCTGCTCTTCGACAGCGAGGTTGCGGTTGGGTACATCGACGGCCCCGGCGACCGAACCTAGCAGGGTCAACAGGCCCGTCAGCACAAAGACCCTGAAAACACACATGCGTTGATGAAAGTTCATGCCGCAGATGGTAGGGGCCTGGTGTCAGCACGCCTAGATCGGTCCTGAAAACCCCTGACGCCCAGTGGTCGACATCCTTTTGTCACAAAAGGGATGTCCACTAAGGGCATCAAACATCAGGAGCTACGCATGTCACACCCCGATCACGAAATCGACAGCAACCCTTCCAGCAATCCGCATTTCGAACAGGTTCTCGCCCAGGCGCTGGCCAGCCCCAGCCGCAGGGCCGTTTTGCGTGGGGGGCTGGGCCTGGCGGGTCTGGCCATGCTGCCCGGGTGCGCCACGCTGACGGCCGGTTCATCGGCTTCGCTCGCCAGTTCCTTGGGTTTTGCATCGCTGGACAAAAGCCTCGTGGACGATGTGGTTCTGCCACCGGGCTACCGCTACACGGTGCTACATGCCACGGGCGACAGCCTAGACTCTAGTGCGTCGGCTTATTCGAACAGCGGTGCAGAGACCGACGACTGGTCTCGCCGTATTGGCGACCACCACGATGCCATCGAGATCTTCTTCATCGATGCCCAGGGCCGTTACAGCCAGACCGACACCGGTCGCGCCGTGGTGGTGGTCAACCACGAAAGCTCTGCGGATGCCCATTTCATGCATCCCAACGGCCAGACTTCGAATGGCGTGTCGGGTAAGAAATTCACCCAGTTCGGCGAATGGGACCTGGGTGTGCGGCCGGAGCTGGAGGTGCTCAAGGAGATCAACCACCACGGCGTGTCGGTGGTCGAGGTCGTCCGTGGTCCGCAGGGCTGGACCATGAAGAGCGACTCTCCCCTGAACCGCCGCATCACCGCCCAGACAGCCGTGCGCATTGCGGGCCCGCGTGATCACATCCAGGAGATCCGAGCACAGATGGTCACCCGCTGGGAGACTGCGGGTTCGATGGCGCGCGGCACGCTCAACAATTGCGGCCATGGCAAGACCCCTTGGGGCACTTACCTGACCTGCGAGGAAAACTGGGCCTTTTATTTCCAGATGGGCGCAGGCGGTGCGACCTTGTCGCCCAAGGAGCTGGCTGCCCGCCGTCGCTACGGGCTGGCTTTGGCAGCGCCTGCGGCAGGCCTGACCCGTGCCATCAGCCAGGGGTGGCACACCGTCTCAGCCACGGATGACCGTTTTGCGCGCTGGAACCTGGCCGCAGTGGGTGCCAATGCCGAGCGCGATTTCCGCAACGAGGCCAACACCTTTGGCTACAACGTCGAGATCGATCCCCTCCGCCCCTCATCAACACCTGCCAAGCGCGTCAGCATGGGGCGCCTGGCCCACGAGAGTGCCACCTGCAGCTTGCCCAAGGCGGGACAGCCGCTGGCGTTCTATATGGGTTGCGATTCCCGCAACGAATACATCTACAAATTCGTCACCACCGCCGTCTGGGACCCGAAGGACATCGGCGGCGGCATCGCAGCCGGTGACAAATACCTCAACGAGGGCAAGCTCTACGTGGCCCGCTTTGATGCCGATGGCCGTGGCCAGTGGATCGAGCTGTCGATCCGGGACCCGCGCATCGCCAACTACAGCGGCTTCAAGTTCGACAACCAGGGCGAGGTCTACCTCTACACCCGCCA
>NZ_JBMLSK010000010.1:0-94866 GCF_049240545.1 Roseateles sp. | reverse complement strand
CCGTCAATGTGGTGACGCGCGAGCATATGGAAATCGCCTACAAGGCCGCCGACGAAATCGGCCAGGTCATGGTGGAGAAGTTCCTGCCCGGCAGCGATTACCGCTTGCTGGTGGTGGGCGACAAGTTGGTCGCCGCCGCGCGCCGCGACCCGCCGCATGTCATCGGTGACGGCCAGCTGACCGTCAAGCAATTGGTCGACAAGGTCAATGCCGACCCCAAGCGCGGCGACGGCCACGCCACCTCGCTGACCAAGATCCGCTTCGATGACATCGCCGTGGCGCGCCTGACCCAGCAAGACCTGACCCCCGATTCGGTGCCTGAAAAAGGCCGCCGTGTCATCCTGCGCAACAACGCCAATCTGTCCACCGGCGGCACCGCCACCGATGTGACCGACGATGTGCACCCCGAAGTGGCCGCACGCGCCATCGCCGCCGCGCAAGTGGTGGGCCTGCATGTCTGCGGCGTCGATGTGGTGGCTGAAAGCGTGCTGCGGCCGCTGGAAGAGATCAACGGCGGCATCGTCGAAGTGAATGCCGCGCCGGGCCTGCGCATGCACCTCTCGCCGTCTTACGGCAAGGGCCGCAATGTCGGTGAAGCCATCATCTCGCACCTGTATGGCCACGGCCACAAGAGCGAGGATGGCCGCATCCCCGTGGTCGCCGTGACCGGTACCAATGGCAAGACCACGACGTCGCGCCTGATCACCCACTTGTTCGCCAGCTGCGGCCTGAAGGTGGGCATGACCAATACCGACGGCGTCTATGTCGATGGCAAGCAAATCGACAGCGGCGACTGCTCCGGCCCCAAGAGCGCCCGCAATGTGTTGATGCACCCCGATGTCGAAGCCGCCGTCTTCGAGACCGCGCGAGGCGGCATCCTGCGCGAAGGCCTGGGCTTTGACCGCTGCCAGGTGGCCGTGGTTACCAACCTCGGTGCCGGCGACCACCTGGGCATGAATTTCCTCAACACGGTGGACGAATTGGCCTTGGTCAAGCGCGTCATCGTGCAGAACGTCGCACCGAGCGGTTACGCCGTTCTGAACGCTGCCGATCCGGTGGTCGCCAATATGGCGAGCATCTGCCCGGGGCAGATCATTTTCTTCGCGGCCGACCGTCATCATCCGCTGATGGCCACGCACCGCGCCCAGGGCAAGCGCTGCGTTTATGTGGACGGCGACATGCTGGTGGCGGCCCAAGGCGCATGGCGCGAGAACATCCCACTGCGCGACATCCCCATCACCCGCAATGGTGCGATCGGCTTCCAGGTCGAGAACGTCATGGCCTCGGTGGCCGCCGGCTGGGGCATTGGCATCGACTGGGACACGATCCGTCGTGGTCTGGCCAGCTTTGCCAATGACGCCGACAACGCCCCCGGACGCTTCAATGTGATGGACTACCGCGGCGCCACCGTGATTGCCGACTACGGCCATAACGCCGACGCCATGCGGGCTCTGGTCGCCGCCGTGGCCGCACTGCCGGGCAATACACGCTCGGTGGTCATCAGCGGCGCGGGCGATCGCCGTGACGAAGACATCCGCGAGCAAACCGTCATCCTGGGTACCGCCTTTGATGAGGTCATCCTGTTCCAGGATGCCTGCCAACGCGGCCGCGAAGACGGCGAGGTGCTGGCCTTGCTTCGCCAGGGCTTGGAAGGTGCTTCGCGCACCAAGTTCATCGACGAGATTCGCGGCGAGTTCATCGCCATTGACTCGGCGCTGGCCCGCCTGCAGCCGGGTGATCTGTGCCTGGTGCTGGTCGATCAGGTGGAAGAGGCGCTGGCGCATTTGGCCAAGCGCATCGCAGAAGGCTGAGATTTCGGCCCCTGCTGAGTCAGAAAGGCGCGAGGCGAAAGCCTGGCGCCTTTTCTTTTACGGCTGCGATCACTGGCACGTCGAGCCGCTACCATCGGCGCCATTCCAGTTTTCTCCACGGGACGCGCCTGCCCCACCCATGTACGCGAACTTCTTTGGCCTGAAGCAAGAGCCCTTTTCGATCGCCCCGGACCCGCATTACCTCTATATGAGCGAGCGGCACCGCGAGGCGCTGGCGCATCTGCTGTATGGCCTGCGCGGTGGCGGCGGCTTTGTTTTGTTGACGGGTGAGATCGGCACCGGCAAGACCACCGTCTGCCGGGCCTTCTTGGCGCAAACGCCGAAGCGCTGCAATGTGGCCTATATCTTCAACCCCAAGCTCAGCGTCAGCGAACTGCTGCACACGGTGTGCGAGGAATACGGCATCCAGCATCACCAGGCCCTACCTCAACAGGGCGAGGCCGCCGGCTCGGTCAAGCCTTTTGTCGATGCACTCAACGAGTTCCTGCTGCGCACCCATGCGGTGGGACAGAACAACATCCTCGTCATCGACGAGGCGCAAAACCTCTCGGCCGAGGTGTTGGAGCAGTTGCGCCTGCTGACGAATCTGGAGACCGATGAGCGCAAGCTCTTGCAAATCATTCTGATCGGCCAGCCTGAGTTGCGCGAGATGTTGGCGCGACCGGAGCTGGAGCAATTGTCTCAACGCGTGATTGCGCGCTTTCATCTGCCCGCCTTGTCCGAGGACGAAACGGCGCACTATGTTCGCCACCGCTTGGGCGTGGCCGGCTTCAGCGCCGCCCTGCCCTTTGATGCCAAGTCGCTGAAGCGGGTGTATCAACTGTCGCGGGGCGTGCCGCGCCGCATCAATCTCTTGTGTGATCGCGCGCTGCTCGGCGCCTATGCCCAAGGGCGGGCACAGATTGACGCAAGCACGGTGGAGCGTGCGGCGGCCGAGGTGTTTGGCCCGCAAGACAGTCCACGCCCTTGGCCGCAAAGCAGGGGCGGACACTGGGCTTTGGCCGGCCTGGCCGGCTTGGCCCTGCTCGGCGCGGCGGGTGCTGCGGCCTGGGTCTGGCAAGCTCGCAGTGGCGAGGGTTCAGCCGCCATTGAAGCCACGACGCCCATGGCCCGCCAAGTCGCGTCGTCTGCGCCCGTGCCAACGGCCGCCTCAAGTACCAGCGAAGCCCTCAGCGCCGCGGACCCGACTGCCGAGGTCAGCCCCGCAAGCCCGCTCCCACACGCACTCAGCCTGGGCCTGCGCAGCGAGAGCCAGGCCTGGCAAGCCCTGGCCAAACTCTGGGGCGCCGAAGTCTCCGAGCAAGAGCCCTGCCCGGCCTTAGCTCGCCAACGATTGCAGTGCTTTCGCAGCAGCAAACTGAATGCGGGCGACGCCGGCCTGAGCCTGCTGCGACTGCTCAATCGCCCCAGCATATTGAGCCTGCGCGACGAGGCGGGCCAACCGTTTTATGTACTGCTGCTGCGTCTGGACGAGCAAACCGCTACCTTGAGCTTAGGTCCGCAGACACAGCGCATCTCACTCTTGGCGCTCAGCCAGCAATGGCAGGGCGAGTTCAGCACCTTGTGGCGCGCACCTCCAGGCTATAGCAAGCAGGGCTCCAACAAGGCCTTGCAGCCTTGGGTCAAGACGCAGCTGGACAAGGCGTTTGGCGAAGCCTCGCCTTCCCCGGAGTTGAAACAAGACCTGAGAGGCAGATTGATCGCCTTCCAGCGCTCGCAAGGCTTGCGCAGCGACGGGCAAACCGGGCCGGTTACCCTGATGCTGTTGAACACGGTCGCCGGAGTTGATGAACCTCGCCTGCACAGCGGTGCCGGACCGCTTGCACCGACCCCGGCCTTGGCGCCTTGAGCCAGACACAGCGCCCCAGAAAGCCATCGTTCCATGTCCTACATTCTTGAAGCCCTGAAACGCGCCGAGGCCGAACGCGAGCGCGGCAGCTTGCCAACGCTGATGAGTCAGCCCCTGAGCGCAGACGCCCCCCGCGCAACGAGCTCGGCAACAAGACCCTCGGCCGGCCCACGGTTGGCAGTGGGCCTCATCGCGCTGCTGGTCATCCTGGTCCTGGGCGCTTGGTTGGGCCGCGTGTTCAGCCCGGATGGCGCGGCGACGGCGGAGCCCACTGCCGCCCCCCAAACCCACCCGGCACACCCGGCCCTCCCAGCCCCCAACTCGCAAATGGCCGCCGCAGCGCCTGCGGCCTCATCCAACGAAGTGCTGCAGCAAGCGCCAGCGATCGAGGCTGCACCCATCAGCCATCGCGTCACGCCGCCGCCCCCCGCGCAGGAGCTTGTGCCGGCGCCAGCAGCGGCATTGCCCACGGCCGAGGCACACGCGCAGCAGGCCAAACCAGCCCCGCTGCAGCCGGAAGCACGCCCGGCCCCCGCAGCTCCAGTTGCCGTCCAAGCTGCCGCTCCAGTTGCAACTGCGCCTGCCATCCCCATGCTCAAGGAGCTCCCCGCAGGCCTGCGCCGCGAATTGCCGGCGCTCAGTACCAGCGGCGCTATGTATTCGGAAACGCCGTCCAAGCGCATGCTCATCATCAATGGCCAACTGCTCCAAGAAGGCGCACGGGTCACGCCCGATCTGACCCTGGAACAAATCGAGCTGAAGAGCGCCGTTCTCTCATTCAAGGGTCAACGCTTTCGCATCAGCTACTGATTGCCCCAAACATCGCCTGCAGCCCAGGATCGGCCGCGGCATTGAGTCAGCCCTGGCGCCTTGAAACGGGGCTGATCGCGATGAGAGTGGTCAAAGGCGCGGACGCCCTCAATCGTGGCGCAACAGGTCACCGAAGACCGTATGTTCGCCTTCCTTGCGATCAGCGCCTGGCGCGTCATACAAGACGAGCCAGCTCGCCTTGCCGCCCGACAGCGCAGGCGGCAAATCACAAATGGCCTCGGCGCGGTTGGTGCCGCGTCCGTGCGGCAGTGGCACCGACTCCGTCAGCGCCGACTCGAAGCGCACCGGCTCCCGATTGGAGGCCAGCAAGGGTCGGGCCGCAGCCCATTTGAAGACGCGAATGTCGCCATTCAACGCCATCGTCGGGCCCGCCAAGATGTAAAGGTCGTCGCCGGAGAAGTGCAGGTCCCGCACACCCAGCCCGTCGAGCTGCAAAAAATGCTTGCGGATCAGCGTGCCGCTCTCATCCAGTGGCGCCAGGCGCAATTGCTCACCTCGGGCCTCAACCGCGATCTCGATCAACGCCGACCAGCCGCGCAGCACCGGGCCTCGCAGACCAAGCAATAAGCGGTGCCCATCCACCGCCAAGCCTTCGATGTCAAAACCGTTGTCCTTGCCCGGGATCGCCATATAGGGCCCGAAGTGCGGGTCATCAACCAGCAAGCGAGTCAGCAAATTGCTTTGTGCATCGCCCTTCAGGCGGAGCGCCCGGCGACCGTCCTGCGCCACACGCACCAGGCAGGGCTCGCCCTTGGCGTCGGGCTCGATGGGCAGGCAGGCCAACAAGCGCCGATTGGCGTCTAGCGCCACCTTGGCCAGCCGCTTGGCGTTCTCCGCGTGGCCCCGATCCGGTTTGGCGTTCTTGCGCTTGAGGCCATGTGAGCCCACCACCCAGAGGAAACCATCGGCCACCGCCATGCCCTCCAGATCGGCCTCCTCCTCAGCCGTGCCTGGCAAATCCAGCAGATCAGCAAGCGGGAAGTCACGCACCTCGCCAAAGCGCAGGGCCTCAGACCCCACAGGATCGAGCCGACGCAAGCGGTCCAGACCGCAGGCTTCATCGCCCGCCACCCAAAGCCAGTCGCCGGTAAAGGCCGCGCCGGACAGATTGGACTGAACCAGGGAAGCGGAGGCGAATTCCAGCCGGACGGCATTCGCGCTTCGGGTTTTGGGCATTGGGGATTCTCCAAAGAGTGAGGGGGTATGAAGGCTCGCGGCTTGCCTGATCTTCTAGCCAGAGCCGCAATGCCTCGGAGTCTACGGCCGAGCCATCATTCTTTGTGTTCTCGCCAACCATAGTTCCCTCCACAGAGGGGCCCCCGCATCCTCCAGAAAACTCGCGCTTCTGCACCTGAACGGCAGCAACAGCCATCAGCTGTCATTGAACGCCATCGGTTCCCGCTCAAGTTGCAACTGTTAAAGCGAGCCTAGGCCTGCGGCTAGGGCGACAATCTCGCTCTGGACTGCACTTGCTTGGCGAGGCAGCCCGCGCTGATCCACAACTGGTGCCGCCCGCCCCCTCATGACCGACACTCCTCCCTACACGACCTTGCCGCAGTGGCCCAAGGCCTATCCAGCCAGCGGCGCCAGCGCCATCCTGAAATGCCTCAATGAGGACTTCATCGTGACCGAGCTGCCGCTGCAGCTGCCCTCCGGTCAGGGCGAACACATCTGGCTGGACGTCGAGAAGAACGGTGCCAACACCGCCTTCGTCGCGCAGCAACTGGCCGCCGCCGCCGGCGTGCAGGAATGGGACGTGGGCTATGCCGGCCTCAAGGACCGCTACGCCATCACCCGTCAGTGGTTCAGCATCTATTTGCCGAAGGGTGAGACGCCCGACCTGACTCAGCTTCAGCACCCGGAATTCAAGGTCCTGAGTCAGAGCCGCCATGTGAAGAAGCTGCGCCCCGGTGATCTGCAGGGCAACCGATTCCGCATCGTGCTGCGTGAGGTGACGGGCGATCGGGACGCGATTGAGGCCAATCTGAAGGCCATTGCGTCACAGGGCGTACCCAATTACTTCGGCGCACAACGTTTCGGCTTTGAAGGCGGCAATGTCGAGCAGGGCCGAGCCATGCTCGCGCGCGAGATCCGCGTGCGCAACCCGAAGAAAAAAGGCATTTACCTGTCGGCGGTGCGCTCCTTCGTCTTCAATGAAGTGCTGGCGCTGCGCCTCCAGCAGGGACTCTGGGGTCAGACCCTGCCTGGTGATGTGATGGACGAGGCAGGCCGCCCCACCGGGCCGCTCTGGGGTCGGGGCCGCGTGATCACGACCGACCAAGCGCAGGCCCTGGAAAACGGCGTGGCAGAACGTCACGCTATCTTGTGCGAGGGCATGGAACACGCCGGCCTGGAGCAGGAGCGCCGCGCCCTGGTGGCCTGGCCGGTGGACCTGTCATGGGAATGGCCGCAAGCCGATCAACTGGTGCTCAGCTTCTCTTTGCCCGCCGGGACTTACGCCACGTCCGTCCTGAACGAAATCCTCCGCACCACCGAGCCTGAGCGGCACTCAGAGAACGAGTCTGCAGCGATCGAATGAGCGCTGCCTTCATCGCACCTCAGAACAAGGTGAAGAATGAAGCCCTGCTCCTGGAGCACCGGCTCTCCTGCGGCCACCTTCCCCGCGGAGCGTCATCACTCCTGATTGCGCAGATGACGGTCTCTATTCATCCGACCAAGACCGCTGTTCTTGGCAATTGAAGTCGCAAACAAGGGCAAGCGCCGCGGCTTCTTGGCTTCCGGCGCCTCTATCGGCGAGGACTACTTCGTGCCCATACCTGCCGCAGGGGATTGCTAACTGCTACTCCAATTCAATGGACATGCTCCCAGGCTGTAAGGTCGCTCCTGATGCTCACTTCCGGGCATCGGACAAGGCTGGCAGTTTCACCAAAGGGTGCGGTCCTGCCCGCATATCTGAGATCCCGATAGGTGACCCAACAGGGAAGCATGCGCCGCAGTCTTTGCGCGCCGCCTTGAACGACAAGGTGATGACAGGTCAATGCCGTAGTGCAAGTACCTGACCCCATCACGCATTGCTCGTGTCAAATCACGGCCCTAACCCCGCGAATCGGGGCTGTTCGCCTCTGCCCTCATTGCTAGACTGCGCCGACTGATGCATTGGTGAGCCTTTGGGTCAGTTAAATGCACTGGCTTTCAGCTCTTATTCCGAGGGATTCACCTATGTACGAATTTTCAGGTTTCAAAACTGCCATCACTGGCTTGGTCCTGTGTTTCGCCAGCGCCCTCGCAAGCGCAGGCGTTGTGCACCAAACTCAAGGCAACACGTTGACTGGCGCATCCGGCGTCAAGGTTGGCGAAAATAGTTACTCGGTTGAGTTTGTCGACGGAACATGCGCTTCTGTACATGGAGCATGCACCTCCGGAAGTTTCATCACAAACGACTCGACACAGGCAAAGTTGTTTGCTCAGGCCCTTTTGGATCAAGTTTTCGTGGGTATGTATGACAACAACCCATCCCTGACCAACGGCTGCGCTTTGCAATCGCCCTATTTATGCTACGTGCATACTGCGTTTACAACACCATGGCCCGGATATACCAGCGCTTATTCAGCATTAAATCTTGCAGTTGAATTCAATGGGGGCAATGACCTAGCTCCTCTACAACAAGACTATCTCCTATCCAATGATGATTTATCTAAGGATGATTCCCGTGTTTGGGCCCGCTGGTCTCAGGAGAAAGCCACCCCCGTGCCCGAGCCCACCTCTCTGGCTTTGCTAGCTGCCGCGGGTGCCGCATTGACTTGGTCGCAGCGTCGCCGCCGCGAAGTCAAAGTCGTCGAGTAATCCCGCCAAGCCTGCCGCGCACCAGCGCTGCCAGCGCGACACATAGGCAGACAGAACAGCGGCACCTGCGGGTGCCGTTGGTGTTTTTCTTGCTTGCTTGTTCTGTTGCTGGTGAAGCCGATGCCGGTGTGCCGCGTATTTCTCCAGCGTCTTTTTTCGCCAAACTCAAGCGCGCTCTTGAGAATGGCTAACCCAAGAAGTCAACACCCTGGCCAATGCGCCCGATAAAGGTTTTGTTGGATGCCTGCGCGAGTTTGAGTCAGGTGAATTCTTGATTCAAACTGCGCACCGCGGATATCCCGCCACAGGCCGCCACGCTCCAAGCTGGGTTCGATGGCTTGGCGCAGCAGTTCATGCAGGCCGGGCTCACGCAGCTGCTGGGCCATGGCTCCGATTTCATTGACTCTCAGCTTCGGAAGGCCTCGCTGTCATCCGACCAATCTCTGCGGGGTTCGGCCGTTCATACCTTGGCGAGGAAGCGCGCCGCATCACCCGCTTCACACTTCCAGTCTGCGAAGACCCCGACCAGATTGCATTCCACGCAGCGGCAAGCGATGTAGTACCAGCGCACGTCATGTGTCCCCTCGACCACGGAGACGCCGGACATCAGCTCAAACACCTCGTTCTCGCACACGCACTCGTGCGCCTCGGGCACGGATCCTTCAAGGTGATCCGCGCTGTCACCCATCAGGTGTTCCTGCCCGCAGTCGGTACAGGTGCGGATGGCCACACCGGCTTCTTCATCGGTCTGCAGCGCGAAGGTCCGGCACCCGCAGTCGCATTTGGACGAGGCAAACCGGACGGCCTCGTGGCGATTCGCGACGCTGTAGCTGCGCAGCTCGGCTTGGGTGTCGCCCGACGTCGTCCCGTACCAGAACTCGCCCTTCTTCGTCAGTGCCATTGATGCTGCTCCATTCTTCAAGGTGGGACTCTCGGCAGGCCCGAGACCAAGCTCGCCCGATCACCTCGATTTTGCCTGGAGACCCGACGAATCGTCGTCAAGGGGCCTGGTCGGGGTGCTCGCCTGGAGCCGAGACGCATTGGCGACCGGCAGATATGCGGCGATCGCGCAAGTACGACGCATCGAGTGGCAGACATTCAACAAGTTTTGACCGCTCGATCTTTCGCCAGCAAATCCTCGCCAAAAAGCTAACGCCTATTCCACCGTGACCGACTTGGCAAGGTTGCGAGGCTTGTCGACATCCGTGCCGCGCGCGCAAGCGGTGTGATAAGCCAGCAATTGCAGAGGAATCACGTGCAGGATAGGGCTGAGTGCGCCGTAGTGCTCGGGCATGCGGATCACGTGCAGGCCGGGCTCGGATTGGATCTCGGTGTCGCCGTCGGCGAAGACATAGAGCTGGCCGCCGCGGGCGCGCACCTCTTGCATATTGCTCTTGAGCTTTTCTAGCAAGGTGTCGTTCGGGGCCACGGTCACGACGGGCATCTCAGCGGTGACGAGCGCCAAGGGGCCATGCTTCAACTCGCCGGCCGGGTAGGCCTCGGCGTGGATGTAGCTGATTTCTTTCAGCTTCAAGGCGCCTTCCAGGGCGATCGGGTAATGCAGACCACGCCCCAGGAACAAGGCGTTTTCCTTGCGAGCGAACTCTTCGCTCCAGGCGATGACTTGAGGCTCCAGGGCCAGCACCGCTTGCACAGCCACCGGCAAGTGACGCAGCGCCTTCACATGCTCGGCTTCTTGCGCTTCGCTCAGGTGGCCACGGGTTTGAGCCAGCGCCAGTGTCAGTAGGAACAAACCCACCAATTGGGTGGTGAAGGCCTTGGTGGAGGCCACGCCGATCTCGGCGCCGGCGCGGGTGATGTAGGCCAGTTCACATTCGCGCACCATGGCGCTGGTGGAGACGTTGCAAACGGTCAAGGTGTGCTTCATGCCTTGCGCGCGCGCGTGCTTCAGCGCCGCCAAGGTGTCGGCGGTTTCACCGCTCTGGCTGATCGTAACGACCAAGGTGCGCGGATTCGGGACGCTGTCGCGATAGCGGTATTCGCTGGCGATCTCCACGCTGGTGGGGATCTTGGCAATGCTTTCCAACCAGTATTTGGCGGTAGAACCGGAGTAGAAGCTGGTGCCGCAGGCCAGGATCAGGACGTTGTCCACCTCCTTGAAGATGCGGTAAGCCCCGTCACCGAACAACTCGGGGCTGATGCCGGTGATGGCTTCCAGGGTGTTGGCAATCGCCGTGGGCTGCTCGAAGATTTCCTTCTGCATGTAGTGGCGATAGGGGCCCAGTTCGGCCGCGCCACTGTGCGCATGCACGGTACGAACTTCGCGCTGCTGCGATTCATAACGGCCGGTTTCAGCGTTCAACCGGCTGATCCAGAAGCGACCTGGCTGCAGGTCCACCACATCGCCCTCTTCCAGGTAGACGATCTGGTCGGTCACACCGGCCAGCGCCATGGCGTCCGACGCGACAAAGTGTTCGCCGTCTGCGGCTTCCATGCCGACACCCAAGACCAAGGGCGAGCCTTCGCGAGCCGCCACCACACGCTGCGGTTCGTCACGGCAAAACACGGCCACAGCGTAGGCGCCCTTCAGACGCGGCAAGGCTTGCTGCACCGCTTCGAGCAAGTCACCGTTGTAGAGATGGTCGATCAGGTGCGCGATCACCTCGGTATCGGTCTGGCTGCTGAAGACATAGCCACGCAACTTCAGTTCGGCGCGCAACTCATCATGGTTCTCAATGATGCCGTTGTGCACCAGGGCGATACGTCCGACGCTGTCGGCGCTGGCATTCGGGCCTTGCGAGAAATGCGGGTGGGCGTTGTGCACTGCCGGCGCGCCATGGGTGGCCCAGCGGGTGTGGGCAATGCCGGTGCCGGAGGCGATGCCGTCCTCAGCCGCCAAGCCGGTCAACTCGGCCACGCGCGAGGTGCTGCGGGCGCGCTTGAGGCCGCCGTCTTGGTGCACGGCCACGCCGCAGGAGTCATAGCCCCGATATTCGAGACGCTTCAGGCCCTCGATCAAGATGGGGACGATATTGCGCTGGCTGACGGCTCCGACGATTCCACACATGACGTTTGGCTCCAGAAAGTGTTTGGGCTTGAGTTCGGAGCGAATCGTAGGCATTCAAGCAAAATGATTGCTTTCAAAATATTAAGTCTTTTGAAATAATTCACCACACCCGGATATTGGTGACGACATATTTCACGATTAATGCGCCTATGAACGATTCAATCACCCCCTTGGAGTTGGATGCCAGCGATCTGCGCATCCTTGAAATCCTGCAGCAAGATGCTGCGCTGTCCAACCAGGACCTGGCCGGTCTGGCTCATGTCTCGCCCGCCACCTGCTTGCGGCGGGTCAAGCGTTTGGTGGAGTCAGGCATCATTGAGCGCCGTGTGGCGCTGTTGTCGGCCGAAAAGCTTGGGGTCGGGCTGGCGGCCATCGTCGAAATCACGCTCGACCGTCAAGGCGCTGAACATCTGCAGGCCTTTGAGGCGCGGGTGTTGGCCGATGTGGCGGTGCAGCAGTGCTACCAAGTCTCGCCGGGGCCTGACTTTGTGCTGATCTTGCAAGTGCCCGACATGCCGGCCTATCACGCCCTGGTGCTGCGTCTGTTCACGCAGGACGCCAATGTGCGCAACGTCAAGGCCTTCTTCAGCGTGCGGCGCGGCAAGTTTGAGCCGCGCGTTCATTTGCCCACGCGCTGAGAGCTTGAGCCGCTTGAGCCTCTGGATGCCTCAAGACTTCAAAATCAACAAACCCTTCAAATACTCCCCTTCCGGGAAGCAAATGGTCTGCGGATGGTCGGGGGTGGCACCGACTCGCTCCAAGATGAAACCGTCCACCTGGGCATCCAGGCCCGCGCCGGCAACGATTTTGTGGAACAAATCGGGCGAGATACCGCCCGAGCAAGAGAAGGTAAACAGCAGACCACCCGGTGCCAGCAGCCGCAAGGCCAAGCGGTTGATATCCTTGTAAGCACGTGCTGCCCGCTCGGCGTGGGCGGCGGTGGGGGCGAACTTGGGCGGGTCCAGCACGATGGCGTCGAACTGGCGGCCTTCTTTCAGAAAGCCCCGCAAGGTGGCGTTCACATCGGCATCCAAGGCTTGGTGGCGCGCGGGATCAAAGCCGTTCAAGGCCACATGGGCTTGCGCACGGGCCAAGGCCGGGCCCGAAGAGTCCACGCTGATCACCTGCTCGGCTCCACCAGCCAGCGCCCCGACGGAGAAACCGCCGGTGTAGCTGTAGCAGTTCAAGACCGTTTTGCAGCCGTAGTGCTGCACTGCGTCGGCAAAGCGCTTGCGGTTGTCACGCTGATCCAGGTAGTAGCCGGTTTTGTGGCCCTCGGCCACGTCCAGGGTCAAGCGCCACTGATGTTCGCTGATGGTCACGGCCGTCGAACCCTCGCCACGCAACCAGCCGGTTTGCAGCGCCAAGCCTTCCAACTCGCGCACCTGCGCGTCGGAGCGCTCATACAAGCGGCTCAGGCCGGTGGCGGCCATCAGGTGCTCGATGATCTGCGCCTTCCAGCGCTCAACGCCGCTGGACAAGAACTGCGCGACCAAGGTGTCGGCATACCGGTCAACCACCAGGCCCGGCAAGCCATCGGCTTCGCCATGGATCAGGCGGATGGAATCCGAAGCCACCGGCAGGCGCGCGCGCAGGGCCAGGGCGCGCGCAATGCGGCGCGCAAAGAAAGCACTGTCGATGCGTTCAGCCTCATCAAAGCTCCAGGCTCGCAGTCGAATCTGCGATTGCGGGCTGAAGGCAGCCCAGCAAAGAAACTGCCCTTCGGAGGACTCGACACGCACGGTCTCGCCGCTGTCCGCCGCGCCACGCGCAATGGAGCTCTCAAAGACCCAGGGGTGACGCCGCTCCAGCGAGCGCTCTTTGCCGGAGCGGATAACGATCTTTTTCATGGCCTTGGCCCTTTGTTCAATTTCAGCGCACCAGGCTGCCGAAGGCGTATCCGACGGACAGGTTCATCATGGGGGCCGACTGCGCGCTATTGCGCATGCCGCGCCAATGGCCGAGGCCGGCACGCATGCGCAGGCGCTCGCCCTCCCACTGGGCATATGCCTCGGCCTGGAGCAAAGCGCCGCCGCCGATATCAACGCCACCGCCTCCCGCGGCACCGGCCAGAAACTCGGCTCCGACCCGCGTCGAGGCCCACAAGGGCTGCGTTTGCACACCCAGGCCGAACAAGCCAAAGGCGTAGGCCCCGGCCTTGCCAAAAGCAGCACTGCCCGCCTGTGCAACGCCATAGACCGAGGGCGAAAGCTCCCTCGTCATCACCATCGCCAACTGCCCAATCGCATCTTGGCTGCCGTCCTTGAAGCGGACCTTGGGAAGATACTGGTAGCTAGCAAACAGTTGCTGAGTGCGCACCGTACCGGACTCTTGCGCCAAGCCATGGCTGACCGAGGGCGTGATATCCAAGGGCAAGGCCAGACCCAAGCGCACAAAATTGGCCGAGAACTGCCCTTGCGGCGCCTTGCTGATGCCGCCATCCAGACGCACCGTCACGCCCCAAGGCGTGATCCAGCGCAGCGTCGGCCCAGCGCGCAGCAGCCAGCCGCTGCCGGTATCAATATTGCCGCCGCCCGCAAGACCCGCAGCCAGCTGCCCACCCAAACGCAAACGCGGGCTGCCCAGGGCCCAGTCCTGCCCAGCTGTGGCCAGCACTTCCATATAGCCATCGGCGCCACCTTGGGCCGCGCCGGCGGCTTCGACGCCCCACCAGCTGCCATCGGCGATGTATTGCCGAAGATCGGCACCCGCAAAGCCCAGGCGCTGCGTGCTGGGCACCCCGCTGCGATTGCGGGTACCCGCACGCGGCGTGGCAAAGCCACCTTGCAAGGCGATCTCGTCAAAACCTAGCCCGGTGCGCTGACTGGCGCGACCACGCTTGCCCGAATCGCTGGGCGAGAAACTGGCAAAGCTGCTGGAGCGCCCCAGCACCAGCCCGATGCTGCTGTCACTGATATTGCCGCTGGGGAAGCGCACATGGCTGAACGCCAGACCGCTGTACCAATCCCCCGCCTGCAGGCGCAACGACAATTCAGGGCGCAGCATCAAGCCGCCACCAAAGCGCACCTCCCTTGATCCCACGCCCCCGCCCGCACCGGCGAACAGCCCAGCCGCCACATGGGCGTTGGAGCCGAGGCGCCAGCGCCCTTGTGCCGTCATGCCGAATGTGAACAACCCGCCGTAATTGCCCTGGGCCGCGCCGTAGACACTGGGGCCGAAACCCCATTCATCGTTGACCGCCATCAAATAGCTGCCGCCGAGCAGCGCCGTCTTGTCGCCATTGGGCATGCGCAGCGGCGTCCAATTGGCTTCGATGGCCGCGGGGCGCAAGGAACTCGGCCGCACGAGTTCAGCGTTAGCCCAAGTCGAACCGGCACCGGCCAAAACACAAGCGAGCGTGAGGACTCGCGGCAAAAACAAAGGAGGGCGAATGAGATCGACTGACATTATTTTCTCTTGGCGCGCGGATGCGCGGCATCGTAGATTTTTGCGAGATGTTGAAAATCCAACTGGGTATAGACCTGCGTCGTCGTGATGTGGGCGTGGCCCAGCAACTCTTGAACCGCCCGTAAATCACCACTGGACTGCAGAAGATGGGAGGCAAAAGAATGCCTCAACATATGCGGGTGGACATGGCTGGGCATGCCCGCGGCCACGGCGCGAGTCTTCAGCATCGCCCGGATCTGAGGCGCCCCAAACCGCCCTCCGCGCGCACCCACCAACAAGGCGGGCTCCTCGGCCCCGGCCAACTGAACCCGCTGGACCAGCCATGCCCGCAAGGCCTGCAATGCCGCGCTGCCCAGGGGCACACTGCGGCGCTTGCTGCCCTTGCCCAGAACCTGAGCCTCACCAGCCTGCAGATCGACCCAACCCAGCGCAGCGGCGCTGGCCTGTACATCCAAGCCGACCAATTCGGAAACACGCAGGCCGCAGCCGTACAGCAACTCCACCACGCAGCGATCGCGCGCCTCCAGACGCGGGTCAACCGCCCCCTGCACCGCAGCCGGCACGTAATCGGCCAGTTGCACGGCATCATCCACCGCCAAAGCTTTGGGCAAGGGTTTAGGTGCTTTGGGCGCACGCAGGCCATCAAAGGGATTGAGTTCGACCCGGCGCTCGATACCCAACCACCGGTACAAACCACGCCAGACCGAGAGCATCAGCGCCAGACTGCGCGGCCCCAACTCGCTTTGCGCATGCAAGGCGGCCAACAAGCCGCGTGCTTGATGCGGGCGCAGCGTCAGCAAGTCCTGCCCACGCTGCGCAGCCAAGCTTTGCAGGCGTCGCAATCCGTCTTCGTAGATCACCAGGCTGCGTGAAGCCAAACGACGTTGAACCCGCACATGCTCCAGATACGCTGCCATCCACGACACCAAGGGTTCGGGCGGCTCGGCGGGACTCAAACCGGAAGACACAAAGAAACAGCGCCGAAGGAGATCAGGACGAGTGGGTCTCGACGCTGCGGGCCGCCAGCCGCGACAAAGCCGCACTGGCGATCTCGCCGACACGCGACAAGAATTCGGTGCCCATTTCCGCCGTGTAGCGTGTCGGGTCTGGCGAGCCCAGCACCAGCAGACCGATGCTGTGGCCCGCTTGCGCGCCCAGGGTCAGCGGAATCAAGGCCAAGGAACTGGCGCCGGACGCACCACCGGCCTCACCCACCAACCAACGCGCAGCCTCAAAACCTGAGTTAACGCCGCAATAGGGCTGGCTCAGGCTGGCCGCGAAGCTCTTCACGTCCTGGCTGACCGGCTGGGCGAAATCAGCCTCGGCATGCTCGGGTGCCACATCCCACAAGCGCAAACCCGCCAACGGAATCATGAACTGGTGGCGCAGCTCCTGCGTCAAGACATCGGGCAGATCAGCCAAATTGGCCGTCAACATCAAGCGCTTGGTCCAACGGTGCAAGCGATCGGCAATGGCGACGTTCTCTTGTCCATTGCGGATCATTTCAATGATCTTGAACTCCAGGCCCTTGATCTTTTCGCGCAGCATCTCAGCTTGACGCTCTTGCAAAGAAACCGCCCGAGCACTGTGCGGATGGGTCAGTTGCACCGAGGCCAGCAGCTCGGCGTGACGCTCAAAAAAGCCTGGCGTATTGGCCAGGAAATCGGCGATGTCTTTTTCGGTGATGCCTTGTGTTCCCAGTTCTTTGCTCACAGCTCAATCTCTCCTTCAAACACGGTTTGGGCCGGACCCGTCAAGAACACCGGCGCTTGCAGGCCGGCACTCAGGCCGGCCCATTCAATTCTCAAATCCCCGCCGCGCGCATGCACTTCAACCGCCTCATCCAGCAGGCCCAGTCGAATGCCGGCCACGACCGCCGCACACGCACCGGTGCCGCAGGCCAGGGTCTCGCCTGCATCGCGCTCAAACACACGCAGACGCACTTCTTGGCGCGACACGATTTGCATAAAGCCCGCATTGACCTTGCGCGCAAAACGCGCATGCGCCTCAACCAAGGGGCCCACTCGTTCCACCGGCGCGGCGTCGACATCGTCCACCACCTGCACCGCGTGGGGGTTGCCCATGGACAGCACCGCCACTTCGCAAGCAGCCTCGGCCAAGGGCCACAGCTCGAAACTCCCCACCTGCCGCGCACTCAGCCCTTGGGCATCAAAGGGCAGACGCGCGTGCTCAAACACCGGCGCCCCCATATCCACGCAGACCCGACCGTCGTCACGCAGGTGCAACTCAAGCAAGGCGTTGACCGTTTGCACCCGGATGCTGCGCTTGGCACTCAGGCCTTTTTCATTCACATAACGGACAAAACAACGGGCGCCATTGCCGCAATGCTCGACCTCATCGCCACTGTTGTTGAAGATGCGATAGCGAAAGTCCACCTCGGGCGAGTCGCTGCGCTCAATGACCAAAATCTGGTCGCAGCCAACCCCAAAACGCCGATCACCCAAACGGCGAATCTGCTCAGGGCTCAGGGTCAAGGGCGTTTGCAGTGCATTGATGACGCAGAAGTCATTGCCTGCGCCTTGCATCTTGGTGAAGCGCAATTTCATGCGGCAATTATCACCGCGGCCTCATGCGTAGAAGGAGGGCTCACCCTCAGGACGGGTTTTGAATCGCTTGTGCACCCACAAATACTGCGCGGGGTTCTCGCGCACCCGCGCCTCCAACCAAGCATTCATCTTCGCCGCGTCGGCCACCAGATCGCCACTCGGATAGCCCTCGGGCGCAGTCCACGCCTCGACCGAGTAACCCTGACCGCCTGGCAACATGGTGATCACCAAGGGCTGCACCACCATGCCCATGCTGCTGGCAATCTTGGAGGGCGCCAGCAAGGTGCAGGCAGGCACGCCAAAAAAGGGCACAAAGGCAGAATCCTTGAGGCCAAAGTCCATGTCCGGTGCATTCAGAAACGCATAGCCCTGGCGAATCAATCGCAGCACCGGGCGAATACCCTCATGGCGATCGACAAAAGCGGTCTTGCCGAACCGGGCCCGCCCGGCCAGCATGCGGGCATCGATGACCGAATTGCTTTGAGGCTGGTAGACATCCACCCCTGGGCATCGCTGATTCAGCATCAAGGCCGGTGCGACCCATTCCAAACCCGCGAAATGGGGCAGCAACCACATCACCGGCGCTTCACTGGTCTCGGCGAGTTTGATGTCGCCCTTGATATGGATGAGGCGCTGCAGACGCTCGGCGGAGGCGAACCACAGCAGCGCGCGTTCCAAGATGCTGCGGCCCATCCAGCCGAAATGCTCACGCGCCAGTTGCTCGCGCTGGACTGGCGATTGCTCGGGAAAGCACAGCTCGATATTGCGCAAGGCGATGCGCCGGCGCCGCTTGGCCAGATGCCACAGCAGCCCCCCCAAACCCCGACCCAAGGCTGCCAGCACCGACAGCGGCAGGAAATGCAGCACCCACAACAAGCCGATGGCACTGTGCGCCCCAATCCGAGCGCCAAGACGAGAAGCCATGTTCAGCCCCCCCGCTCGCCAGGCGCGACCGTTGGCGCTGCGGCGATATCCAAGCCACGCGGCTGCTTGTAGCGGTTATAGCCCCAGAGGTACTGGTCGGGGGCAAGTCGGATCAACTGTTCCATGGACTGATTGATGAGAGTAGCAGCGGATTCTGGCGCGGAATCCGCCGAAACCTCGGGGCCGGGGTAGACGTGAATGGCGTAGCCGCGTCCAGCCGACAGCCGCTCACCCCAAATCAAGAGGGGCGAAGCCCCGGTTTGCTGCAACAAGCGCGCCGCCAGCGTCATCGTATAGGCCGAACGCCCCAAGAATGGCGCCCAGACCCCCAAGCCTTCGGGCGGCACTTGATCAGGCAAAAGCCCGATGGTCTGCCCCTGGCGCAGCGCTCGGATCATTTGCCGCACACCCGCCAGAGTCGCCGGCGCAGTCGCCAAACCGGGTCGGCTGCGGGAGGCCTCCACCACTTGACGCAGCCAAGCCTGCCGGGCAGGACGATAGAGCACCGTGATGGGAGATTCGACCGAGGCAAATCGCTCCGCATAGGCCTGGGCCGTGATTTCAAAACAGCCCAGGTGCGGGGTCAGCATCACGATGCCACGCCCTTGCGCCAAAGCCTGCTCGATCAACTCCGCACCATGCCAACGCACCGTTTCGCCCAAGGGACGATCGGCTGGCCGCATCCACAGCCATGGAATCTCCATCATCATGCGCCCCGCACCAGCGATACCGCCGCGCACCGCCGCCCAAGGCAAGCCTGCGATTCGCGTGTTCTCTTGGTAACGCCGGCGATAACTGGCCGAGGCCCAGTAGGTCAACCACCCAAGGGTGGCCCCAATGCCGTGAAGCACACGCAAGGGCAATTTCGACAAGGTTCGGAACAGCAGCAACATATTTCTATAATCTCTTCATCGCCGAGTTAAATTGGACAACTTGCGGGGCGATGCGGGCTTTATTCAAATGAATGAAATACCCGCCGGGCAGCGATGCTCAACAAATGCTGCTAAAGCGTTCGCCGCGTCTCCTGACAGCACGGCAACGCCGATCAACTGTTAACTGGAGTGTAAAAGTGGCGAACAACGATTTTCTCTTTACTTCTGAATCCGTCTCGGAAGGTCACCCCGACAAAGTCGCGGACCAGATCTCGGATGCGATTCTCGACGCTATCTTCGCCCAAGACCCGCGCTCCCGCGTGGCCGCTGAAACCCTGACCAATACCGGTCTGGTGGTGTTGGCGGGTGAAATCACCACCAATGCCCATGTGGATTACATCCAGGTGGCGCGCGACACCATCAAGCGCATCGGCTACGACAACACCGAATACGGCATCGACTACAAGGGCTGCGCGGTGATGGTCTGCTACGACAAGCAGTCCAACGACATCGCCCAGGGTGTGGACCACGCCAGCGACGACCACTTGAACACCGGCGCCGGTGACCAGGGCCTGATGTTCGGCTATGCCTGCGACGAGACGCCCGAGCTGATGCCCGCGCCCATCTATTACGCCCACCGCCTGGTGGAGCGCCAAGCCCAGCTGCGCAAAGACGGTCGCCTACCCTTCCTGCGCCCGGATGCCAAGAGCCAGGTGACTATGCGCTATGTGGACGGCAAGCCACACTCGATCGACACGGTGGTTTTGTCCAGCCAGCACAGCCCCGAGATGAGCGACGGCAGCAAGATGAAGCCCGAGTTCATCGAAGCGGTGATCGAAGAAATCATCAAACCGGTGCTGCCGCCCGCTTGGTTGAAAGAGACCAAATATCTGATCAACCCGACCGGTCGCTTCGTCATTGGCGGCCCGCAAGGCGACTGCGGCCTGACCGGCCGCAAGATCATTGTGGACACCTATGGCGGTGCTTGCCCGCACGGTGGTGGCGCTTTCTCTGGCAAGGACCCCAGCAAGGTGGACCGCTCGGCCGCCTATGCCGCCCGTTATGTGGCCAAGAACATCGTGGCCGCTGGCCTGGCCCGCCAGTGCCAAATTCAGGTCGCCTACGCGATTGGCGTGGCCAAGCCGATGAATGTGACGGTGTACACCGAAGGCACCGGCGTGATCAGCGATGACAAGATCGCAGCCCTGGTCAACGAGCATTTCGACCTGCGCCCCAAGGGCATCATCCAGATGCTGGACCTGCTGCGCCCCATCTACGCCAAGACCGCTGCTTACGGCCACTTCGGCCGCGAAGAGCCCGAGTTCACGTGGGAGCGTACAGACAAGGCTGCAGCGCTGCGCGCAGCCGCTGGCCTGTAAGGCCAGTCCCACGACACTTGCATCGGCCCCGTCTCAAGGCCCGCGCTCAGCGCGGGCTTTTTTTCGCGTTTGCTATTGATAGCTGGAGCTGGATTTGGCACTTTGCAGTCCTTCGGTTTGGCGGGGATCAGGCCACTTGGGGGCTTTGCGCCGCTCCCGTCTGGTCCAGCAGCCCAGCCCATCCGCAAAAGACCGCTAAGTGCCATCAGCAGCCTCAAATCGCTTCGAGACAAGCCCGCGTCACTCCCAACAAACCCCTGGAGAACATCTGCGCTCGGGATCAATAATCTGAGCCGCGCCGTGCTGGCGCTAGCCCGTTCTGGAGGAATCCCTATGCAGCCCATAACGCCCCCTGCCGCATTGCCTCCGCTGCTGATCTTGGTTGTCGATGACCAAGCCAGCAGCCGCAGTGTCTTGGGTGCGCAACTGAATGCGGCCGGCCATCAGGTGATTGAGGCCGACTCGGCGGAAACCGCATTGAACCTGTTCCGGCAAGAGCATCCGGATCTGGTGCTGCTGGATGTCGAAATGCCCGGCCGCGATGGCTACTGGGTCGCCAGCCAGATGCGGGCGGCGGAGTCGGGCGGGTGGACGCCCATTGTGTTTCTTTCCAGCCGCGACCAAGACCAGGACCTCTGGCAAGGCATTGAATCCGGCGGCGATGACTATCTGGTCAAGCCGGTTTCCAGCACGGTCTTGCAGGCCAAGCTGCGCGCCATGCAAAGGCTACGGCGCATGCAGCTGCGTTTGATCGAACTGTCCGACGAGTTGCGCGCGGCCAATGAGCAGTTGACCAAGCTGAGCATGGAAGATGGCTTGACCGGCCTGCCGAACCGGCGCGCTTTTGACGCCCGCTTGCAGCAAGAGATCCAGGCCGCACAGCGCGATCAACAGCCTTTGACCTTGGTCTTGTGCGATATCGACCTGTTCAAGGTCTACAACGACAGCCTCGGCCATGTGGATGGCGACGCCTGCTTGCAACGTATCGCTCAGTTGCTGAAAGAAACCTGCCGCCGGCCAAGAGACTTTGCGGCCCGCTATGGCGGCGAGGAGTTCGCCCTGATCTTGCCGGGCACGCCGCGCTCCGGCGCAATGACTTTTGCGCGTGCGGTCTTGCGCTCCTTGGAGCTGACGGCGATCCCACATCAACAGTCCACCGTGATGCCTTTTGTGACGCTCTCGGGCGGCATCACCACCTGCATCCCGGAAGCCGGCACCACCTTGGAAGGCTTGCTCAGGCGGGCTGATGATGCGCTCTACACCGCCAAGTCACGCGGCCGCAACCGCTTTTTCAGCTTTGAGATGCAGATGGACACCTTGGAGCAGCGCACCGCTGGCTGAGTTCAGAAGCAGTGCCCAGCCTCACATGCCGCAAAGCTTGCGGAAGGGGCCCAAGACCGCCTCGCCGCGGAAGGGTTTGACGATCCAGCCGGTGACCCCGATGGCCTTGCCGCGCGCACGCAGCTGCGGGTTGTCTTCGGTGGTCAGCATCACAATCCGAACCCCGGTATTGCCCAGCTCGGTGCGGATTTTTTCGGCCATGGTCAGGCCGTCCATATTGGGCATATTGACGTCGCTGACCACCAGACGGATCCCCGGATCGGCGCGCAGTTGCATCAAGCCATCCCGCCCATCGGTGGCCACGGCCACCTGAAATCCGTTTTGCCCAAGAAAGGTGGCCACGATCTCACGCATGGTGCTGGAATCATCGACCACAAGCACATTCGCCATATCTCAAAATCTCCCTGCACAAAAGCCGCGACGGCTTTTGTGTGAATTCAAAACAGTTCCAACTCGCCGGTCGGCCCAGCAGAGGGCGCATGGTCCATGAAGGCCTCGAACTCTTCCACCGACCAATGCAGATTGAAAATCACCCGCTGAACAATCATCAAGGGCGGCATGCCCGGGCGCGCTGGATCCGACAGGTGGTAGCGAATGCACAGCTGAGGATCTTGCGAGCCGAATGAAATGTACTTGTGCTGGTGGTTGATGACGATGGGCACCTGGATCTGCTGCTTGCTCAGATCCTGCGGCGGGATATAGCGATTTTTGAACGCACCCCAGATCAGATTGGTGGTTTCGCCCAGCATATTGTTGAGCTCGCGGAAGTTCAAATCGCCGCCAATGCCCTGGTAGCTGAAGCCTTGAATCAGGCCCTGGCGCAGCGCGTTTTCCTCGGTCTGCAGCATCATGTAGCCCCGGCACCAAGTGCTCTCGATCGGGATCAGGGTGGATACCTCGCCGTGGATGATGCGGTCGTGCACCACATAAGGCGCTTCGGCCTCCACATGGGCAAAGGGGAACATGGCCTTCAGTGCCTCGCAGGTGAGCTCCACAATGCCGCGCACCAGCACCGTGGGGTAGCTTAGGCTGAAGATGGCGTGATCGACTGCCTCGCGCAGCAAGGCCATATCGCCGCCGGTCCAGCGATGCCGCACCACGATTTGCTCCTGCAGCGTCAGCTCTCGCTCACTGGTGCGGCGCAAGAAGATGGGCAACTCGGGGCGCAACTTGTGAATGGCGCGCGCCAGCGTCAGGCCGTCTGGCCCTTCGCAGGGCAGATCTTCGGCCAGCAAGACGCCGCCCAGGTCCTTGTGCTGGGCCAGCGCCGCCAAGGCATCGCTGGACGAACGCGGCAAGGCCTGCAGACCCACCTCGCGGCAAAACTCAATCAGGCTGGCGTAATGGCCAGGATCATGCTCAAGCAGCAAGACCTTGGCTGCAAGTTGGGTGGTTTCCGTCATGTCTTTGCGGTGCGTCGCCGCCCGCCCTCTGGGCCCGTTGGAGCCTCCTATTCCGGAGGATTTCGGCCGCTCGCGCCATTTCTGAAGCAAAACTTTGTTCGCGCGAGGCCACGGCACAATCGCCCCATGCGCCCTCCCGAGCTTGATGATTTGCGCCGCTACGCCATTGCGCGCAGCCTGTTCAAACCCACCAGCCTGCCCCAAGCCATTGAGCGCCTGGGCTTTGTGCAGGCCGACCCAATCCGGGCGCCGGCCCGCGCCCAGGATTTGACGCTGCGTTTGCGGGTCAAAAACTATCTGGCCGGCGACTTGGAGCGGCGCTACGCCAAGCTCGATATCGAAGAAGACTGCCTGGTCAATTACGGCTTTTTGCCGCGCCAGCATCTGCGTCTGATGCATCCGCGCGAGGCCAAACGGCGCTGGAGCAACGAGACCGCCCAGCATGCCGCCACCGTCCAGGCGCTGCTGCAAGAGATTGGCCCCAGCCACCCGCGCGAGATTCAGGCCCAGCTCAATCTGGGCAGCACCTGCAATGCCTGGGGCGGCAGCAGCAATGCCACCACCCATCTGCTCGACGGCATGCATTACCGAGGCCTGCTGCGGGTGCACAAGCGCGAAGCGGGCATCCGCATCTATGCGCTAGCCCAGCACCCCGTCGACGAGCGCAGTGCGCAAGAAAAAGCCAGCGCCCTGGTGCAGCTGATCTTGGCCAAATACGCCCCGCTGCCCTCGCGCAGCCTCGGTCAGCTCTGCAGCTTGCTGGGCTATGGCGCGCCGCATTTGGGCAAGGAGATCAAGCAAATTCTTGCCCACGCGCGCAAACATTGGCCCAGTGTCGAGATCGAGGGCCAGCGCTGGTACTGGCCGGAGGGCGAGAACCCCGCCGCCAAACGCTGGCAACTCGACGATGAGCTGCGCCTTTTGGCGCCCTTCGACCCAGTAGTCTGGGACCGTTTGCGTTTTGAGCGCTTCTGGGGCTGGGCTTATCGATTCGAAGCCTACACCCCGGCGGCGAAGCGCAAGCTGGGCTATTACGCCCTGCCGATGCTGTGGCGCGGCCAGATGCTGGGCTGGGCCAATGTCTCGGTGCAAGCCGGTCAGATGCAGGCGCAAGCTGGTTTTGTCAGCGGCAAAGCGCCGCGAGACAAGGCTTTTGATCAGGCCTGGCAGGCCGAGTTGGAGCGCATGCGTACCTTTCTGGCCTTGCCGGCTGAAACAGAGGCGGCTGCTGGCTAAGCTAAGCGCGGGCCGCCAGCAGCGCCCGCGCCAACTCGGCAAAGCCCTGCCCGCGTTCGGCCTGGGTGACGTAGCTGGGCAAATACTCCAGTTGCGGCACAAAGCGCGCGATATTGGCCACGCCCACGCTCAGAGGCATGCGCGCAAACATGGTCTGGTCGTTGGTGGAGTCGCCCACATAAACCCAGTCTTCGGGCACAAAAGCCTGGCCCAGCACGGTTTGCACCGCCCAATGCGCTGCGCTCCACTTGCTGTGCTCGCCAATCCAGCCATTGATGTGGATGGAGCTGACCGTGGCCACCAAGCCTTGCTCGCGCATCACCGCGCACACGGCGTCGATCTGCTCGGCGCTGAGATGGGCAAACTCGCTGTGGTCCACGGCGATATCGGTCATGCGACCAGCAGAGTCGGTGGCCAGGCAAGCACCCGGCACCCGCCGCAACACATCCGCCGCGCAAGCTTGCAGGCGCGCGAAGTTGGCGGCTCGGGTGGCTTCGTCCTGGCTGAAGTCGCGGCGCAAGACCTGACCCTGAGTGCTGAGCTCGCGGCGCAGCATGACCGAACCGTTCTCCGCCACGATGGCCGCCACCGGCCAGCTCAGCGCAAAGGGCTCGCTCCAGCCGGCCGGGCGGCCGGTGATGGCGATGACCGGCAGGCCTTGATCGGCCAAGTCTTGCAGCGCTTGTAGTGCTTCGGGGGCGATTTGACCCTCGGCGGTCAAGGTGTCGTCGATGTCGGTCAAGATGCCGCGCAGGCCGCGCAGCGCTTCAGGTGGGCATTGGCTGAATGGGTGCATGCGGCGGATTGTCCGCAAAACATGACCCTGTTCTTTGGACCGGTTTGTCTGATGCGTCTAGAATTACGCCGTTCCGAGGAGCGTTGCAACCTGCTGATGACAGCAGGCCAGGCTCGGAAAAGTTTTGCGCCAGACTGCATTCAAGCTCGAATCGGCCGGCAAGACCTGCAACCGCGCTCACCCGCTGACGTCTTCGCGTGGGTGATCGGTTTGCCCAAATGATGACGGTAGCGGCTTCATATCCTGAAGGAGCCCGCAATGACGACCGCTGCATCGACCACCCTGTCCAAAGACCAATTCCATATCGCCGACCTGAGCCTGGCTGCTTGGGGCCGCAAAGAACTGACCATTGCCGAGAGCGAAATGCCGGCACTGATGGCCATCCGCAAAGAGTACGCCGCCACCCAGCCGCTGAAGGGCGCGCGCATCACCGGCTCGCTGCACATGACCATCCAGACCGGCGTGCTGGTCGAAACCCTGCAAGCCCTGGGTGCCGAAGTGCGCTGGGCTTCGTGCAATATCTTCTCCACCCAAGACCACGCCGCCGCCGCTTTGGTGGCCAATGGCACGCCGGTGTTCGCCTACAAGGGAGAGACCCTGGAAGATTACTGGGACTACACCCACCGCATCTTTGAATTCGGCGCCAAGGGCACGGCGGGCGAAGGCCCGAACATGATCTTGGACGACGGCGGCGACGCTACGCTGCTGATGCACCTGGGCCAGAAGGCCGAGAAAGACCTGTCGGTGCTGGACAAGCCGGGCAGCGAGGAAGAGCGCATCCTGTTCGCCGCCATCAAGGCCAAGATCGCCCAAGACCCGACTTGGTACACCCGCAAGAGCGCCGAGATCATTGGCGTGACCGAAGAGACCACCACCGGCGTGCTGCGCCTGAACGAAATGGCCGCCAAGGGCAGCCTGCTGTTCCGCGCCATCAACGTCAATGACTCGGTGACCAAGAGCAAGTTCGACAACCTTTACGGCTGCCGCGAATCGCTGGTGGACGCCATCAAGCGCGCCACCGATGTGATGGTGGCCGGCAAGATCGCCGTGGTGGCCGGCTACGGCGACGTGGGCAAGGGCTCGGCCCAAGCCCTGCGTGCCCTGTCGGCGCAAGTGTGGGTGACCGAGATCGACCCGATCTGCGCCCTGCAAGCCGCCATGGAAGGCTACCGCGTGGTGACCATGGAATACGCCGCCGACAACGCCGATATCTTCGTGAGCGCCACCGGCAACAAGAACGTGATCCGCTACGAGCACATGGCCGCGATGAAGAACAACGCCATCGTCTGCAATATCGGTCACTTCGACAACGAGATCGATGTCGCCTCGCTCGAGCGGTACGAGTGGGAGGAGATCAAGCCCCAGGTCGACCATGTGATCTTCCCGGACGGCAAGCGCATCATCCTGCTGGCCAAGGGCCGCCTGGTGAACCTGGGCTGCGGCACCGGCCACCCGAGCTATGTGATGTCGTCGAGCTTCGCCAATCAGACGATTGCGCAGATCGAGTTGTTCGCTCACAAGGACGCCTACGACATCGGCAAGGTCTATGTGCTGCCTAAGCACTTGGACGAGAAGGTGGCGCGTTTGCAGCTGACGACGCTGAATGCGGAGTTGAGCGAGTTGACGGCCGAACAAGCCGCCTACATCGGCGTGCCGAAGACTGGCCCCTTCAAGCCCAACACCTACCGCTATTGATCGGCGGGGGGCTACTGCGCGGCGCTCAGGCGTCGTTGGGCGGTGCTCGGAATCCTCACGTACCCAAAGTACGTTCCGGTTCCTGCGCTCCGTCCGCCTAGCCTGAGCACCGCTCGCTACGCCCTGCAAGACTGAGTTGCCTTTTACCTATGCGCGCTGATCAACTGTTAGTTTCCAAAGGCCTGGCGCCGACTCGTTCTGCGGCACAGCGGCTGATCACGGCCGGTGCGGCGCAGTGGCAAGGCCCCAAGGACTGGCAGGCGATCCCCAAGGCGGGGGAGGAGTTGCCGGAGCATTGCGAGTTGCGCGTCAGCGATGACGCGGAGTTGCGCTTTGTTTCGCGCGGCGGACTCAAGCTGGAGGGCGCGCTGCAGCAGAGTGGCCTGGACGTCAGCAACCTGACGGTGCTGGACATGGGCCAGAGCACCGGTGGCTTCACCGATTGCCTGCTGAAAGCGGGTGCAGCCAAGGTCGTGGGCGTGGACGTAGGCCACAGCCAGCTTCATGAACAGCTGCGCCAGCACCCCCAAGTGGTGGGGCTGGAGCATTTGCATGTGCGCGAGCTGGCCGGTTCAGCCCTGGCGCAACACGCGCCGCCCGAGGGCTTTGCCCTGATCGTCGGCGACCTCAGCTTTATCTCGATGCTGGGCGCCTTGCCGCATCTGGCGGCTTGGCTGGCGCCTAAGGGTCAGGTCTTGCTGCTGGTGAAGCCGCAGTTTGAACTGGGCAAAAAAGCGCTTGCCCGAGGCGGTCTGATCAAAGACGCCAAGCAATACCCGCTGCTGGAAACCCAGGCCCGCCAGGCCGCCCGAGATCAGGGCTGGCAGGTGCTGGGCTATTTTGAGAGTGCCATCACCGGCGGTGACGGCAACAAAGAATTTTTCCTCTGGGCGCAAGCGCCCGAGGCTGCGAAAGACAAGCCATGAGTACAGCAACAAACCGCGTGCCGGTCAGCTTCGAGTTCTTCCCGCCCAACACCCCGGTGGGCACCGAGAAGCTCAAGACCGTGGTGCAAGACCTGAGCGTGCTGAATCCGCATTACTTCAGCGTCACCTATGGCGCTGGCGGCTCCACCCGCGACAAGACCCTCAGCACGGTGATGGACATCGCCGCTGCCGGTTTTGAAGCCGCGCCACACCTCTCCTGCGTGGGCTCCACCCGCGAGAACATCGCTGAAATCCTGGCCACCTACCGCGCGCAAAACATCCGTCGCGTGGTGGCCCTGCGCGGCGACTTGCCCAGTGGCACCGCCACCGCTGGTGAATTCCGTTACGCCTCGGAGCTGGTGTCCTTCATCCGCGAAACCCAAGGCCCGGACTGGCAGATCGAAGTGGCCGCCTACCCCGAGTACCACCCGCAGCAGCGCTACGCGGCCAAAGACTTGCAGCACTTTGCCGCCAAGATGCGTGCCGGGGCTAACTCGGCGATCACGCAGTTCTTCTTCAACCCCGATGCCTACTTCCACTTCGTCGATGAAGCGCGCAAGCTGGGGGTGGACGCCCCCATCGTGCCGGGCATCATGCCCTTCCACAACTACGCCCGCATCGCCCAGTTCGCCGCCCGCGACGGCATCGAAATCCCGCGCTGGGTGGCGCTGAAGATGGAAGGCTATATGGACGATGTAGCCAGCATCCGCGAGTTCGGCCTGGAAGTGATGACCCGCGTTTGCGAGCGGCTGATCGCCGGTGGCGCGCCCAGCATCCACTTCTATACGCTGAATCAATCCGCTTTGACGCTGGAGTTGTGCAAACGCCTCAGTCTCGGCTGAGCTTCTTGCGCAAGATCAAGTTGAACCGGCCCTCCTCGCGAGGGCTTTTTTGACTTTGCGTTAGATCAAGGGTTAACCCCTGAGCTCGGCATCCAATCTCTTCCATCGGGGCTGTTCCCGGCTTTTTAGGAAGAAGACCAAATGACCAGCAAGCTCTTCAGCGCTATCGCCACCGTTTCCGCAGCCGCCGCTCTGGCCTGCACTTCGTTCGCCGCTCAAGCTCAACAAGAAGGCCCTTGGCTGGTGCGTGCACGCGCTGTGCACCTGGATTCGGCCAACACCAACAGCGACAAGCTGCGCAGCACTTTGAGCACCGTGGTGGGTTCGCCTGCCGAAGCCTCGATCAACAACCGGTGGCTGCCTGAAGTGGACATCACCTACTTCATCACCCCCAATATCGCGGCCGAGTTGATCCTGACCTATCCACAATCGCAAGACCTGTCGGTCACTGGCGTGGGCAAGATCGGCAGCTTCAAGCACCTGCCCCCGACCCTGAGCGCGCAGTACCACTTCGCCCCCACCAGCACCTTCCGTCCTTATGTGGGCCTGGGCCTGAACTACACCAATCTGTCTAGCATCAAGTTCGACTCGAACGTGGCTCCTCTGGGCCTGAGCCTGAAGAACAACAGTTGGGGCTTCTCGGCACAGATCGGTGCCGACATTGCCATCGCCAAGAATCTGTACCTGAACGTCGACATCAAGAAGGTTCAGATCAAGACCACCGTCTACTCCAAGGGCACTGACATCGGCGAGTTCAAGGTCGATCCGCTGCTGGTCGGCGTCGGTCTGGGCATGCGCTTCTAAGCCAGCCTCGCCAATGAAAAAGCCGCTGCCGCCCCTCAGGGCCGCAGCGGCTTTTCATATTCGACTCGCTCGCCTTACAAGGCCGCAAACGCATCCCGCGTCATGTTCTCAGGCCCGCCCTCGGCGCGGCAGACCACATCGTCTTCGATGCGGATGCCGCCGAAGCGGCTGAGGCGCTCCACCAAGGCCCAATCTACCGAAGCAGAGGCCGGGCTGGCCCGCAGCTGACGCAGCAGGGTCGGGATGAAGTACAGGCCCGGCTCGATGGTCACCACCATGCCGGGCTGCAGCGTGCGCGTCAGACGCAGATAGGGGTGGCCCTCGGGCTTGGGCGACAGCGCGCCACTCTCGTCGGCCATGAAGCCGCCCACATCATGCACCTGCAGGCCCAGCAAATGACCGGTGCCGTGTGGCATGAAGATGGAAGTCACGCGCTCGGCGATTTGCGCCTCCACGCTCATCTTGACAATGCCCTGCGCTTGCAGGATGGCGGCGATGCGGCGATGGGTGCTGAGATGGATCTCGCGGTAGTCCACCCCTGCGCGCACTTCGTCCACCAGCGCCAGCTGGGCACTTTCCATGGCGGCCAGCAGCGCATCGAACTCGGCGCTTGCGGCATTGCCATGCGTCCAAGCGCGGGTGATGTCGGAGGCATAACCGTTCACCTGCGCGCCAGCATCGATCAGGAAGCTGAGGCTCTCGGCCGGCCGTTGCTCGTCTTGGTACTGGTAATGCAGCACCGCGCAATGCTCGTTCAAGGCGACGATATTGCCGTAGGGCAGATCGCGATCGGTGTGGCCGGCGGCGATCAAGTAGGCGCGGTGAATCTCCGCTTCGGAGGCGCCCGCCAGAAAGGCGTCGCGCGCGGCCAGGTGTGCGGGCGCGGCACGGCGCGAAGCGGCACGCATCTGCTCCAGCTCGTACTCGCTCTTGCATGCGCGCGGGTAGTGCAGCAGGTTGAGAAGTTCGGTCGGGTTGTTCGGCACCACGCCGTCCAGCGCCGCATCGGCCTCACCGATGATGGCCAAGCGGCCCGGCGCCTTCAGATGCGCAGCCGCATCCTCGGCGCGGCTGATGACGATCAGCTCCACATGCTCAACCCATTCGCCGGTCGGGCTGCTCGGCGGCACATGCCAGTAATCGTCGGGCTGGTAGTAAACAACGCGCGGCTTGTGGCCGGGGCGCAGCAGCAGCCAGCTGTTGGGGTGGTTGACCAGCGGCAGCCAATGCTTGAAATGCGGATTGGGCTGAAACAGATAGGGCCGGTCGTCCAGGAAGGCGTACTTCTCGATGCCGGAGGCAATCAGCAAGGCATCGAAACCACAACGCGCCAGCGCGCTCTCAGTGCGCTGCTGCAGTTGCGACAAATGTAGGGCATAGATGTTCATGGGCGACATTGTCAGCCATGGATGTCCCAAACCACGCCCTCTTCCGTCAGCATTGCCTCCAAGGGCACATCATGGGGCTCAGCCTTCAACAAGGGCTGAAAGCCATGCGCATAGCCGATGCCGGCAGTGGCTGGGCGCGGTTGCAAGGTGGCCAGGGTGCGATCCATAAAGCCGCCGCCATAGCCCAGGCGCAGGCCGAAGGGGCCATAGCCCACGCAGGGCACGATCAGCAGTTGCGGCTCAAAGACCTCGGTGTCCTTGGGCTTGGGGATGCCGTAGGCGTCTTCTTCCATGGGGCAGCCGGGGTACCACACGTGAAAACGCAGCGTGCCATGGGCTTTATCCACCACTGGCAGACCGATGCGCCGCTCGGGGTGGTTTTCGCTCCAGCGATACAAAGCGGGCAGCGGATCAAACTCGCCCTTGATCGGCCAATACGCACCAATCGTCAATTCGGTACGGCGCAGCAACCAGACTCGCAAGACCTCTTGCAATTGATCGGCCAGCTCTAGCCGATGCGGCAAGTTGAGGCGATCTTCGATCAGCTTGTGGCGCAAAGCGCTGCGGTCGTTCAGGTCCAAGAAGGCATCTCCCCATCACAAAAGCAGCCCCGGAGCAGCGCGACTGGCGGCGCAGGGCGAACCGGCCGATTGTGGGTGATATTCGCCCCCCGCTGTACCCGGGCTCACCCTCTCAAAAAGCCGGCGCTGTATCGCAAAGCCACTCACCGCCGAGACGTCAACTGGCGAGATAAAGCACCGCTGATTCAACGACCCGAAGCCCCCCAACGGCCGGCCACTCATGCATACTGATCGCCTCCGAACTGCGGTGAGCCGACATGCCCAATCAGCCCCTGGTCTTGGTGGTGGACGACGATGCCTTGATGCGCGAGCTCTACGGAGAAGCGCTGGGCGACGACTTCATGCTGCAGTTCGCGGTCGATGGCCATGACGCGCTGGCCCAGCTTCGCCAAGGCCCGCGCCCCAGCGCGGTGCTGATGGACGTGGCCATGCCCGGGCTGGACGGCTACGAAACCTGCCGCCAGTTGCACCAAGAAGGCAGCGACGTGCCGCCGGTGATCTTCGTGTCCTCGAATGATCGACTGGAAGACCGCATGCGCGGCTATGACGTGGGCGGCAACGACTACCTGTGCAAACCGGTCGAAGCTGTGGAGCTGGTGACAAAGATTCGCCGCCAAATCCAGGCCGACGCGCTGCAACGCTCCTTGCATGCAGAACGCGAAGAAGCGGTGATGGCCGTGCTCAGCAGCGCCGATCTGGCGGGTGAGCTGGGCGTGGTGCTGGACTTTCAACGCGGACTCAACAGCTGTAGCAATAGCGAAGCCCTGGGCCGCGCCTTGTTCGAAGCGCTGGCCCGTTACGGCTTTGAGGGCTGCTTGCGCATCTACAGTCGCAGTGCCTCGCACAATATGTCCAGCGGCGGCACCTGCACGGCACTGGAGCACTCGATTCTTGATGCCCTGGTGGCCCAGCGCGAGGGACCAAGAATCCGCCCCTTCCAGAGCAACACCAGCTTCAACTTTGGCACCGTGGTGCTGTTCGTTCGCAAGCTGGCCATGCAACGCGATGCCAGCATGGACCCCGAAGAAAGCCAGCGCCAAGGCCGCGCCATTGACAACATCGCCCTGCTGATGGAGGCCGCGGTGTCGCGCCTGCAAGCCATTGAAGGCGAAGGCGCTTTGCAGGACCTGGGCCACACCCGACGCTTGATGGGCGTGGCCACTCAGGCTTTGAATGAAGTGGCACAGCGCAATGAACACATGGCAGCCCAGGTGCGCCAAGCCTTTGAGAACTTGTTGTCAGAGCTGGATGTGTGCTTCATTCACCTGGGCCTGAGTTCCAGCCAGGAGGACTCGGTCGCGGAGTTGGTCAAGTCGCATGGCGCCCATGTACAAGCGGTGCTGGAACAAAACCGAGCCACCGAGCAGGTGCTGCGCCGCGTCATCCTCGACCTGAAGGGCGGCGGCTGATTGATCGATCGATCGAGTAAGCGATCAATCAGCCCGGCGGCTCCAGCGCCATCAATCGCGGCGTGTCTTGCGCCAAGCGGGTCTTCAAAGGCCCCACATCGTCGCTGCTGGCATCGCGCAAATTGCTCTCCAGCTCCGCCGCCAACTCGCTGATCATCACCAGGCCCAGCGACGCCGCGGTGCCTTTCATCGAATGCGCAATGCGCGAAGCAGAAGCGCGGTCGCCCTGCGCAAGCGCGGCCTCGATGCGTTCGCAGGCGTCGCCTTGCTCCCGGCCGAAACGCGCCAACAAGCCCGGCAGGCGCCCGAGTCGGCGACCCAAAAGCCGCTGCGCGGCCGCCACATCAAAGCCTTCCATCTGCAAGAGATCGGCCGGCAAGCTTGGCTCTGGCTCTGGCTCTGACGCTGAAGTTGGTGTGGACGGGGGAGCTGAAGCGACGGGAGCAGCCCCTGCATTCGCCGGCCGCTGGGCCTCGGGCAGCAACCATTGCAGCAGCTTGGCATACAAAAGCTCGGGCAAGACGGGCTTGCTCAGGTGGTCATTCATGCCGGCTTGCTGGCAGTCTTTGCGGTCCTCTTCAAAGGCCTGGGCCGTCAGGGCAATCACTGGCACGCTCTCATAGCCGGGCAATTGGCGCAGCTCGCGCGTGGCTTCAATGCCGCCCATCTTGGGCATGCGCAAGTCCATCAACACCAGATCAAAAGACTCGCGCTGGGCCAGGCTCAAGGCCTCCAAGCCATCGCTGGCCACTTGCACCTCCAAGCCGGCATCGCGCAAGAGATCGCTGGCAATTTCCAAGTTGATGGCCACATCGTCCACCAGCAAGACGCGCCGGGGGCCCAGCCCGCGCAGTTGCAGCAAAGCCTGCTCCCCCGTGGCGCTGGGCGTCGGCAGGGTCGACTCATGCGCCTGGGCCATGGGCAATTCGACCCAGAAGCAGCTGCCCTGCCCCGGCTGGCTGCGCACCCCCACCTGGCCGCCCATCAACTCCGCCAGTTTGCGGGCAATCGCCAGGCCCAGGCCGGTGCCGCCGAAACGATGGGCGGTGTCTTCCGCGGCTTGCTCAAACACCTGGAACAGCCGCGCCTGTTCGGCTTCACTGATGCCTATGCCTTGGTCTTCAACCTCGAAGCGCACAAGCAAGCTGCCGCCGTCTTGCGACAAGAGCCGAGCGCGCACGCAGACCTGGCCTCGCTGGGTGAAGCGCACCGCGTTGGAGAGGTAGTTGAGCAAAATCTGGCCCAAGCGCAGGCCATCGCCGTGCAGGGCCGCAGGCACCCCCTCCAGGTCCAGCACCAGCGCCACCTCTTGTTCGGCGGCCCGCTCGCGCACCATCAAGAGCAGCTCGTCGATCAAGGGGCGCAAAGCAAAGTCGGCATGCACCAGCTTGATCTTGCCCGCGTCGATCTTGGACAGGTCCAGCAAATCATTCAACAAGGTCAAGAGATGGCGGCCGGTTTGGTCGATCTGCTGCACCCGCGAGAGCAGGCGCGCCACCGAGTCCTGCGTGGTCTGCGGGGTCGGGTTCTGCAGCGCACTCAGATCACGCTGCATCAAGCGCGCCGCGCCCAACACCGCATTCATCGGCGTGCGGATCTCATGGCTCATATTGGCCAAGAAGGCGCTCTTACTCGCATTCGCGGCCTCAGCGCGTCGCGTCGCCTCAGACAGCTGCGCCGTGCGCTGGGTGACCAGGTCTTCCAGGTGGATGCGGTGCTGATTCAACTCGGCTTCAATGGCCATGCGCTCGCTGACATCCACCTGCAAAGCCACATAGTGGGTGACGCGGCCATCCTCGCGGCGCAAGGGAAAGATGGCGACCCGGTCCACATACAACTCGCCACTCTTGCGCCGGTTGTGCAACATGCCCTGCCAGGGTTCGCCGCGCAGCAGCGTCTCCCACATCTCCACATAGACGCCTGGCGCCGTTTGGCCGGAGGCCAGCAGGCTGGGATTTTTTCCCATCACCTCACGCGCCGAGTAGCCCGAAGCGCGGGTGAAGGCGGCGTTGACGTAATCAATCAGGCCCTCGGTATCGGTGATGATCACGCTGACCGGGCTTTGCTCCAGCGCCAAAGACAGCTTGCTCAGCTCTTGCTCGATGCGCTTGCGGTCGTCAATGTCCACCCCCACGCTCAGCAGCGCCGGCCGCCCTTCCAGCTCAATCACCTGCAGCTGCAAGTCCACCCAGTAAAAGCCGCCATCGCGCCGGGCGTTGAGCCACTCGGTTCGCAGCGATGCGGGCTCGCCGCGCTCAAAGCGCTGCTTCAGCTTGGTAATCGTGGCGCGGGCCTCATTTCGCGACCACGGCGCGGGCGCGAAGGCCAGGCTCTCCAGCTCAGCGATGGAGCGGCAGCCGGTATCGAGCAAGGCTTGCCGGTTCGCATCACTGATCTTGAAGGTGTCCAAATCGATCAGCACCATGGCCACACCCGACTCATCAAACAAGGTGCGGAAGCGGCTCTCGCTAGCCCGCAGCCGTTCCTCGGCCCGCTTGATGGCGGTGATGTCATGGCCGATGCCGAAGACGCCAATGATTTCGCCATCGCTGCGCCGCAGCGGCGACTTCACGATCGACAAGGTGCGCGCCTCGGGCGCCCGCAACTCAACCTCCCAGTGCAAGGCACGGCCTTGGTCCAACACCTCTTTGTCTTGGGCATGGAACATTTGCGCGAGATCGCCCTCGATCAAATCAACATCGCGCTGGCCCAGCACCTGCTCCGCAGTCAATGCGCTCAGCCGTTGCGCCGCCGGGTTGAAAAGCAAATAGCGATGCGACCGGTCTTTGGCGAAGATCACATCCTCGGAGGTCTCGGCAATGCTGGACAGCAGCTCCAAAGCGTGCAGCCGGTCTTGCTGCTCCTGGGCCAAACGACGGCTGGCATGCAGGCGCACTGCTTGCCGCTGCATGGAGAGCAAACTCCAGAAAACCCCGATCGTGAAAAGCCCGGCCAGCAAGATTTGCAATATGCCCGGCAAAGCCTGCTCGAAGATGTCTAGTCGGTCGATCTTGCTGTGCAGCCACCAGTCGGTGCCCAGCACGCGGGTCCCGATCGCCAGGACCGGCCGGCCTTGATAGTCCAGCCCCTGAAACGGCAGCCCCTCAACTTGCTGGCCCGAGGCCAGCTGCGCGATCACCGACTCAGGCGGCGGCTCCGACAGGTCAATGCTTTGCACGCCCTGAGGATTCAGCGCCAGCCCATGGGCGTGGCGTCCGGACTGGCGCACCACCGCCGAGGCCATGGTTTCATAGTGATCCCCGCCCTGGGAAAGCAAGGAGTGCAGAGCCGCTCGCGGGTCCGAGAAAGCCACAAGAGCGCGCGTCTCGCTCCCGCCGGATTGAATGCGATGCGCAAGGTAGGCGTGGTCTGGCCCTTGGGTCACAAAACCCAAGATTTGCGGCACCAACCCCACTTTGGCATCAGCCTGACGCAGCAAGTCTTGCTCGGCGCTGTCCAGTTCCTTGCCCACACGAAGAAGCACCTGCCCCGCCTTGTCCACCAAGACAATGCTGCGAAAGCCACCATTGGCGCACACTGCCTCCATCATCTGCGCCATCATGGCCCGGCAGCTCGGGTCGAAGCGCTGGCAAGCGCCGGGCTGCCCCGCGAGCAGGTCATGCACTTGGACCAGATTGCGCATGTCAACGCCGCGCTCATGCAACCAGAACGCCACATCGACATGCTGGCGGCGATTGGCGGTGGTCAAGTCCGCCTTGGCTTCCTGCCACACCGCCTTCAGCGCTTGGGTGGCGCCAACGCAGGTCAAAAAGACAGCCAGGGCCGTCAGCAACCAGGCATTGCGCGCATCACCGGCCGCTGCCGCCACATAGCTTCGAACGCGTTGCCAGAGGCTTTGTGTTTGCATGTCATCCTCGCGGCGTGAGCCGGTGAGCCCAGTGTTCCACCTGAATATCGGTCAGAGGATGAGTGGCCAGCAAAGCCTCGCCCAGGCGTGCGCCCTGCAGCCGAGGTTCATCGATGACGCTCACCACAATCACCAACAAGGCCGCCGGGCAGCGCTCCCGCAAGCGCTCCGCCATGGCCCAGGATTCAGCCGAGGCCGTTCTGGCATCAATCAGCAACAAGTCCGGCCTTTGCACCGCCATGGCCCGTACCGCCGCCGCTTCATCGGCACAGCATTGCCCCGCCAGCTGGGGCACATGCCGGCTCAGAGTGTCCCGCCACTCCTGCAGATCCGCCGCTTGCGGCCCCACAGCCAAGAGGCTTGGCGCCTGCAAAAACAAAGAAGCCCGCGCATGACCGGGGCGCCAGCGCCGCACCCAGTCGCAAAACTCGGGTTCGGGCATGGGGCGGGCACACAAATAGCCCTGCACCTGGTGCACGCCTTGCTGGCGCAAGGCACGCAGCTGGCTGTGATGCTCCACCCCTTCAGCCACCAACTCCATGCCCAAGCCCATGCCAAAGGCCACCGTGGCCTGCACGATGCGGTCGATCTTGTGGTCGTGCCCGATGCGACGCACAAAGCTGGCGTCGATCTTGAGTTCGCTGAACGGCAGGTCGGCCAACTGCGCCAGACTGGAGTAGCCGGTGCCGAAGTCGTCAATCGACAACTTCAAGCCCATCAGGGCCAGACGGTTCAGCGTCTCCATGGACGCTGCGCGATTGGCCATCAAGCGAGACTCGGTGATCTCCAGCGTCAAGTCTTGCAATGCAATTCCGGCAGCCAACGCTTGGCTGCGCACCTGCTCTGGCAGATCGAGACGATCAGTGCAGTCCATCGACAGATTCACTGCAGCACGCAAGGGCCAACCCTGCGCCTGCCAGCGCGCCAGGTCTTGAAGAACCTGACCATAAATGCACAAAAACAGAGCCCAAGACAGGCCTTGAGCTTCCATCGCGGGGACAAAACGGGCCGGGCTGATAGCGGGCCCGGCAGGCGGCAACCAGCGTGCCAACGCTTCAACGCCAATCACCCGCAAACTCTGCGCATCCAACTTGGGCTGATACCAGGGCCGTATCGAGCCATTCGAAATTGCTTGCTCAAGTCGCCCGCGCTCCAAAGGTTCGCTTTCAGACAAGCCATCGGTCTGGGTTGGCTGCCAAACAGGTTCCAAGGCCTCACATTGAAGCAGCAAGGCTTCCAAAGCATCCAGCTCCGCAGGCTTACGCAAGCCACCCACCATGCGCAAACCCAAGGTGCGCCCAAATTCCAAAACGCTGGCCAGCAAATCAGGGCGGGTGCCACTGATCAACAAGACCTTTGCTCTGCTGCCGACATCGGCCAAGCGGTGCAGAAACCGGGGGCCATCCACCTCAGGCATATCCAGATCACTGATGATCAGATCGACCGGCTGCTGAGCCAAGACAAGCATGGCATCCTCAGCCCGCGTGTGCGCCAGCACATGGGATACGCCAATGGCTTGAAGCTGCTCGACAAGGATGTCGAGATACAAAGGGTCATCATCCAAAGCCAGCACAATGCGTTCAGGCATAGACTCATCCCACGTGCTAGCGTCAAGAAGCTGCCAGTTCTGACGCCGTCGACACGACTCAGGCGGGAAGGATCAAAAGCCGCCCCGCCGACACCAAGCCACGCATGCAAGCATGCGCCCCAGAAGGCGCTCAAACCAGTGTAGACCCATGCGCGCGGGCCTCGACACCTGTTGTTTCGAGCCTGTGGGGTCGGCCATACAGAAGGCAGAACAAAAGCAGGCTATCTGGCACCCAGAGGCATGCATGCGAGAGCTCCCTCGCCGATTCACACCCTATATTTGCCGCATGGCCATCAAACACGAACTGCTGGAGCACTGCCTGGAATTGCTCGCCCCCCTGGGCGCCCTGCGTCATCGCCGCATGTTTGGCGGCTGGGGCATTTACGTGGACGATTTGTTCATCGCCATCATCGCCTTTGATCAACTCTACCTGAAGGCCGACGCCCAGACGCGTGAACAATTCCTGGCCGCCGGCTGCGCAGCCTTTGAGTATGAGCGCGAGGGCCAGGTCGCGACCTTGGGCTACTTTGTGGCGCCCGAGGAAGCGATGGAGTCTCCGGCGCTGATGGCGCCTTGGGGGCGACTGGCTTTGGGCGCCGCACTCAGAGCACGCGCAGAGAAAGCCAAGCCGAAAGCGCCAAGGAAAAAACCAGTCGCCCGCCAGTAGCCTGTCGCGCTCGGGCCTGGCCGCGACAATGCGGCTCGCTTCGCCTTATGAATCCCGCGCTCGTTTCTTTTCTCTATCCCGCCATGCACGCCCTGCTCAACGCCATCGCCACGATGGCCCTACCCACTGACGCCCAGCGTATTTTTCATGGCCGAGGTGGCCTCTACCCTGGCTGCGAGCAATGGTCGCTGGACGCCTATCCGCCGGTGCTGGTCTTGACCAGTTTTGAACCCTGCAGCGATGAGGTGTTGGCCACGATCCACTCCGCCCTCGCCGCACGCTGGCAAGACCTGGCCCCGGGGCAGGCACTGAACTGGGTCTACCAATGCCGCACCGAAGGTCAGCTCAGCGAGACGCGCTTGATGGCCGGCGAGGTGCCGGAGCCGCATGTGGTGCTCGAGGCGGGCGCCCGTTATCAGGTCCATGTGCTGAAAGGCCAAAACCACGGCTTGTTTCTGGACATGGCCGAGGGCCGGCGCTGGGTGCGCGAGTTTGTGCAAGAGCGGCGCGCCCTCAAACCTGAGCTGAAGGTGCTGAACCTGTTCGCCTACACCTGCGCCTTCTCGGTAGCGGCGCTACAGGCCGGTGCGCACAAAGTCGTCAATATGGATATGAGCGCCGGCGCCTTAGGCATTGGCCGACAGAACCATCGCCTGAATGAGTTGCCAACCGGCACCGATGCCGGCGCCAGCTTCCTGGCCCATGACATCTTCAACTCCTGGGGCAAGATCACACGCGGCGGGCCTTATGAGCTGATCATCCTGGACCCGCCCAGCTATCAAAAAGGCAGCTTTGTGGCGACCAAAGACTACGCCCGCCTGATGCGCCGCCTGCCCGATCTGCTCGCCTCGGGCGGCCACGCCATGCTGTGCCTGAACACACCCAAGCTGGACACCGCTTTTTTGAAAGACCAGATGCAGGAGCTGGCGCCGGAGTTGCAGTTTGTGGAGCGCGTGGCCAATCCGGCGGTGTTTGCCGATGTGTCGGCCGAGCGATCGCTGAAGGTCTTGATTTACAAAACCCCGGGCTGACTGACAGCCGTCAAATCGACCAAAGCCTCTTCGCCCCCGTTCATATAAAGCCGCTTTCCCAGCCGCGGGTAGTCACAGACATCCAACTCCAAGTGCGTTCGTGCCGCGATGAAGACCAGGGGCTCTGTGCCGGTGTTGATCAAGGTGTGCGCCGCCCCCTGGGCCGCAAAGCCAAGAAAGTCGCCAGGGCCGAGGGCATGCAAGACTCCGTCGATATCGGCATGGCCCTGGCCGGCAAGGATGTAAAAGCACTGCTCCTCATACAGATGGCGGTGGTATTCCCAGGCCAGCCGCCCTGGCTGCAGCGTCACCAGTTGAAACCCCAGGGCCGTCAAACCCGTCACGGCCGATAAGGATCGGCTGTCCCGCACCGCCTGCGGATTCAGCGCATGCGTCTTGCTGACCAAAGGCATGCCGGCAATCTCGGCGGCCTTGAGCAGGCTTACAGGCTTGCTGCGCGCCATGTCTGCAAAGCAATCAGGCTGCGGGCTGCAGCGAAGTCAGCCCAGCCAAGGTCTTCAGCGGGGACCGCAACATTGGCCGAGACGCGAGCGCCTTGCAAGCCGCCGGCGGCACCAGCAGCTGAAACGCCGCCTGCGGCCAGGCCTCCAAAACGACCTGACTACCCGAGGCCAGGGCCAGGCTTTCACCGGCTTGCAGCCAGATGTCTTGCGCGGGCGCCCGGGCGCTGCCCTTCAACGTCAGCCATAGGCGGCCTTCGCTGACGCTAAGTTCACGGGCACCAGGCCCAATCGGCAGGCTCAAGGCCTCCCCCGAGGCCAGTCGCCAAAGCGCTTGTTCTTGCAAATTGCTCATGATTTCACTCCCCTTTTCATCCTCTGGCAGCATCACCGGAACCGCGGCGACTCTCAACTGACAGGCTTGAATGCTAGGGATGGCGGCGCAGCGCGTCCAATGAGATCGGCGAAATGGATTGATACCATTCGCGCATGAATAGAAATCCCGAGAAGAAGCCCGCGTCGCCGAGAGCCCAGCCCCAAGCAATCCGGCAGCGTCCGCTGGCGGTGGGGCCGCTGCGTGCCTTTGAAGCGGTAGCGCGGCTCTTGAGCTTTCGCGGCGCGGCCGATGAACTGCATCTGACCCAGTCCGCCATCAGCCGGCAGATCCAATCGCTGGAAGAAGAGCTGGGCTGCGCCTTGTTCTTGCGCGGCACCCGTCATGTGCAACTGACCAACGACGGCGCGATGCTGCAGGCAACCGCCGTGCCGCTGCTGGAACGGCTGGATCTCACCGTGCGGCAGATGCGCGAGAAACGCTCGCGCCGGGTGGTCAATGTCACCACCTTTGCTTCTTTTGCTTCGCTGTGGTTGATCCCCCGCCTGGAGGCGTTTCAGCGTGAGCATCCGGACATCGACATCCGCGTCTCGGCCAATGACACGGTGATCGAGCTGGACGACAGCGAGTTCGACATTGCCCTGCGCTACACCGAACGCGGCAACACCCCTGAAAACGCCACGCGTCTGTTTGGCGAAACTCTCACCCCGACGGTCAGCCGCTGGCTGGCCAGCCAGGCCGAACAGGGCGAGCGCCCACCGCTGCGCAGCGCCGCTGATTTGGCGCACTACACCTTGGCCGAGGAAGACGACAGCCGCCCCACCGCTGAATTCCTCAGTTGGCGGCACTGGCTGAAGGCGCAGGGGCAGCCCCATCTGCAACCGCGCCGCTGGATGTACCTCAACTACACCTACCAGCAAGTTCAAGCGGCACTGGGCGGCCAGGCGGTGGCCTTGGCAAGGCTCGCCCTGGTCAGCGAACAGCTGGAGCGCGGCGATCTGATCGAGCCCTTTGGCCGGGCCGGCCGCATGAGCAGTCCGGTGGCGTATTGGCTACTCTGCTCGCGCCACAGCGAAGGGCGGCCCGAGGTCTTGCAGTTCAGAGACTGGCTGCTCAAGCAGGCCGAGCAGACCCGCCTGGACATTGGGGAAGAGTCGGCCAGCGCAGGCGAGGACTGACTCAGTCCTCGCGTGGACGACTGAGCGACGGCGGTACGCGCTCCTCCGGCGCCGCCGAGGTGCGGCTGCGAAACAGCGCCGCGCGCGACAGCATGATGGTGGTGACCGGAACCGTCATCGACAAGAAAATGATGATCAGCCAGGCATGCAAGGCAAGACTCTGCTCCAGGGCCGAGAAGTAAACAATCGAAGCCAGCGTCACACACCAAGAAGCGATGGTGAAGGCCAGCGCCGGCGGGTGCATGCGCATGAAAAAGGTTTTGAACCGCACCACGCCAACAGCTGCAACAAACACGAACACGCCGCTGGCAACGAGCAGCAAGGCCACCGGGACTTCAATCCACCAAGGCAGAGCCGTGTTCAGCATCACTCGATCACCTCGCCGCGCAGCAAGAACTTGGCCATGGCCGAAGAACTGACAAAGCCAAAGACGGCGATCAACAAAGCAGCCTCGAAGTACATGGCGCTGCGGTAGCGAATCGCCAGCACCATCAAGGTCAGCATCACGATGGTGCAGACCAGGTCCAGCGCCAACACCCGGTCTTGCGAGGCCGGGCCGCGCACCATGCGCCACAGGCACAGGGCCATGCCCGCGACATAGAGCGCCAGCGTGATGGCAATGGCAGCAAACAATAGCGTGCTCATGATTCAAAAATCTCCATCAAGGGTCGTTCATAGCGGGATTTGATCAGCGCAATTTCTTCCTCTGCAAACTCCAACTCGAACATATGCACCAGCAAGGCGCTGCGGTCCAGGGCCAGCTCCGACCAGATGGTGCCGGGGATCACGCACATGATGGCCGACAAGACCGCCAGGCCGTTCGGGTCGCGCAGATCCAGCGGCACGATCACAAAGCCGCCCTTTGGCAAATGCTCTGCGGGGCGCAAGGTGGCACGCAGCACCCGCCAGTTCCAAACCAGGACATCAAGACCGACCTGCCAGAACAAGCGCCAAGCGACGCCGGGCTTCTTGAAGCTGACCGGCGTGGGCCGCAAGGAGGCCGTCAGGGCCGGAGCCGCCACGGCAATCACCAGGGCCAAGAGCCATTGCCCAAGACTGAAGGCATTGTTGAGCAGCAGCCAGAGCGCCATCAGCGCCAGGCTCAAGAGCGGCGCGGGGAAAAGCCGTTTCAACCAGGGCTTGCGGGAGCGGCGCGTCATGGCTTGGGCTCCTGCTGCTTGGCTTCAGAGGCAGCAGGATCGGCCGCCTCTGCTTGCAGTGTTGCCGAGGCGGCCTGTTCTGCCAATCTGGCCTGCCGCAAACGCTCGGCATTGGTGGGGGTTTGCTGGGGCAAGGTGCCCATCACCGCCTCGATATAGCCTTGCGGCTGGTAAAGCATTTGCGCCGTGGCGCGGGCGTACTGAGACAAGCCTTCGGCATGCACGGTCATGGCCACGCAGGCGCCGAGCAGGAGCGTGATCGGCGCCAACTCTGCCAAGCGCAAGACCGGCGCTGGGCGATCAACCGGGGTCCAGAAAAAGCGAATGCCGGTGCGCGACAAGGCAATCAGGGCAAACAGGCCGGAGAGCATCAACAAGCCCAAGAACACCCAAGCCGGCGTTGAAACTGCCACACCCGCGGGCCCCAACAGAGCCGAGAGCATCATCAACTTGCCGACAAAGCCCGACAAGGGCGGCAGGCCCGCCACCAAGAGCGTGCAGCAGACAAAGGCCAGGCCCAGCAAGGCCGTGGCGGCAGGAATGGCGCGCCCGACCAGCACCTCCTCGTCTTCATCCAGATTGGCCTCACGCGCCAACTCCTGCTCCACCAGGGCGAAGGGCAGATGGTCCTCCTCATCCTCGGGCGCGCGCTGGGCCGTCGGATCCGGGTTGCGGGACCGATCCATCAACTCGGCCAGCAAGAAGAACGCGGCCACCGCAAAGGTGGAGGCAGGCAGGTAGTACAAGGCTCCGGCCGTCAATTCAGGCTTCTCAAAACCCAAAACCGCCATCAAGGTGCCAGACGAAACAATCACCGCATAACTGGCCAAGCGTGCGGGTCGTTGCGCGCTCAGCAAGCCCAAGGCACCAAAGGCCAGCGTCGCCATACCGCCCCAGAGCAACAGCAGATGACCAAAGCCGGCCGAGGCACCGGCCTGGTCGGAGAACAGGAGCGTGGACAAGCGCAACAAGACATACACACCCACCTTGGTCAGCAGGGCGAACACCGCTGCCGATGGGGCACTGGCGGCGGTGTAGGCCGGACTGAGCCAGAAGTTCAAAGGCCACATCGCCGCCTTGGCCAAAAATGCCACCGCCAAGATCGCGCATCCCGCATGCAACAAGGCGCGGTCGCTGGCCGGAATATCCGGGATGCGCGCGGCCAAGTCGGCCATATTCAAGGTGCCGCTGACGCCATAAATCATCGCCGCACCAACCAGGAACAGCGACGACGCGGCCAGATTGATGGTCAGGTAATGCAGGCCCGAGCGCACCCGCGCCGGCCCGCTACCGTGCAGCAACAGGCCATAGGAGGCCGCCAGCATCACTTCAAAGAACACGAAAAGATTGAACAGATCGCCGGTCAGGAAAGCGCCGTTCAGCCCCATGATTTGAAACTGCAGCAGCACATGAAAATGCGCCCCGGCCTTGTGCCAGCGCGCCGAGGCAAACAGCAGCGCCATCAAGGCCACCACGCCGGCCACCACCAGCATCAGGGCCGAGAGCCGGTCCAGCACCAGCACGATGCCGAAGGGCACATCCCAGTTGGAGGGCAGATAAACGCCAAAGCCGATCGGCTGCGCCTCCTCCATGGCCACGCTGAGCATCAGGAACACCGCCACGGCCAGATTGCCCACGGCCGCCAAGGTCGACAGCATCACCTTGCGGCGATGGCCTCGCTCGCCGAGCAACAGCAACAAACACGCGGCCAGCAGCGGCAGCAGAATCGGCGCCATGGTCAGATGCGGCATCAGCGCCGCATTGGCCACCAGGGCCCATTGGGTCAGCAGGTCCATCATCGCTGCGACCCTCCGGCCGCGTCAGGGGGTTCGTCGGGCGTGCCATCCACATGGTCATTGCCGAAGAAGCCGCGCTGCGCCAGCAAGACCACCAAGAACAGCGCGGTCATGGCGAATCCGATGACGATGGCCGTCAGCACCAGCGCCTGAGGCATCGGATCAATATAGTTCTGTAGCGTGGCGGGCACACCCGCGGCCAGAATGGGCTCCTTGTCGATGCCCAAACGCCCCATGCTGAAGATGAAGAGATTGACCCCATAGCCCAAAAGGCTCAGGCCGATGATGACCTGGTAGGTCCGTGGACGCAGCATCAGCCACACGCCGCAGCCACTCAGCAAACCGATGGCGCAAGCCATGACGAGTTCCATCAGTTCGCCCCTTTCAGCTGCTTCGCCTCTGGATCGGTCAAGCGGATGGCGCCCCTCATGTCCTCCATGTCCTCAAGTTCCTCCATGCGCTGAATTCGGTGTCCACGCACCGCCTGATGGCCCAAGGCAGTAAGGATCAACAAGGTCGCCCCCACCACCAAGCAGAACACGCCGATGTCGTAGAACAAGGCGCTGGCGATGTGGATCTCGCCGACGAGCGGCAAATGCAGATGCGCGGTGTGCGTGGTCAGGAAGGGATAGCCGAAGACGAAAGCGCCCATGCCGGTGAGCGTGGCAATGAGCAGGCCCGTGGCGATCCAGCGCTGCGGGCGCAGATTGATGTTCGCCTCGACCCATTGAGTGCCGGAGACGATGTATTGCAGGATGAAGGCAGAGGACAACACCAGTCCCGCCACAAAGCCGCCGCCCGGCTGGTTGTGGCCGCGCATGAAGAGATGCACCGAGATCACCACGGCGATGGGCAAGAGCAAGCGCACCAGCACGGCCGGCACCAAGAGATAACCGCTGGCCGTGTCGGTGGCGGTATTGGCATGCACCAGATCGGTATCAATGTCGCCCGCCAAGGCCTGTTGCTGCAGCGGCAGCTCGGCACTCTCGCTGGCCGGCCGGAAACGCCTGAGCAAGGCATACACCGTCAACGCGACGATGCCCAGCACGGTGATTTCACCCAGCGTGTCCAGGCCGCGGAAGTCCACCAACATCACATTGACCACATTGGTGCCAAAGCCCTCAGGCAAGGCGCGCTCCAGGAAGAAAGGCGAAATACTCTGCGAAAAATCGCGCGTCATCACGGCATAGGACAGCAAGGCCATGCCGCCGCCAATCCCCAGCGCCAGCAATAAGTCGCGCGCGCGGCGGGCGCGGCGCTGCGCCGCATCCCAAAGGGACTCAGCCAAGGCTTCGGCCGCCTCCATCGCCTCGATCCGCTTGGGCAACCAACGCAGGCCGAGCAGGATCAAGACAGTCGTCACCGTCTCCACCGCAAGCTGAGTCAAGGCCAGATCGGGGGCGGAGAACCAGGCAAAGGTCACCACGGTACACAGGCCCGCCACACCCAGCAGCGCCAAAGCCATCAAGCGATGGAACTTGGCGGCCCGCGCGCAGGCCAGCGCCGCCGCACCGCCGATCAGCCAAAGCATGGCAAACATCGGCGCAAACGGCAGCGGTGGGCGCTGCCCCGAAAGAAACTGCGCCCCTTGGGCCGCCAGCCCCGTCGCCCCCAGCACCACGATCAACAACAAGAGCAACTGCCCTTGAAGGCGCCGGGTGCTGAAAAGGCGCAACAGCGTGCGCGACCAAGACGTCAGGATCGCCAAGCTGGTTTGGAAGGCCCGCTTGCCGTTCAAGCCACCAATGCCCGGCGTGCGCTTGAAACGCTCGCGCTGCAAAGGGCCGCGCAGCCAGGCATAAAGCGCAATGCCGCCGAACAGGGCGATGAAGCTCATCAGCAAGGGCGTGTTGAAACCATGCCAAACGGCCAGATCGAATTCGGGCAAGACACCGCCAACCACCGGCGCAGCCGCCGCACTCAAAACGCCCTGCATGGTCCATTGCGGCAGCGTGCCCACCAAGAAACAGGCCAGCACCAATAACTCCACCGGCACACGCATCCAGTGCGGCGGCTCATGCGGGTGACGCGGCAGCTCGGCGCTGCTGTCAGGCCCAAAGAAGACATCAACCGTGAAGCGCAGCGAATAGACCACGCTGAAAACGCCGGCCAGTACCGCAGCCACCGGCAGCAGTCGGTCAAACCAAGGCGCGCTGGTCACGAAGACCGCCTCGGTAAAAAACATCTCCTTGGAGATAAAACCATTCAATAGCGGCACGCCGGCCATGGCCGCGCTGGCCACCATGGCCAGGGTGGCGGTGACCGGCATGCTGCGGCGCAAGCCACTGAGACGGCGAATATCGCGGGTGCCGGTTTCATGGTCGATGATGCCCACAGCCATGAACAGCGAGGCCTTGAAGGTGGCGTGGTTCATGATGTGGAAGACCGCCGCCACCGCCGCCAAGGGGCTATTCAGGCCCAAAAGCGTGGTGATCAGACCCAGGTGCGAGATGGTGGAGTAAGCCAGCACACCTTTCAAATCGGTCTGAAAAATGGCGATGAAGCCGCCGAGCAGCAAGGTACACAAGCCCGCGCCGGTGACGATCCAGAACCACTGCTCGCTGCCGGCCAACACCGGCCACAAACGCGCCAACAAAAAGACGCCGGCCTTGACCATGGTGGCCGAATGCAAATAGGCCGACACCGGCGTCGGTGCCGCCATGGCGTTAGGCAGCCAGAAGTGAAACGGGAACTGTGCGCTCTTGGTGAAGGCGCCGAGCAAGACCAGCACCAAGGTCGTGGTGTAGAGCGGATGGGCCTTCACCTGCTCGCCCGCAGCCAAAACCACATCCAAGTCATAGCTGCCGACGATATGGCCCAAGACCAGCACGCCCGCCAACAAGCACAGGCCACCGGCGCCAGTGACGGTCAAGGCCATGCGGGCGCCACGCCGCGCATCACGGCGGTGATGCCAGTAGCCGATCAACAGGAAAGAGAACAGGCTGGTCAGCTCCCAGAACAACACCAGCTGCAGCAGATTGCCCGACAAGACCACCCCGCTCATCGCGCCCATAAAGGCCAGCAGGAAGGAAAAGAAGCGCGGCACCGGGTCGTCCGGCGACATGTAGTAGCGCGCATACAGCACCACCAGCGCCCCCATGCCCAGCACCAGCATGGAGAACATCCAGGCAAAGCCGTCCATGCGCAAGACAAAGTTCAGGCCCAGCGAGGGCAGCCATTCAAACTCCTGCCGGATCACACCACCGGCAGCGATTTCAGGAAACAGCAAGGCCGCTTGCAGCACGCAAAACAAGGCCACCGCGCCGGCCAGCGTGGACTCAAGATTGCGCGCATTGGCGGGCAAGACCGCCGCCAGCAAGCTGGCCAGAAAAGGCAGCGCCACCAGGCTGATCAGCCCGAAGCTTTGAAAGAAATTCTGAATGCTGTCGAACGAAAAAGTCATGGAGACAGGGCTGTCCTTCGCGTGTGATCAAGGCCGGGCAGGCCTGGTCAACCAAGGGTGGACCAGCGGGGCATGAGCCTGCGAGCAGAGCGCCCAAGCATACCGGAGTCATTTTCAAGCGCTAACATCAATCATCCTCAGCGCCCCGATTTCCATTCGTCCGCATCGTTTCACGCATTCAAGAAGGAAACCGTCATGCCCTCAAACACACGCAAGATTTCGCCAGCGCCCACCCTGCTGCTGCTCGCCCTGCTCAGCCTGGCCGGCTGCGCCAATTTGGACGAAACCCAAAAGGGCACGGCCGGCGGTGCCGCCATCGGCGCGGTGGCCGGCGCCATCATCAGTTCGGCCACCGGCGGGAGCGCAGGCACCGGGGCCGTCATTGGAGGGGCCCTGGGCGCCGTGGGTGGCAATCTGTGGTCCAAGAATATGGAAGAAAAGCGCCGCGCGATGGAGCAGGCCACCCAAGGCACAGGCGTAGAAGTGACGCGCACGCCGGACAACCAGCTGAAGCTGGAAGTGCCCAGCGACATCTCCTTCGCCGTCGGCAGCGCAGCGATTGAGCCGCGCTTACGGCCGGTGCTGGATGCATTTGCCAACGGCCTGAGCGGCCAGGGCAACCTCTTGGTGCGCATCGTCGGCCACACCGACAGCACGGGCTCGGACGCCATCAATGACCCCTTGTCCAAACGCCGCGCCGACAGCGTGCGCGACTATCTGGAAGACCGCAGCATCAGCGGCAATCGCATTGAAGCGGTCGGCCGTGGTTCTCGCGAGCCGGTGGCTAGCAATGACAGCGCCGAAAGCCGCGCGAAGAACCGCCGGGTGGAGATCTTTCTGCGCGAGCCTGAGGCCAAGAACTGAACCTGGGCTTAAGGGGTTTGCGGACTTGCTTCCGCGCCCGCTGAAGCCGAGCAGTCGCTCAATAAGAGACTGAGTAGCTGCCGCACGACCGGGCGGTCGAGTGCCGCCCGGCGATAGACCAGGTAATAGCTTTGCCGCAAGGGGCCAAGCTCATTCGTCTGTTTGGCTTTGCTCGTCAGGGCCTGACCCGCCAAAGGCTCGAGCAAGCGGCCCTCGCGCAGATCGTCCTGCACCAAGAGTCGCGGTGCCAGCGCCAGCCCCAGGCCGGCACGTGCCGCCTCCAAGCACATCATGCCGTTGGCAAAGCTGGCGCTGCCGACGCCGCCCTCTTCCAGCTGCTGCTCCAGCATCAGGCCGCAGGCCTGCAGCCAACGCGGCCAACTGGGGTACTCGCTCATGCCTTGCAAGGGGCGATCGTGCAGCAGGCGCAGGCGGGTCCAGTCGCTGTCCAAACTCAAGCCCTGCAGGCCCAAGCTCTGCAAATAGGCCGGGCTGCAGACCGGAATCACCTCGGTGCTGAACAGCAATTGGCTGCTCAGCTCGGCCCCCACGGCGGGCTGATAGTCCAGCAACAGGTCTTGCCGCTCGACATCTCGGTCCAGCTCGGATTCGATCTCCAAATGGCAGTTGGGCAACGCCGCCATCAGGGCCGGCAGGCGCGCCAGCAACCATCGATGACACAGCAAAGGGCGCACCGACAGGTGCACCGTCTCCAGCTGGCGCCCCCGCAAACCCTGTGTCGCCTGGCGCAAGATGCTGAAGGCTTCGCTGACCAAGGGCAGGTAGCGCTCCCCCTCAGCCGTTAAACGCAGGCTCTTGGTCTCGCGCACAAAGAGCTGCACGTCCAAATAATCTTCCAGTTGCTTGACATGCAGGCTGACCGCGCCGGGCGTGACAAACAGCTCCTTGGCGGCCGCGGTAAAGCTGAGCTTGCGGGCCGCCACTTCGAAGGCGCGCAAAGCATTCAGCGGCGGCAGACGCTCCTTCAACACAGGGCGCAGCGATTCCAAGGGGGCGCGGGATGAACTCATGAATCAAGGCAGATCAAGATACGGCGTCTGACTGTAAGGCCGGTTCGCATGCGCAACGCCGCGCTCGGTGTTCGCCGGAGCCTGCATCCGAAACACCAGCTCGCCGCCTTGCATCAAATCTTCATGGCGCAAGACGCTGGACGCATGCGCTTGGCCGTTCAAAAAGACTTCACCAACGAAAGCATTTTGCGCCGTCAGCCCTTCGGCGCGGACGCTGAACTCACGCCCATTGGGCAATTTGAGTCTGGCCCGATGGACGAAAGGCCGGCCGATCACATACTCGTTGCTGCCCGGCGCCACCGGATAAAAGCCCAGGGCCGTGAACAGCAGCCAAGCCGACATCTGCCCCAGGTCGTCATTGCCCGCCAGGCCGGCCGGACCGCTGGCGTACTGCATCGGCACGATTTGGCTCAGGCGTTGCTGGGTCTTCCAGGGTGCGCCCGCATAGGCATACAAGTAGGCGATGTGGTGGCTGGGTTCGTTGCCGTGGGCGTAGTGGCCGATCAGGCCGGAGATGTCCTCCATATGCGCGTACATCTTGGGATTGGTTTCGGCCTCGAAGATCTCGTCCAGGCGCTTCACCAAGCCGGCGTCGCCGCCCAGATTGCCCACCAGGGCCGCGCAGTCATGCGGCATGTACCAGGAGTATTGCCAGGCGCTGCCCTCGGTGTAGTCGCTGCCATAGCCGGCGGCCGTGGGGTCAAAAGGCAGGCGGAACTGGCCGTCGCTGCCCTTGCCGCGCACAAAGCCGGTGGCGGGGTCGAGCAGATGACGGAAGCTCTGCGCACGTTGGTAGTAACGGGCCGCCACCGAATGCTCGCCCAGGGCCTCGGCCATGCGGGCCAGGGTCCAGTCGTCGAAGGAATACTCCAGCGTCTTGGAAGCGCCCTCGCCTTCCTTATCAAACGGCACATAGCCAAGCTGGAGGTAGTCGCCGATGCCACCATAAGGCGTGTACTCGGCGCTGGCCTGCATGGCGCCCAGCGCGGCCTTGGCGTCAAAGCCGCGCAAGCCCTTGAGATAGGCGTCGGCGATCACCGGCAGGGCGTGGTAGCCGATCATGCACCAGGTCTCCAGGCCATGGAATTGCCAAACCGGCAAGATGCCATGCGGGCTGTGCTGCTGCGAGGCCAGCAGCGAGTTGATGAAGTCGCCATTGCGCTGCGCGCCCTGCGTCAGCAAGAGCCAGGGATGCAAGGCCCGGTAGGTATCCCAAAGCGAGAAGGTCGAGTGGTAGCTGAAGGCCGGACCAAAGTCCTTGGCCTGGTGCACCGCGTTGTCGGGTCCGCGGTAGCGGCCATCCACATCCATGAACAGGCTAGGCGCCTGGCAGGCGTGGTAGTGCGCGGTGTAGAGGCTGGTGCGCAGCTCGGGCGCTGCGTCGATGGCCATCACGTCCAAGGTGTCGGCCCAGGCCTGGGCGGCCAGCAAGCGCTGGGCCTCGAAGTCCCAGCCCGGCATCTCGCTCAGGTTGGCGATGGCGCCGTCTTCGCTGACGGCCGAGATGCCCACCTTGACCAGCAGTTGCTGGTCGGCCGGGATGCTGAACTCAAAAGCCGCAACCAGCGCGCGGCCTTCCAACACCCGCTTCTCATGCGCCTCGCGGCCAGGTGTGCGAAAGCCCCGGTACTCCACATCGGTCTCGGTGTTGTGGAACTCGTGGCGGGTCAGCGGCCGCGAGAATTCGATGGCGAAATAGAGCTGGCGGCCCGGCGCCCAGCCGCGCGTCTCGCGCATGCCGGTCAGCAGCTGCGGCGTGCGCAGGCGCAGCCTCGACCAGAGGTTTTTACCCGGGTGGTTGTAGACGCTGGAGCGCAGGTCCAGCAGCAGCTTTGGGGCTGCGCCGGGCTCGAAGTGATAACGGTGCAGGCCGACGCGATCGCTGCAGGTCAACTCCACATCGATCTCATGGTCCAGCAGGCGCACGGCGTAATAGCCGGGACGGGCGCGCTCTTGCTCATGCGAGAAGCGCGAGCGATAGCCGCTCATGGCGCGCTCGGGGTAGCCGGGCTCCAGCTTGGTGGCGCCGGTGAAGGGCATCAAGAGCACATCGCCCAGATCGCCATGGCCGGTGCCGGAGAAATGCGTGTGCGAAAAACCCAGGATGGAGTCGTCTTCATAGCGATAGCCGGCGCACCAGGGGTAGGCCTGGCGGTGGTGGCGATGCTGGGTGTCTGGGCCCACCTGCACCATGCCAAAAGGCCGGGTGGCCGCCGGGTGGCAATGGCCGTCGCCGCCGGTGCCGATGAAAACGTCGACCGCCGCATAGGCCGAGTCGGCTGCAAAAGGCATTTGCGCCGCTGAACCCTGCAGCCGCTCGAGCGTCGAAAAAATAGACATGGTCTGAAGCACTGGGCCGACTCCGGCCGCCGCGAGAAATTCAAAGTGCTGCCATGCTAGTGGCGCAAGCAGCGCAGAAGCAGCCGGCGATGCTCGATAGTTTCTGGGCAATGACCCCAGCTTTCTTGATGTGCGCAGGCAGGAGAATGGCCCGGCAGCACTGACGGGCAACTCAGGCCCCCATTTCAGACCAGGCTGGCGCAGCAAATCTGCAGCCTTGGCTCAGTTCTACTCCATCGCCAAGGCGGCTTGCGACGACAAGAATCCACCTCTTCTCAGTTGCAGTGCCCCAAGCCTGGACGGCATGTCGGCAATCTCTCGAAAGCCATGTTGATGACGCGAATTCGGAGCGCCTTAGCCGCCGCCTTAACCGCCACCTTGCTGGGCTGCTGTGCCACGGTTCACGCTGCGACGCCGGTGCAGGTTCAAGCGCCCCGACATTTGCCTGCCGTGGCATGGGCGGACGCCGACTGGGGCCGAGTCGCCAGGCCAGCGGTGGACTATAAAAATGATGGCTCCGCGGGCGCACAAGCCTTTGCGGCCTTGGTGCCTGACATCGAGGCCTATGTGCATGAGATCGCCCGAGGCGTGGTGCAGCGCCTTTACAAAAGCCCAGCCGAGGTGCCCGCCTTCAAGACCCTGGAGCTGCGCATCCGCGAATGGAATGGCGAGAAAGGAAGCGCCGAGCCCCGAGACGGCATCGCCTGGAAGGACGGCGCGCCGCCCGAGCGCATCATCGTCAACGTCAACACCCGCTGGCTGCAGAGTTATGCGGCCAAGGGCGGCCATATGGCCGACGAGGTCAAGGGCATTCTCTTTCACGAGATGGTCCATGCCTACCAGCATTCCGAGGGCATGGCGGCCGCGGCCCTCGAGAGCTTGGCGGATCTGGTGCGCTACCAAGCGGGCTTCGGCTACGCCAAGGACCGCAGGCTCGGCGGCAAGTACAGCGACCCCTACAAAACCGGCGCCTTCTTCTTCGCTTACCTGGTCGAGCAAAAAGGCTTCAAGGATTTCGGCCCCTGCTTCAATGCCACGGCGCGGCCGGGCGAGAACTTCCCCTGGAGCTGGGAGAACGCGATTGCCGCATGCACCGAGGGCGGCGATGTGAATGCGCTTTGGGCCGAGTACCAAGCTTGGATCCCGACCCAGTCCCCATGAGTGACCCGCTGTTGACACGTCGCCAACTCCTCTCGACGAGTTTGGCAGTCGGCCTGCCGGTTGCACCCAGACTGGGCCAAGCCGCAGAGGGCATCAAAACCCTGCGCTTGGCCTTCAAGGCGGCCGAGACCGGCTTCGACCCGGCCCGCATCTCCGACGGTTACTCGCGCGCCGTGACCGGCCATATCTTTGAAGCCTTGTTCTGCTTCGATCCGCTGGCCCGGCCGGTACTGATCAAGCCCTTGACGGCGGCGGCCCTGCCCGAGATCAGCAGCGACTTCAAGACCTTCACCATTCGCTTGCGGCCCGGCATCTTGTTCGCCCCCGACCCGGCCTTCAAGGGCCAGCCGCGTGAGTTGGTGGCGGCCGACTATGTCTACAGTTTCAAACGCATCGTGGACCCGGCGAACATGTCGCCGATGCTGCCCTTTTTGCTAACGGCCCAAATGCTTGGCTTGAACGAGCTGCGCGAGCAGGCGCTGAAGAGCGGCAAGGCGCTGGACTATGAGCAAGACATGCCCGGCCTGCGCGCCCTGGACCGCTACACCTTGCAGATTCGCGTGGCCGAGCCGCGCCCGCGGCTGATTGAACGCCTGGCCAGCAGCGACATCTTTGGCGCGGTGGCCCGCGAGGTGGTTGAAGCCTATGGCCGAGATGTCGACGCGCATCCGGTCGGCACCGGCCCCTACCGGCTGGCGCAATGGCGGCGCTCTTCACGCATGGTGCTGGAGCGCAACCCGGTCTACCGGGAACGCGTCTATGACGCCACGCCGGCGGCCGACGATGCCGAGGGTCAGGCCTTGCTACAGCGCTTCAAAGGCCGGCTGCTGCCCATGATGGACCGGGTGGAGATTGCCATCATTGAAGAAGACCAGCCGCGTTGGCTGTCCTTCTTGAACGGGCAGCTGGACATCCTCGCGGCTCCGGGTGACGGCGTGCCGCCGCCTTTCATCAGCCAAGCCCTGCCGCACGGCCAACTGGCGCCGTTTCTGGCCAAGCGCGGGGTGCAGTTGTTCAGGCAACTCAATGCCGATTGCTCGCTGATCTATTTCGGCATGACCCATCCGGTGGTGGGCGGCCTCTCGCCCGAGCGCATCGCTCTGCGCCGCGCCATTTCCCTGGGCTACGACGTGCGCCGCAATATCGCCTTGGTGCGCCGCGGCCAGGGCATCCCAGCGCAAAGCCCCATCGTGCCGCACACCAGCGGCTACGACCCCGCCTTCAAGAGCGAGATGGGTGAGTTCGACCCACAACGCGCCAATGCCTTGTTGGACGCCTATGGCTGGGGACAGCGCGATGCCGAAGGCTTTCGCTTGCAGCCGCAGGGCGAGCGCCTGACGCTGGAGGTGGCCACCACGCCCGACCAAGCCGCAAGGCAGAGCGATGAGCTATGGCGCATCAATCTGCAGCGCCTGGGTCTGCGGGTCAAATTCATCACCGCCAAATTCCCCGAGCACCTGAAGTCGGCGCGCGCCGGCAAGCTGATGATCTGGGGCTTTGCCGTGCAGTCCGACGTGCCCGACGGGCTGGCTGCGCTGGCACGCTACAACGGCCCGCAGGCCGGTTCGCAAAACGTCTCGCGCTTTTCGCTCCCTCAGCTGGACCGCCTGTACCAGCGCCTGGAAGCCTTGTCCGACGGCCCCGAACGCGAAGCCGTCTTCCGCGAAAGCAAGCGCCTGGCGGTGGCTTTCGCACCTTACAAAATCGTCGCCCATTTAATCAGCAACGATGTCGCTCAGCCCTGGGTGCAGGGCTATCGCCGCCCCTTTTTCTGGAGCGATTGGTGGCAGTATGTGGATCTGAGTTCGGCTCCGCGCTGACGCTGCCCCGGCCGCTTTTGCCCGGCAGCGGCCCGCAGATCAGCTCGCGCAAATGCAGGCGTTCCGGCCGCCAAGACCCAGCGGCCCAGCCCACATGGGCCGGCCCCTGGCGATTCGGATGGAAACCACTGCCAAAGACCCAATCCCACCAGGGTACGACGGTGCCATAGTTGCCGGCCTCGTTCAGGAGCACGCTGTGGTGCCAACGATGCAGATCCGCCCCACCCAGCCAAACGCGTAAACCGCGCAGACTGCCCGCCACATTGGCATGCGCCGCCAACTCCTGCGCCTGGACGAATAGCGCGGCCCAGAGCATCAAATCCGCCGGCACCTGCAGCAAGAGCCAAGGCAGCCAGCGCCCCAGCTTGTTCCACAGCAGATTGAAGGGATGGACCAACACGCTATTGCTGGTGTTCACGGCCGTCGGCCAGTGATGCAAGGCATGCCAGCGCCACAGCGCGGGCCGCTCATGGGCCCAGCGATGCAGCCAGTACGGCAGGAACTCACCCACGGCGATCACCAAGACCAGCGCGATCGGCAAAGGCAGGACTTGCCAGCCTTGCTGCAGCCATAGGCTGATGCCAGTTTGTGCCGCGCCCAACATGCTGTGTTCACGCCAGGCCAGCGCTGCCAGATTGGCGGCGAGCGAGAACAGGGTGTCCACGAGCGCGGCCAGACCCAGCGAGCTGGCATCGCGCCGCATATCGGCGGCACTGGCTTGCCAATCGGCACGCCCCGGTCGCAAACGTTCGCACAGCATCAACCAGGCCAGCGCCAGCAGCGTACCCGCGGCGAGGGTCAACTCATGACTCCATCCCCAGTGCCAAGTCAGCAAAGCATAGGCTGGCAGGGCCAAGAGCAGGATCAGGTGCGGCCAATTGAGCGGCTCGGGATTGGATTCAGCGGAAGGCAATCGGGCATGGCGGCGCGAGGCATCATGGGCTTTCATGGGGCATGATGCTGAGCCTTTAGAACGCCTCGCGCATTAACCTAGGTTCATGGAATCACAGCCCTGCCCACTTTGCGGCCCCGCCTTTGTCGACTGGTTGGCGGCTTGCCCGCAACGCTCGGCGCGCTGGCAGGCGCTGCCACGACGCAAGCTGCGCCGCGGTCAGCGCCTCTTGGCCCAAGGGGAGACCATAGACCGGATCTGGTGGATGGAGCAGGGTTTGGCGCGTGGCTTTTTCCTCGACACCGAGGGCCGCGAGCGCAACCATGCGTTCTACGCCGAACTCGACTGGTTGGGCGCGGCCGGCATCGGCGCGCGCAGCCCCTGGCATCTGGAGGCTTTGGAAGCCGGCCTTGTCGTCGAACTCAGCGCCCAAGACTTGCTCGACCTGCAAGCGGATTGGCCGCAAGCGCCAGCCTTGATCATGCAGGCCCTGCTTGCCGGCTTGGCGCGGCAGACGCAGCGAGAGCAGGACTTGCTGATGTTGGATGCCGCAGCGCGCTATCAATCGTTCTTGAACAGCGCCCCGGCCTTGGCCGAACGCTTGAGCCAAAAGCACATCGCAAGCTATTTGGGCATCACCGAAGTGGCGCTCTCGCGCATCCGCAGGCGCCAGCGGGAGGACGCTGGCCGGGCTTAAGCCTTGAACCGCACCTGGGGTAAGAGCGCTTCAATCTGCGCGCGGCTCAAGGCGCTGGCCCCCGCTGACTGGCAAGCCGCAGCACCGGCGGCCACCGCCCAGCGCAAATGCTTGCAAGGCTCGGCATCGGGCGCTTGCATCAGGCTGAGCAGCACGCCGGCCATGGAAGCATCGCCGGCACCCACGCTGTCGACCACCTCGATCTGCGGCGGGCGGGCACGGAACACTTGCTCATCTTGCCAAAGCGTGGCGCCCTCAGCGCCCTGGGTCAGCAGCAGCAAGGCGCGAGGATTCCAGGCGCGGATTTGCGCCAGCCCCGCGTCGATCGAATCGCTGCGGAACAAGCCGCGCAGATCTTCGTCCGACACCTTGATGAGATCCGCCAGGCGGCACATGGCCTGCAGCGTCTCGTCATAACGCTTATTCATGGCGGCAGCGCGGAAGTTGGAGTCGTAGCTGATGCGCTTGCCCGCAGCCTTGAGCGACTGGGCCAAGGCCAGCAAACGAGTCGCCAGCGGCTCGCGGGCCAGGCTGATGCCGCCGAAATGCGCCCACTGCATGCTCTCGCGCCAGCCGCTGGGCAAGGCTTCGGGATGAAAGTGCAGGTCCGCACTGTCGTCACCAACAAAGAAGTACTGCGGCGGCGTCAGCTGATGCACCATCGCCAGCAAGGGCGACTTGCCCGACACTGGTTGGATGAAGCGCAGATCCAAGCCGGCCGATCGGCTGGCCGCCAGCAGCGCATCGCCGAACACATCCGCACTAATGGCGCCGCCGAATGCAGACGGCACGCCCAAGCTGGACATCGCCCTCGCCACATTCCAAGGCGCACCACCATTGACCGAGAGCCATTGATCCGGGGCAACGCGAATCATGTCGGTCAGGGCTTCGCCGAAGGACACGAAATCTGGCCAGCCGGCGGCAGGCGCGCAAATCGGCAGCTTCATCGCGAGGCGGCCTCCAGCGCGGCCATCATCTCGTAGCAGGCGCCCATGGTGTGATAGTCGGTCTTGCCGGCCGGGCTTTTTTCATCGCTGTAGGCGCTGTTGTCGGGCCGACGAATTCGGTACCAGGCGCCGTGGCGGTGGTCGACCATATGCGCCCAGGCATAACGCCAAATGCGCTCGTACTCATTCCAGTAGTTGGTCTCACCGGTTCGCAGTGCCAAGAGCCCGGCTGCAGCCAGGCTTTCGGCCTGCACCCAGAAATACTTGTCGGCATCGCAGACCGTGCCGTCGGGCGCGAAGCCGTAGACCAGGCCGCCGTGTTCTTCGTCCCAAGCACGGCGCATCGCGGCATCAAACAAGGCGCGCGCGCGCGGCAGCAGCCAACTGGCATCGCCGCTCAGGTGCGCGCGATGCCGCTCCAGCGTCAGCAGCAGCTTGGCCCATTCGCTCAAGTGGCCGGGCTGGATGCCCCAAGGCCTGAAGATATTGCTCTTGTCATCGCGGTTGTAGTCCCAGTCGACCTGCCAGTCGCTGCGGTAATGCTCCCAAATCAAGCCATCCGCCAGCGCGGCCTGAACCACCGTGATGTTCTTGGCCACTTGCTCCGCGCGCAGCAAATAACGCGACTCGCCGGTGGCATCAAAAGCGGCAAGCAGCGCCTCGCAGGCATGCATATTGGCGTTCTGACCGCGGTAGGGGTCGAGCCGGGTCCAGTCGGCGCTGGCCACATCGGCGTAAAGCCCAGCTTGTGGTTCCCAAAAGCGCGCCTCCATCAAGTCCCAGGTTTCCTCCAGCCACGCCTTGGCCTGCGTTTCGCCCGCCATCAGCGCATGGGCGTAAGACAGCATCACAAAGGCCAGGCCATAGCAATGGTTGTCGGCATCCAGCGGCAGCGCTTGGCCGCCTTGCCAACGCAGGCACCAGAGATAGCCGCCGGTATCGGCCTGGCGATGCGCTTGACGCAAGAACTGCAATCCGTGGCGCAGCTTGGCCAAATAGTCAGCATCGCCAAAGTGCCGATAAGCCATGGCGTAGTTGAAAACAAAGCGGGTGCTGCTGACCAGATGGCGGGTCTCGCGGTCATAAACCTCGCCCGCATCTTTGTAGAAATGGAAGAAGCCACCGCTGGGGTCGACGCAGCGCGGATCGTAAAACGACAGCGTGTGCCGGACATGGGCCCGCAAAACGGCGGGGTCACGAAAATTTGGAGTCTCAAGCATGGCCATGGTCGGTCGCTTCATTCAGTTTTCGCATCACTGAATTAGAAGCCATCACCGTCATGCCGCGCTGGCTGGTCGCGCGAGACTTGCTAGGGCATGGCCCAAGCATTTCTGGGCAAGAGCCAGCACTTGCTGCTAGACCCAAACTTCAAGGCGAGATCACTTCGCGCTCGGTGAGAATCAAGGTCAAGGGCTGATCATGGGGCTCGGCCGCGAAATGGCATTCGCTGAGCTGCCAGGCGATGCCGATGCTGGTGACGCCCGGGTGAGCGGCCAGCCAGCGGTCGTAATAGCCGCCGCCATAGCCCAGGCGATAGCCCTCACGGGTGAAGCCCACGCAGGGCACCAAGACCACGTCCGGCACCAGCACGGCGCCGCTGCTGCTGGCAATGCCGCACTCGTCTTGCACCGAAGGCTCGGTGCCGTCCCAGCGGCGATAGTCCATGCGACGCGGCGACTTGTAGGCAAAGGGCAAGCTCCATTGAGCTGGGCCGGCGGCCATGTCCTCCTCATCATCGTCGTCATCATCATCGCCCTGCGCGTCGACCGCATCTTGCGGCTGATGCAACACGCTGCCTGGGGCCAAGTCGAGCAGCGGCTGTGACAAAGCCTGCACTGCGTTAAATTCCCCCTCAAGCGGCCAGAACAGGCCCAGGCATTGCGGCTCCAGTTGCTGCAGCACCGCGCGCAGATGATGGCCGAGCGCCGCGCTAGCCGCATGCGCGGCCGGCGTGGCCAGCCAGGCCGCACGCTGGGCCAGCAATTGCGTACGCAGGGCGCCGCGTTCATGCGGCATGATGGGTGCTGAGCTTGTGGGCATGATGGTGGACACGCGTCCCTTGGAAGAGAAAGAGGATTGTTTTGGCAGTATATGAAGGACTGGGCGGCAAGCGCGCCCTCGCATGGATGGGCGCCCTTTGTTTGAGCCTCGGTGTGTTGCAACCCTTGCACGCGCAGGCACAAGCAGCGCAAGCCATGCCCGTCGTCAACCAGGCCGACTTGATCACCGAGGCGCACGAAGCGCAGCGCAAGAAGGACCGCAAGCGCTTGGCCGCCTTGAACCAGGCGGCACAGGCCCAGCGCCACCCGCTGGCCGCTTGGGTTGACTATTGGGACCTGGGTCTGCGCTTGTACGAAGTTAGCCAGCCCGAGGTCAATGCGTTTTACGCCCGCTGGCCCGGCACTTATGTGGAGGATCGGCTGCGCAATGATTGGCTGCTGGAGCTGGGCCGGCGCCGCGATTGGGCCAACTTCACGAACGATCATGCGCGCTACCAGATGCGCGATGACCGGGAAGTGGTCTGTTATGCGCTGATGGCCGAGCAGGCCGCCGGCCGCAATGTGCGCGAAGCCGGGCGCGCTGCGTGGCTGGCCCAACGCGATGGTGATGAGGGCTGCAACAGCATGGCCCGCACCCTGCTCGAGGCCAAGCAACTGAGTGAAGACGATGTTTGGTTGAAGCTGCGCCTGAGCGTCGAAGCGCTCAGGCCACGGGCGGCCAAGCAGGCCGCCAATCTGCTGGGCAAGCAGATCGAATTGCATCTGGCCGATATTCAGGAGAATCCGCTGCGCTACATGACCCGCAAGGCCAAGACCGGCGGACGCACGCACAGTGAACTCGCCACACTCGGCCTGATGCGCGTGGCTGCCGCGGATCCCAGCCAGGCCGCGGAACTCTTGTCCAGCCGTTGGGAGAAGGCGCTTTCCACCGAGTTGGCCGCCTGGGCATGGGCGCAGGTCGGCCGTCAGGCTGCTTTCAAACTGCAACCCGAGGCCAGCGATTACTTTGAGCGCGCGCTGAAGCTCAGCCAAAAGCTGCGAAGCCCCCTGGAATGGAGCGATGAAACCTTGGCCTGGGCGACACGCTCAGCGCTGCGCAGCGGCCGCTGGCATCAAGGCCTGCTCGCCATGGGTTTGATGAGCGCCAATGAGCAACGCGATGCCGCATGGCAATACTGGCGCGCACGCGCCTTGCTGGCCACGGCGGCCGATGGCGTCTCAGGCGAAGCCTTGCGGCAAGAAGCGCGCAGCAACCTGCAAAGTCTGGCCTCGCCGCTGAGCTTTTACGGCCGCCTGGCGGCCGAAGACCTGGGGCAACATCTGAGCCTGCCGGCCACGCCCAGCAGCTTGAGCAGCGCCGAGCGCCGACAAGCCCAAGCCCACCCGGGCTTGAACAGCGCGCTGATGATGATTGCTATCGGTCTGCGCAATGAAGGGGTACGCGAATGGAACTACTCACTGCGCGGCATGAACGACCGCGAACTGCGCGCCGCCGCCCAGGAAGCCTGTGACCGCGAGATCTGGGATCGCTGCATCAACACCAGCGAGCGAAGCAAGCAGGAGGTCGATATGGCCCAGCGCTTCCCCACCCCGCACCGCCAAGCCCTGTTAAACCAATCCCGCGAGGCTGGCATTGATCCGGCCTATGTGTACGGCTTGATTCGGCAGGAATCTCGCTTTGTGATGGACGCTCGCTCCCATGTGGGTGCCTCGGGCTTGATGCAGGTGATGCCGGCCACCGCCCGCTGGACGGCCAAGAAGATTGGCATCGAGTTCAGGCCCGAACTGATGAACGACCGGGACTTCAATATCCGCATTGGGACGGCTTACTTGAAGCTGGTCTTGGATGATTTTGAAGGCTCGATCGCGATGGCGGCCGCCGCCTATAACGCGGGGCCTGGACGGCCTCGCCGCTGGCGCGAGGGCCCCACGCTCGACTCCGCCATCTGGGTCGAAAACGTGCCTTTCAATGAAACCCGAGACTACGTCAAGAAGGTTCTGGCCAATGCCACCTTGTACGGGCAGTTGCTGGGTGTCGAGCCCAGCAAGGGCCTGCGCCAACGCCTCGGGCGCAGCATCGGTCCGCGTGAAGCCAGTACCCCGACTGGTGCCAACACACCTGGAGACAATTCCTGATGAATGACTTCAATCCCAAGCTGCTGATTCTTGGCGGCAGCGGCTTCATCGGGCGCAGCCTGTGCGAACAATTGCTGCGGCATTTGGGGGGGCGCGCACGCATCACGGTGCCGACCCGGCGCCTGAGCCATGCCCAAGCCATCCAAGGCTTGCCGGGCCTGACCGTGGTGCAGGCCGATGTTCACGACAGCGCACGCTTGCAGTCCTTGGTCGAGGGCCAGGACATCGTCATCAACTTGATCGCCATCTTGCAAGGCAGCGAAGCCCAGTTTGAGCGCGCCCATGTGCAACTGCCCACCCGCTTGGCCCAAGCCTGCACGGCCGCTGGCGTGCGTCGGCTGATCCATGTCAGCGCGCTGGGCGTGCAGGATGATGCCCCCTCGCGGTACTTGCGTTCCAAGACGCGCGGCGAGGCGGTGCTTCAGTCGGCCGGGCTGGAGTTGACCTTGTTGCGCCCTTCGGTGGTGTTCGGTGCCGCCGACCGTTTCGTCAATCTGTTTGCCAAGCTGCAGGCCCTGTTCCCGGTGATGCCCCTGGCGGGCGCCGGTGTTCGCTTTCAACCGGTTTGGGTGGAGGATGTGGCGAGGGCCCTCGTGGCCTGCGTGCTCGACAAAACCACCATCGGCCAAGTTTATGAGTTGGCCGGGCCGCAGGTCTTGAGCCTGGCGGAGGTTGTCAGAATGGCCGGCCGCTACAGCGGCCACGCGCGGCCGGTCCTGCCCTTGCCTGGCCCACTGGCCTGGGCCCAGGCGGTGATGATGGAGATGATGCCGGGCGAGCCCCTGATGTCACGAGACAATCTGGCTTCGATGAAGATCCCCAATGTGGCCAGCGGGCGACTGCCAGACTTGGCCACACTGGGCATCCAGGCGCAGTCGATGGCCGCCGTGCTGCCGACCTATCTCGGCGCCAGCGAAGGCTGCGCGCGACTGGACCGCTTGCGACGCAAGTCGGGCCGCTGATGCCGCTGAAGCATCACTGGCTTGCGGATTCCTCAGCCCTGGCCCTCGAGGCTACGCCTATGCTCGGCACTGTGAATTGCACGCAGTTATCAGGACCATGGTCATGAACAAGCTCTATATCGGCAATAAAAACTACTCGTCCTGGTCGATGCGGCCATGGGTGCTGTTGCGAGCATTTGATATCCCGTTCGAGGAGGTCAAGCTGCGCTTTGACTTCACGCCAGGGTCGGCGTTCTACCAAGCCATCGCTGCGCTCACACCCACCCGCAAGGTGCCGGTGCTGGTGGAGCCCGACGGTTTCGCCGTCTGGGACACCTTGGCGATTGCCGAGGCGATTGCCGACCAACACCCCGATCTGCCAATCTGGCCGCGTGACCGTCGACAGCGCGCCCGCGCACGCAGTCTGTGCGCCGAGATGCATGCCGGCTTTGGCCAACTGCGCAGCCTGTGCCCGATGAATATCGATGCCGATCTGCGGGAACAAGGCGCCAAGATGCTCGCCGCTGAAACGGGCTTGCAAACCGACTTGGCACGGATGGATGCCCTGTGTAGCGAGGCCGTCACAGCCAGCAAGGGGCCGTTCCTGTTCGGTGAATTCGGTGCTGTTGACGCTTACTTTGCGCCCGTCGTGATGCGGGTGTCACGCTACGGACTGCCCCTCAGCCCCACGGCAGCTACCTATGCCCACACCCTGGAACAGCACCCTGCGGTCAAGGCCTGGGTGGCCGATGCCATGGCGGAAAAAGACTTTCTGGACTTTGAAGAGCCCTACCGCCAATGCCCTTGAGCGAGCCAGTTGGACGCCAGAACGCAAAGAGCGCCACCCGAGCGCTCTTTTTTTCACATCAGGCCTTGAGGGCCCTGGGCAAGACTGGCTTCAGATGGACGAGCGGCGACGAGCCATGAATCCCACTGCGGCCAAGCCTGCCAGCAACAGGGCATAGGTCTCGGGTTCTGGCACCGGGGTCAGGATCAAAGAACCCTGGAAGTTAGCACCGGCGCCCAGGCGGTCCCCGCTGACCTCCACCTGCACTTGGCTCACGGCAGGGAAAGACAAGGAACCCAGATCGATATTGCTACCGCCACTGCTGGGATTCCAAGGCGTGCCGTTGATCGAGACCGAATTCAGCTTGAAATTGCTCCCGCTGATATCACCCAAGACGAAATACGAACCCGCCAAGGTATTGAAACCGAAGTCAGCCGCGTTCAAAACAAAAGAGAAGGACGAGGCTGCATCCAAGGCGGTGATCTGCTTCGCGCCGAACTCGTAGACAAAAGCCTCGGCATCGAAGTAGGAGGCTTCGGTCAAAGTTGCTGCGCCCGCCTGGCCTGACAAGGCGCCGAACAAACTGGCGGCGATCAACAATTTGGATTTCATAACAAGACCTTCTATTTGCTGTAAAAACCGCGTTTTTGTCCCTGCAGCTCGCATTGCCATGATCGGCAAAAAGCTCAGACACTTCCCGGGCACTTTATCAGTTAAGCCTTTCATTTTTTTAGCGAAACCAAGTCAATGAAGCAGTATCTGGTGGGTGGGGCGGTGCGAGACGCCTTGATGGGGCTTCCCGTCAAGGACCGCGATTGGGTGGTCGTTGGCAGCGACCCGGCTGCGATGGAGAGGGCGGGCTTTACGGCGGTAGGGCGGGACTTTCCCGTTTTTCTACATCCCGAGACCCATGAAGAGTACGCACTGGCTCGAACCGAGCGCAAGACGGCACCCGGCTACCACGGCTTTGCCTTCCACGCCTCGCCGGAGGTGACGCTGGAGCAGGACTTGGCCCGTCGCGACCTGACCATCAACGCGATGGCCCAGGACGCGCACGGGCAACTGTCCGACCCCTACGGTGGCCAACGCGACCTGCAAGCCAAGGTCTTGCGCCATGTGTCGGAGGCCTTTTCAGAGGACCCGGTGCGTATCTTGCGTTTGGCACGATTTGCGGCCCGATTTGCCGACTTCAGCGTGGCGCCGGAAACCATGGCGCTGATGCGAGACATGGTGTCCAGCGGTGAGGTCGATGCCCTGGTGGCCGAGCGCGTCTGGCAAGAGTTTTCACACGGGCTGATGGAGAACAAGCCCTCCCGAATGCTGGAAGTGCTGCGCGACTGCGGTGCCTTGGCGCGTTTGGCACCGGAGGTGGATCGCCTGTTCGGCGTGCCACAAACAGCGGTCCACCACCCTGAAGTCGACACCGGCGTGCATCTGCTGATGGTGCTGGATCAATGCGCAGAACAAGCCGCCCCCTTGACCGTGCGATTCGCCAGCCTGTGTCATGACCTGGGCAAGGGGCTGACCCCACCGGAGGTCTTGCCGCGCCATATCGGCCACGAAAGCCGAGGCCTGCCGCTGGTGAGGCGACTCAGCGAGCGCTGGCGTGTACCCACCGACTGCCGTGAGCTGGCCGAGTTGGTTGCGCGCGAGCACACCCATGTGCACCAAAGCCAAGGCTTCGGCCCAGAGGCTCGGCTGCGCCTGCTGGACCGCTGCGATGCCTGGCGGCGCCCCGAACGCTTTGAGCAACTGCTGTGGGCTTGCGAGTGCGATGCCCGCGGCCGCCTGGGCTTTGAGCAAAGGTCTTATCCGCAAAGGCAGCAGTTGCAGCAGGAGTTGAGTGCCCTGCTAGCGATCGATCTGGCGAGCGTCAGTGCTGCTGCGCTGGCCGAGGGCAAGCGCGGGCCAGCCATCGGTCAAGCGGTGCAAGCGGCTCGCTTGGCCGCACTGCAGGCCTTGCAAAACTAGCCGAGACAAAACGGCTTCACAAGGTATGGGATCGATCGCCACGGGCAAAGCCCATGGCCTCAAAGCCTTCACCAACCGCAAAGCCGATGACCTTGAACAACTCACCCATCTCATGCTCGGCGATCAGCTTGTGGGCCATCGCGCGTTCCGCAATCCCGGCATGCTCCAGCAAAGCGCCCAGACCGCAGTTCAACAAGAAGTTGGCTTGGCTGGTGTAGCCCAACACCTGCAGGCCTGCGTCCTGCCCGGCCAGGGCGATGCCGGTGAAGTTGACATGAGCGGTGATGTCTTTCTGACCCAATAAGCGCAGCGGGTCCGGATCCGCCTTGTGCAAATGGTGGCACATCAAGGTGCCCCCATTGCGCTGCGGGTGGTAGTACTCGGCCTCCGGGAAGCCATAGTCGATCAAAAAGATCGCCCCGCGTTGCAGGCGGCTCGCCAAGGTGCGAACAAAGGCTTCGCCCTGGGCATGGGTTTCCGTCACCGTGCCGGGTGCAAAACTGCGCGCCGCGTGTTCCTCCGACAAGGGCGGGCGCAACTCAGTGGGCCGATCGGCAAAGGCCAGTCGCCCCGCCGGATCCACGACCACGCCACGCTCGAACCACTGCTGCCCATCAAAGCTGAGCAATTGCACCGGCATGGCATCCAAGACCTCGTTGCCCACCACCACTCCGGCGAAGTGCTCAGGCAGTGCATCCAACCACACCACCTTGTCGCCCCAAGGCGCCAAGCGTTCGGCCTGGCGCTGACGCAGCGTCCCCGAGAGATCGACGATGCTGTAGCGGCGCACCCGATCACCCAAGGCCCCCAGCAACTGCGCGGCCAGGGCGCCGGTCCCGGCACCGAACTCCCACAGCTCATCGGTCTGGGCCGCCTGCAAGGCCTGCTCGAGCTGCACCGCCAGGGTTCGGCCAAACAAGGGTGACATTTCCGGCGCGGTGACAAAGTCCGAGCCGCTTTGCGGCATCAGGCCGAACTTCTGCCCTTGATTGCTGTAATAGCCCAAGCCGGGCGCATACAAGACCAAGGCCATAAAGCGGTCAAAACCCAACCAGCCTCCCGCCTCGGCGATGTGCTGCCTCAGCAACTCATCCAAAGCCGAGCGCGCCGGCTCGGCATCCCTGCTCATTTCAGTCATCACTCCAACCCTGGCCGTTTCACTTGTGAGAAGGCGCCACCTTGAGCCAGCCAATACTCGAAGGCCGAGGCCGACATCGGCTCGCCAATCAACTCGCCCTGCAAACCGCCACAGCCCCACTGCCGCAGCAAATCGCGTTGCGCCTCATTGCGAACCCCTTCGGCGCTGACCTTCAGGCCTAAGCCATCGGCCATCTGAATGATGGCCCGGGTGATCGCAGCCGAGCCCTGGTCTTCGGGCAGGGCGGCCACAAAACTCTGGTCAATCTTGAGCTTGTCCAAGGGCAAGCGGGTGAGGTGCGCCAAGGAGGTATAGCCGGTGCCAAAGTCATCGACAGACACGGTCAGGCCCAGTGCGCGCAAAGCCGCCAGCGTCAAGGGCGCGCTGGCGATCTCATCCATCAACATGCGCTCGGTCAGTTCCAACTCCAACCAAGCCCCCGGCACTCCCAGATCCCGCAAGACGCGCGCCACCATGTCCCCAAAACCCTCGAGGCGAAACTGCATGCGGGAAAGATTGACGGCAATCGGCACCGGCGCGATGCCGTGCTGATGCCACGCTCGTGCCTGCAAGGCCGAGGCACGCATCACCCAAGCCCCGAGATCCAACATCAAGCGATGCCGCTCTGCCACATCAATGAAAGCGTCGGGGCTCAGCAAGCCGCGCTGTGGGTGCTGCCAGCGCAACAAGGCTTCTGCACCGATCAAGGCACCGGTGTGGGCATCCACCTGAGGCTGGAAAAAGAGTACGAACTCATTGCGTTCCAAGGCCTGCGTCAACTGGCTTTCAAGCACCAACTCGGCATAGGCATGCTCGGCCAGCGAGGGCTCGTAAAAGCGGAAACCTGCCCGGCCACCCGCCTTGGCCTGATACATGGCCATATCGGCGTGCTGCATCAAGGCATCCACCCGCCCGCCGTGTTCGGGAAAGAGGCAGACCCCAATGGAGGGTGTCACCGTCAACATGCAGCCGTCCACCATCACCGGCACTTCCACCACGGCGAGCAAGGCCATCAGCACCGCCATCACATCGCTGCGCTCATGCACATCGCCGAGCAGCACGACAAATTCGTCCCCGCCGAAACGCGCCACCAAATCGGTTGAGCGCAGGCAGTCGCTGATGCGCTCGGCCACGGTGATCAAGACCTTGTCGCCCTCCATATGGCCGAGAGAATCATTGACTCGTTTGAAGTTATCCAGGTCAATGAACAACAAGGCCAGCTTGCGCTCTTGGACGCCAGCCGCCTGCATCAAGGCTGCCGCCCGTTCCATGAAGGCGCTGCGATTCAGCAGTCCAGTCAAATCATCGTGATGCGCCAGATGCTCGATGCGAGCTTGGGCGGCCATTCGGTCACGGATGTCCCGCACGATGCTCATGCGCAGCGCCTCGCCACCGCAGGTCATCGTGCGAACGATCAATTCAACCGGAATGATGCCCCCCTCTCGGTGCAGCAGTCCGGCCTCGTAACGCAACTCTTGGCCCGATTGCATCACCGCGAGCACCTTGGCCCGGTCAGCCTCGCGCACAAAGTCCAGCACCTGCAGACCCAGCACTTCATCCAATTCATAACCCAGCAAAGCGCAGATCGGGCGATTGGCGTCAACGATGCGGCCGTCCTTGTGGAACAAGATGCCCTCGGCCGAGGCCTGCATGAATTTCTCCAAGCGGGCTTCGGTTTGGCTGACCGCCTGTTCAATCTGACGCCTCTGCGCTTGGGTGCTCGCCCCTCTCGCGGCCAAGCAAGTGCAGAGATAGGCGGAAGCCGCCACATCCCAACGGCCCACCAGGTGTGCGGCGTCGGGTGCCAGCAAGGCCAACTCAAAGTCGCTCTTTTGCGCCAAAGCGGCAGCCAGTTCCGCGCCATGACTCACCAAGGTGCAGCGCACGCCAAGCTCTCCGAAGCCTTGTGCACGCCAAGCCGCATTGCAATCCAGCACCCAGCCGCGTGGATCCAGCATCGCCACGGGCACCGGCAGCAAACGCCAATCGACGGCCGGGCGGGGTAGCGCGCCCGCCGCACTCATGCCTCAGTCCTCGTGTTCGAGAGTTGCTGACGCGCCAGACAAAGATCCTCCCAAGCCCGCGCCTTCTCGGCCGGGTTGCGCAGCAAATAGCTGAGCGGGAAGCTGACAATGACGGGGATCCCCTGATAACGATGCACTTGCCCTCGCAAGCGCCCCAAGGCTTCTTGTGTGTGCAACAAAGACTGCACGGCCATCCGCCCCAAGGCCAGGATGACGCGCGGCTGCAGCAACTCGATTTGGCGCTGCAGATAGGGCTCGCATTGCGCCAGCTCTTGTGCCCCAGGGCTACGACCCGCTGTTGCGCCACACTTCAGTGCATTCAGCATCGACACCTGCCCCGCAGATTCCTCGGCGTCCAGGCCCAGCGCTCGCAACATATTGTTCAGCAACTGCCCCGACTGCCCTGCAAACGCCTGCCCCTGGGCGAGCTCTGCCTCGCCGGGCATATCGCCCACCACCAGCCAGGGCGCTTTGGCTTGACCGCGACCCAAGACCGCATCACCGGCCGACCGACGCCCCTCGCACAAATAGCAGGCCCGACAATCACCCACACTGTGACGCAGCGTCAACCAGTCCATGCCCGCGATGGCGGACACGCGCTGATCTCCGTTCACTAGCGCTCGCACTACTGGCGACGCAGGCTGGGCTGGCGCAGCCCGAAGCAACTCAGCCGGCAAGGCTTGCATGGCCTGCTTCGCTGGCGGCGCAGAGGCTGCGGACGAGGGCGCCGGGGTATCCGGGGTCGCCGCGATCTCAGCAGTCTCAAGCGACTCGACCTGCAAGTCAGGCGACAGGTCGAGCTCCTCCAAGCGCGTCCAAACCCGCAGCCCCATGGCCGCAAGCATGCTGCGCTGGCGATCATCCCAACTCATGACACCACCGCCAAACTCATCAGGCAAGCGTCTTCCCGGGGGCCCTGCAAGACGGGGTAATACCCTCGCCGCAGTCCCACCTCGGTAAAGCCATAGCGTCGATACACCTCGCGCGCGCGGTGATTGCTGACCCGCACCTCCAGCCACAGCTGAGGGCAAGCCTGTTCCTCGCAGATTCGGCGCAAAGCATCCAGCATCTGGCACGCCCAACCTTGGCCTTGAAACTCAGCCGCAACCGAGATGTTCAGCAAATGCATCTCCTCAAACCCCTGCATCGCCAGAAAGTAGCCCAGCAGCGGTGCGCGGATTTCACGCAGCGCCGGCGCCCGCCGCAAGACAAAGGCCTGGTAGCCCGCGGCCATCGAGTCGACAAAATTGCCCTCCGACCAAGGCAGGGGATAAACCGCGCGCTCAATCGCCATCACCTCAGGCAAGTCAGACGCCCGCATCGGGTGCAAGCGCGCCGCGCCCCCCGGGCGCTCTAATGGCTTGCTGAGCAAGGCACTCATGCGCGGCTCACCTGCAGCTTGAGCGCCAGGCGCTCTGCGGTGGTTTGCGCGACCTTGTCACGCACATAAAGCGGCATCGCCTCGGCCGGATCCAATCGCGCACCAGTGTCCCAGGCTTGCACCGCCAAGGTCGCCAAGGCCGCGGCACGCGACTGACATTGCGGCCACTGCAGGCTCTGGCCAGACCAAGCCTGCAGGACTGGCGCGAACTCGGTCAAAGCGGAGCCACACAAGGCCGGGGGCTGAGGCCAGGCCGCAAGCAAGGCCTCAGGCGAGTACAGCGCGGGGGCCTGCTCCACCTGCCAGCGCCCGGCGTCCCAGCGATACAACCCGGCATAGATTTCGCCCATACGGGCATCCATGGCCACACCGATCAAACCTTCAAACTGCGGACCGGCCTGAAGGCGCGCGTCCTCGGCCACCAAGAGCAGGCTGTCCAAGGCCAAGACCGGTTTGCCCGCACCAAAAGCCAAGCCCTGGACCACGGCGCAGGCAGCACGAATACCGGTGAAAGCCCCGGGTCCCCGACCAAAAGCAATCGCATCCACATCGGCCAGTTTCAGCCCCGCCTGCGCCAGCAAAGCCAAGGCCTCGGGCACCAGACGCGCGGAGGCCTGCGGCCCGCCTGCAGCCTCGAACAGCCACTGCCCTGCCGGGCTGCTCAAGGCAAGCGCCATTGTTTCCGTCGAACTATCCAAGGCCAGCAATACAGTCATCGCGGAAGTGTAGCTTTGGCGAAGTTTTGAGACTTCCAGGAAGCCCAGGTGCAGACGAAAAAGCCCGGCCGCTGCGCGACCGGGCTAAACAGAGAGGCAGCCCTCGCGGGCCAAGCATCAGAAAGGATTGTTGCGAGCGCGAGCGACGCCCATAAAGCCGATCTGGCCATGCGCGGCCGGACTCAACAAGCGGTCGGTCGCCCACATATAGCTCTTCCAAGCGTCGCTGGTGGTGGCGGCCGTGGTCAAGGTCTTGGTCGTGCAATCGGTCGCGGCCACGGTGCTCAGGCAAGCCGCATCCACCACGTTGCCGAACTGCTGGAACTTCACCCATTTCTGCGACTCGACCTCGGGGTCGGCCAAACCGATCAGGCGCCCATCATTGATGATGGTGATGCGCATCTCAATATTGAAAGCAGTGGTCAATTCGCTAAGCAGCTTGGCGCGGCCGGCATTGAGCTTTTCGTCCGCCAAAGCCTTGGGGCTGAGCCCCAGATCGGGCAGCGTCATCAGAATGGTCCGGCCATTCGCATTGGCGAGTCGATTGACCTGATTGCCCAAATCGGCACCGCGGGCCCGCGCCTCACCCAACAAGGCGTCACGCGATTGAGCCGGGAATTTCGCGTAAATCTCCCAGATGTCGTTGGCACCGACCATGACCGTCAACAAGTCCTTCGGCCCAATCGTGCCTGAAGCGCCCGAGGCCAAGTGCGCGTCAATTTGCGCCTTGAAGCCCGACACCTTGGCCCCGGCCTGCGCGTACATCAAGCCCTGGGGATTCGCCACCTTGTCGGGATTGCACTGCGGAAACACCAGGCCGTATGCAGAAGCCATGGCCTGAGTCCAGATCGGCTCGCTCTTGCACTCCAGCGCTCCGCTGGTGGCATTGAGGAAGTTGATGGTGTGCTTTTTGCTGTCCGAGGTGATCACGCTGGATTCATCGCCAAAGGCAATGATGCGGGTCGGCACAAAGGGCTCAATCTGCTGAGTCCCACCGCCGCAGCCGGCCAAAGCGGCGCCGAGGGCCAAAGTTAGCAACAAAACACGGCCATAGCGACCTGCACCGCCTTGAATACGCTTCATGAACATTCCATCCCGAAAACTCAAACTCACACCATCACTCAAAAGCCGCAGCGGCACGGGTCAGGCGATCCCTGACCCCGTCCCACTCGCGCGCCGGCGGCGGCGACTCCACCCAAATCTCACGTGCGCCGGCGGCATCCAAGTCGCGCAGCACGGCAAACAACTGCTGCGCGGCGGCCACGGCGTCCAGCGGCATGGGCTGCAAAATGCCGCCCGCAAAAGCCAAGACCGTGCGGGAATATACCGCCAGCCCTTCAGGCAAGGCCTCAGACAGGCGCTGCTGCAATTGCTCGGTGCTGAGCAAGCGCACCGTGGCGCAAGGCGCATAGTGGGCCACCAAAGTACCCGAGGCGCGCGGCGCGGCAGCATCGGGCGCCAGCAAAGGCGAGCCGATGGCGGCTTCGATCTGCGCCACCGTCAAGACTCCCGGGCGCAGCAAAACCGCCTGGCCACGGCTGCAATCGACGATGCTGGACTCAATGCCCACCGCACAATCACCACCGTCCAAGACCAGCAAATCGGCATCAAATTCATCGGCCACATGGGCCGCCCGCGTCGGGCTGACGCGACCAAAACGGTTGGCGCTGGGCGCAGCGACGCCGCGCACACCCTGCTGCCGAGCTGCCGCCAACAAGGCCCGCGCGACCGGGTGCGCCGGGCAACGCAGGCCGATGCTGGACTGCCCTCCGGCCGAAGCCGCCGCAATGCCTTCGGCGCGCGGCACGATCACTGTCATCGGCCCCGGCCAGAAGGCCTGCATCAAACGCTTGGCAACCTCGGGCAAGTCAGCGGCAAAGTAGGCGGCGTCGTCCGCGTCCAGCACATGCACGATCAAAGGGTGATCGGCCGGCCGACCCTTGGCGGCGAAGATCTTGGCCACGGCAGCGTCATCATCGGCGCGCGCACCGAGGCCATAGACCGTCTCGGTCGGCAAGGCCACCAAGTCACCGGCGGCCAAGGCGCGCGCGGCCGTGGCAATGGCCTGAGGATCGTTGCCGTTCAAAAGCATGGTCAGAACCTTCTGCTCACCACGCGGTCGGCAGACCCAGCAGGGCCGCCGCTTGGCGAGCCAAAGCCTCGGCCTGCTCGGCCGTGGCGGCAGTAATGTTCAGATGGCCGATCTTGCGGCCGACGCGAGCGCTGCTTTTGCCGTACAGATGCAAATGCGTACCCGGCAGGGCCAAGACCGCATCCCAAGGCGGCGTGCGCTCGACGCCTTGGGCGTCAAACCACAAGTCACCCAGCAGGTTCAACATCACGGTCGGTGAATGCAGACGCGGCTGGCGCAGCGGCAGGCCGGCCATGGCGCGCACTTGCAGATCAAACTGCGAGACATCGCAGGCGTTCATCGTGTAGTGCCCCGAGTTGTGCGGGCGCGGTGCCATTTCGTTGACGATCAGGCGGCCGTCTTGCAGCACAAAGAACTCGACGCAGAGCACGCCGACGTAATTCATCGAAGCGGCAATGCGGGCGGCCGAGGCCAGGGCTTCGGCCTGCAAAGCCTCGGAGACAGCCGGCGCCGGCACCTGGGTGACGGCCAAAATCCCGTCGATATGCAGGTTTTGCTGCACCGGGAACTGCACGATCTCGCCCTGGGCATTGCGGGCGCTGATGACCGACAACTCCAGCGCCAGCGGCAGCATTTGCTCGAGCACGCAGTCAACCTGCTTCAACTCGGCCCAGGCTGCGGCCAACTCGGCACGACTGCGCACACGCACCTGGCCTTTGCCGTCGTAGCCCATGCGGGTGGTTTTCAAAATGCCGGGCAGCAAGTCCTCGCTGACGGCCTGCAAGGCCGCCTCGCTATTGATCACCGCATAGGGAGCGCAAGCCACGCCGCTGGCCGCGAAATGCGCCTTCTCGGCGGCACGGTCTTGGCAGATGGCCACGGCCGAGCCTGCGGGCGCGACCACACGGCTTTGCGCCAGTTGCTCGAGCGCCTGGGCCGGCACGTTTTCAAATTCGGTGGTGATGGCCTCGCACTGCGCGCTCAACTGCTGCAGGCCGGCTTCGTCCAGATAGCCGCTTTGCACATGGCCATGGGCCACCAGGCCGGCCGGACTGTCGGCATCGGGGTCCAGCACCACGGTGCGGTAGCCCAGACTTTGGGCGGCATGCACAAACATGCGGCCAAGTTGGCCGCCACCCATCACGCCCAGCGTGGCTTCGCCCGGCAGCAAGGTCTTGCCGGCCATCAGACCAGATCCTTGCTCATGGCCCGCGCCACTTCGGTTTGGCGGGCGCGGAAGGCTTGCAGCTTGTCACGCAGAGCGGCGTCGTGATTGGCCAGCATGGCCACGGCGAACAGCGCCGCATTGCCGGCGCCAGCCGTGCCGATGGCGAAAGTGGCGACCGGAATGCCCTTGGGCATCTGGACGATGGAGTGCAGCGAATCCACACCTTGCAGATGACGGCTGGCCACCGGTACACCCAGCACCGGCACCACTGTTTTGGCGGCCAGCATGCCCGGCAGATGCGCGGCACCGCCGGCACCCGCGATGATGGCCTGCAGGCCACGACCGGCCGCGCTTTCCGCATAGGCGAACATATCGTCCGGCATGCGGTGGGCCGACACCACCTGGGTCTCATAGGCGATGCCGAACTCGGCGAGAATGTCGGCGGCGTGCTTCATGGTTTCCCAGTCACTGCTGGAACCCATCACCACGCCAATCAGGGGAGTTGCTGTCTTCATGGAGGTGCCCGGCAGAATCTGCACGGCTCGCTTCGTCAAAGGCTGGAAAGCCTTGAATTGTAGGCGGCCAGGGCCACCTAGCCCCATTCACCCATTGTTGACCTCCAAGTTCGGCTCGCCATGATCGACATCACGCTACAAAACTTCGAATCTGAACTCATCACCGGCTCCATGCAGCAGCCGGTGCTGCTGGACATCTGGGCGCCCTGGTGCGGCCCCTGCCGCACCCTGGGCCCGATGCTGGAAGAGCTGGAAGAAGCCTACGCCGGCCGCTTCACCCTGGCCAAGCTCAACAGCGACGAAGTGCCTGAGATCGCCACCCAGCTGAGCCAGATGTTTGGCGTGCGCAGCATCCCGTTTTGCGTGATGTTCGTCGGCGGCCAGCCGGTCGACGGTTTCGTCGGCGCGGTGCCGGAAGCGCAGATCCGCGAGTTCCTGGACAAGCATGTGCGGCCCGGTGAGGTCTTGGCGGCCCAGGAAGATGTGGCCGAGGCCGAAGCGCTGTTGGCCGACGGCGATCTGGAATCTGCCCTGGGTAAGCTGCAACAAGCACTGGAAAGCGACCCCGCCAACGAGGTCGCCCGTTTTGACTATGTGAAGGCCTTGCTGGAGCTGGGCCTGCTGGGCGAAGCCCAAGAGGCCTTTGCGCCAGTGGCCGCCAAGGCGGCTGACACCATCACCCCGCATGCACGCTTTGGCGCGCTGGCGCATTGGCTGGCTGCTTGCGAGAGGGCAGCGGCCGGCATCGATGTTCCGGCCTTGCAAGCCGCGATTGAAAGCAACAAACGCGACTTTGAAGCCCGCTTCGCCTTGGTCCAGGGCCTGATGGCCGAGCAGCGCTTCACCGACGCCATGGACGCGCTGCTGGAAATCATCATGCGCGACAAGACGTGGAACCAAGAGCTGGCCCGCAAGACCTATGTGGCCATCTTGGAACTGCTGAGCAAGCCGGCGCCGAAGCCGGCGGCCACCGAGGCCAAGACCAAGGGTGCGCTGGAGTTGGCCGGTCAGGCTGTGGCCGTCGTGCGCGATCCCTTGCTGGACCAGTACCGCCGCAAGCTCAGCATGGCGCTGAACTGAAGCCACACACCCAAGCCAGCCGGTCGCTTGGGGGCTTGCTTCGGACTTGCTGCCCTGGGCCGCGCAAGTTTTTGGCCACTCCACTCAGCGGTTCGTGCGGCAGAAAAGTGCCCTGACCGGAATTTCGAGTTTTGCTTGCCCACGCAAAGTTGACTCGGCCCGCCGCCGTGCTCATGGTGCCCGGGCCGGCTCTGACGAGCCGACTCCCCTCGGCACTCACTCCGCGGGTCAGCGGCAGCAAACTTGTATGGTTGAGGTGCTGGGGTGGAGAGCAGCGCAAGGCAGTCGGCCCACAGGGCCGACCCCCGAGCCATGAGCCCGGCGACGGCCCGGGCTGCAGTGCCACTCAAAACAGAACCAGCATCGGGTTCGATACACAAAGCTGCCTTGACAGACTGCAGTCTCGGCTGCGACCGCAGCCGCTGAGCTCGAACTTCAGACCGGGCGCAAAGCCAGGCCCTGCAGCGCCTGCGCCCACTGCTGCTGATCGGCGCTGAAATCGCGCCACAAAGCTTGGGCCTGTTCGGCGTGTCGCGCTGCCTGGCTCCCATGGCCCAAGGCCCGGTAAACCTGGGCCAAGCGGCTGTGCGAGATGGCGCGGTCGTCCACATCGCAGTGCTCATGCGATTCCAACTCGGCCTCCTGGGCCTGCAGCAGCGCGCGCTCGGTTTGGCCCAGATGCACCCGGCACCAGGCCATATCGGCCAGGAGGCTACCGCTCAAACGCGCCAAACCCGCTGACACCGTCTGCGGCAAATGCGCTTCATACAAAGCCAGCGCCTGAGCGTACTCGCCCTCCACCACCAGGATCTGCGCCCGCAAGACCGGCGTCAAATCTGGCTTGACCGAGCCGCCCACGGCGGCGTCGTAATTCTTGATGGAGTCCGCCCCCAAGAGTAGGCCCTGCCCTTGTCCATTGGCGTCAGACCAAACCGCCTCACGGCGCAGTTGGGAGGCGCGCATCTCCGCCATGTTGTACATCAGGGCCGAGATCGAGGCGTCGTCACCATCCGCTTGGGCATGAGCACGGGCCTTGGCATACCAAAGCTTGGCCGCTTCCTGCTGAGCGGCAAAATTGAAAGCCAGACCCATCACGGTGCACAGGCGGTAACGGGCGGCGTGGTCTTGAGCGCTGGCGACCTGATCGCAGGCTTGGGCATGACTGAGCATGGCACCCAACTCGTGCCGAACATAGGCCAGCTGCGCCAGCCAGGCCGAGCACAAAGCGTCCAGCGACTTCAACCCCGCACCCGATGCAATCACCCGCGCATGCGAGATCTTCTCTTTGGCGGCACTGCTGAAGTCGGTGTAGTAACTCATCAAGCCCTCGGCAAAATGCAGCCAAGCCCCCAATTCCGGATGGGGGTACTGGAAGGACTGCAAATGCAAGGCGGTGAGTTGCTCTCGTGCCAAGGCCATCTGTCCATGACGCCCCAGCAGCAGCGCTTTTTGCACCTTCAAAACAGCAGGCTGGGTCGACCCGGTCGCCGCTGCGATTTCGGCGTCCAGCCGTTTCAGCAGGCGACTCTTGATGCTCATGATTGGGTCAGACGCTGCAAGGCCTCACGATACTTGTCGGCGGTCTTTTCGATCACTTCGGCCGGCAATGCGGGCGCTGGCGCGGTCTTGCCCCAGGGCTTGCCGTCCACTTCCGCTTGCTCCAGCCAGTCGCGCACAAACTGCTTGTCATAGCTGGGCGGGTTGATGCCGACGGCATAGCTTTCCACCGGCCAGTAGCGCGAGGAGTCGGGGGTCAAGACCTCGTCCATCAGCGTCAAAGTGCCGTCGGCATCGAGGCCGAATTCAAACTTGGTGTCAGCAATGATGATGCCCTTGGTCAAGGCGAAATCGGCGGCGCGCTTGTAGAGCTGGATCGAGATGTCGCGCACCCGGGTGGCCAGATCCAGGCCGATGATCTCGACCATGCGGTCAAAGGAGATGTTCTCATCGTGGTCACCCATCTCGGCCTTGGTGGCCGGGGTGAAGATGGGCTCGGGCAGCTTGGAGGCGTTTTGCAGGCCGGCCGGCAATTGCACACCGCAGACCTGGCCATTGCGCTGGTACTCGGCCCAGCCGCTGCCGGCCAGATAGCCACGCACCACGGCCTCAACGGGCAAGGGCTTCAGGCGCTTGACCAGCATGGAGCGGTCTTTGACCTGGGCCTTTTCGGCCTCGCTGACCACCGACAGCGGGTCATCGCCGGTCAGGTGATTCGGGACGATGCCGGTCAGCTTGTCGAACCAGAACAAGGCCATTTGCGTCAGCAGCGCGCCCTTGCCCGGAATCGGCTCGCCCATGATGACGTCAAAAGCCGAGAGCCGGTCGCTGGCGATCATCAGGATGCGATCCTCACCCACGGCGTAGTTTTCACGCACCTTGCCACGGGCAATCAGGGGCAAAGAGGTCAGCGAGGAATTCAGCAAAGCAGCGGTCATAGCAAGGTAGTCCCAAGAAGGAGGGCGAATTTTAGGCGGGAATCCCGCTGCGGAGCGTCGCGCCTCAGCCCGCGCGAGCTAAACCCGCGGCGGCGCCTAGAAAAAGCGCATCAATCTGGCGGTAGCGCTGCTGGCGGCTGGCCTCATCCAGATCAAAACAGGCCTCAAAGCTGTTGCGCAGCAAAGCATGGGCATGGCGGGCGCCCAGACTGGGGTCGGCCTCAAAGCAACGCAAGAAGTTGTCATTCAGATAGCCGCCAAAATAGGCCGGGTCGTCGGAATTGACCATGGCGCACAAGCCCAAGTCCACCATGCGCCGCAAGGGATGCTCGGCCAGGGACGGCACCACACAAAGCTTGAGGTTGGACAGCGGGCAAACCGTCAGCGGCATGCGCTGATCCACCAGTCTTTGCACCAGAGCGGGGTCCTCCAGGCAGCGCACGCCGTGGTCAATGCGCTCGGCCTGCAGCGCGTCCAGCGCGCCGTAGATATAGGCCGGCGGGCCTTCCTCGCCGGCATGAGCCACAACATGCAGACCCAGTTCACGAGCACGCGCAAAGACGCGGGCGAAGCGCTCAGGCGGGTTGTCTTGCTCGGCGCTGTCCAGGCCAACGCCGATGAAGTGCTCGCGCCAGGGCAAGGCCGCCTCCAGCGTCGCCAGCGCGTCTTTTTCACTCAGATGACGCAAGAAACACAGTATCAGTCGGGCACTCAGACCCAACTCGGCCTGCGCCCGCTGACAAGCCCGGTGCAGCCCCAAGATCACCGCCCACATCGGCACGCCACGGCTGGTGTGCGTTTGGGGGTCGAAGAAAATCTCGGCGTGCACCACGCCATCGGCCGCAGCCCGTTCGAAATAGGCCCAGGCCAGATCGAAGAAGTCTTCTTCTGTCAGCAAGACGCCGGCGCCGGCGTAGTAAACGTCGAGAAAACTCTGCAGATCGGTGAAGGCATAGGCCGCCCGCAGGGCCTCGACCGAGGGGTAGCTGAGCTTGACCCCATTGCGCTGCGCCAGCTTGAAAATCAGCTCCGGCTCCAGCGTGCCCTCGATGTGCAGATGCAACTCGGCCTTGGGCGCGCGGCGCAGCAGGTCCAGCAAGACCGGCCGAGGGATGGCATCGAAGTTCAAGGCGCCCGTATCGCGGGCTTGCTGCGTGCTGTTGTCCATCGATGCGCCCTCGGCTTAGGGGGTCAGATCTTGCTCGGCCTCATGGCTTCAAGCTTGCAAGGCGTCATTTCGCGTTCGGCAGCTTGCTATCCACTCCCTTGATGTAGAAGTTGATGCCGGAGAGGAATTTATCGTCGGCCACTTCGTCCTTCTTCAGGACTTCTTTACCGTCCTGGCCGACGATGGGGCCTTTCCAGATGGCGAAGGAGCCATCCTTCAGCCCCGCCTTGATCTTGTCGATCTGGGCGCGCGTTTCGGCCGGCACGGTCTCGGGCACCGACACCATATCGATCGCCCCTTCCTTCACGCCCCACCAGGCATTCTTGCCGGCACCGGCCGTCCACTTGCCATCCAGCGCCTCACGCACCGCGGTGATGTAGTAAGGCGCCCAGTTGATCACGGCCGAGCCCAGGTGGGCCTTGGGGCCGTAGGCGGTCATGTCGGAGTCCCAACCGAAGGCGTACTTGCCGTTTTTCTCGGCGGTTTGCAGCACCGCACTGGAGTCGGTGTTTTGCATCAAGACATCGGCGCCGCCATTGATCAAGGTTTGAGCGGCTTCGGTTTCTTGCGGGGGATCGAACCACTTGTTGACCCAGACGACCTTGACCTGCACCTTGGGATTCTGACTTTGCGCACCGAGGGTGAAGCTGTTGATGTTGCGGATCACTTCGGGGATGGGGATGGAGCCGACCACGCCCAAGGTGCCGCTCTTCGTCATCTTGCCGGCGATCACACCCGCCATATAGGCGCCCTCATAGGTGCGAGAGTCATAGGTGCGCAGATTGCCGGCCTGCTTGTAGCCGGTGGCATGCTCAAACTTGACCGAGGGGTGATCGGCCGCGACCTTGAGCATGGACTCGCCGTAGCCAAAGGTGGTGCCGAACACCAGCTGGTTGCCGGTGCTGACCATGTCGCGGAAGACCCGCTCGGCGTCGGCGGCCTCGGGCACGCCTTCCACAAAACGGGTCACGACCTTGTCACCGAACTCTTTCTCGATTGCCTTGCGGGCGTTGTCGTGGGCAAAGGTCCAGCCGCCGTCCCCCACCGGGCCGACATAGGCGAAGGCGATTTTCAAGGCTTCGGCCTTGGCGGGCGCTGAAGCGGCGCTGGCGGCAGGGGCCGCAGCCTCCTCAGCCTTTTTGCCGCAACCCACCAAGACCGAGCTGGCCGCCAGGGCGCTCAAGGAGGCCAGTTTCAACAGCAAATGTCGCTTATTCATTGACTTTCTCTCCAATCAAAAATCATGAGCCAGGGAAGAAGGGTTTGCCCAGCGAGGCCGGCATATTGGCCCGAATGAAGGCCGCCTTGCTGGAAATGAGCACCAAAACCACGATGGTGGCCAGATAGGGAAGCATGCTGAGGAACTGACTGGGGATCTGCACACCCTGCCCCTGCAGATGGAATTGCAGCATGGTGACAAAACCGAACAAATAGGCGCCGAGCAAAATGCGCGCCGGCCGCCAGGTCGCAAAAGTCGTCAAGGCCAGTGCAATCCAGCCTTTACCGGCAATCATGCCCTGAACCCACAACGGTGTGTAGATGACCGAGACATAGGCGCCCGCCAGGCCGCACAGCGCACCACCCGCCACCACCGCCGCCAGCCGGATCTTGCGCACCGGATAACCCAGCGCATGGGCGGACTCAGGCGACTCGCCCACCGCGCGCAGCACCAGGCCGGCGCGCGAACGATACAAAAACCAAGCCAGCAGCGCGGTCAGCGCAATCGCGCCATAAACCAAGGGGTGCTGCTTGAAGAAAGCCGGCCCGACAAAAGGCAGATCGGCCAACCAGGGCAGTTCATAACTGCTGCGCGGGCTCAGCTTCTCTTGCGTGTAGCGCAGGCCGACAAAGGCGGAAAAGCCTGCCCCAAAAAGACTCAGCGCCAGACCGGCCGCATATTGATTGGTGTTGAGCCAGATCACCAGCAGGCCAAACACGGCCGACAAGAGCGCGCCCGCGGCCATGCCGGCCACAAAAGCCAGGCCGTCGCTGCCGGTATGAACCGCAGTGGCGAAGCCGGCCACCGCGGCCACCAGCATCAGGCCCTCTGCGCCCAAATTGACGATGCCGGCGCGTTCGTTGATCAAGAGGCCCAATGCCGCCAGCGCCAGCAAGGTGCCGGCGTTCATCGAGGCCGCAATCAGCGGTGCAATGCTGTCCATGCTCATTGCCCTCTTGCCACCGCAGGCGCAGCGCTGCGCTGCAAGCGGTAATTGATCAAGGTGTCACAGGCCAAGAGCGAGAACAGCAGCAAGCCCTGGAACACGCCGGTGATGGATTTGGGCAGGCCCAAGCGCGACTGCGCCAACTCGCCGCCAATGTAGAACATGCTCATCAAGACCGAGGACAGCACAATGCCCAGCGGGTGTAAGCGCCCGACAAAGGCCACGATGATGGCCGCAAAGCCGTAGCCGGCCGGCACATAAGGCGTCAGCTGACCCAGCGGACCGGCCACCTCCAGCGCACCCGCCAAACCGGCCATGGCGCCCGAGAGCAGCAGCGCCGTCCACAAGGCCCGCTCCGAGGAAAACCCCGCGTAGCGCGCCGCCGCCGGTGCCAGACCGCCCACCTGCAGCGAAAAGCCCAGGTAGGAGCGAAACAGCAGCACCCAGCAAGCCAGGGCCGAGGCCAAAGCGATCAGCACGCCAATATTCACTCGGTTGCCCTCGAACAGGCGCGGAATCTTGGTCTCCGGCAGAAAGCTGATGCTTTGCGGGAAGTTAAAGCCCGCCGGATCCTTCCAGGGGCCGTAGACCAGATAGGCCAAGAGCAGATCGGCCACATAGACCAGCATCAAGCTGACCAAAATCTCATTGGCATTGAAGCCGGCCCGCAGCAGCGCGGTAATGCCGGCCCAGGCCATGCCGCCCAGCACCCCCGCGACCAAAATGGCCGGCACCATCACCGCCGCCGTGCTGCTGGCATCCGCCTGCATCGCCACCCAGCCGGCCGCCAAGGCGCCGACGATGAACTGCCCCTCGGCGCCGATATTCCAGACATTGGCGCGAAAGCAAACGGCCAAACCGAGCGCAATCAGGAGCAGCGGCGTGGCCTTCAGCGCCAACTCGCCCCAGGCCTGCGGGCTGCGGATCGGCTCCCAGAAAAACATCTGCAAGCCTCGCAGCGGATCTTTGTCCAGCAAGAGGAACAAGCCCAGGCCCAGCGCCACCGTCACCGCCAATGCGATCAGCGGCGAGATCAGGCTCATCAGCTGAGAGGGCTGCGCACGCGGTTCAAGCCTGAACATCATTGCCTCCCATCGCATTCAGCGCCGGGGCCTGCCAAAGGCCGCTCATCCACTCGCCAATCAAAGACCGGCTGGCCTCGCTCACCGACACCGAGGGTGACAAGCGCCCTTGCGCCATCACCACCAGGCGATCACTGATCTCAAACAATTCGTCCAACTCCTCGCTCAGCACCAGCACGGCGCAACCGGCGGCGCTGAGCTGCAACAACTCGGCGCGGATCTGCGCAGCCGCGCCCACATCCACGCCCCATGTGGGCTGAGCAATGATCAACACCTTGGGGCCGGCATCGATCTCCCGGCCGACGATGAACTTTTGCAAATTGCCGCCCGAGAGGCTGCGCGCCGCCGCCCCAGCGCCCCCGGCGCGCACCTGAAAGCGCGCAATCAAGCGCTCGGCCAGATGTTGAACCCGGCGCTGATGCAACCAGCCGAAAGGGCCCAGCGAGCCCTGCGGGCCGCGCTCGGTACGCGTCAGCAAGGTGTTTTGCGCCAGCGACAAGCTGGGCACCGCGCCCCGCCCCAGGCGCTCCTCCGGCACAAAGTGAAGACCCAGCTTGCGGCGCCGGCTCGGGCCGCTGCGCGCGATGTCTTGCCCGAAGAGCTGCACCGCGCCGGCCTGAGCGCGGCGGTCCTCGCCGCTGAGCGCCGCCAGCAACTCTTGCTGGCCGTTGCCAGAGACACCAGCCACGCCAACGATCTCGCCGCCATGCAGGTCCAGATCGATATCTACTAAGGTGGTGCCAAAAGGCTGAGCCTTGGCCAGGCTGAGGCGGCGCAGGCTCAAGGCCAGCGGGCCGGGCCGGCGAGGCTGACGCTGCACCGCTGGCGGCTCGGCGCCGATCATCAGACGCGAAAGCTCCCCACTGCTTTGAGTGCGCGGGTCCACCTCGCCGCTGACGCGCCCGCTGCGCAAGACGGTGCAGTGATCGCAGAGCGCACGGATCTCATCCAACTTGTGGCTGATATACAAAATCGAGCAGCCTTGCGCCGCCAACTGGCGCAGGGTGACGAAGAGCTTGTCCACCGCGCGCGGGGTCAGCACCGAGGTGGGCTCGTCCAGGATCAAGAGCTTGGGCTCGGTCATCAAGGCACGCAAGATCTCCACCCGCTGGCGCTCACCGACCGAGAGGCTGTGCACCGGCCGTTGCGGGTCGACCTCCAGGCCATAGGTCTGGGCCAGCGTCTCGATGCGCTGAGTCACCTCGGCCAAGCCCATGCTTTTGTCCAGACCCAGCCAGACGTTCTCGGCCGCGGTCAGCGTGTCAAACAGCGAGAAATGCTGATAGACCATGCTGATGCCCAAGGCCCGAGCCTGAGCCGGCGATTTGATCGTGACCGGCTGGCCCATCCACTGCATGCGGCCGGCATCGGGCTGCACCGCGCCATAGATGATCTTCATCAGCGTGGACTTGCCGGCGCCGTTCTCGCCCAGCACCGCATGGATCTGGCCCGGAGCCACCGTCAGGTCGATGGCGTCATTCGCCCGCACCGCGGGGTATTGCTTGCTGATGCCGAAAAGTTGCAGGCGGGCTGGGCTCATGAAGAAGGCGGGCGACAAGTTCAAACGCAAGTATCCGGGCAAATCAGCCTGGGCCCTAGCGCCGTGGCTCGATGCAGAGGCAGGGCAAACCCGGCAAGACGGGCAAAAAGCAGGGCAAAAATCAAGCCGAAGTCAGGCCGAATGCTTGCACACCCCAGCCACATAGGCGGCGCGCAGATTGCGGTCGTCGGCCAAGCTCATCCAGGCAAACACCCGTTCATGCAGGCCGCGCACCACCGCGTCGCGCGCCTCGGCGACCGGGCCACGTGCCCAATCCCAAACGCAGACGTCGGCCAGGGTGCCCACGCCGAAATGGCCGATTTCCGCGCCCAGGCCCAAGGCCTCGGCGGCACCGCGGGTGGCGGCATGCAAGCCGGCCCAAGCCGTCAGGCGCTGGCCTGCCATGGCCTGCACCTTGTAGCCATCCAGCAGCGTGCGCTGCATGGACAAGCTGGTGCCGCCGCCCACATCGCTGGCCACCGACACCTGCACCTGCCCGACCCGCGCCGCCGGCCAATCAAACAAGCCGCTGCCCAGGAAAAGGTTGGACGAGGGGCTGAAGGCGACCTGCGCGCCGCTGGCGGCCAGCACACGGCGGTCTTCATCATCCAGCCAGATGCCATGGGCCAAAACCGAGCGCGGGTGCAACAAGCCCTCTCGGGCATACACATCCAGATAGCTGCGCGCCTGCGGGAACAGCTCGCTGACCCAGCGCAACTCCTCGCGGTTCTCGGCCACATGGGTTTGCATATAGAGCGAGGCATCGGCCCGGCAGAGCGCGCCAGCCATGGCCAATTGCTCGGGCGTGCTGGTGGGCGCAAAACGCGGCGTCACCGCATAACTGAGGCGATCCACACCATGCCAGCGCGAGATCAGGTCCACGCAGTCGCGCTCGGCCTGGGCCACGCTGGGGTCCAACAAGGCGGCCGGGGCGTGGCGGTCCATCAGCACCTTGCCAGTGATCAGGCGCATGCCGCGCTGCTGCGCCGCTTCGAACAAGGCCTCGACCGACACCTTGTGGACGGTGGGGAAGACCACCGCCGCCGTCGTGCCATGGGCCAGCAAGGCATCCAGAAAACGCGCCGCACCGGCCTGGGCCACGGCGGGGTCGGCATAGCGGCATTCCGCCGGAAAGGTGTAGGTGTTGAGCCAGTCCAGCAGCTCGGCGCCGTAAGAGGCGATCACATCGAGCTGCGGGCAATGCACATGGGTGTCGATGAAGCCGGGCAGGATCAGGCTGCCTTGGTGATCGATTCTGTGCCACTGCTGATCCGGCTCTTGCGCCTGCGTGCCCTGAATGCGGCCCCGCTCATCGATCAGCAACCAATGGTCAGGCTGGAAGCGCACCGCGCCGCCGCCCTCCAAGTCGCCCCAGGCGGGGCTGGCAGTGAAGTCGAGCAGGTCGCCGCGCAGGGCGACTTTCTGTGGCGTTGAAGTGGACAAGGCAGCGTTTTCAAAAGAGGCGGGACAGGATCGTATATCGTCAAGGGCCCAGCAGCTTGGTGAGTTTGGTTTCGATGAGCATGCAGCCGCGTCCGATCCGCTTTTTCCAGCAGGGCCAGATTCGGTCCGTCCAAGGTCTGCCGACCACGACCACGCTGCTCAGCTATCTGCGTGAACACCAGCCCGGCCAAGCCTGCACAGGCACCAAAGAAGGCTGCGCCGAGGGCGACTGCGGCGCATGCACCGTCTTGCTGGGCGAGTTGGATGAGCACGGGCAACTGCACCTGCGCAATGTCAACGCCTGCACCCAGCTGCTACCCACGCTGGACGGCCAGGCGGTGCTGACCGTCGAAGACCTGGGCTCGGCCGCCAAGCCCAGCCCGGTGCAGCAGGCCCTGATCGACTGCCACGGCTCGCAGTGTGGCTTTTGCACCCCCGGCTTTGTGATGACGCTGCAAGCTTGTTACGAGCGCCATCAAGAGATAGATAGCCGACCCACGCGCCAACAACTGGCCGATGACTTGGCCGGCAATCTGTGCCGCTGCACCGGCTACCGCCCGATTCTGGACGCCGGCGAGCGCATGTTCACGCTGCCACCCCAAACGATTGATCGAGCCCCCATCGTCGCGGCTTTGCGCCAATTGCAGGCCGATGAAGCTCTGCATTACCAAGCCCCGAACCCAGCCTATGCAGGCCGGGTGGACGCCTTTGATGCGCCGCGCACCGTGGCCGAGTTGGCGGCGCTGTGCGAGGCCAAACCGCAAGCCCGGCTGCTGGCCGGGGCTACCGACATCGGCCTGTGGCTGAACAAGCAGTTCCGCGATGTGGGCGATTTGATTTTTGTGGGCGCGGTGGCCGAACTGCGGCAGATTCGCCCGCAAGACTTTCACGGCCAGCCGGGCTTGTGGATAGGCGCCGCCGCCTCGCTGGAAGAAGCCTGGTCGGCACTGACCGAGGCCGCACCGGCGCTGCGCGAACTGTGGCTGCGCTTTGCCTCGCCGCCGGTGCGCCAGGCCGGCACCCTGGGCGGCAATATCGCCAATGGCTCGCCGATTGGCGACGGCGCGCCCGCGCTGATCGCCCTGGGCGCCGAGATCGTTTTGCGCCACGGTGCCCAACAGCGCCGCATGAAGCTGGAAGACTTCTACCTCGGCTATATGCAAAACGCCCGGCAGCCGGGCGAATTCGTCGAGGCCATGCACCTGCCATTGCCCGGCCCGGACTGGCGCCTCGGCGCCTACAAGGTGGCGAAACGCTATGACAGCGATATCTCCGCCGTGTGCGCCGTGTTGGCCTTGCAGTTGGAGCCCGGCAGCCATCGGGTGCTCGCAGCACGCTTGGTCTATGGCGGAATGGCCGCTGTGGTCAAACGCGCAGCGATTGCCGAAGCCGCCCTGCTGGGCCAGGTCTGGGATGAGACTGCGCTGCAAGCAGCGCAGTCTGCCTTGAGCCAAGACTTCACGCCTCTGAGCGACGCCCGCGCCAGCAGCGGCTACCGATTGCAAGTGGCGCAAAACCTGCTGCGCCGACTCTGGCTGGAAACACGCGCCGAGCAGCCGCTGGCGGCGAGTGAGTTGAGCGTGTGGCAGGCCGTCAGCTTTGATCGCCGCGCGGGGAGCGCGGCATGAAGGCGCCCCAGCAAAGCAGCGCGGGCGAACGCGTAGGCCAAAGCCAGCCGCATGAATCCGCCGCGCTGCACGTCAGCGGCGAAGCGACGTACACCGACGACATCGCCGAGCTGCATGGCACTCTGCATGCGGCCCTGGGCTTGTCGCCGGTGGCGCATGGGCGCTTGTTGTCCATCGATTTGGCGCTCTTGCAGGCCCAGCCCGGCGTGGTGGCAGTGCTGACCGCAGCCGACATCCCCGGCGAAAACAACTGCGGGCCGCTGGTTCATGATGACCCGATTCTTGCCGGCGAGACTTTGAGTTATCTGGGCCAGCCGGTTTTTGCCATCATCGCCAGCAGCCGCGAGCTGGCGCGCCGCGCCGCCGCCTTGGCCAAAACGGCTTTGCAAATTGAAGCCCTGCCCGCTGTGCTGACGGCAAAAGAAGCCCATGCCCAGGGCCACTATGTGCTGCCGCCCATGCACCTGAGCCGTGGCGATGCGGCGGCCGCCTTGGCAGCGGCGCCGCTGCGGCTCAGCGGCGAATGGTCGGTCGGCGGGCAGGAGCAGTTCTATCTGGAGGGCCAGATCAGCTACGCCGTCCCGCAGGAGAGCCAAGGTCTCTTGGTGCATTGCTCCACCCAACACCCCAGTGAGATGCAGCAGTTACTCGCCCATGCGCTGGGATGGGCCTCACACCAGGTGCAGGTTCAATGCCGGCGCATGGGCGGCGGTTTTGGCGGCAAGGAGTCGCAGTCGGCCCTGTTCGCCTGCGTGGCCGCCCTCGCCGCCACCCAGCTGCGCCGCCCGGTCAAGCTGCGCCTGGACCGCGATGACGACTTCATGATCACTGGCCGACGCCACGGCTTTGACTACCGCTGGGACGTGGGCTTTGATGAACAAGGGCGCATCCTCGGCGCCGAGGTGGAGCTGATCTCCAACTGCGGCCACTCGGCGGATCTGTCGGCGCCGGTGATGGCGCGGGCGCTCTGCCATTTCGACAATGCCTATTTCTTCCCGCATGTGGCTCTGCATGGCTTTTGCGCCCGCACCCACACCCAGAGCAACACCGCGTTTCGCGGCTTTGGCGGGCCGCAAGGAGCGCTGGCCATCGAGATGATTCTGGACGCGGTGGCGCGCCGCTTGCAGCGTGACCCGCTGCAGGTGCGGCTGAGCAATCTCTACACCGATGAGGGCGGCCGCAACATCACGCCCTACGGACAACAAGTTGAAGACAACATCCTGGCCCCGCTGATCGAAGGCCTGCAAGCCAGCAGCGACTACGCCCAGCGCCGTCAAGCGGTGAGCGACTTTAACGCTCGCAGCCCTGTCTTGAAGAAAGGCCTCGCGCTGACACCGCTGAAATTCGGCATCAGCTTCAATGTGGTGCACCTGAACCAGGCCGGCGCGCTGGTGCATGTTTACACCGATGGATCGGTGCTGGTGAACCACGGCGGCACCGAGATGGGCCAGGGCCTGAACACCAAGGTGGCGCAGGTGGTGGCGCATGAGCTGGGGCTGAGCCTGGCGCGCGTGCGCTGCAGCGCCACCGACACCCAAAAGATCGCCAACACCTCCGCCACCGCCGCCTCCACCGGCAGCGACCTGAATGGCAAGGCCGCGCAAGACGCCGCCGCGCGCATCAAGAGCCGGCTGGCCGCGCTGGCTGCGCAGCTGTGGCAATGCTCGGCGGATGAGGTGAGTTTTGCGGACGAGCGGGTCAGCGCCGGCGCTCACTCGATGAGTTTTGCCGAGCTGGTGCACAAAGCCTATATGCAGCGGGTGCAGCTTTGGAGCGAGGGCTTTTACGCCACGCCCGGCCTGCACTGGGACCGCACCAAGCTGCAGGGCAAGCCGTTCTACTACTTCGCTTGCGGCGCCGCCGTCTCGGAAGTCTTGGTCGATACCCTGACGGGCGAAAGCCGTGTCATCCGCGCCGATGTCTTGCACGATGTGGGCCGCTCGCTGAACCCCGCGCTGGACATCGGCCAGATCGAGGGCGCTTTCGTGCAGGGCATGGGCTGGCTGACGATGGAAGAACTGGTCTGGCACCCCAGCAGCGGCGCCCTGCTGACCCACGCGCCCAGCACCTACAAAATCCCTACGGCGAACGACAGCCCGCCGGACTTCCGGGTGGCCTTGTTCGACCAGCCGAATGCAGCCGACAGCATCCACCGCTCCAAGGCGGTGGGCGAGCCGCCGCTGCTCTTACCGATCTCGGTGCTGCTGGCCATCAAGGACGCCATCGCCTCGACCGGCCCGGCCGGCTGCGACCCCGATCTGCGCGCACCGGCCACGGCCGAAGCCGTCTTGCGGGCGCTGAACGGTTTGGGCTCAGCTCGAATCCTTCAAGGCACAGTCATCTGAATACGGTGCCCGGCATTGGCCTGCGAGAATTCAGGCCTGATGCAGCGCCTTTGGTTTCAAAAATCCGGTGTTTTGCTGTTAGTGTGCGGGCCGGCAGCTTCTGTTCGAGAGGCGTCACAAACTTTGTCCATGCTGAGCCCTGGTTCAGCATGGCGTCTTGTTGTTATTGAAAGTCACTGATGGAAAAGCTTCTCTCGAGCGTCGGCTCATTGCTGTACGGCATGCGTTTCACCATGCTGTTTTTCTATGTCGGTTTGGTGGGCATCATCTTCGGAATCTTGGGCAAGTTTCTCTTCGAAACCTACAAGCTGATGACCACGCTGCTGTTTGGTGATTTGGAAAAAATTGCGCTGATCATCAAGGTGCTGGAGTTGGTGGACATGACCATGGTGGCCCAACTGGTTTGGGTGGTAGCACTGGCTGGGGTTTCCTTGTTTGTGACCACGGGCCACTTCGACAAAGCCGACATGAAGAAGCCCGACTGGCTCGACCACGTCAACACCTACAACCTCAAGTTGAAGCTGGCGTTTGCGATCATCTCCATCTCGGGCGTGCACGCCTTGAAGACCTATTTGAGCGGCGATTTGACCCTGGAGAACGTCCAAGTCGTGACCATGATCGCAGTCATCCATTTCACCTTCGTGCTTTCCGCCATCGGGATTTCGTTTGCAGAGCGGCTGACACGAGAGCAGCACTGACAAGCGCAGGCCCTCCAGGCCAGCGCCGCGCTACTGCACCCGGTCCCAGAATTGGCGACGGTTGGGGATGTTGGGGAAGACCAGCCGGCCCTCGTGGATGAAGTAGGGCGCGCCGCCTTCTTCTTCGCCCTCGACCTGCAGCATCAACTGTTTATCCTCCACGCGCCAGCTTCCAGGCTGGGGCGTGCTGCGCGATTTAGCCGTCACCTGCCAGGCGCTCAAGCGGCCGTCTGCGCTCAGCGTTAGGTGGTCGTCGATGGGCTCGTCCATCACGATGCGGGTGCGACGCCAGTGCCCCACCAGAACGGCTGGTCTTGGGGCGGCAGGCTTTTGCGCAGCAGCGCGGCCAGCCAGGCCTAGCACGCCGCAAAGTGGCAGCAGAACGCGCAGGCGGTATCGCTCGAGTTTCATGGGTTCAACTCCTTGTGGCAGGGCCGGCGGACAGACGCTCCAGCCACGCCGGAGGCAGCACCGGCTTGTCGCTGGCCACGTCGGCCACCATCCATGCCGCGCTGGCGCTTTCAACGCCGCCCAGCAGTCGCTGCAGTTCGGCATAGACCTCGGGGCTGTCGACGAGCAGCAGCACCGGCATCTCGGGCGCGTGGCGCGCCAGATGCAGCAGCTCATAGCAGCAGCCTTCTCGGTCGCCGTTGAATCCGCGCAGATCCATCAGCACCGCGTGGCTGCGTGCCGCCAGCGCGCGCATGGTCGGCTGCCAGGTGTGCGAGTGACACCAAAAGTGCGACACGCGAAAGCGCCCATCGGCATCGCGTTGCGTGGGCAGGCTCTGCAGCCTTTCCTGCAACTGCTGCGCGCTGCTGATGAACTGCGAGCGCAGCCGCCCGGCGACAAAGGCGACGAAGTCGCTCGGCCCGATATTGCGCAGCGCCAGGTCCCAGCCGGCGATCATGTGGATGGGGCCGATGTGGCGCCATTGCTGCTCGATCCGATCGAACAGCGCTTCCATCCGGCCTTCTTTACTGAACACGCGCAGCAGCAAGAGCGGGCGCGCTGCTGCCTCAGGCTTCGCTAGCGGCAAAGTCCGCCACAGCGCGCGGCGCACACCCACCACCAGCGGGTAGGCGGCCACCAGCGCCAGATAGGCGGGGTTCTCCGCCATCACGGCCAGCACCGTGGCTTGTACCAGCAGCAAGGCCAGCCACCAGGTGTCGATGAAGAGATCGAGATCGCTGAAGCGCCCCGCATCAAAGGCGCGCTGCAGCGCCTGCAGTGCGCGGTAGCCCAGCCAAGCGCCTGCGATCAGCCCAGCCAGGCGCCAGCCCCACACCGTTTCCAGACCCAGGCCGCGCGAGCCCAGCAGCGCCATCGTCACCGCCAGCGCGCTGGCCGCGAGCGACACCACCAGCACCATGGGCGCCACACCGCGCCAGAAGCGCAGGCCAAACACCACCAGCAGCCCCAGCGGCGCCAGCACGAACAGCAGGTAAAGGCTGCTGGCCAGGCTCTGTGAGTCGCCTGGCAGCATCCAGAGCAGCGCGCCTGCCGCCGCCGCGCTCAGCACGCGCTGCCGGGTGCTGGTACTCAGCAAGACCAGCACCAGCGCCGCCGTGGGCACCAGCGCTGCCAGCAGCACGGTGGCGACCATGGTCGCGCTGAGGTATTGCGAGAAGAGCGAGCAGAAGGCCACCGTGAGCAGCAGCGCGCAAATCCCACCACTGGCGGCATGGCCTGCGACCAAGCGCAGCTGGCCGGGCGACCAGGTGTGGGGGCCCGCTGGCAATGAGGATGTCGCTGCTGTTGCTAACTGCCCCGACAAGCGCACCCAGCGTGGCGGCGGGCCTGGCGGATCCGCTTGCGTGGTGGCGGCGGCCTCGTCGTCAGCCCTGCCTTGGCTCATCCAGTGCGCCACGCGGCGCCGGTACCACCACAACAACAAGGGCGAGAGCACGGTCACAAGGGCAAAACTCAGTACGAGGCTCACCAGGATGACTTGCACACCGGGGCTGATGAGTTCGCTCATGGGTTGCTAGCCTTCACAGGGCGCTGACTACGCTCGCTTTTGGGCCGCACAGTCACAACGCAGATGTCGGGCGCGCTGGCCCGTCCGTGTTCGTCCACCACCACCAAAGCAAAGCGGTGGCGGCCCGGTGCTAACTGGTTGTGCACCACCAGACGAGGCTGGGTGCTGCTCACGGGCTGGTCGCGTCGCAGAACCGGCATCTCTGTCAACGAATGGAAGGACCGAGGTAGGTGAAGCGCCAAGTCTTGATGGTGCCGCCACCAGTGTCGAAGGATTTGGCGCCATTCAGCGTGAACTCTTTGCCGACGGATGCGATCTCGGGCCCTTGCAGAACGGCGGTGGGGCGATCGCGATCGGCCACGATGAGATCAATGGTGTCTGGTGCGCTTTCGTTGCCCGAGTCGTCCACCACCACCAGGCTGAATCGGTGGCGGCCAGCTGCCATCGGCGATTGCGGGTTGACGTCCACCACGACCTTCGGTGCGTCGGTTTCGACGGGGATGTTGACGGTGAACTTGGGCATACGGTGTCCTGGTGTGTTGAACTGGCGTACAGCTACAAGGGGCTCGGTGCCGCCCGGTGGGCTTTGTCGCGGCCCTTAACCGAAGACCGCGAATCTTTGCGCCTCACATCTCGGCTGAGCCATGGTACTCGCTCGTCAGCTGGGCGTCCTCACGGTTTGCTGATGTTTCTCTTAAGCTTTCCTCATGGACTTCCGCCTCTTGCCGACAGTGCGAATTCGACGTTACGCCCGAAAGTCGACCAAGGCGAGTAACTATTCACCAAGCGAGTTCCGGCTTTGTGACGCGCCGAAAAACTGACCGAGCGAGGCAAGTCCATTTCATGCGCAGCAAGTAGCCCTGAGGCTGCTCTGTGCCCGGGGCGGACTATTGGGTTTTACGCGTGAGGCACGGCCTCAACACCCTGACCTAACGCCCACTTCGATTTGACTCGGCCCGCCGACGGGCGATTTGTGCCCGGCCGAGAGCGCAGCGTAGCGGGTCGGGCGCGCGCAGCGCGCTTCAACATCTGACTTGGCGGCACTTGTTTGAGCGCAGCGAGCTTTGCTCGCGGAGCGAGTTTGCCGCCGCTGACCCGCGCAGTGAGCACCGAGGGAAGCTGGCTCGCCAAAGCCGGCCCGGGCACCATGAGCACGGCGGCGGGCCGAGTCAAAGCGCGCACCAGCCCATCTTCAGAGCTTCGGAGCAGGATCAGGGATACAAAATCCGAATCAATCCGGCGTGAACTCTCTTGCGGCTCAATCAACCCGCAGCACCTCAAACTGCTGTCGGTTTTGAGCAAGCTGTATCGACACCTCATCGCCCTCGAACTTGCCCAGCATGGCCAGACCCAAGGGGGCTTCGCAACTGATGACTTGAACGGACTGATCGCCGCTGAGCAACTTCATGCTGCCACCGGCCGGGCCGAGAAAGAGCTGTTGCTGCTGGTTGTCGGAGTCCACCAGGCAGACCAAAGCGCCGAGTTGTATCCCTTTGCTGGCGTCGTAGGGGAGTGGTCGAAACTGACGCCAATGGGCCATCGCCTGGCGGATGGCTTCGGCGCGGCGGGCTTGGCCGGTAGCCAGGTAGGCCGCCTCAAGACCCAAGGTGTCGTACTTGTTCTCGGCGATGTTTTCTTCGTGCGTCGCCGTCTCATGGGCCGCCCGGGCAGCCTGCTCAACTTGCTGCAGGTCTTCGGCCAGTCGTTCCAGCACCAGCTGCGGCAGCAAGAATTTATCCATGATCAAAAGCTAGCATCTCAAGAAACGGCGGGGGCGAGGATGAATTATGAAGGGCCGCGTCCACCCCACCCCAAGCGACGTCAAAGACTCCGTTCCCACAGCAGTCGCGCGTTCACGCCGCTTTGCAGTCGCTCTTCCAAGCGATGGTCCAGGCCCTCGGCCAAAACGCGGCGAGTACTGACCCGGTCGGGATGCAGCAGATTGCTGAAGGACAGCCGCCATGCGCTTTGCTTGTCTTGCTTCCACAAGGCATAGACGTCCAAAACCCGGGTGGAGGACAAGCCCGCCCAACGATCTTGGGCCAAGCGCTGGGTGGCGCCGCGGCTCAGGCTCAGATTGCCGCCCCAGCTGAAGCTGCCACTTAGGGCCTCCAACGGCGGCTTCGTCAGGCGGTGGTCAAGGCCCAGATTCAGGGTCATCGGAATCTGCTGTGCCAGACGGTTATCGGGTCCAGGCACCGCCAGTACCCGGGAGCGATGAATCGCCCAGTTGCCACGCAGCTCCACGGCCGGCGCACCGGGCTTGAGCAGCTCCGGCA
>NZ_JBMLSK010000009.1:0-2319 GCF_049240545.1 Roseateles sp. | reverse complement strand
GATCGAACTGATCCAGACCGCGCAGCACTGAGGCGCCGGGCGCAAGGAGAAGACGTCATGCAAATCCCCTCATGGCACGCCGCCGGCGCGGCCCTCATCGCGTTGTGCTGCACTGCTGCGGCGCCGGCGCACGGCAGCGCGCCGCCGCCGCTGTTTGCGGCCGGCAACACGACCGACACGTACTTCGGCACCACGGTGGCCGATCCGTATCGCGCCCTGGAGGAGGTGAAGAACCCGCAGGTGCAGGCCTGGATGAAGGCCCAGGGCGAGTTCGCCCGGGCGCGGCTCGACGCCATCCCGGGTCGCGCCGAGCTGCTCAAGCGCCTGCAGATGTACGACGACGCGGTGGCCGCGCGCGTCGCCTCGGTAGAGCGGCGCCCCGGCGAGCTCTACTTCTACGAGCGGCGCGGCGTGACCGACGACCAGTTCAAGCTGTACGTGCGGCGCGGGCTGCAGGGCCAGGAGCGGCTGCTGGTGGACCCCGAGCAGTTGTACAACCTGACCGGCACGCCGCACGCGATCAACTGGTTCGTGCCCTCCTTCACCGGCCGCTACGTCGCCTACGGGCTGTCGGCCGGCGGCTCCGAGGACGCCAGTCTGTTCGTGATGGACGCGACCACCGGCAAGCGCGTGCTCGGGCCGGTCGCGCGCGCCCAGTACGGCGGCGTGGCCTGGCTGGAGGACGACAGCGGCCTGTTCTTCATGCGGCTGCAGGAAATGAAGCCGGGCATGGCGCCGGTCGAGCGCTTTCAGAACGTGCGCAGCGTGTTCCTGCGGCTCGACGGCGAGGCCGATCGCGCGCCGGTGGCCATGGACTCGACCGACCCGGCGCTCGGCGTCAACCCGGCGCAGGACTCGCCCTATGTGACGCCGATCTACGGCACGCGCTGGGCCGCAGGCTACGTCCACCACGGCACCGATCGCGAGCTGTCGCTTTACATCGCGCCGCTGGCCGATGCAATGGCCGGCAAGGCGCAGTGGCGCCGCCTGCTGGCGCAGGCCGACGCGGTGACTGCGGCTGAGTTCGCGGGCGAGCGGCTGTTCGCGCTCACGCACAAGGACGCCGCCCGCTTCCGGCTGCTGGAAGGCAGCGTCGAGCGTGGCGTGCAGGGCGCGCGCGAGCTGATCGCGCAGGGCAGTGGTGTGCTCACCGGCATGGTGCGCGCGGCCGACGCGCTGTACGTCACGCGCCGCGACGGCGCGGTCACGCGCGTGCTGCGCCTGCCCCTGCCCGCCGCCGCGCCGGTGCAGACGCTCAAGCTGCCGGTGGAGGGCAGCGCGACGTTCGGCGGCGTGGACTTCCGCCTGCCGGGTGCGCTGCTGACGCTGCAAAGCTGGACCCGTGGCGCGCAGATCTACCTGGCCGAGGGTGCGCGGGTGACCAACACGCGCCTGCAGCCGGCCGGCAAGTTCGACGCGCTGGACGGGTACGTCAGCACCGAGGTGCTGGTGCCAAGCCACGACGGCGCGCGGGTGCCGCTGTCGATCGTCCACAAGAAGGGGCTGAAGCTCGACGGCAGCAACCCGACGCTGCTGTGGGGCTACGCCAGCTACGGCTATACGGAGGAGCCTTGGTTTTCGGCGTGGCGGCTGGCCTGGCTGGAACGCGGCGGCGTCTTCGCGGTGGCCAATCCGCGCGGCTCGGGCGCCTTCGGGCAGGAGTGGTACAAGGGCGGCTTCCAGCAGACCAAGCCCAACACCTGGAAGGACTTCATCGCCACCGCCGAGTATCTGGTCGCGCAGAAGTACACACGGCCGGCGCGCCTGGGCATCTGGGGCGGCAGCGCGGGGGGCATCCTGATCGGCCGTGCGATGACCGAGCGGCCCGACCTGTTCGCCGCGGCGATCCCCGCGGTGGGTGCGCTTGACATGGTGCGCGCGGAATTCGAATCGACCGGTCCGGCCAACATCCCGGAGTTCGGCACCCACAAGACGGAGCCCGGGTTCCGCGCGCTGCTGGCCATGAGCACCTACCACCAGATCAAGGACGGCGTGCGCTATCCGGCGGTTCTTCTCACCCACGGCGTCAACGATCCGCGGGTCGAGGTGTGGCAGAGCACCAAGACCGCCGCGCGCTTGCAGGCGGTGGCCGCCGCGGTGCCCGATTCGCGTCCGGTGCTGCTGCGCCTGGACTGGCAGGCCGGCCACGGCGTCGGCGACACCAAGGCGCAGCGGCAGGCCGAGCGGGCCGATGTGCTGGCCTTCCTGCTGTGGCAATTCGGTATGAGCAGGTGAGGCCACCGGCGCGCTGGGCGCTGGCGGTGCTGGGCGCCACCCTGGCCTGCGCGGCCTGGGCGCAGGCGCCGGCGGCCGGCCAGT
>NZ_JBMLSK010000008.1:0-51014 GCF_049240545.1 Roseateles sp. | reverse complement strand
GCGCATCTCAGCCTCTCCGGGCTGTGGACTTACACCACGCGCCGGGACATCACCTTTCAGCATGATGTTTGAATGAGAAAAGAGTGACGGACCCAGCTCGGGCCCAGGCATGCGGAGAACTGCTCAGGGCAAGGCACCCGAACCGGTATCAACGCAAAGAAAAGACGGATGAAGTGATCGCGGGCAGCGCTGGAACAAGGAGATGCCAGCTGAGGCAGCCGATATTGCGATCGATCAGGCGTACTCGCCTGCGGGCATCAACACATTCGTGAGACGGCCGAAATGAGTCGCGAAGACTGGGTGGAGGAAGAAACAGAGTTCAAAAGAAACTCAGAGCGCGACGGGGCGGCGGTGGCCCGGGTCGGCGAGAAAGCAGGGTTCATTGCGAAAGGTGTTTTCAACTGCACGCTCTTGTTGGCGCCTTCGCAATGTAAGTGTTAACCCTATATTTTCTAAACAATGCTTTCTTGTTTGCTTATGCGCTTTTCAACAGTTGCGCTTCAAAAACGCTCAGGCTGCTGGGCCGATGCTTGCAGGGCCGCGTCTTTTTCAGCTGAAGCAATCAAGGCCAGCAAGACCGCCGTGCCCACCGGCACCAAGATGACCACAAAAGGCAACCACAAGAGCAAAGGCCGGCCGGTGCGCTTGACCACGATGCCCATAAAAGCCCAGTGAGCTGCCAAGCAGCCCGCCAAGCCGAAGGACAAGAGCACGATCAGCGGCACCTGCGGCTCCGGCTCTTGAGCCGCTGAGATCAAAAACCAGATGCAGCAGGCAGCGGCCAACAAGGCAACCAGGCCCGATTCAATGGTCGACTTCAGACTTGCGTTCATGGTCGGTGTTCCAAAAATGTGACGCGGCTCAAGCCTGAATCATCTTTTTCAAGGGCGCCGGCAAGGCATAGTCCGCGAGGCGTTCGCGGGCGACCCATTGTCCATGGAACTGAGCGTCAGCAGGCCGGCGCTGCAATTCGGCCCGCTGGGTATGCAAAGTCCAGTCGAAATGGGTCAAGGCATGCTGGATGCGCGGCATGGTTTCCAGACCCTGTCCCGGACCTTGGCCGAGATCCAAGCCTTGGGCTGCAGCCTGCAGCGCCGCTTCGTCATCAAACAAGGGCAAGCTCCACAGCCCGGCCCAGACGCCCTTGGCCGGACGCTGCTGCAGCAAGACCTGACCCTCATGTTCCAGCCAGAGCCACCAGTTCTCGCGCTGGCTGCGCTTGAGCTTCTTGGTCTTGACCGGGAACTTGGTCGGCTCGCCCTGCTCACGCCCCCGGCACAACTCGCTCACCGGGCACAACAAGCATTGCGGCGCACGCGGCGTGCACACACCCGACCCCAGGTCCATCACGCCCTGGGTGTAAGCCACCATATCTTGAGACTGCGGCAGCAATTCGGTGGCCAGGCCCCAGAGTTTTTTCTCCTGGGCACTGCTGGCCATATCGCCGTCAAAAGCCAGCAAGCGTGTCAGCACGCGCTTGACGTTGCCGTCCAGAATCGCCACCCGCTCGGCAAAACAAAAAGCCGCAATCGCCGCCGCGGTCGATCGCCCAATGCCGGGCAACTCCTGCAGCGCAGCGGCCGTGCGAGGGAACGCGCCGCCATGCTGCTCGCGCACGGCCTGAGCGCAGGCATGCAGATTGCGCGCCCGGCTGTAGTAGCCCAGGCCCGCCCACATGGCGAGCACTTCGTCTAGCGTGGCCGCCCCCAAACCACTGACGGTTGGGAAGCGCTGCAGAAAGCGCTGGTAATAGCCCAAGACTGTCGTGACCTGGGTCTGCTGCAGCATGATTTCCGACAGCCAGACCCGATACGGGTCGCGGGTGTTCTGCCAGGGCAAGCTGTGCCGACCATGGCGGCGCTGCCAGGCCACCAAGGTAGGCGCAAATTGCAAAGGAAGCTCTATCTCTTTTGACATTGGGGGCAGAAAAAGGTGGACCGCTGGCCCTGAACAATGCGCCGAATCGGGCTGCCGCAAGTCAAGCAAGGCTGGCCTTCGCGACCATAAACACGTGCCTGCATCTGAAAGCTACCGGCCACGCCATGGGCATCTTTGAAGTCGCGCAGCGTGCTGCCGCCAGCGTCCAGCGCTTGCGCCAAGACGCCACGCACCGCCCGGGCCAAGCGCTCGGCACGTGGCCGACTGAGCTTGCCGGCCGGCAGGCGCGGGTCAATGCCGGCCAGAAACAAGGCTTCACAAGCGTAGATATTGCCGGCACCCACCACGATGTCGCCGGCCAGCAAAGCCTGCTTGATCGCCACTTTGCGTCCGCTCAGGCCCGCATGCAGATGCGCGCCATCAAAGCGCGCATCAAAAGGCTCCAGTCCTAAGCCCGCCAGGAGTTTGGCCGCGGCCGGCGCCTCCAAAGCCTCGGACCACACGACCGCGCCAAAACGGCGCGGGTCGGTCAGACGCAGCAAGCCGCGGTCAGTCAATAAATCAAAGTGGTCATGCGGCCCGGCTTCGCCCGCCACGCCGGGCGGAGTGAAGGCCAGCGAGCCCGACATGCCCAGATGCACAAGCAAACCACCGCCGCTCACGGGGCGGGACAAAGGCAACCACAGATACTTTCCGCGCCGAATCACCGCGCCAACTCGCCCGCCCATCAGCCGCTCGGCTTGCACACCCAAAGGCCAGCGCAAGGGCTTGCCCAGGCATGCCTGCAACACCGTGGCGCCCTCAATGGCATCGGCAAACGAGAGACGGGTGACTTCAACTTCGGGCAGCTCGGGCATGGCCGGATGATATCGGGGCAGAATGCTCCCTCGCCCCGCCAACGAGATGCGCAGGCAAGAAGTATTGATGCAGGAGCTTTCATGCCCGATTTTTTCCGCCGCAGCCCGCCCCTGGCGATTGCCACGCTGGCTGCAGCCTTGTTCAGCCCAATAGCGCCAGCCAACCCCGCGCCCAAGGTAGAAACAGCAGCCGGTGCCGCCGGCGCAGCAAGCGCGAGCCCGGCACCGGTGCGCAATTCCGCGATGGATGCGCCGCTGTTTTATCAGTTGCTGATCGGCGAATTGGAGCTGCGCAGCGGGCAGCCCGGTGTGGCGTTTCAAGTCTTGCTAGACGCGGCGCGCCGCACCGGGGATGAAGAACTGTTTCAACGCGTGATCAGTATTGCACTGCAAGCGCGCGCCGGCGACCAAGCCCTGATCGCGGCCAAAGCCTGGCGGGACACCAGCCCCAAGTCGCAAACAGCCCATCAAACGGTGATTCAACTGCTGGCTCTGCTGAACCGACCGAGTGAGGTCAGCGACGTGCTGCGCGCCCTGCTGGACATCACGCCGGTCGAGCAGCGTGCCGGCGTACTGGCCTCCCTGCCGCGCCTGTTCCAACGTGCAGCCGAACCTCGACAGGTCCTCCGCGCTTTGGAGCCGGTACTGCGCGCCAGCGCCAAACGTGTCGAAACGCGCGAGATCGCTCAGGTGGTGCTGGCAAGGTTCTATCTCGCTGCAGGTGATAACCGGCGCGCCTTGGACGCTGCGCGAGACATCGTCAAACTGTCCCCCGAATCGGAAGACGCGATGCAACTGGCGCTCGACCTGATGCCGAGTGAGCCCGACGCGGAACTGCTGGTTCAAGAACGCCTGAGCACTTCACCCGACAACCATCTGCTGCGCCTCGCCTACGGCCGGGCGCTGGCGCGAACGCAGCGCCCGGCCGAGGCCGCACGAGAGTTTCGCGCCGTCACGCTGGGCTCACCGCAAACCGCCTCGGCTTGGTTCGCGCTGGGCACCCTTGAGTTGGACTTGAAGCATGCTGAAGCTGCAGAAAAAGCCTTGCGCGAGTACCTGCGGCTGCTGGAGACCAAGCCCGGCGACAATGCCACAGGCGAAGGCTCGATCAGCAATGAGGCGCATCAACAAGCATGGCTGATGCTGGCCCAAGCGGCTGAAATGCGTGGCGACCTGAAAGGAGCAGAGGCTTGGCTGATTAAGGTGGACGCGCCACAACGCCAGTTGGAAGTCGGCTACCGCCGTGCCTCCTTGATGGCCCGGCAAGGCAGGTTGGCCGAGGCGCGCAAGCTGCTACAAGCCTTGCCTGAAGCCAGCCCAGAAGAGCTCAGAGCCAAGCTGATGGCCGAATCTCAATTGCTGCGCGATATGCAGCAATGGAAGGCTGCACATGAAGTGCTGGCGAAGGCCAATGAGCGGATCCCCGAGGATCCGGACCTCATTTACGAACAGTCGATGATGGCGGAAAAGCTCGGGCGCTTGGACGAAATGGAAACCCTGCTCAAGCGCGTCATCGTCCTCAAACCTGATCACCACCACGCTTACAACGCGCTCGGCTACTCCTTGGCCGATCGAAATATTCGACTGTCTGAAGCAAGGGAATTGATAGCCAAAGCGCTCAGCTTCGTGCCAACCGAGCCATTCATCCTCGACAGCATGGGCTGGGTGGAGTACCGACTAGGCCAAATCCCGGAGGCCCTGCGCCTGCTGCGCCAAGCCTATGCCTCTCGGCCCGACGCAGAAATCGCCGCTCACCTCGGGGAAGTCCTGTGGGTCAGCGGCGAACGATCAGAGGCCCAGCGTATCTGGCAAGAAGGCCTCGCCCGCGACCCCAAGAATGAAGCCCTGCGCGAGACGCTGAAGCGTTTGAAAGCGGCCCCATGATCAGACTGCAAGCCCTGCGACTCACGCTGACTCGCCTGCTTTGCCTGCTCATGGCCATTAGCTTGGTCGCCTGCGCGAACTTGGCACCCAAGCCTGCCCCCGCGCTCAGCGAAGGTGATGTGCGCCTGAGTGGCCGCCTCAGTGTGCAAGTCGCTGGCAGCAGCGGCCGCGCCTCCGGCGGTAATGCCGGATTCGAACTGACTGGCAACCCTGCCGCCGGTCAACTCGAACTGAGTACGCCTCTCGGCAGTTTGATGGCTCGCGCCAGTTGGCGAGACGGCGATGTCCTGCTGCAAACCCCTGAAGGTGAGCGCAACTACGCCCATCTGGACGATTTGACCCGCGAGTTGCTGGGCGAATCGATCCCTGTCGCGGCCCTGTTCGACTGGCTGCGCGGTCGCCCCTGGCCCCAAGCTCCCAGTCATGACCTGAATTCAGGTCCCGGCTTTGAACAGCTGGGCTGGCGCATTGACCTGTCCAAGCAAAGCGAAGGGCTGATCCTCGCGCATCGCCCCAGCGAGCCCGCAGTGACGCTGCGCGCTCGCATCGAATCGTCCAACTGAAACTCTTTTCTGAACCAAAAAGCCGCAATGCTTGCGATCTACGATGTCCCGGCCCCGGCCAAGCTGAATTTGTTTTTGCACGTGGTAGGCAAGCGCCCGGATGGCTACCACCTCTTGCAATCGATCTTTGCCCTGATCGACTGGGCCGACACCTTGCACTTCGAGCGCCGCAGCGATGGCGCGCTGGCTCGCCATGACCAAGGCGACGCCCTGCCCCCCGATGATTTGTGCCTGCGCGCCGCCAAGCTCTTGCAAAGCGAAAGCGGCTGCAGCTTCGGCGCCGACATCCACATCGAGAAGCGCCTGCCTGCGGGCGCCGGCATGGGCGGCGGCTCATCGGACGCCGCGTCCACCTTGCTGGCCCTGAACCGTCTGTGGCAATTGAATTGGCCGCTTTCTCGACTCTTGCCGCTGGGCTTGAAGCTGGGCGCCGATGTGCCGTTTTTCTTGGGCGGCAGCCACGCCTTCGTCGAAGGCATCGGAGAAATCTTGCATCCGATCGAGCTGCCCGAGCTGCGCCTTGCGGTGCTCAAACCGAGCGAAAGCATTGCCACTCAGAAAATATTTTCGAGTCCCCTCTTGGCAAGATCAAATTCTGTGGCTATAGTAGCGGGCTTTCCTGCACACAAATCAATTCGCAGCAACGCTCACAAAAACGAGCAAGACAAAGCAGACAATGCTGAGTCAAACAAAGTTGAAGCAATTAGTTTGGATGCCGAAGGGATCGCAAGACTTGTTGAAAGCGATGAGGGAATTTGGGGTCGAAACGATCTTCAAAAACCTGCCGAAGCAAGCTGCCCTGAGGTACTGCAAGCACTGCAAATGTTAGAGAACACATTTGGCAACAGCCGAATGACAGGATCAGGCAGCGCGGTGTTTGCCCGAGTGAATACTCGGAATCGTGAAGGAAAAAATTTAGGTGGTTCGCACCAGTCAATAGTCGCACAAACGACCTTGCCCTTCGAAATTCCGACGGGGTGGACTGGTAGAATATGCCGCAGTTTGGACAGGCACCCGCTTCAGGGCTGGGCCACAAACTGAGTCAGAAATGACATGCAAGGAATAACGCGTCAGTCAATGACACGTGAAGTTATAGGGTGCTGCAGCTCTGCAGTGTCCTGTGTAGGGGAGTCGCCAAGTTGGTTAAGGCACTGGATTTTGATTCCAGCATGCGAAGGTTCGAATCCTTCTTCCCCTGCCAAAATTTCTCGAATGGTTTTTCGTCGTAAGACATCACCCGGACACGCTGGCTGGCCACGGGTCCTTCTCAGATAAAGGGATGGCCCGTGCTGCTCAATACCGTCCTGTTCACCGGCAACTCCAATCCGGTTCTTTCCCAAGAAATCGCTACGCACCTGGGTCTTGACCTGGGCAAGGCTGTGGTCGGTCGTTTTTCCGACGGTGAAGTCACCGTCGAGATTCAACAAAACGTCCGCGCTCGCGATGTCTTCGTGGTCCAGCCCACTTGCGCGCCGACCAACGAGAACCTGATGGAACTGTTGATCATGGTCGATGCCCTGAAGCGCGCCAGCGCTCGCCGCATCACCGCCGTGATCCCTTACTACGGTTACGCCCGTCAGGACCGCCGCCCCCGCTCGACCCGGGTGCCCATTTCGGCCAAGGTCGTTGCCGACCTGCTGGAAAAAGTCGGCGTCGAGCGCGTGCTGACCATGGACTTGCACGCCGACCAGATCCAAGGTTTCTTCAACATCCCGGTCGACAACATCTACGCCTCGCCGGTGCTGTTGTCGGACCTGAAGGCCCGCAACTATTCCAACCTGGTGGTGGTCAGCCCCGACGTCGGTGGCGTAGTGCGCGCACGCGCCCTGGCCAAGCAACTCGGTTGCGATCTGGCCATCATCGACAAGCGTCGCCCAGCCGCTAACGTCTCGGAAGTGATGCACGTCATCGGTGAAATCGATGGCCGCAACTGCGTCATCATGGACGACATGATCGACACCGCCGGCACGCTGGTGAAGGCCGCTGAAGTTCTGAAGGATCGTGGTGCCAAGAGCGTGTTCGCTTACTGCACCCACCCGATTCTGTCGGGCCCAGCGATTGAGCGTATTTCCAAGTCGCAGCTCGACGAAGTGGTGATCACCAACACCATTCCTTTGAGCGACGCCGCCAAGGCTTGCGGCAAGATCCGCCAGCTATCGGTGGCCTTCTTGTTCGCCGAGACGATCCGCCGCATTTCCGATGGTGAGTCGGTCACCTCGCTCTTCTCTGAGCAAAACAACAATTTTTAAAATTTGCGATCGCAAGATCGCAATTCACCGAGCAGCCTGGTCGCGGGCGCTCAAATCCATGAGCAGCCGCAAGGCTGTTCAGCCTTTTTGGAGTCACTATGAAATTCACAGCTTTTGACCGCAAGTTGCAGGGGACCGGAGCGAGCCGCCGCCTGCGCATTGCTGGCCGCGTTCCTGCCGTCGTGTTCGGCGCAGGCGAGCCCGCCAATATCGAACTGGACCACAACGCCCTGTTCTACGCGCTGAAGAAGGAAGCCTTCCACAGCACCATCCTCGAGATGGAACTGAACGGCGTGGTCTCGCAAGTTCTGTTGCGCGACTTCCAACTGCACCCCTACAAGCCGCAAGTTCTGCACGCTGACTTCCAACGCGTGGACGGCACCACCAAGATCACCAAGAAGGTGCCTTTGCACTTCAAGGGTGAAGAGACTTCGCCTGCCGTCAAGACCGACTCTTGCACGGTCAACCACGTCATCACCGAGCTGCTGATCACCTGCCTGGCCCAGCAACTGCCTGAGTTCATCGAAGTGGACCTGAGCGGCCTGACCAAGGGTCACTCGGTGCACGTGAACGACCTGAAGCTGCCTTCTGGCGTGAAGGTTGTGACTCACGGCAAGCCGAACCCCGTGGTTGCCACCCCGGTTGAGCCTGTCACTGAAGAAGTGATCGTGGCCGCTGCGGCTCCTGCTGACGACGGCAAGGGCAAGAAGAAGGGCAAGAAGTAAATCTTCCGCTCCTCCCTGATCGACGCGACGGCCTCGACTCAGAACAAAAAGGCCCTGCGATGCGGGGCCTTTTTTTATGCTTTGCCGCAAATGTGTGAAAGACGGCAAGCGGCACTTTGCGGAATTCAGTGTTCCTCTTGCCGAGGCCATCGGGGGCACGGTTCCGCTCATGCTCAGGCCAAAGGCCTGAGCCCTCGGCAGGCACGAACAGTCCTCAGGACTGTTCATGTCCGGCCTCAGTCCTCCGGCTCTGGCGGCGCCAGACCCTCCCCCTTTACTTCGCTTCACCGTACCCCCGACGCCCTCGGCGTTTGTTCTTACGCAAGGACCAATCCTGCGGGAGCAGGACGGCTGGGCGCTCTGAAACGCGAGGTAAAGGAGGAGACCCGGGCGCAAGCCCGGGGCGGGGGACAGGAGCGGGGCAGAGCGCCCAGTCGGCCTGCTCAACCACAGCCTTTGCTCTTTTGCTAAGGCCGGCAAGCAGTCGATCCAAGTCGGATGTCCGCAAAGTGCCGCCTCCAGCCCAGCAATACCTCAGCTGAGGTCCAAATTTTCAGCCTCAACGAATATGCCAAGCCCTTTTGCTCCACCTAAACTCTGCACATGATTCGACTTTTTGTTGGCCTGGGTAACCCAGGCCCTGAATATGAAGATACCCGGCATAACGCCGGCTTCTGGTGGATAGACACGCTGGCGCGCAAGCTCGGAGCGTCGCTGCAGGTGGAGCGCAACTACTACGGCCTGTGCGCACGCGTCAACAATGCGCCGGGCGCAGCAGGACCGATCTGGCTCTTGCAGCCGATGACCTTCATGAACCTGTCCGGCAAAGCCGTGGCACCGCTGGCGCGATTTTTCAAAATTGCGCCCGAGGAAATCCTCGCCGTTCACGACGAGCTCGACCTCTTGCCCGGCGAAATGAAGTTCAAACAAGGCGGCGGCAATGGCGGGCATAACGGCTTGAAGGACATGCAAGCCCAGCTGGGTTCGGCCAACTTCTGGCGCCTGCGCCTGGGCATTGGCCACCCGGGCATCAAGAGTGAAGTTGCCGGCTATGTGTTGCGCAAACCACCGCTGAAAGAGCGCCAGGATGTGGAAGACTGCATCGCCAAATCCATGGACGCGGTAGAGCTGATGCTTTCGGGTCAGATGGACAAGGCGCTCACCAAAATTCACGCCAAACCCCCGCGCCCCAAGCCGCCAAAGCCTGCGCCGCCGGCACCTAACATTTCTACACCCAACTCCCCCATCGAAGCGCCCAAGGTCAGCAGCACACCATGAAGTCCAGGCCGACACTGATGACACTGCTCACCCTGCTGATGATCTCAGCAGGGTGCAGTCATTCATGGGCCCAGACTCAAACACGCACCAGCACCCTCTACCGCTGCGGGCCAGACGGCCGCGACCTGCGCGACTCCCCCTGCCCGAGCAGTTTGCGCGCCAGCGAATCCACGGTTCAGTACGACCAGCCCAGTGCGGCCCAAACCCAAGCGGCGAAACAACAGGCGGCAGCCGAACTCAAGCGGGCGCTGGCCATGGAGAAAGCGCGGCTCAAGCAAGAAGCCGAGGCTCGCCGCCATCTCAGCAGCCCGACCGGCATCGACGGACTGAAGCCCATCCCTGCGGTCATCCCGGCCAGCGCGCCCAAGGCGACCAACTCAGCAAAGCCCCCCAAGCCTCCAAAAGCCCAACAGGTGCCCAAACCCAAGCCCCAGCCAGCACAACCGAAGGGCAGCGAATCAACAAATCCGGGCAAAACTCCCAAGTCGCCCGCAGCCGCCGGCTAGAATCGCGCCCTGTTGGTGCTCGTACAAGCATTCATGCTTGTGCAGTTAAACGGGAATCAGGACGGTGCGCTTCCACGAAGCAAACCCAACCTGAGCTGTCCCCGCAACGGTAAGTGGACGGATCGCCTCCAAGCGTTCCAAGACCTGTCATCGCTCCACTGGCGCTTTTCATGCGCTGGGAAGGACACAGGCCTCGCCTCCACCAGCCCGGATACCGGCCAACAACGTGGTGCGCCGCTCACTCCACAAGAGCTTGCGGCAATCCGTTCCACAGGAATTCAGCGGGTGAGCTGAATCCTGGTTGTCTTTGGTTCCTGCATTTTCATGACCTCTCCTATCAGGCGCTCCGTTCGCCCCTCCGCATTCGCGACCTCGTTTGCCGCAGCACCCTTCACCTTGGCCCTGATTGCCAGCCTGGTTCAGGCATCGGTCCAGGCTCAAACCGTCCAGCCGCCCAGCAAGCTCGACTCGGTCGTGGTGACCGCCACACGCTCCAAACTCAGCCTCGACCGCGTGCTCGCCGATGTCACCGTGCTGACTCGCGTCGACATCGAACGTCAAGCCTTTGGCGGCTTGGCCAATCTGCTGCGCACGGCGGCTTGCTTTGACATCGTTCAGAACGGTGGCCCTGGCAACCAAACCTCGGTGTTCTTGCGCGGCGCCAACACCCAGCACACCCTGGTCTTGGTGGACGGCGTCCGTATGGACACGCAAGGCGGCTCCGGCGGTGCGTCGTGGGAGAACATCCCGCTGGCACAAATCGAGCGGATTGAGGTCGTGCGCGGCGCCGCCAGCGCGGTCTATGGCTCCGACGCCGTCGCAGGCGTGGTGCAGGTCTTCACCCGCAAAGGCTCGGGCGCACCCTATCTTGAATTCGGCGCCGGTATCGGCAGCCTGGGTACGGTCAAGGCCGATGCCAGCGTGAGTGGCGCGCAAGGCGCGTTGGACTATGCCTTCACCATGGCCACCGAGTTCAGCGAAGGTTTCAATGCACGCCCGGTGGCCTTCAATCCCAGAGACCCCAGCTATCTGGCCGACCTCGATGGCTGGCGCAGCCACAGCCAGAGCGCACGCCTGGGCTATGCCTTGAACGCTCAGCACCGCGTGCAGGTCTTGGCCCTGGGCAGCCAGATGAACAGCGGCTATGACGCCAGCGCCAAGCCAAAACCAGGTGTAGACGACCGAAACCTGCGCAACAGCCAGGCCCTCAGTGCCAACTGGTCCGCGCAATGGTCAGAGGCGCTGCAAAGTGAACTCAGTGCCAGCCAGGCCACCGATCGCTACGAGACCCGCCCCAGCCCCTATCTGACCGAAACTCAGATTCGCAGCTATGCCCTCAACAGCAGCCTGAAACTGGGCCCCGGCCAGCTGAACATGCTCTTGGAACGCCGCGAAGACAAGCTCATCAACTCCAGTCTGATGACGGGGGACGAAGCCGATCGCAGCCAGAATGCCATCGGTGCGGCCTATCTGCTGAGTCTGGGCGCTTGGGACGGCCAAGCCCATATCCGCCGCGACGACGACAGCGAGTTCGGCGGCATCACGACCGGCACGCTGGCCACCGGCTACCGCCTCAGCAATGAATGGCGCGTCTGGGCCAGTGGCGGCACCGCCTTCCGTGCGCCTACCCTGTATCAAAGCTTCAGCCAGTACGGCCCCATGCCGGGCAAGCCAAAACTGCAGGCCGAACGTGGCAAGAACGCCGAAGTGGGGCTGGAGTTCAAGCGTGGCGCCCATCAGTTCGGCCTGACCGTTTATGACAACAAGATCGACGATCTGATCAGTTGGGACAAGCAGTTTGTGGCCAACTGCCCGCCATCCAAGAACCCCCAACCTTGGGACGGCTGCTACGGCAATCTGGCCAAGGTAGAACTCAAGGGCGTGAGCCTGAAGGGCGCCACCGAGTTGATGGGCCTGCGCTTGTCCGGCAATCTGGATTGGCAATCGCCCAAGGATGCAAGCACTGGCCTGTTCTTGGGCCGCCGCGCTCAAAAACATGGGGGCCTGCGCATCGACAAGAGCCTGGGGGATTGGGCACTGGGCGGACAAGTGCTGGCCTATGGCTACCGCTTTGACTTCAATGACAACAGCAGCAAGCTGGGCGGCTACGCCCTGCTGAACCTGGATGCGCGCTACCAAGTCAACAAGGCTTTGGCCCTGCAGCTGAACCTGGACAACGCCTTCAACAAGACGTACCAGACCGCCGGCGGCTACGCGCAAGCGCCGCGCACCGTGTTCATGAGCCTGCGCTTCACGCCTGCGCTCTGAGGCCAAGGCGAGGCTGCACATGCAAAGCGCCGCGCATCATTTGATCGTCGGGGGCCAGCGCAGCGGCAAGTCCCGCCAGGCCGAACGCCTGGCGCAAGGCTGGCTGCAGCGTGACCCTGCGCACCGGGTGACGGTGCTGGCCACGGCGCTTGCTTTTGACGAAGAGATGCGCGCGCGCATTACCCGCCATCAAGCCGACCGGCCGGCGGGCTTTGAAACTGTCGAAGTCCCGCTGAGCCTGTCGCGCGCTTTGCAGGCTAACGCAGCGCCTGGGCGGCTCCTGCTGGTGGACTGTCTGACGCTTTGGCTGACCAATTGGCTGATGCCGATGAGCAATCAGCCCGATCTGGAGGGCTGGCAGCGCGAGCTGCAGTCCTTGACTGCGCTGCTGCCCAAGCTCAGCTCCCCGGTGCTCTTCGTCTCCAACGAGGTGGGCTGGGGTGTCTCGCCGATGAGCCGCGAGGCGCGCTTTTATGTAGACGAACTGGGACGCTTGAACCAAGCCGTGGCGGCGCGCTGCGCGCAGCTGACGCTGATGGTCGCAGGCCAAGCCTGGACGCGCCCTGTTGACGCCCAGGCTCGGCTTCAAGAGCCTCGCCTATGAAGATCAAAACCATGACGCTGATTCAACAAAGTTTGGCTTGGCTGGCTTGCGCCCTGCTGAGCACGGCTGCGCTGGCGCAAAGCCGCATCGAAATCAAGGACGACCAGGGCCAGACCACCCAATGGACAAAGGCCCCGCAGCGCATCGTCACCCTGCTCCCTTCGCTGACCGAAACGGTTTGCGAGCTGGGCGCCTGCGACAAGCTGGTCGGCGTGGATCGCTACTCCAACTTCCCCGCCCAGGTGAACCGCTTGCCCAAGCTGGGCGGCCTGGACGACACCCAGGTCGAGACCATCGTCTCGCTCAAGCCCGATGTGGTGCTGCTGGCCCCGTCCTCACGCGTCAGCGACCGGCTGCGCAGCCTGGGCTTGACCGTGGTGGCGCTGGAAACCAAGTCCTATGCCGATGTGCAAAGAGTGCTGGGCAAGCTCGGCCAGCTCTTGCAGATCAGCGATGCCCAAGCGGTTTGGCGCCGCATTGATGCCACGGTGGGCGCCGCCGCGCAGAGCATTCCGCCGCAAGTCCGTGGCACCCTGGTCTATTACGAGATTGACCGTTCGCCCTATGCCGCCGGCCCGAGCTCTTTCATGGGCGAGACGCTGACGCGACTGGGCGGGCGCAACATCATCACGCCGGAGATGGGCCCCTTCCCCAAGATCAACCCCGAGTACGTGGTGCGCGCCAAGCCGCAGCTGATCATGATCGGCAAACGCAATGTCGAGGGCCTGTACCAGCGCCCCGGCTGGGACCGCATCCCGGCCATCGCCAACAAGCGCGTTTGCGTCTTTGACGCGGAGCAAAGCGATGTGATGGCAAGACCTGGCCCCCGCATGGGCGAAGCGGCTCAGATCATGGCCCGCTGCCTGCGTGAGCTGGACAGCGGCAACTCGGCTCAGCCATGAGCACGCAGCTCGGCACGGCCCGTTTGCAAGCCTGGCCTTTGCTGGCCGGCTTGGCTCTGTGCAGTGTCTTGGCGCTGATGCTGGGCGTGGCCGTGGGCAGCACCGGCCTGGCCTTCAATTGGGTGGATGTGGATGCGGCCATGGCCGACCAAATCCTCTGGCAGATTCGCCTGCCGCGCTCCGCCGGCGCCTGGACGGCCGGGGCTCTGCTCGGCCTCTCGGGTGCCATCACCCAAGGCCTGTTTCGCAATCCGCTGGCTGACCCCTATTTGCTGGGCAGCGCCGCCGGCGCACGGCTGGGCGTGGGCATCGCCCTGGCCTTGCTGGGCGGCTCGCCCATGGGCATGGCTTGGCTGGAGCGCTTGGGCCTCACCGGCGCGGCTTTCATCGGCACGCTGGCGGGTGTCTCCCTGGCGCTCTTGATGGCGCGGGGCGTTGAGCACACCTTGCGCTTGCTGCTGGCCGGCGTCGTGGTCGGCGTGGTGCTGGGCGCCATCACCGACCTGATCAATCTGAGCAACCCCGACATCCTGCGCACCATGCAAGCCTTTGTTTTGGGCACCACCGGCTTCTTGGGCTGGAACAGCGTGATCCTGATGAGCGCGGTCTTGGCTTTGAGCTTGGCCGTGGCTCTGGGCGGCAGCCAGGCGCTGGATGCGTTGACGCTGGGCGAGTCCACCGCGCAGTCGCTGGGCGTGCGCCTGAGCCTGGTGCGGGTGGTGCTGATTCTGGCCTTTGCGCTGGCGACCGGCACCGCTGTGGCGCAGACCGGCATGATCGCCTTCGTCGGCCTGGTGGCCCCACATTTGGTTCGCAATCTCTGCCCAGCCACCCATGGCAAATTGCTGCTGCTGTCGGCCTGCGCCGGCGGCCTGCTGCTATTGAGCGCCGACATCTTGTCGCGCTGCTTGATTGCGCCGCAAGAGCTGCCGGTAGGCGTCATCACCGCAATCCTGGGCGGCGGCTATCTGCTGCGCCTGATGCACCGCCAACGCGGACGGAGGTCTTGATGAGCACCCGCCCCAAGCAACACACCGAAGCCGGCGCCAGCGCTGCCCTGCGCTGCCATGAACTCAGCGCCAGCTTGCAAGGCCAGCCAGTGCTGCACCGCATCTTGCTGGACTTGCCGCTCGCGCGTTGGACCGCCATCGTCGGCCCGAATGGCGCGGGCAAGTCCACCTTGCTGCGCGCACTCACCGGGCTGATCCCCAGCCTGGGCCAAATCGAGTTGCTGGACCGCCCGCTGCACGCTTGGCCCACCAAGGCACGAGCCCGTGCATTGGCTTGGTTAGGCCAAAACGAGGCCAGCGGCGAGGACCTGAGCGCCGAAGACGTGGTGATGCTGGGCCGCCTGCCGCACCGCGCCTGGCTGGCGCCGCCCAGCGCCAGCGACCATGCCGCCGTGCGCCAAGCCATGCAACAAACCCAGTGCTGGGATTGGCGCTGCCGCTCGCTCGGCCAGCTCTCTGGTGGCGAGCGGCAGCGGGTGCTGCTGGCGCGGGCGCTGGCGGTGCAGGCCCAAGTCTTGATGATGGATGAGCCGCTGGCCCATCTGGACCCGCCGCACCAAGCCGACTGGCTGCAGATCGTGCGCGGCGAAGTCGCCCAGGGGCACAGCGTCATCAGCGTGCTGCATGAGCTCAATATCGCCCTGCAAGCCGACTGGTTGGTGGTGATGAGCGAAGGCCGCGTCCGCCATTGCGGCCGCCCGGCCGAGGCCGCCACCCGAGAGGCTTTGCAAGAAGTCTTTGACCATCGCCTGCAACTGATCGAACTGCAAGGCCAATGGCTGGCCCTGCCCGGTGCCCCCGCGCCTTCGGCATCGGCAAGCGCGGCCATCCCCACTCCACAGCCGGCCGCCAAGGCCAGCAATGTCTTGCCCCTGAAAGCTCGCTCCCATGACTGAATGCCAGGCGCTGATGATCAGCGCGCCCTCCTCCGGCTCCGGCAAGACCAGCGTCACCGCTGCCATCGCGCGCTGGCAGCGCCGCTTGGGCCGCAAGGTGCGCGTTTTCAAGACGGGCCCCGACTTTCTGGACCCAATGATTCTGGAGCGCGCCAGCGGCCATCCGGTTTATCAGTTAGACCTCTTCATGGGGGGACTGGACCATTGCCGATCCCTGCTGGCCGAAGCCGCCGCCAGCGCCGACCTGATCTTGGTCGAAGGGGTGATGGGTCTGTTCGACGGCGACCCCAGCAGCGCCGATCTGGCCGCCGCTTTTGGCCTGCCGGTGCTGGCCGTCATCGACGCCTCGGCGATGGCGCAGACCTTCGCCGCCCTGGCCACCGGCCTGCAACGCTTCCGCCCCGATGTGAAGGTCTGCGGCGTGATCGCCAACCGCGTCGGCAGCGTCTCACACGGCAAGATGGTGGCGCAAGGCCTGCCACCCGAGTTGCCCCTGGTGGCCGCGCTGCCTCGCGATGCCAACCTGAGTCTGCCGGAACGCCACCTGGGCCTGGTACAGGCCTTGGAGCTGCCTGAATTGGAAGCCCAATTGGATGCCTGGGCCGATCAATTCGCCCGCGCGCTGGAGCCCGAGTTTGAGTTCCCGCGCGTCAGCTTTGAGAACGCGGCATCTCCCTACGCTGAAGCCCAGCCGCAGGCTCTGGCTGGGCGCCACATTGCGGTGGCCCAAGACGCTGCCTTCAGCTTCATCTACCCGGCGAACCTGGACTGCTTGCGAGCGCTGGGCGCCGAGCTGGAGTTCTTCTCACCGCTGCAGGGTCAGGTCTTGCCTGAATGCGACGCGCTCTGGCTGCCTGGCGGCTACCCAGAACTGCATGCGCAAACCCTGCGCCAGCATCCCAGTTTCTTTGCCGATCTGCGCCAGCATGTGCAAGCCGGCAAGCCCTTACTAGCCGAATGCGGCGGCATGCTGTGCCTGCTCGACCAATTGATCGACACCGAGGGGCAAACACAGCTGATGGCGGGCGTGATGCCCGGCACGGCCCGCATGCAAAGCAAGTTGGCGGCCCTGGGTCTGCAAGCCATTGCCTGGCCCGAAGGCTTGCTGCGTGGTCACAGCTTTCACTACTCGACGCTGGGCACACCGCTGCACCCCATCGCCACCGCCGAGAACCCGAATGCCGGCCGCACCGCCGAGGCGCTTTACCAGCAGGGCTCGCTGCGAGCCAGCTATATCCACCACTACTTTGCGTCCAATCCGGCGGCGGTGGCCGCGTTCTTTATTGGTGATCGCACCAAAGACACTCATGGAAATTGAAAAGCCCCCTGTCGACCGCGAACGCGTCATCCCCACGGCCGAACGTCGCGGCCTGATCCTGGTCCACACCGGCGACGGCAAAGGCAAAAGCACCGCCGCCTTCGGCCTGGCGCTGCGCGCTCACGGCCGCGGCAAAGCCGTCAAGATCTACCAGTTCATGAAAGTGCCCAGCGCCCGCTTCGGCGAGCACCGCATGTTCGAGCAGCTCGGCGTGCCGATCGAAGGCCTGGGCGATGGCTTCAGCTGGAAGAGCAAGGATCTGGAGCACAGCGCCCAATTGGCCCGCGATGGCTGGGCACGCGCGGCCGCAACGATTGCTGCGGGCGAGCATTTCTTGGTGGTGCTGGACGAAATCATGTACCCGCTGCGCTATGGCTGGCTGCCGCTGGAGCCAGTGCTGCAAGCGCTGCGCGAACGCCCCGCCCATGTACATGTGGTGTTGACCGGACGTAACGCGCCGGACGAGCTGATCGAGTTGGCCGATACCATCACCGAGATGACACTGATCAAGCACCACTTCAAGGCGGGCGTGCCGGCACAACGCGGCATCGAAGATTGAGAAAGAGGGCCTGGCCATGATGGCGCTCTTGCTCCCGCTGGCGATGGGCATCGCCTTGCTGGTGGACCGCCTGCTGGGCGAGCCACCGGTCTGGTGCCACCCGGTCGTGCGCATGGGGCGCTACCTGGACCTGTTCAGCGCAAGACTCGCCGCCATGCCGCCGGCCCAGGCCTTTCTGGGCGGCGCCATGGTCTGGCTGTTCGGCGCGCTGATGACTGCTGCGCTGGCGCTGAGCCTGGAGCTGGCTTTGATCCACAGCCTGCAGCCTTGGGCAGACTGGCCAGCGCTGCTGGGCTGCGCTCTCTTGCTGGGTCTGCTGCTGAAGCCGCTGCTCGCTTGGGCCATGTTGGTCGATGAAGTGCTGGCGGTGGAGCGGGCGCTTGGCGAGTCGCTGGCTGCCGGCCGCAGCCAATTGGCTCGGCTGGTCAGCCGTGACACCTCCGCACTGGATAAGACCGCGGTGCGCGAAGCGGCCATCGAGACCCTGGCCGAGAACCTGAATGACTCGGTGGTCGCGCCGCTGTTTTGGTTTGCCATCGCCGGCCTGCCGGGTGCGGCGCTCTACCGTTTTGCCAACACCGCCGATGCGATGTGGGGCTACCGCGACCACCGCGAATGGTTCGGCAAATGGGCGGCACGAGCCGATGATGTCTTGTCCTGGATCCCGGCGCGCATCACCGCCTCGGCGCTGATCGGCCTGCGCCCGCAGGCCTGGCTGCGCCTGATCACCGAGGCGCGTCGCACGCCCTCACCGAATAGCGGCTGGCCGATGGCGGCGATGGCGCTTCGTTTGAATCTGCGACTGGCCAAGCCCGGGGTCTATGCGCTCAACGCGACGGGTAGCGCCCCGCTGGGTGGCGAACTCTTGCGGGCCGCGGGCCTGGCCCGACGGGCCATGCTGGGCGCAGCTGTCATGCTGGCATTCGCAGCCTTGAGCCTGAGGCTGTCGACATGAGCACGCTCCTTCATGGCGGCACCGACAGCGGCCCAGCCGTGCCGCACGACTTCTCGACCAATGCCAACCCGCTGCCGCCGCCAGCCTCGCTGCTGCAGGCCATGCAAGCGGCCGACCGGCGCCGCTACCCCGATCCGCAGTACCGCCTCTTGCGCGAATACTTAGCGGCAGCACATGGCGTGGAGCCCGCTCAGGTCTTACCCACCGCAGGCGGCGCCGAGGCGATACGGCGCATCAGCCTGGCGGCGCATCTATTGGGCTTGCGTGAAGTCTGGGTGCCCGAGCCCGGCTTTGGTGACTATGCGGCGGCGGCACTTGCGCTAGGTTTGCCGCTGCGCCGATACAGCCATGTGGAGCATCTGCTCGAGGCGCTGCATGCCGAAGCGCTGGTTTGGATCTGCGAGCCCTGCAACCCCACAGGCGCCAGCCTCAGCAGCGAAGCGCTCGAAGCCCTCAGTGCGCGCGCCGGCCTGACCGTGGTCGATCGCGCCTATGAGCCCTTGCGTCTGACAGGCGCTGCGCCCCTCATGCCCAACCGCTGCTGGCAGCTGCACTGTCCCAACAAGGCGCTGAGCCATACCGGTGTGCGGGCGGCCTATTTGCTGGCGCCCGCTGCGGCAGATCCACTGAGCCTGGCCTTGAGTCAAAAACTGAGCGAGCTGGCTTCCAGCTGGGTCTTGTCGGCCGAGGGTCAGGTCTTGCTGTTGCAGTGGCGGCGGCCCGAAATTCAGACCTGGCTGGCCGAATCGCGCGAACAACTCAGAAGTTGGGGCCAGCAGCAGCGCCAAATGCTCGCCGACTTAGGCTGGCAGCAAGAAGACAGCTGCACGCCTTTTTGGTTAGCGCGCCCGCCCCAGGCCTTGCCCGAGTTGCGCGGCCATGGCATCAAACTGCGTGACGCCAGCTCTTTTGGCTTACCCAACTGGGTGCGCATCGCCACCCTGCCCCCTTCATCGCAGCTTGCGCTGCAGAAAGTGATTCAACAATGAGCGCCAAGGCCGTGATGGTGCTGGGCACGACCAGCGGTGCCGGCAAAAGCTGGCTAGCCACGGCCTTGTGCCGCTACTACGCCCGCCAAGGGCTCAAGGTCGCGCCCTACAAGGCGCAGAACATGAGCAATAACGCCCGCGTGGTGCCGGGCCTGAACGGCCGCATGGGTGAGATCGGCAGTGCCCAGTACTTCCAGGCCCTGGCCGCGCGGCGCACGCCCGAGGTGCGCATGAACCCGGTGCTGCTCAAGCCCGAGAAGGACACGGCTTCGCAAGTCATCGTGCTGGGCGAGGTCGACAGCGAATTGACGCACACTCCTTGGCGCGAGCGAAGCGAAAAGCTCTGGTTGAACGCCAAGCCGGCCCTGCACCAACTGATGGCCGAGAACGATGTGGTGGTGATCGAAGGTGCGGGCTCCCCGGCCGAGATCAATCTGCACAGCAGCGATTACGTCAATATGCGCACCGCGCTGGAAGTGAATGCCGCTTGCCTGCTGGTGACCGACATCGACCGAGGCGGCGCTTTTGCCCATTTGTTCGGCACGCATCAATTGCTGCCGGCGCATGAGCGCGCCTTGATCAAGGGTTATGTGCTGAACCGCTTCCGCGGTGATGCCAGCCTGCTGGCGCCAGGCCCCGAACAGCTGCAGGCCTTGACCGGCGTGCCCACCATGGCGGTCTTGCCGATGTGGCGTGGCCACGGCCTGCCGGAAGAAGACGGCGTGTTCGATGACGCGCCCAGCGGCGGCGCCGGGCTGCATATCGCCATCGTCGCCTACCCCCGTTTATCGAACTTGGACGAGTTCCAGCCGCTGCGCAGCCTGCCCGGTGTACGCCTGACTTGGGCGCGAACACCGGCCCAGTTGAACGCGGCAGATTGGATCATCCTGCCGGGCTCCAAGGCGGTCGCCGCCGATCTGGCCTGGCTGCGCGCTCAACAACTCGACTTGGCCATCGCCCAACACGCCGCCGCCGGCAAGCCGGTGCTGGGCATCTGCGGCGGCTTGCAGATGCTGGGCGAAAGCCTCTTGGACCCGCACCAGCTGGACGGCAATGCGCCCGGCCTGGGCCTGCTGCCGCTGGTCACACAGTTTGAGCGCGACAAATTGCTGCGCCCCTCTCAGGTGCGCTTCGGTGAGTTGACCGGGCCTTGGGCGGCACTCAGCCACGTTGAAGCAGAAGGTTATGAAATCCACCACGGCCGCACGGTGCAACACCCCAGCCTGGCGCCCGCTGCCGTCACCTTGCACAACGATGCGGGCGAGGCCATCGGCTGGCAAGCGGGCTCCGTGCTGGGCTGGTACGCCCACGGTTTGTTTGAAAAGGCCAGCGTGATGCAAGCCTTGTTCGGCGCCCAGGTGCAAAGTTTGGACAGCGTGTTCGAGGGCTTGGCCGACTACGTAGACACCCATTTCGAGCCCGGCGTTTTGATGGGCTTGTTGGATGAGCAAGGGGCTCAGGCATGACAGCCAAGACACCACAACGCATCGCCTGCTTGTCCACCGAAGCGGTGGACATCCTCTATCGCCTTGGCGCCCAAGACCACATCGCCGGCATCTCCGGCTACACCGTCTACCCGCCCGAGGCGCGTCAAGAAAAGCCCAAGATCAGCGGCTTCACCAGCATGAAGCTGGAGAAGATTCTGGCGGTGCAACCCGATCTGGTAATTGGTTTCTCAGACTTGCAAAAGCCGCTGCTGGCTGAATGCGAAGCTGCAGGCTTGGCCACGCTGCTGTTTGACCACCGCGACCTGGCCGGGATCCATGGCATGGTGCGGCAAGTTGGCGCTTTGGTGCATCGCCAGGAGCAGGCTGAGGCCTTGAGTAGCCAGTTGCAGCAAACGCAGGCCGAGATTGCCGCGGCCGGCCGCCTGCTGCCGCGCAAGCCGCGCGTCTACTTCGAAGAGTGGGACGAGCCCATGATCTGCGGCATTGGCTGGGTCAGCGAGATCATCGCCCTGGCCGGCGGCCAGGATGTGTTTGCTGAGCAGTCACGTGCCGGCTTTGCCAAGCAACGCATCGTTAGCGCCGAGGACATTCTGGCGCGCCGGCCCGAGCTGATCCTGGGCAGCTGGTGCGGCAAGCGTTTCGTGCCCGACAAGGTGTTGGCGCGCCCCGGCTTTGCCGAACTCGGCGCACGGCTGATCGAGATCAAGTCGGCCGACATCCTGGCCCCTGGGCCCAGCGCGATTGAACGCGGCGCCCGGCAGGTGCTGGCCGCCTTCCAAAACTACTTCAAAACGTGCTCAGACTGAATCGCCACATGCAAGACCTGACCCCATTGAACTCTTTCATTCCTCATGTTCCGCCGATCGACGAGCCGGCGCTAGCCGCCGCCCTGCAGCGCCGCATCGACGGCAAGACCAAACCCCTGGGTTCTTTGGGTCAACTTGAACAGCTGATGCTGCGCCTGGGCCTGATCCTGGGCAGCGAGACACCATGCTTGCACGAGCCGCAGCTGATGGTGTTTGCCGGCGACCACGGCCTGGCCGCACGCGGCGTCTCGGCCTACCCTAGCGACGTGACCTGGCAGATGGTGGAGAACTTTCTCGCCGGCGGCGCCGCCGTCAGCGTGCTGGCGCGGCAACATGGCCTGGCTTTGACGGTGGTCGATGCCGGCGTCGCGCATGACTTTGAGCCACGCCCAGGCCTCGTGAACGCCAAGCTGGGCTACGGTACGGCGGACAGTTCGACTCACCCAGCCATGAGCACAGAACAATGCGCGGACGCCATCGGCCGGGGGCGCCGCATCCTGGCGGACTCGCCCGGCAACGCGCTGTTGCTCGGTGAAATGGGCATCGGCAACACCTCCAGCGCGGCACTGCTGCTGGCGCGACTGCAAAACCTGCCGATCGAGCACTGTGCCGGCCGAGGCACCGGTCTGGACGATGCGGCGCTGTCGCGCAAGATCGAAGTCTTGCGCGCCGTCTTGCAACGCCATGCCGAGGCGACCCAGCCTTTGCAGGCTTTGGCGGCGTTGGGCGGTTTCGAAATCGCGATGATGGTCGGCGCGGTGCTGCAAGCGGCCTCGGAGCGTCGCGTCATCGTGGTCGACGGTTTCATCGCCAGCAGCGCCGTGCTTGTTGCGGCCAAGCTGCAACCGGCGGTCTTGCAGCGCTGCGTATTCGCGCATCGATCCATGGAAAACGGCCACAAGTTAATGTTGGAAGCCCTGCAGGCCCAGCCTTTGTTGGATTTAGGACTAAGGCTGGGCGAGGGGTCCGGCGCCGCCTTGGCCTGGCCTTTGCTCGGCTCGGCATGCCGTATCTTGGCCGAAATGGCCAGCTTCGAGTCGGCCGGCGTCAGCCAGCAGGGGTGAACCCAGGGTCATTCCCACCCAGGGAAGTCAGATAGTTCTCAACGATTGCTTGCAAGTCTTTGTTTACATCAGCGCCGGGCTGGCCATAATCAAGGACAGCAAGCATGAGGGCTCCCCATGACAGACTTGGTTTTCGCTGAGGAATTGCCAGACCCTTCACTCGATGAATCGGGCAGCAAGGCGCTCGAGCCCTGGGTCGTGATGATCGTCGACGATGACGTCGCCGTGCATCAGGTCACTCAGCTGGTGATGGCGGACTTTGAGTTCTCAGGGCGGCGCCTGCAGTTCCTGGATGCCTACAGCGGCGCCGAGGCCCGCGAGTTGCTGAAAACACGCAAAGACATCGCGCTGATCTTGCTCGATGTGGTGATGGAGTCCGAGCATGCTGGTCTGGATCTGGCGCGCTACATCCGTGAGGAACTGGAGAACCACCATGTGCGCATCGTGCTGCGCACCGGCCAGCCAGGCCAGGCGCCTGAAGAGCATGTCATCAAGACCTATGACATCAACGACTACAAAGAAAAGACCGAGCTAACCAAGCGCAAGCTGATCACGGTTTTTTATGCGGCGCTGCGCAGCTACCGCGACATCATGATCATCGAGCAGTCGCGCTTGGCGCTGCGCCGCTCGATCGATGCGATCACCCGCATTTACGACTCGCAAAATCTGCGGCGGTTCGCCTCGGGCGTGCTCGAACAAGTCACGCATCTCTTGGGCATCGATGCACGCGCTTTGTGCGCCAGCCGGATTTCAGCCTACGCCGCCTCACATATCGAGGGCCGCCTCAAGGTCTTGGCGGCCACGTCCGAGTATTCCCGGCTGCTGGTGGATGACGAGATTGGCAATTTGCCGCCCGAAGTTAAAACGGCCCTGGACCGCGCGCTGATTGATCAGGTGGGCTATTTCGACTCCCACCATTTTGTCGGTTACTACCGCAGCAGTACCGACAACGAAACCTTGCTTTACATGGCCTTCACCGATCCGGTGGACGCCCAAGCCCGCGAGTTGCTCGAGATTTTTTGCGCCAACGTCGCCATCACCTACGAAACCCTGCTGCTGCGCGAAGAAATCCAAGACACCCAGCGCTCCACCGTGTACATCATTGGCGAAGCGGTCGAGCGGCGCTCCAAAGAGACCGGCGCCCATGTCCGCCGGGTGGGTGAGTTGTCGGCCTTGCTGGCCGAGACCTCAGGCATGCGCTCGGCCGATGTGGAGTTCATGCGCCAGGCCTCGCCCTTGCACGATGTGGGCAAGATTGGCATCCCTGACCGGGTGCTGAACAAACCCGGCAAGCTCGACCCCGAAGAATGGGAAATCATGAAGGGCCATGCCCGCATTGGGTTCGAACTCTTGAGCAAGTCGGACAAACGCATCTTGCAACTCGGCGCCATCATTGCGCATGAGCACCATGAGCGCTGGGACGGCGCCGGCTATCCACGCGGTCTGATCGGCGAGCAAATCAATATCGCCGGGCGCATCGTCGCCTTGGCCGATGTGCTGGACGCCTTGGTCAGCCAGCGCTGCTACAAAGAGCCCTGGAACTTCGACGCCGCCCTGGCCTATGTCAACGAGCAGGCCGGGCTGCAGTTCGACCCCGGCTTGGTCAAACAGTTGATGGACAACTTGGACGCGGTGCATGCGATCTACCAGCGTTATCCGGATGCATGATCAATGAGCGCCGACCCACGCGGCGCCGCATTTGATTCAGACGAAGGTCGGCGCTTGGCCGAGGCCGCACTCCGAACCATCAGCCTTTCGACGGCGAAATCCAGCGGTGAGGCCTTCTTCCGACAACTGGTCAAGGAGCTGGCACAAGCGCTGGATCTGAAGTACGTCATCGCCGGCCGACTGCTGACCTTGGATGACGGGCAGGAAGGCATTCAGACCTTGGCCGTGTGGGCAGGCGTTGACTGGATGGACAACATCCAATACGCCTTGACCGGCACGCCTTGCGCCAATGTCACCCACCAGGACATGTGCTTCCACCCCTGTGGGGTACAGCAAGACTATCCCCAAGATCATTTGCTGACCGAGATGGGCGCACAGAGCTATATCGGCATGCCCATGGTCGGCAGCCAAGGCAAGACGCTGGGCATTTTGGTGGCGCTGGACACCCAGGAAATCAGTGAGAACAAGCGGCTGCTGGCGCTGTCCTTGTTGTCGATTTTCGCCGCTCGCAGCGCGATGGAGTTGCAGCACCAGGACCATGTGGCCGAACTCCAAGCCTATGGGCAAGCGCGCACCAAGGAGTTGGGCATCGCCACGCAGCGTTTGGTGGAGCAGGAGAAGTTGGCGGCCTTGGGGGGCTTTGTCGCGGGCTTCGCTCACGAGATCAACACCCCGATCGGCATCGCCGTGACGGCCGCCTCGGGCATGGAAGAGTTCGCCCGCAGCCTCAAGCGCAAGCTGAGCGGAGAAAAGGTGAGCCGGGTCGAACTGCTTGCCCTGGCCGACAACCTGGAGAGCGGCGCCAGCCTCGTCAATAGCAACCTGGAGCGAGCGGCCGGCCTCATTTCCAGTTTCAAGATGCTGGCCGTGGATCAAGGCAATGAAGAAGAATCGCGCCTTGACCTGCGGGACTACTTGCGCCAGTTGATCGTCGCCCATCAACCGGTCTTGCGCGGCGCCCACACCGAGGTGCAACTCGACGCACCCAAGCCGCTGCGGGTGACACTAGCCGCCGGGCTGTTTTCGCAAATCATCTCCAATCTGATCGTCAACACCCTGACTCATGCTTTTGATGAACCCCTCGAACGTTCATTGGAAGAGATTCAGGACCTGAAAGAAGAAGTGGACAGCGCAGCCCTTCCGCAGCGACGAATCGACATCGCTTTGCACGCCGAGGGTGGGCAGTTGCATCTTCACTTCGGCGACAACGGGCGCGGCGTCAGCCCCGAGGTGGCGAAGCGCCTGTTTGAGCCCTACTTCACCACCCGCCGTGGCCAAGGCGGCTCGGGCCTGGGCCTGCACATCGTCAACACCTTGTGCCAGCGCCTGGGCGGCAGCATCAGCATCGATCCGCACCACCAGCCCGGTTTGGGCTTTTTGATCGAACTGCCGCTGCGACCCTGAACATCGGTCGCAGCCAGTGCGCCGCACAGGGCAGAATCCGGGGCCGCCTTTTCCTCTCCCGCCTCATGAGCGCTTTGCTGCACGAAATCCGCCTTTTCTTCATCGCGCTGCAGTTCTTCACACGCTGCCCGATCCCGGCCTGGGTGGGGTTTGAATCACAATGGTTGCAGCAATGTGCGCGCCACTTCCCCGCGGTGGGCCTGTGCGTGGGCGTCTTCGCGGGCTTGGTGTTGTGGGCGGCACTGTGGGTTTGGCCCCCCGGCGTCGCCGTGGGCCTCAGTATGGCAGCCAGCATCTGGATGACGGGCGGATTCCACGAAGACGGCTGGGCCGACAGCTGCGACGGCCTGGGCGGCAGCGTCAGCCGCGCGCGCGCGCTGGAGATCATGAAGGACTCGCGCATCGGCAGTTACGGCGCGCTGGGCTTGATCCTGATGCTGGGCTTGAAGGCCTGCGCCCTTTTCAGCTTGGCAGAGAACGACCCCGGCTTGGCCGTGCTTGTGACCGTTTTCGCCCACGCCGCCTCACGCGCCGCGCCGGTGTGGCTGATGCACAGCCTGCCCTACGCCGGCGACGCCGATCACGCCAAGGCCAAACCTCTGGCGACGCAAGCCAATGGCCTGACCCTGGCGGTAGCCTTTGGCTGGGTTTTGGGTACGGCAGCCCTGCTGCTCAGCCTGCAATTGCAGCTGCTGCCTAGCTTCTTATTGTCAATACTGGTCGCTGCCGGGCTAACGCTTTATATGCAGGGTTGGCTGGACCGGCGCCTGGGCGGCTATACCGGCGACAACCTCGGCGCCACCCAGCAAGTGGTGGAGCTGGGCCTGCTGCTCAGCTTTCTGGCGCTTTTGAATGTCTTCTGAGTCCAGGCTCTGGGTGTGGCGGCACCCTCGACCTGAAGCGGCTGCCGGCCGCTGCATCGGCGCGGGCAGCGATTTGACTGTGCACTGGCGGCGCGCCAAACGGCTGGCGCGCAAGATCCAGCAAACAGCGCGAAGACAGCGCCTGCCGCATATCGTCTACAGCTCACCGCTGCGCCGCTGTGCCGACGTTGCGGCTTGGCTGCAGGCCTGGGGTTGGCGGCATCAGATGGACGCTGCGCTGCTGGAGCTGGACTTTGGTGAATGGGACGGCAAGGCTTGGTCCGCCATCGCCAAGGCCGAGGTCGATGCCTGGGTAGAGAACTTTGCGACCCATGCCCCCGGCGGCGGGGAATCGCTGGCCCAGCTGCTGGAACGCGCCGGCCCTTGGCAGCCCAGCGCGGGGCATGGCGTGGTGATCAGCCACGGGGGCTGGATGCTGGCCAGACGCTGGCTCGCCGAACACGGCCAGCAAATTCCAACAGCAGCGAACTGGCCCAAGCCGCCCCGCTACGGCGAGTGCTGGGGGCTCTAGGCCCCATGCCAAGCGGAGCAAGGGTGAGTATCGATGACTGGGCTAGCATTGGGGTATGACCTACGCATTCCATTCCTCCTTAGCGCGGCTCGCTCTCTGGTTCTTGGTCCTTGGCGTCTTCAGTGGCTGCGCCAGCATGAGCGAATCGCAATGCCAGCAAGCCGACTGGCGCGCCCGAGGCTTGGCCGACGGCCGCGCCGGCCACAGTGAGGCGCGCATCAACGACCATGTGGACGCCTGCAGCAAAGCGGGCATCACACCCGACCATCGCAGCTGGACGCAAGGCTGGGAGGACGGCATTCGCAGCTATTGCACCGCCAACAACGGCTGGCAAGAAGGCTCCCGTAACCAGATTTATTGGGGTGGCTGCCGAGGGCAAGCGGGTGAAGATGCCTTCCTGAACCACTATCGCCTGGGTCAGCAGCTGTATGGCCTGCTGCAGCAGGTGCAGCGCAATGATGTAGAGAGCAAACGCCTGGAACAGGTGTTGCGTGACGCAAAGACAGACGAAGCACGCAGCAAGGCGCGCGAGCAATTGCGCCGCGTCGACTACGACCAGCTGCGCCTACGCGCCTTGATCACCGGCATGCACTTGATGGCGCCCCGCTAAGAGTTCCGCTAAGAGTCCGCTAAAGGCTCGCGCCCTTTTAGATCAAGGCTTGGCGCTCGCCATTGGCCTTGGACCAATGCAAGATCTCATAGCTTTGGCGCAAGCCCGCGGTGTAGAAGGGATCGGTCTTCAACAAGGCTTCCAGCTGAGCCTTGGAGTCGGCATGCGCCACCCACAGCCCGCCCTTGGGCGTTTGCTCAGGCTCATGACGCAGAGATCCGCCCACCGGGATCACATCTCTATGGGTTTCAAGCCAGTCAATATGCGCTTTCAGATTGGCAGCGCGCACTTCGGCGTGATCGGGCTTGTCGGTAAAGATGACGGCAAAAAGCATGAAGGTCTCGCCAAGAGTCTCGGTCAGAGATTAAGGAACTTGCAGGCCGCTATTCAGGGCGGTCGAGCTTCTTGCTCAGCAAGATGGTGGACACCGTGTCGACCACGCCCTTGATGGCGCGGATGCGGTCCAACAAGCTGTCCAGCTCCTCGGTGGAGTCTGTGGTCAGCATGGCGCACAAATCAAAGCGGCCGCTGACGGCGTAGAGCTGATGGATCTCATGCCGGCGGGTCAGCTCGCGGGCCACCTCGGGCTCCAGCTTGGAGTCCACCGAGATCAAGAGCATCACCCGGATGCCGGGTGCCGCACGGCGGGCGGCCATGCTGATGGTGTAACCGGTAATGTGGCCGCCATCCTCCAGCGCTTTCAGGCGCAGTTGCACCGTGCTGCGAGCCACGCCCAAAGCCTTGGCCAACTTGACCACCGGCAGCCGGGCATTGACCCGCAAGAGCTCCATCAACTGGCGATCCAGATCATCCAGCGCGCTCAACACCACCGCGTCTTTCGAGGCTACCAATTGAGAACCACCCGTCATTTTGCTTGAATGCCATTCATTATGACTGACGTAATCAGCCCAAAGAAATCAATTTGCACATAGGGTTCGGCCGAACTGATTTCTAGAATTCCTCCAATACCCCTAGGCAAGCCAAGGCCATCAAGTCCATCGGGGAAACAAGGAGACAAGCATGCTGCAAAAAGTGATCGAAGTTAAATCGGCCAACGTTGGCGCCATCGGCGGTGTCGTTGACATGGCCACTACTGGTGCCCTTGCCCAGGCCCCCGCCTCCACCCAAAAGCTGCTGACTCGCGCAGAGCTGGACGCTTACGACCCCCGCGCCGAGTCTTGGCAAAAGCAGTTTGCCCGCCGCTACACCCACCACTCCGAGCTGAACGGCGTGCTGAATGGTGTGGAGAACGTGGACGAAACCGTTTACAGCAAGTTCGCCGTGGCCTTGACGCCCTATATGGCGCAGCTGATGGACAAGGACGATCCGAACTGCCCGATCCGCCTGCAATACCTGCCCAGCCACCACGAGCAAACCAAGCCCGGCTTCGCAACCATGCTGGACCAGCTCGGCGAAGAAGGCGACACCATCCCCGGCACCAGCATCGTGCACCGCTACCCCCGCCGCGTGCTCTTCCTGGTGTCCAACACCTGCGCCACGCTGTGCCGCTTCTGCACCCGCAAGCGCATGGTCTCGCAGCCCAGCGGCTCGGTGCACAAAGATGAGATCGAAGCTTCGATCGACTACATCGCCAGCAACCCGCAGATCCAAGACGTGCTACTGTCCGGCGGCGACCCGCTGACCTTCACCGACGAGCGCCTGGACTACATCCTCGGCGAGTTGCGCCGCCGCGCTCCGCATGTGCGCTTCCTGCGCATGGGCTCGCGCATGGTGGTGCAGCTGCCCACCCGAATCACGCCGGAGCTCTGCGCCGTGCTCGAGAAGCACCGGGTCCAGATGGTCAACATCCACATCAACCACCCCAAGGAAATCACGCCGCTGCTGCGTGAACGCGTCAAGCTGATTCAAAAAGCCGGCGTGATGATGGGCTTGCAAACCGTCTGCCTGAAGGGCGTGAACGACGACGTCGAAGTGATGCGCGAGCTCTTCATGCAAACCATCGAGATGGGTGTGCGCCCCTACTACGTCTACTCGACCGATATGGTCGAAGGCGCCCACCACTTCATCGTGCCGCACCAGCGCATGATCGAGCTGTACGAAGGCCTGCGCGGCTGGATCAGCGGCCCGGCCGTGCCGACCTTTATCGTCGACGGCCTGGGTGGCCTGGGCAAGCTGCCCATCATCCCCAGCTATGTGCGTGAAGAAGAACTGCCCGACGGCAGCGGCACCACCGTCAAGTGCCGCAACTACGCAGGCAAGACCGTGGAGATGCCAGGCCTGGGCCAAGACTACAGCCTGCCTACGCGCAGCAACTGAGGGCCGACGGCGTGCAATTCATCCCTTCGCCTTACGGCATTCACCGCGTCATCGAGCCCCAGGGCGTTTTGCCCCAGGGTGCCTGGAAGATCTCCAACACCATGGAGATCGCTGACAACGAAATCTTGATCGATGTCAGCGCGCTCAATATCGACTCGGCCAGCTTCACCCAGATCAAAAAGGAAGCCGGCGGCGACCCGGCCCGCATCGAAGCGGCGGTGCGCAGCATCGTCGAGCAGCGCGGCAAGATGCACAACCCGGTGACCGGCTCGGGCGGCATGTTGATCGGCAGCGTGGCCCAGATTGGCGCGGCGCTGGCGGGCAAGATCGATCTGCAAGTGGGCGACAAAATCGCCACCTTGGTCTCCCTGTCTTTGACACCTTTGCGCATTGATGCGGTGAAGAAGATACATGTCGAAAAAGACCAGATCGAGATCAGCGGCCGCGCGGTGCTGTTCGAGACCGGCCTCTACGCCAAGCTGCCGGCCGACATCCCCGAGAACGTGGCCCTGGCCATCTTGGACGTGGCCGGCGCACCCGCCCAGACGGCTCGGCTGGTGCAAGCCGGCGACACTGTGGTGGTGATCGGCGGCGGCGGCAAGTCCGGCACGCTCTGTGTGTACGAAGCCAAGAAGCGCGTCGGCCCGAATGGCTTGGTGATTGGCGTCTCACCTTTTGCCAAAGACTGCGAACGCATGCGCGAACACGGCTGGGTGGACCATGCTTTGCAAGTGGACGCGACCAACGCGGTGGCGCTGATGGAAGCCGTTAGCGCGGTGACCGGTGGGCGCATGGCCGATGTGGTGATCAACTGCGTCAATATCCAAAACACCGAGATGGGCAGCATTTTGGCCACTCGCGATGGCGGCAAGATCTACTTCTTCTCCATGGCCACCAGCTTCACCGCGGCCGCCTTGGGCGCCGAAGGTGTGGGCAAGGACATCGAGATGATCGTCGGCAATGGCTATGCCAAGGACCACGCGGCCTTCTCCCTGGCCTTGCTGCGCGAAAGCCCGCGTCTGCGCCAGCTTTTTGAGACGCTGTACGTCTGAGCGATGGGCATGATGAAGGCAAATTCTCAGTCCCGACTTTGGCAAGGCCTGCGCCAAGGGCAGATCGAAACCCTGGCGGTGATGGGCATGGCCAAGAACACCGGCAAGACGGTGGCGCTGAACCATGTGCTGGCCGAGGCCCATGCGGCCCAGGTGCCGGTGGGCGTCACCTCGATTGGCCGCGACGGCGAAGACCGCGACCAAGTTTTTCTCTTCCCCAAGCCGCCGGTGCTGATCTGGCCCGGCAGCCTGGTGGCCACCGCGCGTGACACCCTGGCCCGCGCCAAACTGAAGTTCAAACTGCTGGGCAGCACCGGCATTGACTCGCCGATGGGCGAGATCGTCATCGTCAAGGCCTTGGAATACGGCGAGATGGAGATCGCCGGCGCCTCGCGCAGCAGCGATCAGCTGAAGGTGATTCACCGCCTCAAGCAAGCCGGCTGCGAACTGGTCGTGTTGGACGGTGCCTTGGGCCGCAGCCATCACGCGTCGCCGGCCATTGCCGACGGCGTCATCCTGGCCACCGGCGCGGCGCTGGGCGGCGGCATCGGCGATGTGATTCGCAAGACCGGCGACCGTTTGGCCATCTTGGGTCTGCCGCAGGTGCCGGCCGAGATCGGCGCACGCGTGCAAGACGTGTTTGCACGCGGCGGCGTGGGCCTGTGGGACGGCCAAGGCCAGTTGCTGTATCGCGCCGACATCGCCAGCCTGAATGCGGCCTCGGTGCTGCTGGCCTACGCGGAGCTGGATGTGGGCACCATCGCCGTCAGCGGCGCCGTCGGGCGCCTGCTCTGGAAGGCCATGAGCCAACTGGCAATGCTGCGCAGCGGCAAAGGCCAAGGCCAAGGCCAAGGCCTGAAGATCGTGGTGGCTGATGGCACCAAGCTGTTTGTCGATGCGCTGGAGGTGCAAGCCCTGACACGCTCGGGCGGCCAGATTTACGGCTACCGCAGCATCCGAATCCTGGGTCTGACGCTGAACCCCTTCTCGCCCATGGGCGGCAGCTTTGAAGGGCATGAGTTCTTGCTCCATGCGCGCGAGGCCTTCAGCGGCTACGACGTCAGCGATGTGGTGCTGGAGTCCAGCACCACACAAGAACTCGCACAACAAGTACAACAAAATTCCGGAGACAAACACCATGTCGCAACTGCAACTTGACGCGAGTCAGATCGATCGCGCCCGCGACTCGGCGCGTCGCATCGCCCACAGCGTGTTCGATGAAATGAGCCAGTTCACCACCACCACGGTGGAGCGCGCCACGCTGCGCCTGCTTGGCGTGGACGGTGTCGATGAGAACTACGTGCCCTTGCCCAACCGGGTGGTCAGCCATTTGCAAGAGCTTGACCTGCTGCAGCATGGCGCTGCCTGGATCATGGCCGGCGCCATGCAAGAACATGGCCTGACGGCCCAGCAAGTGGCCGAGGCCGTGGCCAAGGGTTCGCTGGTGCTCACCTTGCCCAAGGACGGCGACGCCGCCCGCCGCGCCGCCGAAGCGCATGCCAAGACCATGTGCGAGCACATCGCCGCACACCGCCACTACCGCGCGGAGGAAATCAAAACCGTTGGCGAGGCCAAGACGCCCTGGCTCTACCTGATCGTCGCCACCGGCAATATCTATGAAGATGTGACGCAGGCCTGCGCTGCCGCCGAACAAGGCGCCGACATCATTGCGGTGATCCGCTCCACCGGCCAAAGCCTCTTGGACTATGTGCCTTACGGCGCCACCACCGAAGGCTTTGGTGGCACCTATGCCACGCAAGAGAACTTCCGCCTGATGCGCAAGGCGCTGGACGAAGTGGGCAAGAAGCTGAACCGCTATATCCGGCTAACAAATTACTGCTCTGGCCTGTGCATGCCCGAGATCGCCGCCATGGGCGCGATGGAGCGGCTGGACATGATGCTGAACGATTCGATGTACGGCATCATCTTCCGCGACATCAATATGAAGCGGACCTTCATCGACCAGTTCTTCTCACGCATGGTCAATGCCTACGCCGGCATCATCATCAACACCGGCGAAGACAACTACCTGACCACCGCCGACGCCTTTGAAGCGGCCCACACGGTGCTCGCCTCACAGCTGATCAACGAGCAGTTCGCCTACCTCTCCGGCCTCAAGCCCGACCAGATGGGCCTGGGCCACGCGTTCGAGATCAACCCCGAGCTGGAGAACGGTTTCTTGTGGGAGATTGCACACGCCCAGTTGGTGCGCCAGGTCTTCCCCGAAGCCTCGCTGAAGTACATGCCGCCCACCAAGCACATGACCGGCAATATCTTCAAAGGCCATATTCAAGACGCCTTGTTCAATATGGTCAGCAGCATGACCGACCAGAACATTCACCTCTTGGGCATGATGACCGAGGCCATCCACACGCCCTTTATCCAAGACCGTTTCTTGGCGATCCAAAACGCCAAGTATGTGTTTGGCACGATGAAGGACCTGGGCTCCGAAATCGAGTTCAAGCGCGGCGGCAAGATCGAAGCGCGCGCCCAAGAGGTGTTGGCCGAAACCGAAACCATCCTGGCCGAGATCGAGAAAATTGGCCTGCCCTCCGCCATCAGCAAGGGCACTTTCGCCGAGATCTCGCGCACGCCCACCGGCGGCAAGGGCCTGGACGGCGTGATCGCCAAAGCCCCGGACTACTTCAACCCCTTCCCCCAACTGATGATGCCGGAGCTGAAGCAATTGCAAGCCCAGCAAGCACAACAAGCGCAGGGAGGACTGTGAGATGAGCGAGCAACACAACACCCCCGCCGAGACCAACGACCAGATCCCCGCCCAATGGGTCAAGCCCTATGGCGACACCCTGGACGACGGCCGCGTGCAAGTCTCTTTCACCTTGCCGGTGCCGCTGGATGAGACCGCCAAGGAAGGCGCCAAGATGCTGGCCCTGCAGATGGGCCTGGAAGAACCCGCCGTGGTGCACTCAGAAGCCATGGGCTCGGGCTTCTCCTTCTTCGTGGTTTACGGCCAGTGCAAGCACCGGGTCGATCTGAGCAAGCTGAAGGTCGCCAAGCCGGACTTTGAGGTCTTGGACAAGGACGGCGTCAACGCCCTGATCGCCGAGAAGATGGGCCGCCGCATGGTGGTGGTGGGCGCCTGCATCGAGACCGATGCCCACACCGTCGGCATCGACGCGATCATGAATATGAAGGGTTACAACGGCCACAAAGGGCTGGAGAGCTATCACGAGATCCGCGCCATCAATATGGGGGCGCAGGTGGACTCGGAGGAACTGGTCAGCCGCGTGATCGAAGAGAAGGCCGATGTGATCTTAGTCTCGCAAGTGGTGACGCAAAAGAACATCCACCTCGACAACCTGACCAAGCTGAGCGACCTGCTGGAGGCCGAGGGCCTGCGCGACCAGGTGATCCTGATCGTCGGCGGCCCGCGCATCAGCCATGAGTTGGCCAAGGAGCTGGGCTATGACGCCGGCTTTGGCACCAAGACTTATGCCGAGGATGTGGCATCGTTTGCCATTCATGAATGGATCAAAAGGAAGGCCGCATGAGCACGTCAAACCCGGAAATCACCAGCCTGATTCGCCTGCGCATGAGCGCGCACGATGCCCATTACGCCGGCAATCTGGTCGATGGCTCGCGCATGCTGAATCTTTTCGGCGATGTGGCCACCGAGTTGCTGATCCGCAGCGACGGCGATGAAGGCCTCTTTGTCGCCTATGACAAAGTCGAGTTCCTGGCCCCGGTGTTTGCAGGCGACTACATCGAAGCCACCGGCAGCATCGTCAGCCTCGGCAAGTCCTCGCGCAAGATGGTGTTTGAGGCGCGCAAGGTCATCAGCGCTGCCAACATCCCCGGCCAAGTTTCAGCGGCCGATGTCCTGGCCGAGCCCATCGTCGTTTGCCGCGCCTCGGGCACTTGCGTGGTGCCCGTCGCCCTGCAGCGTGGCCCGGCCAGCAAGAGCTAAGCGTACCTAACGCCATGGACAAGCTGATCATCACCGCCGCGCTGACCGGCGCCGAAGTCACCCGCGAGCAGCAACCCGCGCTACCCATCACGCCTGACGAGATCGCCGAGGCTGCCGCCGAATGCGCACGCGCCGGCGCGTCCATCGTTCATGTGCATGGTCGGCTGGCCGATGGCAGCTCCACACAAGACAAAGAGGTCTACCGCCAGATCATCGAGAAGACCCGCGAGCGCTGCGATGTGATCGTGCAGGTTTCCACCGGTGGCGCCGTGGGCATGACACCGCAGGAGCGCCTGGCGCCGGTGACGCTGAAGCCTGAGATGGCCACTTTGTCGATGGGCACGGTCAACTTCGGCGGCGATGTGTTCATGAACCATCCGGCCGATATGGAAGTCTTTGCCGCCGCGATGCAGGAGCACGGAGTCAAGCCCGAGTTCGAAATCTTCGACAGCGGCATGCTCACCACCACGCTGCGCTGGCTCAAAAAAGGCATCGTCCAAGGCCCGCTGCACTTCGACTTCGTCTTGGGCATTCCGGGCGGCATGGCGGGCACGCCCGAAGCGCTGATGTATCTGCGCTCGCAGCTGCCCGCCGGCAGCAGTTGGACCGTGGCCGGCATCGGCGCGGCTCAATTGCCGCTGGGCGCCTTGGCCATTGTGCTGGGCGGCCATGTGCGCGTTGGCTTTGAAGACAACGTCTACTTCCGCAAGGGTGAGTTGGCGCGCAGCAATGCACAACTGGTCGAGCGCATGGCCTTGATCGCCCAGCAACTCGACCGCCCCGTGGCCACACCCGACGAGGCCCGCGCCATGCTGGGCATCAGCAAGCGCTGAGTTCGAGCGACTTTGCTCAGGCCTTGACGGCGGTCAGCCGCAGGTACTTGCCCATCAAGGTCTCTTTGTCTTCCACATGCGCCGGGTTCACCGGGATGCAGGCGACCGGGCAAAGCTGCACGCACTGCGGCTCATCAAAGTGGCCGACACACTCGGTGCACTTGTTGTGGTCGATTTGGTAGAACTCCTCGCCCATCGAGATCGCTTCGTTGGGGCATTCGGGTTCGCAGACATCGCAGTTGATGCATTCGTCGGTAATCATCAGCGCCATTGCGCACCCTCCTCCAAACCGACGAATACGGGCAGCGCTTGCAAGCGCAGCCCGCGTGCAAGGGCGCAAGGCATGCCTTGCGGATTCCCCTTGCCCGTGTCAGTGATCATCAGAGCCATGTCGATCCCCTCAGCTTTTCGCCTGCAAGCGCTGCTTCAAGCGCTCCAGCACCAAGGGTGACACGAACTTGGAAACATCGCCGCCCAAGGTGGCAATCTCGCGCACAAAGGTGCTGGAGATGAACTGATACTGGTCCGAAGGCGTCAGAAAGACGGTTTCGGCCTCCGGCATCAATTGGCGGTTCATACCGGCCATCTGGAACTCATACTCAAAGTCGCTGACGGCACGCAGGCCGCGCACCAGCACCGTACCCTGATGCTCGGCCACAAAATTGCGCAGCAAGCCTTCAAAAGGCAGCACTTCCACATTCGGGTATTTGACCGCCAACTCACGCGCCATCTCCAAGCGCTCGGCGATGTTGAACATGGTCCTTTTGTGATGACCAGCGGCCACAGCAATGATCAGCCGCCCAAACAAACGGCTGGCACGGCGCATCAGGTCTTCATGCCCAAGCGTCATCGGGTCAAAGGTGCCGGGGTAAACAGCGGTAAGAGCGGTGGCGGAGGTCACGCGGGAATCCAGATGAAGGAGAGACTGCGATTATCCCTGCTTGGCGCTTCGGTTGATGCTGGAGTCTTTCTGCCCGGATCTGCTCCTCGTTTAGGCGAAGATCAGGCCACTTGCGGGCTCTACGCCGCTCCTGTCCCCCGCCCCGGGCTTGCGCCCGGGTCTCCTCCTTTACCTCGCGTCGCAGAACCCCCAAGCGTCCTGATCCAACACTGCCGTGCTCCCTCGACGCGGACGCACATCGGGGGAACTGCCGAGTGGCGTCGGGGGTGTGATTCCGCGAGGTAAAGGAGGAGCCGGCGCCTGCAAGGCGACGGCGGGGGACAGGAGCGGAATTGCGCCCCCGGCGGCGCTCGGCACCACGCACGTCCACAAAGTAAGTTCGGCTCCGTGCACCTTGCAGTCAACACTCTTGCATTGACGACAAAATCACTCAACTTGGCGACCTACCCTTGCCCCAAGAGGCGAGCCTTCTCAGGGACTCTTGCGCAAAAGCTGAAAGTGCACCGCGCCGGCCCGCCCCGAGCGCCAGGCTTCCAAGCCCAGTTCTGGCGGCGGCACGATCACTTCTGCTGCCTCCAGGTACACAAAGCCACCGGGTGCCAACAGCGGCGCCGCTGCGCGCAAGGCCGGCAAGAACAAGTCATGCTGAAACGGCGGGTCCAGCAGGATCAACTCAAAGCGGGCCGGCGCGGAGCGGCCCATCCAACTGAGCGCGTCGCTGCATTCCACCCGCAGATTGGCGGCCTTCAGGCGTTCGCGACTGCTGTTCAGGCTGCGCGCCAATTCGGCGTCACGTTCCAGCAACAAAACCTCGGTCGCACCGCGCGAAGCGGCTTCAAAGCCCAGGGCGCCACTGCCGGCAAAGGCGTCGAGCACACGCCAGCCATCCAGGTCTTGGCCCAGCCAATTGAACAAGGTCTCGCGTACCCGGTCGGGCGTGGGGCGCAGGCCTGGCTTGTCGGCCACCGGCAGTTTGGAGCGTTTCCACTGGCCACCGATGATGCGCACCTCGCGCGCGGCCATGCGCGGGCCACCGGCCGCGTTTTGAGTTTGAGCGGCGATGGCCTTGGCGGCGCCGCTGGAGCGGGGTCGATTCATGCTCAGACCCGCACCGGAATGCCGCGCGCGGCCATCAAGGCCTTGGCCTCGGCGACGGTGTGGTGGCCGTAGTGAAAAATGCTGGCGGCCAGCACCGCATCGGCGCCACCGATCTGCACGCCATCGGCCAGGTCTTCCAGCGAACCGACGCCGCCGGAGGCAATCACCGGCACAAGCACCGCATCGCTGACGGCGCGGGTCAGTTCCAGATCGAAGCCGCTGCGGGTGCCGTCACGGTCCATGCTGGTGAGCAGGATTTCGCCGGCACCGTACTCGGCCATCTGGCGCGCCCAGGCCACCACGTCGAGGCCAACGTTCTTGCGGCCGCCGTGGCTGTAGATGTCCCAGCCGGGGCCACGTGCCGCGAGATCCTCACCTTGCCTGCGCTTGGCATCGATGGCGACGACGATGCACTGCGCACCGTACTTGTCGGACGCATCCCGTATCACTTGAGGGTTAGCAATCGCCGCGGAGTTGAAGGACACCTTATCGGCGCCGGCATTCAAGAGCCGCCGCACATCGGCCACTTCACGCACGCCGCCGCCCACCGTCAGTGGGATGAAGACCTGCGAGGCCACCGCTTCGATGATGTGCAGAATCAAATCGCGCCCATCGCTGGTGGCGGTGATGTCCAGAAAGGTCAGCTCGTCGGCGCCCTGCTCGTTATAGCGCGAGGCGATCTCCACCGGGTCGCCGGCATCGCGGAGCTCGGTGAAGTTGACGCCCTTGACGACGCGACCGCCGGTCACGTCCAGGCAAGGGATGATGCGTTTGGCCAGCATGGGAATAGCACTCTCGCGTTAAAACAAAAAAGGTCGTGCCGGGAACGACCTTGTTGAGCCAAGGGTCTAGGCGGCTCAGCCCAAAGAAAGCTCGTCAGCGCGCGCCTGAGCGGCCGTCAGGTCCAGGTCACCGGTGTAGATGGCGCGGCCGCAGATCACGCCCTCCACGCCTTCGTCTTCCACGGCGCACAAGGCTTCAATATCCGCCATATTCGACAGGCCACCCGAGGCGATCACCGGAATGCTCAGCGCTTGCGCCAGCTTGACCGTCGCTTCGATATTGATGCCGCTGAGCATGCCGTCGCGGCCGATGTCGGTGTAGATCACGCCTTCGATGCCGTAGCCCTCGAACTTACGCGCCAGATCGACCACCTCATGGCCGGTCAGCTTGCTCCAGCCATCGGTGGCGACCTTGCCGTCTTTGGCGTCCAGGCCAACGATGATGTGGCCACCAAAGGCGGTGGCCGCGTCTTGCAAGAAGCCAGGGTTTTTCACCGCAGCGGTGCCGATGATGATGTAGGACAGGCCGGCGTCCAGATAACGCTCGATGGTGTCCAGGTCACGAATGCCGCCGCCGAGCTGCACCGGAATCTCGCCATTCACCTCGCGCAGGATCGCCTTGATGGCCCCCTCGTTGACCGGCTTGCCGGCAAAGGCACCGTTCAGATCCACCAGATGCAGACGCCGCGCGCCAGCATCGATCCAGCGCCGGGCCATGGCCGCCGGGTCTTCGCCGAAGGTGGTGGAGTCATTCATATCGCCTTGCTTCAGGCGAACACAGCGACCGTCTTTCAGGTCGATAGCGGGGATCAGCAGCATGGCCGAGAGGGTGGGTTAGAAAGAAGGAGGTGGAAGGAGAGGGAGAAAAAAGCGGGGCCGAGTTTCAAGTGGTGAGTTCTGCGGGGCCTCAGCGCCGAAACCCGGGCGGGTTTCATCAAGGCTTCCAATGCAGGAAGTTGCGATACAGGGCGAGACCGAAGGCAGCACTTTTCTCGGGGTGGAACTGGGTGGCGAAAATGTTATCCCTAGCCAAGGCGCAGGTAAAGCGCAGGCCGTAATCGGTTTCACCGGCACTGTGGCGCGCATCTAACGGCGCCGCATAGAAGCTGTGCACGAAGTAGAAGTAGCTCTCATCCGGCACGCCGGCCCAGACTGGATGCGCCAAGCTTTGCTTGACCCGGTTCCAACCCATTTGCGGCACCTTGTAGCGGCTGCCGTCGGGCTGGATTTGCCCTTCCAGTTGGAAGCGCTTCACCCGCCCCGGGATCAGCCCCAGGCCCGGCGTGTCCTGCTCTTCGCTGTGGTCCAAGAGCATTTGCATGCCGACGCAGACGCCCATCAAAGGCTTGTTGGCGGCAGCGTGCAGCACGGCTTCTTGCAGGCCGGAGTCGCGCAGCTCGCGCATGCAGTCGCGCATGGCCCCCTGCCCAGGCAAAACCACCCGCTCGGCGGCATAGACCTCGTCGGGGTTGGCAGTAATGACCACATCCATGCCCGAGTCTTGCGCCACATGCAGCACCGCTTGCGAGACCGAGCGCAGATTGCCCATGCCGTAGTCGACGACGGCCACCGTCATGTTCATATCAAAGACTGCCCTTGGTGGAAGGAATCACGCCGGCCGAGCGCGGGTCCAGCGTCATCGCCATGCGCAGCGCGCGGCCAAAGGCCTTGAAGATGGTCTCACACTGATGATGGGCGTTATGGCCCTTCAAATTGTCAATGTGCAGCGAGACCAGGGCATGGTTGGAAAAGCCCTGGAAGAACTCATAGGCCAGCTGCGTATCAAAGGCGCCGATAGCGCCGGAGGTGAATTTCACATCCATCTCCAAGCCTGGGCGGCCCGAGAAGTCGATGACCACGCGAGACAGCGCTTCGTCCAGCGGCACATAGCTGTGGCCATAGCGGGTCAGGCCTTTTTTGTCGCCCACCGCCTGCGCCACCGCCAGGCCTAGCGTGATGCCCACGTCTTCCACCGTGTGGTGGCCGTCGATGTGCAGATCACCCTTGGCGTCGATATCAAGATCGATCAAGCCGTGGCGAGCGATCTGGTCCAGCATATGGTCAAAGAAACCGATGCCGGTGTTCAGCTTGGCTTCACCGCTGCCGTCCAGATTGACGCGCACGGTGATCTGAGTTTCCTTGGTATTGCGGGTGACTTGCGCAATGCGCTGACTTTCGCTCATGACAATGATTCCTCTAGTTGACCCCCAAGGTCGCCTTCCGGCGCCCGCCCCCCGGAGGGGGAGCAAGGAAGCTCGGGGCGGCCCAGCGCTTCCTTGAGTGCGGCCAGCATGGCCGTGTTTTCGTCGGCGGTGCCGATGGTGATACGCAGGCAATTGGCCAGCAAGGGATGCGCGGCCGATGAGTTCTTGATCAACACGCCGCGCGCCTTCATGCCGGCAAAGGTCTGCGCCGCATCTGCCACCCGAACCAGCAACATATTGCCCTGGCTGGGAAAGACCTGCACGCCGGGCAGTGCCTGCAAGGCCGCAAAGACCCGCTCCCGCTGGGCGCGCAACTCGGTCGCTTGAGCCGCGTAAACATCGGCATGCTCCAGCGCAAACAGGCCGGCCTCGGCGTTCAAGACGCCGATATTGAAGGGCGGGCGCAGCTTGTCGATCTCGGCGATCAAGGCCGCTTGGCCGATCAGGTAACCAATGCGCACGCCGGCCAGGCCAAACTTGCTCATGGTGCGCATCACCAGCACCTGCGGGTACCGCGCCAACAGCGCCATCGAGTCAGACTCAGCAAAGGGCTGGTAGGCCTCATCCATCACCACCAAACCGGGCGCGGCTTCAATGATTTGCTCGATGGCGGCCATGTCCCACAAATTGCCCGTCGGGTTGTTCGGGTAGGACAAATACACCAAGGCCGGTTGGTGAAGCTCAATGGCCGCCAGCATGGCCGGCAGATCGAGTTCAAAGTCCTCGGCCCGCAAAGGCACACCGACGAACTCAAGATTTTGATAACGCGACGACAGCTCGTACATCACAAAGCTGGGCAGCGGCGACAGCACCTTGGCGCCGGGCCGGCTGATGGCCATGCTGAGCATGGTGATCAACTCATCGGAGCCATTGCCCAGGGTGATGGCGCAGCCGGCTGGCATGCCTGCGTGAGCGGCCAAGGCACGGGCCAAGTCTTGGGTTCGTTCGGCGGGATAACGATTGATCGCCACGGCACCCAAGCGTGCCCCCAGCTGGGCTTGTAGTTCGGCGGACAGGCGGAAGGGGTTCTCCATCACATCCAGCTTGACCATGCCAGCGCTGGCAGCGACCGGGTAAGCATGCATGGCGCGCACATCATCGCGAATACAGCTCAGGGCTTGGTTCAGGTCGGCGGTCTTCATGCGCTCAAACGCTCCGTTCCACACAGCTTGGGGTTGAGGATGGTGACGCTGTCAAACACCGCTTCATGCGCCAGATCGAGGCTCAAGAGCCAGGCGCAGCCTTGCGCCTTGGCGGCGGCGACGATCAGGGCGTCGGCATAAGGCAGGCCAAAGCGACTCTCGATGGACCAGGCGCTCTCCACCGTGGCGTGGTCAATCGCCCAAGGCTGCCAGCGTTGATAGCGGCGTACTTCAGCGCGGGCATCGCCATTCGGCATGGCGGGCTGAATGCGGGTGGTCACCCAGCGATAAAAATCGTTCAAAACCTGGGTCGAAACTCGGCCACTGCGGCGCAGCCACAGATGGCGCAGCCAGTGCATGGCTTGTTCACGCGCGGCCTCGTCTGCACCGTCTTCGCTGAGGATGAGCACCGAGGTGTCAACAAAGACCAAACTCGCCAAGTCGCTCACCGGGCCTCCTCGCCACGCTGCGGATAAGGCTCACCGTTCGACACCCAGCTGCGCTCGCGGTGCACCCAGTCTTGCAGCGCGCGCTCGTAAGCATCGTCATGCCTCATCTTCTCCGCCAGCATCTCGCCCACCAGGCGCGACACGCTGGTGTTTCGCCTGGCGGCCTCGAGACGGGCCCACTCGGCGACGGAATCTTCCATGGTGACGGTCACGTTCTTCACGACCGCAGTCTACACGAACTTCGTGCACCACGAAGTTCGTGCGATGTAGTCAAACAAAAATCTACAGATCACCGGAGTTATTACCGACAAACCCCTTCAGGCGGCAAGTTTCTGCAGGCGGCTTGGGTCCAAACCCTGGTCGAATGCGACACAAGCACTCACCCTTGACTCAGGATTGGATTCACGATGTCATGGTTCGATCTTTCGGCTCAGTCCTTGCGCACCCGGTTTGCTTTGATGATCGGGGCCAATCTCGTGGCCACCGCCGTGTTGCTGGCCCAAGCGGTCTACAGCTTTGAGCGCTTGCATATGGATGCCGAGCGCAGCTTTGTAGCCAAAGACGTGGTGGCCGACATCCTGCCGCCGCCCATGTACTTGATCGAACTGCGTCTGCTGCTCTCAGAAGCTGTGGAAGGCAGCATCAGCCTCGAACAAGGCAAGCAGGAACTGAAACGACTGCAGTCGGAGTACCAAGCCCGCGTCCAGTATTGGACCGAGAACCCGCCCTATGGCCTGGAGAAGCAGCTCCTGGGTGAACAGCACCACTCGGCGCAACAAATGCTGGAGCAAGCAAAAAGCCTGGTACTCGACGCGCTGGAGCGCAAAGATGCTGAGGCCGCCAAGACCGGCTTGCAAACGGTGCATCAAAGCTATTTGCAACACCGCCGCGCAGTGGACAGCACGGTGACCGCCGGCACCAGCTTCGCCGCCGCAGCGACCGAGAGCTTCAGCCAAGCGCGCCGCAATGGCATTTTGGCCATGGTGCTGGTGGGCGGCTTGGCCGCCTTGGGTGTGGGCGGCAGCCTATGGGCGCTGCAGCGCACCATCATGGGTTCGCTCAAAAAGGCCTCCAGCATCGCCCGGACCGTAGCCGATGGCGATTTTCGCATGCAAGAGTCGGCCGGCCGGGGCAAGAACAGCACACCCATGCCCAGCCGCAATGAGTTGCGCAGCTTGCGCCATGACATCCACCAGATGGTGCTGAAGTTGCGCGAGCTGATCTCTCGGGTGCAGCAAGGTGCGCAGCATGTGGAGACCAACTCGCGCAGCATTTCGCAAGCCAACGCCGAGTTATCCGCCCGCGCGCTGCTGGAAGTTCACGATCTGGAGCAGGCCAGCGAGGCGCTGAAGGCCATGGATCAACAAGCCAAACTCGGCGCCAGTTCCGCAAGCCAAGCGAATGAGCGCTCCAGCCAGGCAGCAAAGCTGGCGCGACAAGGCAGTGCGGATATGCAGGCCGTGGTCGGCGCCATGCAAGAGATCGAACAAAGCAGCCGGCGTATTGCCGACATCACCGGCGTGATCGACAGCATCGCCTTTCAAACCAATATCCTGGCCTTGAATGCGGCGGTTGAAGCGGCCCGTGCCGGCGAGGCCGGGCGCGGCTTTGCGGTGGTGGCCAGCGAGGTGCGAACCTTGGCCAAGCGGAGCGCCGATGCGGCGTTGGAGATCAAGCAACTGATCCAGGGCAGCAGCACCCAGGTGGAGCGCGGCTCCGGCGCGGTGCAGCACACGCGCAGCACTATCGACGAGATGGTCGAGCAGGTCGCCGAGGTCAGCCGCTTGATTCAGGGCAGCAGCCATGAGTTGCAGCAGCAACTCGGCTCCATCGCCTCACTGCATCAGTTGCTTGACGGCATCTCCCATCGCATCCGCGAGAACAGCGAGATGGTGGACCGCACCGCCTCGGAATCCGCGGAGCTGCAAACCGAAGGCATCGATTTGAACGAGGCCGCGCAGCGCTTCAAGCTCTGAGCCTGAGCGGGCGAGTTGCCTGCCTGCTTTTTCTGCCTGCCCGGTTCAGCGCTTCAAGCGCATTTCTGCCGCGCGGGCATGGCCTTGCAGGCCTTCGCCGTAGGCCAGCTCGGCCGCAATCGGGCCGAGCTTCTGTGCCCCGGCTTCGCTGACCTCGATCAGGCTGCTACGCTTTTGGAAGTCGTACACGCCCAGCGGAGAGGAAAAGCGCGCCGTGCCCGAGGTGGGCAGCACGTGGTTGGGGCCGGCGCAGTAGTCGCCCAAGCTTTCGCTGGTGTAAGCGCCCAAGAAGATCGCACCGGCATGGCGCAGCAAAGGTTCCCAACGCTGAGGCTGCTCGCTGGACACTTCCAAATGCTCGGGCGCAATGCGGTTGGAGATCTCGCAGGCCTCTTCCATCGAGCGCGTCAGGATCAAAGCGCCCCGCCCTTCCAGTGAGGCACGAATCACCTCTTTGCGCGGCATCTCGGGCAACAAGCGCTCGATCGAGGCGCGCACCAGGGCCAGGTACTCGGCATCGGGGCTCAGCAAAATGCTTTGCGCCAATTCGTCATGCTCGGCCTGGCTGAACAGATCCATGGCCACCCAGTCCGGCGGCGTTGTGCCATCGGCCAGGACGAGAATTTCACTGGGGCCGGCAATCATGTCGATGCCGACCTGGCCGAACACATGCTTTTTGGCGCTGGCCACATAGGCATTGCCGGGGCCGGTGATTTTGTCCACTCGGGGCACGGTCGCCGTGCCATAGGCCAAGGCCGCCACGGCTTGCGCGCCGCCCAGCGTGAAGGCCCGGTGCACACCGGCCACATAGGCGGCCGCCAGCACCAAGGGGTTCTTTTCGCCGCGAGGCGTGGGCACCACCATGATGATCTCGGGCACACCAGCCACTTGGGCAGGGATGGCGTTCATCAGCACCGAGCTGGGATAGGCTGCCTTGCCGCCGGGCACATAAATGCCCACGCGGTCCAGCGGCGTGACCTTTTGGCCCAACAGCGTGCCGTCTTCGTCGCGGTAGCTCCAGCTCAAACCGCAAGCCTCTTTCTGGCGCTCGTGATAGCTGCGAACCCGGGCGGCAGCGGCCTCCAGCGCCGAACGCTGGGCCGGGGTGATGGCCTCAAACGCAGCCTTCAATTCTTCGCGCGTCAGCTCCAAATCGGCCACGCTGGCGGCACTCAAATGGTCAAAGCGCTGCGTGTACTCCAGCACGGCGGCGTCACCGCGCGCCTTCACATCGGCCAGGATCTCGGCCACACGGCCTTCGATGGCGGCGTCGGTCTCGGCGGACCAATGCAGCACGCGCTGGAACTCGGTTTCGAAGTCGGCTGAGGCGGTGCTGAGTTGGCGCAGATTCATGGCGGCTTGGGCGTGGCTTGTGTCTTCAGGCTTGGATGGCGGAGGCAAAGGCGTCGATCATGCGACGCAGCGGCTCGCGCTTGAGCTTGAGCGCCGCCTGGTTGACCACCAGGCGCGAGGAGATTTCCATGATGTGTTCCACCTCGACCAAATGATTGGCGCGCAAGGTATTGCCGGTGGAAACCAAGTCCACGATGGCATCGGCCAAGCCGGTCAGCGGCGCCAACTCCATCGAACCATAGAGCTTGATCAGGTCGACGTGCACACCCTTGTCGGCGAAATGCTGGCGGGCGATCTCCGTGTATTTGGTGGCCACGCGGATGCGCGAGCCCTGCTTGACCGCCGCGGCGTAGTCGAAGTCGTCGCGCACCGCCACGCTCATGCGGCAGCGGGCGATGTTCAGGTCCAGCGGCTGGTACATGCCGTCCACGCCGTGTTCGATCAAGACATCACGCCCGACCACACCGAGGTCGGCGCCGCCATGCTGCACATAGGTCGGCACATCGCTGGCGCGCACCAACACCACCCGCACATCAGGGCTGTTGGTACCCAGAATCAGCTTGCGCGAAGTCTCCGGGTCTTCCAACACCTGAATGCCTGCAGCCTTCAGCAACGGCAGGGTTTCTTCAAAAATGCGGCCTTTAGACAGGGCTAAGGTAATCATCAAGAGAGCACTCGGGTGAAAGGACGAGGCGAAAAGCCCGGACTGGGACGGGGCCAGGTCTTGCGCTGGACGAGAGAGTCAGTGCCCCGTGGCTTGAGGCTTGGGGTCCGCCGCCCATTCGGCCGGCGTCAGCGTCTTCATCGACAGCGCGTGGATCTGCTCGCGCATGCGTTCACCCAGCGCTTGGTACACCCGCTGATGGCGGCGCACCCGGCTCAGGCCCTCAAACTCGGCGGAAACAATGGTGGCAAAGAAATGCCGTCCGTCGCCCTCGACTTGCAGGGTTTCGCAGGGCAGCCCGGAGGCGATGTATTGCTGGACTTCAGCGGGAGTAGGGTCGGCCATAGTGCAAGGATTCTAGTTTGTGAGCTTTTGCCGCTCGTTGAAGCAGGGGATCAGCTGCGGATCTTGTAACCGCGGCGCAGCAATTCCAAGGCAATGCCGGCCACCAGACAGAAGCTGGCGCCGACCACGCCCAGGCTGATCCAGGGCGAGACATCGCTGACGCCGAAAAAGCCATGGCGGAAGCCATCGATCATGTAGAAAAACGGGTTCAGATGGCTGACGCCTTGCCAGAAAGCGGGCAAAGAGCCGATCGAATAGAACACACCCGACAAAAAAGTCATGGGCATGATGATGAAGTTCTGGAACGCGGCCAGTTGATCAAACTTCTCGGCCCACAGGCCCGCAATCAAGCCCAAGGTACCCATCATCGCTGCGCCCAGAATCGCAAAGGCCAAGATCCACAGCGGCTGATCAAAGCCCGGCGGCGCAAACCATACCGTCACCGCCAACACGCCCAGGCCTACCGCCAAGCCGCGCACCACCGCCGCACCCACATAGGCCACAAACCAGGCCCAGTGCGACAGCGGCGTGACCAGCAGAAACACCAGATTGCCGGTCACCTTGCTCTGGATCAGGCTGGATGAGGAGTTAGCAAAAGCGTTTTGCAAAACGCTCATCATCACCAGACCCGGGATTAGGAAGCTGGTGTAGCCCACCGTGCCATAGACCTTGACATGGTCTTCCAAGACATGGCCGAAGACGAGCAGATACAACACCGCCGTCAAGACCGGCGCCGCCACGGTTTGGAAGCTGACCTTCCAAAAGCGCAGCACTTCTTTGTAGAACAGGGTGCTGGCGCCCTTCAATGCAATAGCGCTGCTCATCACGCGGCCCCTTTCTGCGAACTTGCAGGTTGTTGTTCTTCTTTTTGCATGATCTCGAGGAACACATCCTCCAGATCGGCACGGCCAATCTCCAGGTCTTCAATCGGGCAGCCGGCGGCGCGCAAGGTGGACAAAATGCCTTCCACTTCGGAGGCGTCATGTGCCTTGATCTGCACGATGCGCCCCGTGATGCGCGAACGATCCAGCAGCGGCGCCGGCAGTTGCGCATCGGTCTTGAAGCGCAACATGGTCGAGGCCCGGCCCTTGAGCAGCTCGGAGGTACGCTCCAGCGCCACCACCCGCCCCTGCTTGAGCATGGCAATGCGGCCGCACAAGGCTTCGGCTTCCTCGAGGTAGTGGGTGGTCAAAAGCACCGTGTGGCCCTCGCGATTCAGCCGCGCGATGAACTGCCAGAGCGTCTGGCGCAGCTCCACATCGACGCCGGCAGTCGGCTCGTCCAGCACGATCACCGGGGGGCGGTGCACCAGGGCCTGAGCCACCAGCACGCGGCGCTTCATGCCGCCGGAGAGCTGGCGCATATTGGCCGAGGCCTTGCTGCTCAGGCCCAGGTTTTCGAGCAACTCGTCGATCCAGGCCTCGTTGTTCGTCACGCCGAAGTAGCCGCTTTGAAAACGCAGCGCTTCGCGCACATTGAAGAAGGGGTCGAAGACCAGCTCCTGCGGCACGATGCCCAGCGAGCGCCGCGCGGCGGCGAAGTCACTCACCACATCGTGACCCAGCACCTGGACTTGGCCACCGCTGGCCTGGGCCAGGCCGGCCAAGATGGAGATCAAACTGGTTTTGCCGGCGCCGTTGGGGCCAAGCAGGCCGAAGAACTCGCCTTGCTGAATGTCGAAAGAGACGCCATCCAAGGCCCGGACTTGGCCGCCACGATAGGTCTTGCTGACGTTCTGAAAAGAAATGGCCGGCACGGAGCCGGCACTGCGCTGAAGGGGTGATTGCATGCTGCGATTGTAGGAACAGGGACGCAAAGGCGCCGCCACAGGGTTTCTATGCGCCCAAGTCACCCCCTATAGCTCCTCTATGGAGCCAAATCCCTAGAGAACTGCACAAGCTTGATGCCAGAATCAAGACAGCAGGAGACAAGCCCACCCATGGCCACCAAAAAACAGCCCCGCCGAACCGCCGAACGCATCCTCGAGGTCACTCTCGACTTGTTCAACCACTTCGGTGAGCCGAATGTGTCGACCACGTTGATTTCGGCCGAGCTCGGCATCAGCCCCGGCAATCTGTATTACCACTACCCGGCCAAAGACGAGTTGATCAACTCGCTCTTCAATCGCTATGAGCGCGAACTCAGTGAGCTCTTGGGCGCCGCTGAGAATGTGCGTCATGTGGAGGACGCTTGGTTGTTCTTCCACATGTTGTATGAATTGGTTTGGAAACACCGTTTCCTGTACCGCGATCTGAACGATCTGCTGTCCAAGAATCGGCGCTTGGAGATGCACTTCCAGAACGTGTTGAACCAGAAGGGGCTGGCCATGCGCAATGTGCTGGCGGGACTTCAGCATGGCGGTGGACTGAAGATGGAGGCGAGAGAAGCCGCACCCACCGCCAATGCCATGGTGGTGCTGCTCAGCTACTGGCTGAGCTATGAGTATGTACGTGATCCGCGCCATGCCCTGGAGCCCGAGCAGGCCAATGCGGCCTTGATGCGCGGCGCCTTCCATGTCTTGAGTTTGCTGCTGCCCTATCTGGAGCCCGAGTCCAAGGAACATCTGTTCGCGCTTGCCAACAAGTACCAAAGCTGAAGGAGACACCACCATGGCCAAATGGACCGCCTTTCCCTATGACAACACCGCGTTTCAATACAGCGCCGCAAGCCTGAAGAAGAACTGGGCTCGCCTGCATGCCGGCGACGCGGAGCCTTGGCCCAAGGACGCCGCCGTGGTGGAGGCCTGGATTCACTTCCATGCCGGTGAATTCCAGAAAGCCTGTGAGGCGGGCTTAGCGGCCGGTGGCGCCGGCATCACCGTCGCCAACAAGGCGCAGGCCATCTACGCCAACTACCTGGAAAAGAAAGAAAAGGTGAAGTTGGAGATGTTCCTTGAAGTGGCCGAGCGCGCCGCCGCCCTGCAGGCCGAGGAGCCCAAGAACGCCAATGCTTACTACTGGCAAGCCTATGCGATTGGCCGCTACGGCCAGGGCATCAGCGTGGCCAAGGCCCTGGCGCAAGGCCTGGGCAGCAAGGTCAAGAATGCCTTGGAAACCACCATCGAGTTGGCGCCCAAGCATGCTGACGCGCACATTGCGCTAGGCGCCTTCCATGCCGAGGTGATCGACAAGGTGGGCAAGCTGCTGGGCAAGACCCAAGGGGCCGACACCGCCACCGGCCTGAAGATGTTCGAGCAGGCGCTGAAACTCAACCCAGGCTGCGCGATCGCCATGATCGAGCGCGCCAATGGCTTGGTGATGCTGGAAGGCGACAAGCGCATGAAGGAAGCCGAAGCGCTCTACGCCGACGCCGCCGCTTGCGAAGCCATGGATGCGATGGAATATCTGGACATCGCCGTGGCCCGGGAGGAAATGGAAGACTGAGCACTTTGCAGGCGCCGGCCGTGAGATTGTTCACGCTTGAGGCCTGATATACGGGACTTAACCCCCGCACTTGCGGATGGCCAAAGCCGGCCAAACTGCCTTAAGCTGCGGCTATCGGATCGGTTTCAACAGCCCCCGAGAAGTCTCCGGGAATACCCTGAACTCCGCAACAAATGAGGTTGAACACCATGAAGCGCACCCTGATTACCCTGATCCTGGCTCCTTTGGCTGCAGCCTCCTGGGCCGCTGGTCCTGAAGTGACCGCCCTGCGCGCCGAATGCGCCGCCAAGATGAGCGCCGCTGCCGATGTGAGCACCACCGCCGCCAGCGAGTACCAATTCGTTTACCGCAAGGGCGAGTACCGCGGTGAAAAGCAAAACGGCAAGACCGTGGCCTGCAATGACTCGCAGTACAGCGCCTTCTTGGCCAGTGCTGACCCCACCCGCGTGATGGCCGCCTACCCAACCGCCGCAGGCAAGCCCAATATCAAGCCGAACCTGAAGCCCAATCTGGCAGACCAAGCCACCAAGGCGCCCGCCAAGTAATTGGCCGGCTGGCATCGTCGTCTAAGGGCGCCTGAGGCGCCCTTTTTCATTCTGTCGTCCATTGTTGCCACATCGCCAACTTTGAACTTGCGCGACCGGCACTGCAGCCCGGCCAGCCGCCTGGCTCATGGCTCGGGGGCCGTCACTACGTGTCGGCTTCCCTGCGCTGCTCGCATCTTGGGGCCGGCGCAGAACTTGTATGGTTGAGGTGCTGGGGTGGAGAGCCTCGACGAACTATCGGCCAAA
>NZ_JBMLSK010000007.1:0-10504 GCF_049240545.1 Roseateles sp. | reverse complement strand
CGCGCAGCAAAGCGTTGTAGAGCGTGTTGACACCGGTCAGCCAGGTGATCTTGTAATTCTCGAAGGCGCGCTGCAAGTTCTGGATCGGCCGCGGGCTGGGCACCAGGATGTTGCAGGCCCCCATGCGGTACATGGTGAGGAAGTTCACCGTGAAGGCGAAGATGTGATACAACGGCAGCGCCGTGAGCACCACCTCTTTGCCCTCGTCGATATGGCTGCGTGTCATGCCCAGCATCTGCTCCAGATTCCAGAGCAAGTTGCCATGGGTCAGCATCGCCCCCTTGGCCACGCCGGTGGTGCCGCCGGTGTACTGCAGCATGGCAAGACTCTGATGACCCAGGCCTTGCGTGTAAACACCGGCATCGCCCACTTGCTTGCGACCTTGAACCAGTGCATCGGGCAGGCGCGTCACCGTCATGCCATGCGCCGGCACCAGGCGGTTCCAGTACTTCATCACCGCGTGGACGATGGGCTGCACCACCAGCGGGAAGAACTCGGGCACTCGCGTCATCACCACATGCCGAATTTCGGTCTGCGCGAGGATGGACTCCAGCTTGTCGGCAAACATGTCGACGATGACGATCGCTTTGGCGCCGCTGTCCTTGAACTGGTGCGCCATCTCCTGCGAGGTGTAGAGCGGGTTGGTGTTCACTGCCACACAGCCCGCCTTCAGGATGCCCAACAGCGCCACCGGGTAGCTCAGGCAGTTGGGCATCTGCACCGCCACACGGTCGCCTTGCGCCAGCTTGCACACGCCGCGCAGATAGTGCGCCAGCGCATCGCTCATTTCGTCCACCTGCGCGTAGCTCAATGAACCGTACATGCCGTTGGGCATCACGCAGGTAAAAGCCGTTTGCGATGCGTAGCGCCGCGCCGCCTCTCGGGCCATAGCGGCCAGATGCGGCGCATCGGGCGGAGGAAGTGTTTTGGGGATGCTGCTGCCGTAGTGCTGCAGCCAGGGCTTGAGGGCGTAAGGGGAGGCGGAATCGGTCATGGATCGAAGGCGCGGCCCAGGCGTTGAGGCAGTGCACGCCGGCTGGACCGACCGGCGGGCCGCGCCCGGACTGAGCGCAGCGCTTCGACGGTAATCGCCCGAAACTCGACTGTCCAGCCGCCCACAGAAGCCCTAAATCTTGAGGGCTCTTTCTGAGCTCGCAAGCGGCCCAGCACCGGCTTGAGCTAATCGCCGAGTCAAACGTCCCAAGGCCTAGTGAAAACCCTGAAACGCTTGACTCCCTTCAGCGACCCTCAGCCTGCGCCAAGCTCGCCCTCGATCAAACAAGCATCAAACCGCAGCAGCGCGGCGGCGGCGCGCCACCAAGGCGGCAATGCCGGCCAACATCAAGGCCCAAGTCTGCGGCTCCGGCACGGCCACCACCGCCAGGTCGACCAAGCGGCCCTGCATATCGTAGGGCGAGGCAACACCATAGCGGGCGGCATCGATCTGCCCGCCCAAGCCACCGTCGGCAACCGAGGTTCCAATGAAGCCCGCCAAAGCCTCTTGGTAGGTCACGGTGTTGACGTTGTTTTCGAACACCACGCCCAGCGCGGCGAAAGGATAGCCATCACCACCATTGGCGGTGAAGTCGATGGTGGCCAGCGACACGGTGCGCGCGCCTTCCACGACCACACCGTCACGCACCAGGTAGCTGCCGTCGTCCAAGACCACTTCACGCACTCGCGAGCCGGCGGCCTTGCTGGTGTCGTAGATCACCTTCATGCCGGAAACTTGTGCGAAGCGTCCGTCGGGGCTGCCCTTGGCATCGGCTCGCGCGACCGAGTGCTCCATGATGCCCTTGATCTGCGCGGCGCTGACCGCATTGGCGCGCTTGACCAAATTGGTGAAGGGCAGCACGTTGAAGGTATCCCCCACCGTCACATTGCCGGCGGCGATGCCGGCGCGGATGCCGCCGCCGTTTTGAATGCCCAGCTCGGCCTTGCCGGCGAAACGCATCGCATCGGCCGTGAGATTGCCCAGATTGGTTTCAGCATTGCGCACGCCAGCGATGAAGCTGCCGGGCTGGCCGGCGCTGCCGCGCTCGCCGTTCAAAGCAACCGCCGAGCTGCCAATTTGCGTGGCATTGAGCACATCGATATAGGCCTTGACGGGATCCACCACCGTGGTCTTCAAGAAGCTGTCGCCGACCACGCGGTCGGCATCCGCAGCGGCGCCGCTGACGCGCAACATGCGCGAGCTGTCAACGCCGGTGACCTTACCGCCGTCGCCGATATTGAGCGTCAGTTCGCCCACATAGCGGTTGCCAAAGTTCGAGGTGACCAAGGCGACTTGGCGGCCATCCGCACCGGTGACAAACTGGGGGTGTCCGTTGATGGATGCCGAAGTGCCGGGAATCAGCGCATCGTTGGCATCACTCATCAACTCATGACCACCGCCGCTGAGCACCACATCCACATTGCGCAGGCGCGGCACCACGATGCTGCGTTCGTTGTTCCAGTTCTGCAAGTGGCTCATCAGTACCACCGTGGTGGCGCCCGCCGAACGGGCCGCATCCACATTGCTTTGGATGGTCGAGCTCAGGGCGATCAGGTTGGCCTGCTCGGTCGCCAGCGGGTTGTAGTTGATCAGATTGACCGGGCCGGGCGAGGAGATGGTCGGCAGCAAAGGCGTGGTGGCGCCCACAAAGGCAACCTTGGTGCCCGCCCCTGTGGTCATGATGGTGTAAGGCGCCACCGTGCCGGCTGCGGCCAGCGACTGAAACGCTGGCGTCGCGCCAAAGTTCAGGTTGGATGACAGGTATTTGGTGCCCGAAACCTGGGCAAAGCGCGCGGCCGTCGCGGCGCCTTCGTCAAACTCGTGATTGCCGAACACGGCGGCGTCAAAGCCAATGTGACGCATCGCGATCGCGTCGTAGTAATCCTGGCCGCCGTCGGCGAAAGCCTTGGCCAGGTTCAGCTTGCTGGCGTTCCAGCGCGGGCCGGGCAAGAAGGCATCGCCCGCGTTGAGCTTGAAGACGCTGTGGCCGGCGGCTTCGGCAGCGGTTTTCGCGTTCTGCATGACACTGGCCATGCGGTCAACGCCGCCGTAGAAGGACAAGGCCTGGGAATTGTTGTCGCGCAAATTGCCCTGCGCGGACAAGAGCCAAGATTCCTGGTCGCCGACATGCAGCAGGGTAATCTTCTCGGCCTGTGCCGGGCCGTAGGCCAAGGCGATGGCCAGGGGCAAAAGGACCAGCGCAAATTTGCGGCTGCGACGAAGCATGAGCGGGCGGTTCATAGAGAGACTCCAGTAGAAAACCCGCAATCTACGAAGCTGCGATGGCATGCCGGTGACACAGACGTGCCGATAGGATCAGCCACCCCCCGAACTCGGGGGCTGAGCTGGAACTCGGCTAAGGCCTTGCGGGCCTGAGCTCCAACACATACTCCTCGTCGTCCATCGCTTCGCCCCGGATCACATCATTGCCCGGCAAGATGCGGCTGAGCTTGAAACCCACTTTTTGCAGCACCCGCCCCGAGGCGAGATTGCCGACGGTGACCGTGGCAACAAAGCGCTGCACACCGCGCGCGGCCAGTTGCGCAACAGCCGCTGCGGCGGCCTCGGTGGCATAGCCTTGGCCCCAATGAGGGCTGAAGAAATAAAACCCCAGGTTGCTGGCCTCAAAGGCGCCGGTGATCTCAGCATCGACACGGCCGAGCACCTGGCCATCCGACTTGCGGCGCACCGCCCAAGCCGACCAAGCGAAGCAGCCGTCCGGGGACATGCGGCTGGCTTCCATTCGACGCCAACGATCCCGCAGGGCCTCCAAGCTATCGGGCCTGGGCATGGAGATCCACCGGTAAATGGCCTCGTCCTGCAAGGCAGGGAAAAAGACGTCGGCGTGGCTTTCGCGCAGCGGCTCAAGCATCAGTCGGGGTGCTTCAATGGCTGCGGCCAACTGACAAGCGATTTCAGGCTGCATAGGCGCGGCCCCCATCAAAGGGGCAGGTGAGGAAGAGCGCAGACTGTAGTGCCGTGCCGAGTCTCTTGAACACCCGTCTGTACCGACAAACAAAGCATGCGGCGCATCGGCGACACTCAGCAACTCGCCCCATCGCTGCACCTTGCTCTCTTTTCTTCGCCATCTTGAACCCATCGCTCGCCTCCCAAACCGCCCGCTTGGTCACGCTCGCCAACGGCCTGCGCACCGTCACCATCCCCATGCCCTGGCGCCAAACGGTGAGCCTGAGCGTGTTCATTCGGACCGGCAGCCTGCACGAGAGCGCACGGCTGAATGGCATCAGCCATGTGGTGGAGCACATGGCCTTCAAGGGCACGGCCACGCGCGACTGCCAGCGCATCAACCTCGATGCCGAGGCCTTGGGCGCCGAGGTCAATGCCCACACCGACAAGGACCACACCGCTTTTCATATCGAGGGCTTGCCAGGCGATCTGCCGGCCTTTGTCGACTGGCTGGCCGACATCGTCTTGAACAGCAACTTCCCGGCCGAGGAGTTGGAGCGCGAGCGCCGTGTGATCGAGCAAGAGTTCAGCGAGTTTGAGGACGACCCGACCAGCGTGGCCTTCCAACTGCTGGATCGCGCCAGTTACGGCCAACACCATGCGGCCGGCCGGCCCATCATCGGCAGCCGCGCCAACATCCTGCGCTTCAGCCGCGAGGACCTGCTGGCCTATGCGAAAGCCCAGTACACCGCTTGCAATGTGGTGGTGACGGCAGCAGGTCCGGTCGATGCCGAGGCCTTCTCGCGCCTGGTGGACCGCGCCTTTGGCGCCATGCCCAGCGGCAGCCCCAACACCCTGAGCGCGCCCGTCTGGCAGGGCGGCCTGAAGACGCGACGCCTGGCCGGCACGGGCCAGTGCCAGGTCTTGCTTGGCTTCGAAGCCCCCAGCCTGGGCAAGGCCCACAGCACCCGACATCTGCCCCATGTACTGGCCGCCTCCCTGCTGGGCGAAGGCATGAGCTCGCCGCTCTTGGATGAAATTCGAGAGCGCCGCGGCCTCGCCTATCACGTGGCCGCCTCGGCCGACATCCAGCCGCTGTATGGTCAGTTTCTGATCGAAGGCGCCACGGCTCCCGCCCAGGCCGAGGAGTTCTTGCAGGCGGTGCATCAGCTCTTGCAGCGCCACGCCGAAGGGCCAGTGGACAAGGTGGCGCTGGCGCGGGCGCGCAAGCAACTGCAAATGCGCGGACTGCGGGTTCTGGAGCAGCCGGCGCGGCGCATGGAAGCGGCGGCGCAAGAGCTGTTCACCTTCGGTCAATTGCGCGACCCCATGGAGGCGATGGCGCAGCTGCAGGCGGTCAGGCCCAAACAAGTACAAGAGGTCTTCGAGGGATTGCTTCAGCCCGGCAGGCCATGCCCAGCGCTTGCGCTGGCTGGCACGGTAACGCAAGGCGCACGCGCCTGTGCCCAGAACTGGCTGACTTAAGTCAGGCCTTATCGCCTTGCACTAAGCTCCGCCCGGTTTGGCTCCGTTGGCCTGCACGGGCTAGCACCCGATTTAGACGGATGGTTTGAACCCAAGCGGAGGGAAGACAATGACGCACTCGATCAAAAGAAGCCTGATCGCCACCTTGGCCACTTTTGCCGCGGCCAACTGCAGCTGGGCGAACGCCGAAACCGCAATGACACCCACGCTGCGCTGGGAGACCCTGGCGCCCATGCCCATTGGCGTGCAAGAGATTTACCCGACCGTGCACGGCGGTCGCCTGTTCGTGGCGGGCGGCTTGAGCAGCGAGCTGCCCGCAGCGCAAGGCCATCTCAGCGATGCCTTGCAAATTTACGACCCGGTCAAGGGAAGCTGGAGCTTAGGCCCCAATTTGCCCGAGGGGCGCCACCATGCGCAACTGCTCAGCCTGGGCCAGAGCTTGTATTTGGTGGGCGGCTTTGTTCGCTGCGAGGGCGGCGACTGGTGCGCCAGCCGTGATGTGCTGCGCCTTGACGAGGGCAGCAGCCGCTGGCAGCGTCTGGGCGCCCTGCCGCGGGCCTTGACCGAGTCGACCGCGGTGCTGCAGCAAGGTCAGATCCACTTGGTCAGCGGCCGCAGCCCACGCGCCGAGGCCAATGCTCAATGGGGCGACCATGGCGATGTGGCGTGGCATTGGGTTTACGAAGCGCAAAGCGACCGCTGGCGCGCCTTGGCCGACGGGCCCGAGATCAAGAGCAGCGCGGCCGCCCTGGCTGCGGGCGAGCATGCCTGGCTGATCGGCGGCCGCCAATACAACGGCGCCAATCTGCGCAGCGTCCACCGCTTCGACGCAGCCACCGGCCGTTGGCAGGCCGAAGCCCCCTTGGTCTTTGCTCAGGCGGCTCATGGTGTCGGGCTGCTGGGCCGGCAAGGCCAGCAGCTGATCTGCAGCATTGGTGGCGAAACCGCCGAAAACGGCGGCGGCATGCTCGGCCAGGTGCAATGCCGAGCACTGGACAAAGGCCGCTGGCAAGTCATGGGTGAGATGCCCGAGCCACGCCACGGCCTGGGCGTGCTGAGCCTGAATGGTCAGCTCTACGCCATCGGCGGCGCGCGCCAGCCGGGCCTGAAGCAGACCAGCCCGCGCCTCGATCGCCTCAGCTTGACCCCATCGACCCGCAAGCCTTGAGGGGAAGCCGCTTCAGTCCTCTCGCAACAGATTGCTCAACTCCACCGCCGACTTGACGTTCATTTTTTCGAAGACGCGGGCCCGGTGCACCTCGACGGTCCGAACGCTGATGTTCAGCTGATCGGCGATCAGCTTGTTGGGCAGCGCTTGCACCACCAGGGTCATGACCTCGCGTTCGCGCTCGGTCAGCTCGGCCAAGCGCTTGCTCATTTGTCTTTGCTGCTCGCGCTCCGTGATGGCGCGTTCGCTGATGGCCAGCGCTTGCTCAATCCGGTCGACCAAGGTGTTGTCGGAAAAGGGCTTCTCGACAAAATCAAAGGCGCCGCGTTTGACGGCGGCGACGGCGGTGGGCACATCGCCATGGCCGGTGAGAAAGATCACCGGCAGGGCCGCTTGATCCCCACACAAGCCGCGCTCAATCAGCCGCTCAAACAGCGCCAAGCCGCTCATGCCCGGCATGCGCACATCCAGCAAGAGGCAAGACGGTGCGTTCGGCCAGTCTTTGCCGCCCTCGGGGCGCGCATCCAGCATGGCCTCAAAAGCTTCGGCACTGGCAAAACCTTCCGACAACAGGCGGCGCGAACGCAAAAGCCAGCCCAGGGCATCGCGCACCACGTCTTCGTCATCGACCAGATAGACCATCGGCAGTTTTCGGCTCATCGGGGCTTGTCTCCGTTGTCTTTGTTCGTTGCTATCGCGCCGGCAGCAGGCAGCGTGAAGCGGAATTCGGTACCCAACACCTGGCCACCCGGACCTTCAAGATTTTGGAAGTCCAAGGCGCCACCGTGTTGCTCCACCACGGTGCGGCACAGGCTCAGCCCCAAGCCCATGCCTTCGGAACGGGTGGTGAAAAACGGGGTGTACAACTGCTTGGCCACTTCGGCCGCAATGCCTGGGCCACGGTCAATCACCGCAAGACTGATCCAACGAGGGTCAGCGCTGGGGCGGGCTTGTAAACGCAGCACCCGTTCGACCTGAGAGGTGTGGCCCTCCATCGCCTGAATACCATTGCGAGTCAGGTTCAGCAACACCTGCTCGACCATGGTGCGATCGCAGCGCACGCGCGGCGCCGTAGCGGGCAATTCAAGCTCGATGCGTGCGCCGCTCTTGCGCGCCTGCAAGCGAACCAGCGGCAGCACCGCCTCGAACAAATCGTCGACGCCGATGGCCTCACGCGCCTGATCACGCCGGCGCACGAAATCATGCACGCTCTTGATCACGCGGCCGGCGCGCTCGGCCTGCTCGGCAATGCGGGTGACGGCTTGGCGAACCATATCCGGCGTGAGCGGATCGTCGGCCTCAAGCTTGAGCAGATTCAAGGACGCGGTGGCGTAGCTGGCGATGGCGGCCAAGGGTTGATTCAGTTCATGGCTGAGCAAGGAGGCCATTTCACCCACGGTGGCCAAACGGGCCGTCGCCTGCAGTCGGTCTTGCTGCTGGCGCGCCAACTCTTCCATGCGGCGCTGGTCGCTGACGTCCAGCACCGCACTCATCCAGCCGGTTTGCTCGCCCTGCGCATTCAGCAGGGGCGCCTCAAAAATCATCACCGGAAAACGTTCGCCGTTTTTGCGCATGAACACCGTCTCGAAGCCCTGGCGCGGATCTTGGCCCGCCTCCCATCGGGCGCTGCGGTCGGCATGCCGGCGCCGGTATTCATCGACAAACTCCGCCGGCCAATAGGGCGGAGTCACCTGCCCCAGCAGTTCGACGGGCTGGAAGCCCACCATATGGCAAAAGGCCGGGTTGACGTAGGTGACGATGCCACTCATATCCCGGGCGCGCAGGCCGGTGATCAAGGAGTTTTCCATCGCATGGCGAAAGGCCAAAGACTCCGCCAAGGCACGCTCCGCAAAGGCGCGGCGCCGGCCATCGCGCGCCAACAGCAGCACCACCGCAAACAGCACCAAGGAAAGCCCCAAGACCAGGGCCGTGGCCAGATTGGGGATCAAACGCGGCCGGCCGGCCGCGCTGTCAACCTTCAAGAGCAAGGTGAGCCCCGGCAGGTCGACCAAGCGTTCCGCCAGGTAATGGCCGGCACCACGGGCAAGCCCGGTGCGCGCCAAGCGAGTGCCATCTCCCTCCACAAAGCTCAATTCATGACCGCGCGCCTGCTCCTGTGTGACCGCGTCTTCCAACAAATAGCGCAGGCTGATCGTCGCCACGACGTAAGCTGCCGCCGAGCCCGCACGCAGTTGCGGCAGACAAAGATCGACCACCTCCAGGCCTTCGCCTCCGGCCAGCGGAATGAAGTAGCTCCGGGAATAAAGCTGTGAACCCTGACGCAAGGCCGCCTGGCAAGCCAACTCGGTCTCAATCTCCATATGCTCGCGGGCGATCCGCTCGAACAAGGGCGTGACGTAGGTCGACTCCACCGACTTGACCACCTCTCGATCGGCATCCCGGTACTCGATGCGGAGCAAGGCTCGCGTGCGGCGTTGCAACTCGCTCGCGTCCGCCGTCCAGCGCGGTGCTTGCGGGCTCTCCCACAACAGGCCTTGCAAGCCTTGAAGATCGCGCCCCGCAATCTGTCGGACGCGAGCGGCAACTTCCCCCGCAACATCGTCCACCTTCTCTTGGGCTCGCGCCGTCTCGTAACTGAGCGTCAAGGCCAACAACAGCGATTGCGCCACCAAGAGCAAAGCCACCAGTGCCCCCCAGAGCAGGGCGCGGCGCCAGCGCCAGGGGCGGGGCAAAGCGGCGGTTTTCTGTTCGGGCATCAAGAGCTGCGGGTCGGAGGGGTCGTCCCTGAGGAGGGCACAGGGCTTTACAGACCGAAGTATCCTTTGCCCGGCCATCAAACACGATGCGCAATTCCGCGTATCGCCAAATCACCAGGGAGACCGACACTTGCGCTGCGCGCAGCGGGGCACCTGCCCACCGCTGCGGCTTTTACAATCGCCGCCCGCATTGGGCTGGCGCAGCCGTCCGATGGCTCCACTGGCTTGCCGAGAGAAACAGCACCATGCCCACCTCAGAACAGAAGAACGCCCAGTTTCGCCAAGCGGCACTTGAGTATCACGAGTTCCCGACGCCCGGCAAGATCGCCATCGCCGCCACCAAGCAGCTGGTCAATCAGCGCGACTTGGCGCTGGCCTACTCCCCCGGCGTGGCTGCGGCCTGTGAAGAAATCGTGGCCGATCCCGCCAATGCCTTCCGCTACACCTCGCGCGGCAATTTGGTCGCCGTGGTGACCAATGGCACCGCCGTGCTGGGCCTGGGCGATATCGGCCCGCTGGCCTCCAAGCCGGTGATGGAAGGCAAAGGCGTGCTGTTCAAGAAGTTCGCCGGTATTGATGTGTTCGACCTTGAAATCGCCGAGCGTGATCTAGACAAGCTGGTCGACATCATTGCCGCGCTGGAGCCCACCTTCGGTGGCGTGAACCTGGAAGACATCAAGGCGCCGGACTGCTTTTACGTCGAGCGCAAGCTGCGCGAGCGGATGAAAATTCCTGTCTTCCACGACGACCAACATGGCACGGCCATCGTCGTAGGCGCGGCCTTCCTGAATGGTTTGAAGGTGCTGGGCAAGGACATCAAAGTGGTCAAGCTGGTGACCTCGGGCGCCGGCGCCGCAGCGCTGGCCTGCCTGGGCCTCTTGGTCAAACTCGGTCTGCCGAAGGAAAACATCTGGGTGACCGACCTGGCCGGCGTGGTCTACGAGGGCCGGGTCGAGCTGATGGACCCGGACAAGGCCGGCTTTGCGCAAAAGACCGAGCTGCGCAGCCTCAGCCAAGTGATCGAAGGGGCCGATGTGTTCCTGGGCCTGTCGGCAGGTGGGGTGATGAAGCCCGAGATGGTGGCCAAGATGGCGCCGCGGCCGATGATTTTTGCGCTGGCCAACCCGACTCCAGAAATCCTGCCCGAGCAGGTCAAGGCCGTGCGTGAGGACGCGGTGATGGCCACCGGCCGCACCGACTATCCGAACCAGGTCAACAACGTCCTGTGCTTCC
>NZ_JBMLSK010000006.1:0-1095 GCF_049240545.1 Roseateles sp. | reverse complement strand
TTACAAGTGGAAGGCCAAGTATGGCGGCATGGACGTCAGCGAGGCCAAGAAGCTGAGGGCGCTCGAGGATGAGAACGCCAAGCTCAAGCGGCTGCTCGCCGATGCGATGCTGGACAACTCGGCGCTGAAAGACCTCCTCGGAAAAAAATGGTGACGCCCGCTGCCGAGCGAGATGCCGTCGCCCATCTCCAGACTGCGTTTGGGATGAGCGAGCGGCGGGCGTGCCGAGTGTTGAGCTGCTGCCGGATGACGATGCGCTATCGGGCGCTTCGCACCGATGACGTAGCGCTGCGGGAGCGGATGAAGGCCATAGCCCATGAGCGTCGACGGTTCGGCTATCGCCGGCTGCATGTGCTGCTCCGGCGCGAAGGCCATCTGGTCAACCATAAGCGGCTGTTCCGCATCTATCGGGAAGAGAAGTTGACGGTGCGCCGGCGTGGTGGCCGCAAGCGGGCCATGGGCACCAGGGCGCCGATGCTGATCCCGACCCTGCCCAATGACCGGTGGTCTCTGGACTTCGTCTCTGATCAGCTCACCGACGGCCGGCGCTTCCGGGTGCTGACGGTGGTCGACGACTGCACCCGCGAGTGCCTGGCCCTTGTCGCCGACACGTCGCTGTCCGGGCTGCGGGTCGCAAGGGAGCTCGAGGCCCTCATCGCCAGCCGCGGACGGCCCAGGATGATCGTCAGCGACAACGGCACCGAGTTCACCTCGAACGCCATCCTCGGCTTCGCCGATCGGCAGCGCATCGACTGGCACTACATCGCTCCGGGTAAGCCGATCCAGAATGCCTTCATCGAGAGCTTCAACGGTCGGCTGCGGGACGAGCTGCTCAACGAGACGCTGTTCCCCTCGCTGCCCCAGGTGAGGGCGACCGTGGCCTCGTGGCGGGCCGACTACAACCTCAACCGACCGCACTCTCGGCTCGGCTGGCTCACCCCGGCGGAATACGCCGACACCTTCAACCCGCGACGGGATCTGGCGCTACGCTCGATGCAAGGCTCCGCACCAGCCCCCGTCGCTCACCGCGGCCAGATCGGCCAAAACAGCCGCCCGAGTCTACGTCACGCTGGATAGAAGTTGGGGGCAACGTCA
>NZ_JBMLSK010000005.1:0-1739 GCF_049240545.1 Roseateles sp. | reverse complement strand
CGCCGCCGTGGACAACCCTGCAGCGCAGCAAACCAACCCGCAGCCCATCCACTTGTCTCACCTCGGGTGCGTGTTCAAACGACCGGAGCCACCACTGCCCCTCGAAGGGTTGGACGTGGGTGACATCGACTCCGAACATGGTTTGCTCCAGCGGGGCGATCTTGTTGAGTTCTGCTTGGCGACGAGCAAGGCCCCAATCCTGCGTCAGTTCTTCCTGCTGGAGGCTGGCCCACTCCATGACGAGGCCGAGAAGCATGATTGCGATCAAGCCACGAGTTGGCGGCCTACGCCTTGTGGGGACTGTCGGGTCACCTCCCTGGTGTCCGCGGCGCCAGGGGCCACCTCGAATGATTACAATGCAATCATTGAAATCATTTTTCAGGGCGCTTCATGGGCAGCATCACCATCCGCAACCTGGACGACAAGCTCAAGGCCAGTCTTCGCCTGCGCGCTGCGCGCCACGGCTTGTCCATGGAACAGGAAGTCAGAAACATCCTGCAGAGCACACTCGCGTCAGAGAGCACAGCCACCAGCGGCCTGGACTTTGCCATGCGCATCAACCAACTCTTCAAGGGGCTGGGGGCAGACGATCTTGTATGGCCTGACCGACAAAGCCAGCGGGCACTGCCCACGTTTGATCCATCATGAGCGCCGACCTTCTGGAAGGCGGGTACTTGCTCGACACCAATGTACTGTCTGAGTTGATGCGTGAAGCCCCCGCGCCCGAAGTGCTGCACTGGTTTGCTGCACAAACGTCCAACCGTCTCTACACCTGCACCATCAACCAGGCCGAAACACTGGCCGGCATTGCCGTGCTGCCGGCCGGCAAACGGCGCGATGCGCTGGCACGGGCCGCTCAGCAGATCTTCGAGGACGGGTTTGCAGGCAGGTGCCTTGCGTTTGGCAGCGGATCGGCGGAGCAATTTGCCCTGGTCATTGCGCAGCGCAAGCGTATGGGCCGCCCCATCGAAGCCGTGGATGCCCAAGTTGCCGCCGTCGCACTGGCCGCCCACTTGAAGCTCGTCACCCGCAACGCCAAAGACTTCGCCGGCATTGACAGCCTGGAAGTGATCAACCCCTGGCAGCCACACTGACCCTTCCCGCACGGGAAACATGCCTTATGGTCAGGCGGTGGCTGTGCAATGAATTCCCGATCGGGAATCGCGTGATCGCCCAAGCATGACCACCATCCCCACTGCCCAAACCTTGGGTGACGCGCTGCGTACGGCCAGAAAGAGGCCGGGCTTGACCCAGGCAGACCTTGCTTTGGCCGCCGGTTTGGGTGTGCGTTTCATCGTCGAACTGGAAGCCGCAAGCCCACGGTGCGCTTGGAACAGGTGCTGCGTGTCGTTGATGCACTGGGCGGATCACTGGCACTGACCGGCTTGGCGCCCGAGGAGGGTCGCCATGGCACATGACATGGGCGTCTGGCTGCTTGATCAGCCTTGCTCGACGAGTTGTCGCGCCCCATGCTGGCGGGGCGTTATGGCATTCGGCTGTCGCTGGCCGGTGCGCAAGACAAGCTGCCAGTCGTGTTTGATGGGCAGCGTATCGGCCTGCCCAATGGTGGACAACCCAGCACGCACCACGACCACCTCACGCCCAAGATGGCGCGTAAGCTGGGCAGCCAGTACAGGCTTTTGGAGGTGCAGGCCCGCCACTGGACGCAGTTTGCGGGGGCCGCCGCTCTGTCCAAGGACCGGACCAGAAAGCGCGTGCCGCGTATGGCGCAAGAGCTG
>NZ_JBMLSK010000004.1:0-1686 GCF_049240545.1 Roseateles sp. | reverse complement strand
CGAGGCCGTGTGAGAACGCCCGATGAAGGCTGGGTGGCGGGCGTTTGGAGCATTGGCCCTCGAAGACCGTTCAACTCGAACAGTACGCGCGTCTCCGCCTTATGCCAGCACCACACAGTTGTCGGGGCAGTGGAGCCCCGAATGAGCATGTAAAGGGCCTACGCCCTCGCAAATCTCATCGCCTTCATCGTTTCGGCAATACCCAGCAGGCTAATCAGCCGTTTTAGGTTGTATGCCAGCACGTGCAGGCTGACTTCAGTCGGCACATGCCTCAAGGTTTTCATCAGGAAGTGCGTCGAGCCCATCCAGTGCTTGAGTGTTCCGAAGACATGCTCGACCGTGCGCCTTCGGATCTTCATCGCGTTGGGGTTGCGGTCCAGTCTCTGCTGCATGTCGTCGAGAACGTCTTCATGCTCCCACCGCCGGATCCGTCGGAAGCGGGCCGGCGTGCACTGGGCCTTCATCGGGCAATCGCTGCAGCCGTAGCGCGCGTAGGTGTGAAGGACCATACCTTCGCCGTCGACCTGGTCGGCTCCTCTACGCAGGATCTGTCCCGCAGGGCAGCGATAGACATCAGCCTTGGCATCGAAGACGAAGTCGGCCTTGCTGAATCGTCCTTCGGCTTTGCTGCCAGAGGTCATGGGCTTGGGGATGTAGGTCTGCACGCCCGCCTTCTCGGCGTCGAGGATCTCCGGGCCCTTGTAGTAGCCCCGGTCAGCGATCAGGCCGATGCCCCTGCGCCCCAGTCCTTCCTGCGCCTTGCTGGCCATGGAAGCCAGGGCCGTGCGGTCGTGGCCGACGTTTAGCACCTCGTGCGCGACGATGAGGTGGTGCGTGGTGTCCGTGGCGATCTGCACGTTGTAGCCGACGATCCCGGTGCCCCTGCCGCTGGTGGCCATGGAGCGCGCGTCGGGGTCGGTCTGTGAGAGTTGCTGGTCTGGCTGCTGCCGCAGATGTTGCTCCACTTCTCGCAGATCGTTCATCTGCCGGCGTAGCTTGCCCAGCTTGTCCTGAAGCCGTGCAGTCCTTGCGGGGAGATCATCGGGCTGGGTGCGGTCCGCCGTGTCCAGGGCCTGCAGATAGCGATCAATGCTCTCCTGGATCTGCTTCATCCGCTGCTCCAGCTTGTGTGGCGTGAAGTTGCGGTCGCGGTTGTTGACCGCCTTGAACTTGCTGCCGTCCACGGCGACGACGCCGTCGGCGAGCAATTTGAGCTTGCGGCAGATGGCCACGAACTGGCTGCAGGTCTGGCGGATGCCGCGGCCGTTGTCGCGGCGGAAGTCGGCGATGGTCTTGAAGTCGGGGGCCAGACGGCCCGTCAACCACATCAGCTCGACATTGCGCCCGCACTCTCGCTCCAGGCGCCGGCTGCTCTGCACGCGGTTCAGATAGCCGTAGATGTAGATCTTCAGCAGCACGCCAGGGTGGTAGCTGGGGCGGCCTGTCGAGGCCGGCATCATCCCGGCGAACCCAAGGCCGCCGAGGTCCAACTCGTTGACGAACGCATCAACGATGCGAACCGGGTTGTCCTCAGCTATGAAGTCATCCAGACACTCGGGCAGCAGCGTGACCTGCTGTCGGTCCTGGCTCTCGACGTATCGCGGCATACCGGCTCCTGCGCTCGATATGGCTATGAACTCTAGACACCACGCGCCGAGTCTGCGAGGGGGTTTTCACACAGCCTCG
>NZ_JBMLSK010000003.1:0-2989 GCF_049240545.1 Roseateles sp. | reverse complement strand
TGGCCTCATTGCGTCGGCGCGGGTTGGACATGCCGGTGCTATTTTTGACCGCACGCGACCAGGTCGAGGATCGCGTCAAGGGTCTTGAACTGGGGGCTGACGACTATCTGGTCAAGCCATTTTCTTTTGCGGAGCTTTTGGCACGGGTGAGAACAATTCTTCGCCGTGGGCGCGGAGGTGGAGTGGATAGCAACACCCTGCGCACGGCGGATTTAGAACTGGATTTGCTGCGACGTCGCGTTACGCGAGGTGGGCGCCGGATAGATCTGACCGCAAAGGAATTCGGTCTCCTCGAATTGCTGATGCGCCGACAAGGTGAGGTATTACCACGCTCCTTGATTGCGTCTCAAGTGTGGGATATGAACTTCGATTCCGACACGAATGTCATCGAAGTGGCAATGCGACGCTTGCGAATCAAAATCGACGATGGGCAAGCGGTCAAATTGATCCAGACAGTACGGGGCATGGGATACGTGCTTGAAGTGCCGCAGGAGCCCTGAGTGTTGCCTCGTCTATCGTTGACCCACCGGCTTACGCTTTTTTTTACCCTGGTGGCCTCCAGCGTGGTGCTGGGTTTGGGCGGGCTATTCATGGCTTCGGCGGATCAACACTTTGTTGACCTTGATCGCGGTGCACTGCAAGACAAGCAACATCTCATTGGCGAAATCATCGCAAGTAGCAGATCCTCCAAAGATTTGGATCGCCGGCTCGACGAATCGCTTAATCATCACCACGGACTTTTCGTGCGCGTCAGCAGTGGTGATGGGCGAATCCTCTTTCAGACCGAGGATTTTCCTGCGGCTGATCGTCTGCAGTTGCCTCCAGATGTGAATCCTTTAATGGCTTTGATGTGGTGGCGTCGCGGACAGCAGGAATTCCGACATCAGCAATTTCAGGCAGAGGCGCAGTACGCGCCAGGAATTCAACTCACGGTCAGCCTTGCCATGGATACGGCCCACCATCAGCATTTTCTAAATGAGCTTTTGAACGCACTAGGCTTGTATGCGCTAGCAGCAATCGTCGTCAGCGGTTTGCTTGGATGGGCAGCGGTCTATTACGGCCTCGCTCCACTAAGAGCCATTAAGGCGCATGCTGCTGCCGTAACCGCCCAGCGTTTGCAGCCTTGCATGCCGGTTCAGTCTGTGCCAATCGAGATGGCTGATTTGGCGAAGACGCTCAACCAGATGCTAGAGCGGCTCCAGGATGACTTTCAGCGATTGTCTGAGTTCTCTTCCGACTTGGCTCATGAACTTCGGACGCCAATCAGTAACCTGCTCACTCAGACTCAGGTTACTTTGACTTCCAAGCGTGAGAACGAGGTTTACAAGGATGTTCTTGCTTCAAACGCCGAGGAGTTGCAGCGACTGGCTCGCATGGTGTCTGACATGTTGCTGTTGGCTAAAACCGAACGCAGGGTGGACCTACCGCACAAAGAAGACTTCATGGCCGCAGATGAAGTCCAAGCGTTGATCGACTTCTACGAGGCTGTGGCAGACGACAAGAGTATTGCTCTAACCCTGGAGGGGAACGGCCCGGTGCAGGGCGACCGCCTTATGTTCCGGCGTGCATTGAGCAATCTCATGTCGAATGCGCTACGTTACGCGCCTTCAGGCAGTTGCGTAAAAATCACTGTTGCCAGTCGGATGAACTGCACCGACATCTCAGTTGAGAACAGCGGCGAAGACATTGATCCGCTCTTGATGCCACGATTATTTGACCGCTTCTATCGCGTGGACCAAGCGCGCTCGCATCTCGGGTCAGATGGGGTGGGGTTGGGACTTGCCATCACCAAGGCGATAGTGGAAGCACATGGCGGCAGCGTCTACGCCAGCTCTGCCCGCGGCATCACTCGATTTACCTTGACGTTTCCTCATTGAATGAACCCGCCGGAGTCGTTTGATTGACGTCTTAGTATTCGGAGGTTAGATTGCTTTCTTCGAACCGAGCAAGAAACTTTTTTTCCTGTAGTTGCCAGTCCATGGGGAACGGCTCCAGCAGATCCCTCATGGTCAACCAAGCTGGGTGTGATCCGTCAAGGATTGCCTGAACCACTTTGGGCGACAAGTAGGCCAGCCGCAGGATACGGCTGACGTAGGATGGGTTGATCTTCTCCGCGGCAGCCAGGTCTTCGATGGTGGCGTAGGTCCCGTCATAAAGCAGGCGCTGCCACCTGAACCCGCGTGCAATCACCTTGATCATGGTGTTGTCGATCGTTGCCTCGCGGCGCACCACACCACGCGATCCATCGGGCAAGACGATGACCGTTTTGCCGCCCCGCGGTCGAAAGGTCATCGGGATGTGGGTTGTTTCAGGCATTTGGTCTGTTTGACTCATGCTGCCTCCCTGTAGGCCTGTTGCATGACCGTGTCGCGAAGCAGTTTGGTCATGCCGGTGGACTTCCACTTGATATTGATGCCGTCCGTGCGAACCGTTATCCGCTCGATCAGTGCTTTAGCGATGCATGCCTGCTCAGCCGGATACAAGTTGTCCCAGACTTGGTCAATCGATTGCAGCGTCTGGATTGCATCGGCTTCGCTGATGTCTGGTCGAGACAAGGTGACTTCCCTGACCGCGGCAGCCAGAATTTCCGGTGCTCTCAAAACGCCCCGCAACTGCTCGACCACGACCCCTTCAATTTCGCCGGCCGGCACACGCCGGACTTCGCAGGCCTCTTTGCCGAGCTTGATTGCGTCGGTGTTGATGTAATAGCGGTACTGCTTGGGACCCTTGCTGGTCCAGCCAGGCGTAAAGGCACGACCCTCCGGGGAAAAGATCAACCCGCGCAACATGGACGGCGCCTTGGTCTCGCGCATCCCGGCCCCGCCCTTGACGTGCTTGTCGCCCGCTTTCAGCAGTTCTTGCACTGTATCCCAGACCTCTTGATCGATGATGGCGCTGTGTTCGCCCGGGTACTGCTGCCCCTTGTAGGCGGCCATACCGATGTAGACAGGGTTCTTGAACACCTTGTAGACGTAGCCCTTGGTGATCA
>NZ_JBMLSK010000002.1:0-1293 GCF_049240545.1 Roseateles sp. | reverse complement strand
TTAGCTTCAACAACGGCGTGGCCGGTGAAATCTGCCTGCTCGATCAGTTGTGGGGCGAGATGTTCGAGACCTTGAAGGATGAGGCGCTGTTTGCCACTGCCCGGCAAGACGATGAGTTGGGTACGGTGGTCTGGGGCAACGGAGCCGGTTTCGCCCCTGAGTTTCTTCTGGAACTGATGCAGCCGCAGCAGCGCCATGGAGCCTAAGGCTATGGCTATCTGCCACATTTTGAAGTTTTTCCACTCGGCGTCGGTCGGATAACCCGCGCCATGTTCAAATCTGAACCATAGTGGCGGACTGAAGCCCCAGCGCGCCGAACGGCCCGACCGTCCGGCCTGGCTCGCCCGGCAGTCCGTCACCAACAGCCACCAGAACCCGCGCCGTGCCGCAGCAAAACTGCAGCGGCACGGCGGTAGCGTGCCCAAGCGGCACTCCGCCTTCAGCAGCGTCTCTTCCAGACCCCCCGCCCTTGTCGCACACCACTCCCACCCCCGCAGCGCCCGCATCCAGGAAGAGATGCGCTTTTGACGCAGCACGCTCGCTGTGCCGACCATCAGCATGTTCTACGGCATCGTCATCTACATGTACTTCTTCGATGACGAACGCCACAAGCTCCCGCACATCCACGCGCGATATCAATGCGCAGAAGCTTCGTTTTCGATTCTCGATGGCGCACTCCTGTCAGGGAGCATTTCTTTGAGCAAGTCGCGCCTTGTCCAGGCATGGATAGAAATCCACCGAGACGACCTGATCGCGGACTGGCAGTTGGCTGTCAATGGTGAAGCGCCGCTGCCAATCGATCCTTTGCGTTAACACCCGGGAGCAGTTGATGGAACGTGTCGTATCGGTAGACACCCTCGATGGGTACAAATTGAACATCTTGTTCAACAACGGCGAGCGCAAGGTTTTTGACGTGAGCCCTTATCTTTCCAAGGGCTTGTTCGCGCGGCTGCGAGACCCCGAGCTCTTCAAACAGGCCTACGTCGCCTACGACACGGTGTGTTGGCCCGGAAATCTCGATATCGCCCCGGAGACTCTGTTTGATCGTGGGCATGCACTGCAACCAGAACTGACTACCAACCCGTGACTTCATTGGAAACCTGCCTCATCAGGCAGGCCAGCCCCACCCCGTGCCCCAATCCCCTTCACCCGCCCCCACCCCCCGCAGCGCCCGCATCCAGGAAGAGATGCGCTTCAAGGTGCTGCGCGCGCTGGAACAGCAGCCAGACCTCAGCCAGCGGCAACTGGCCGACATGCTGGGCGTGAGCCTGGGCAAGGCCAACTACCTGCTGC
>NZ_JBMLSK010000001.1:0-13011 GCF_049240545.1 Roseateles sp. | reverse complement strand
AAGAGCCTGGCGCGCCGCTCGGCCCAGACCGCGCTGTGGCACCTGACCCACGGCATGCTGCGCTGGATGGCGCCCTTCCTCAGCTTCACCGCCGAAGAAGCCTGGCCCATCTTCAGCGGCAAGCCGGCCGGCGAAAGCATCTTTGTCGAGACCTACTGGCAGTTCGCCGCGCCCGATGAAGCGCTGCTGGCCAAGTGGGGCCGCATCCGCGAGATCCGCGAAGCGGTCAACAAGGCCATCGAAGACGTGCGCAAGGACGGCGGTGTCGGCTCCTCGCTGCAGGCCGAAGTCAGCTTGGGCGTGACGGCGCAAGACCTGACCCTGCTGCAGTCGCTGGGCGAGGATCTGAAGTTCGTCTTCATCACCTCGGCCGCCAGCCTGAGCGAGGCAGCGGAGTTGAGCGTCACCGTCACGCCCTCGGCGCAGCAGAAATGCGAGCGCTGCTGGCATTACCGCGAAGACGTGGGCGCCAACCCCGAGCACCCGACCCTGTGCGGCCGTTGCGACAGCAATCTGCACGGCAGCGGCGAAACCCGCACGGTGGCCTGAGCGATGGCGAGCAACTACAAGAAAAGCAGCAGCGGCGGCAACAAGCTGGGTCTGTGGCTGGGCATTGCCCTGCTGATCATCCTGCTGGATCAGTTCACCAAAGTGCTGATCCTGGGCAACTTCCAACTCGGCGACAGCCGCTTCGTGACCAGCTTCTTCAACGTCGTGCGGGTCCACAACACCGGCGCAGCCTTCAGCTTCCTGGCCGGCGCCGGCGGCTGGCAGCGTTGGTTCTTCGTAGGCATCGGGGCGGTGGCAACCGTCTTCATCGTCGTCATGCTGCGCCGACACGGCCAACAAACCCTGTTTGCCACTGCGCTCAGCCTGATTTTGGGCGGCGCCATCGGCAATGTGGTGGACCGTTTGCTGCACGGCTATGTGGTTGACTTCATCCAGGTGCATTGGTCCGGCTGGTATTTCCCGTCCTTCAATATCGCCGACAGCGCCATCAGCGTGGGCGCGGTGCTGCTGATTTGGGACGAGATTCGCCGCGTGCGGCGCGGCGGCTGAGCACGCGCAGCGCCCGAAACAGCGGGGGCGGGCGGCGCCCGCGCCCCGCCAACCTCGGGTTGCACCCAATCAGGAAAGTCCGCTGGTTCTGAGGCTCGCTCCCGCCTAAGCTGCAGGCATGACGCCTCAAGCCCACGCACCCCAAGCGCAGCCAAGCACACCCCCCGCCGAAGCGGCGCCCCAGGCGGCCGCCGACACGGCATCAACGCCTACGCAATCGCTTGCCCCTTCCAACGAAGACGAAGCGGAGTCCAGGCGCGACACCTCTTTCAACATCCCCCTGCATCCCTTGCGCCTGCGCGATCCGCTGTGCTGGCTAGCCGCCGGCTGGCGCGACTTCAAGCGCGCGCCGCTGATCGGCATGTTCTACGGCCTGTGTTTCATGTTGATGGGTTGGGCACTCATCGGCGTGTTCAAACATGCGCCGATCTACACCCTGGCGCTGTCCGCGGGCTTCTTGTTGATGGGCCCATTTTTGTGCCTGGGCCTGTACCGTGTCAGCATGAAGCTGGAGATGGGCGAGAAGCCTCGCCTCTTGGACTCGCTGCTGGCCTGGAACCGCCGCTTGTCCCAGATCACCATTTTTGGGGGCGTCTTGCTGATCCTGGAAATGATCTGGGGGCGCGCCGCCCTGATCGTGTTCGCGGTCAGCTTCGATGGCATGCCTGACTTTGCGGGCTCCATCCTGAAGTTGCTGGATCCGCAAAACGTCAGCTTCATCATCGCGTATCTGGCGGTCGGCGGTGTATTCGCGGGCCTGATCTTTGCGATCAGCGTGATTTCCATCCCCATGCTCTTGGCCCGTGAGACCGATGCGGTCACCGCCGGTCTGACAAGTTTGCGCCTGGTGCTGTCTCAACCGCTGGTGATGCTGTTCTGGGGCTTTCTGATCACCGCCGGCGTGGTGTTGGCACTGCTGCCCGGATTCCTCGGTCTGATCATCATCGGACCGATTCTGGGTCACGCCAGTTGGCATGCCTACCGTGCTGCGGTGCACGACTGAGCGCATTCGCCTGAGTTTTTTTCACTCCGTACCCTTGCTGAACCCGGGCCAAACGAAGCCGACCGAGCCACAATGCGGGCTGCGTTTTTCTTGCCCGCCAGCAGGACTTGCCGGTCCGCTGTCACTCAGGTAAGACGAACTCCCTCTTGCCCTGTGCCCATGCTCGACTTTTCCTCCCTGACGCATTACGACTGGCTTGATGTCCCCATGTGGGTCTTTGACCCCGAGCGGCAGCGCAATCTATGGGCGAATGCGGCCGCTCTGCGTTTCTGGCGTGCCGCCAGCGCCGAAGAGTTCTTGGCAAGAGATTTTTCAGACACCGCAGAGCCGGTACGGGAACGCTTGGCGGTCACCGCGACCGACCATGCTCAGGGCAAGATCGTGCGCGAGCAATGGACGCTCTACCCCAAGGGTCAGCCCATCACCGCCATGCTGGTTTCACGCGGCATCTACACACCCGACCGTCGGCAGGTGATGTTGTTCGCGGCCGATTCACTCGCCAGCGGTACCGACTTGGGCGTGTTGCGCGGGGTCGAAGCGCTGCAGCACACCTCCGTTCGCATCGCGGTGTTCAGCCTGAAGGATGGCAAATGCTTGATGCGCAACCCCGCCGCCGCGCTGGCGTTCAATTCGGCAACAGACACAGCAGCCGGCAAGCCCAGCCCTGAAGCCAAACCATTTCAGCATGATCTAGTGGCCTTGTTCGCCGATGCGGAAGACGCGAACCGCATCATGCAACAGGTGCAGGCCGGCACCAGTGTCAAGGTCGACGTACAGCTGCTGACCAAGCAAGGCCTGTGTTGGCATGGCATCAACGCCAGCCCGATGCGCGACCCGGTCACCGGAGAGCCGGTGCTGCTGCTCAACGCCCGCGACATTGCAGACTTGAAGGCCAGCCAGGCGGCGCTGGAGGCGGCCCGCGAAGCCGCTGAAACGGCCAGTCAGGCCAAGAGCAGCTTTTTGGCCAATATGAGCCATGAAATCCGCACGCCGATGAATGGCGTCTTGGGCTTGACCGAGTTGGTCTTGCAGACCGAGCTGAGCGACAAACAACGCAAATTCATCGAACTGGCGCACAACTCGGCCAAAGGCCTGATGGTCATCATCAACGATTTGCTGGACGTGGCCAAAATCGAAGCGGGCCGGGTGGTGATCGAGGAATCGCCCTTCTCCTTGCACGACTGCTTGCGCGAGGCCCTGCACCCGCTGCTGCTCCAAGCCCATGAGAAAGGCATTCAGCTGCATGCGCGGGTGCAACCGGGCGTGCCTCAGCATGTCTTGGGGGATGCGCTGCGCCTGCGCCAGGTGCTGGTGAATCTGGTCGGCAACGCCTTGAAGTTCACCGAGAAAGGCGAGGTCCGGGTTGAGATTCAGCTGCTGGAGGCCGCGCCCGAAAGCAAGGAGGCGGTCGGCGCAGATGAAGGTTTGCGTCTGCGTTTGAGCGTGCATGACACCGGCATCGGCATGACACGCGACCAGATCGCCCAAGTCTTTGACCCCTTCACCCAGGCAGATGGCAGCATCACGCGGCGCTACGGTGGCACCGGGCTGGGTCTGACCATCGTGCAGCGCTTGGTCGGCTTGATGGGCGGGCGTATCGAGGTCGAAAGCCAGCCGGGCACCGGCTCATGTTTCAGCTTCGAAGTGGCGCTCAAGCAAGTCCCACCCCGTCCTGCATGACGCTGACACCCCGCCTGGCCCTGCTGCTGACCCTGCCACCGCTGATGTGGGCGGGCAATGCGGTGGTCGGGCGCTTGATGGTCGACAGCATCTCGCCCTTGGCACTGAATGGATTGCGCTGGGCTTTGGCCGGCCTGTTGCTGCTGCCATTCGCTTGGCGCTTACTCCTGCAACCTTCCGTCTTGCTGAAGCGCTGGCGCTATCTGGCGCTTTGCGGCTTCCTGGGCATGGGTTGCTACAACGCACTGCAGTACCAAGCGCTGCGCAGCTCCAGTGCGCTCAACGTCACCTTGATTGCCGCCAGCCTGCCGCTCTGGATGTTGACGGTGGGAGCGCTGTGGTTCGGCGTCAGGCCGAGTCGCCGGCAAATGCTGGGGGCGGCCTTGTCCTTGCTGGGCGTCGCCCTGGTCATGAGCCGAGGGGCCTTGCAAACACTGGCCGAGGTTCAGTTCGTGATCGGCGACTTGCTGATGCTGGTGGCAATTTTTTCTTGGGCCCTGTACAGCTGGCTGCTGGTGAGGCCGCCCGAATCGATGCGCGGGGCAGCACGCCCCGACTGGGACTGGGCGGCGGTTTTGATGGCGCAGATGCTCTACGGCCTGGTCTTCGCTGGCGGCATGGCCGGGCTGGAGCAAGCCCTGCGGCCCCAGACGATTGCTTGGGGGCCAGGTCTTGCCTTGACCCTGCTGTATGTGGCGATCGGTCCGTCCTTGATTGCCTATCGCTGCTGGGGTCTGGGCGTGGCCCAGGCCGGGCCAGCCATCGCCGCTTTCTTCGGCAATCTGACGCCGGTGTTTGCGGCCCTGATGTCAGGCGCTTTGTTGGGCGAATGGCCGCAGTGGTATCACGGCCTGGCATTCGGCTTGATTGCTGCCGGGATCTGGATTTCTTCGCAAAGCCCGGCCGCCAGCGGTCGCTAGTCCGAGCTGCCGGGCATCAATACACGCCGGGATAGGCGCCACCGTCGAGCAGGATGTTCTGCCCGGTGAGATAGCCCGCCTGGGCACTGCAAAGCATGGCACAGATGGCGCCAAACTCGGCCGCCGTGCCAAAGCGCTGCGCCGGTATGCCTGCGCGCCGTTTGGCTGCAAACTCTTCACTGCTTTGACCCAGTTTGGCACCGCCGGCCGCCAAGGTCTTGTGCAGTCGTTCGGTATCGAAGGCGCCGGGCAGCAGACTGTTGATGGTCACATTGCGGCCGGCCAAGCTGGGCTGACGGGCCAAGCCGGCAACAAAGCCGGTCAGACCCGACCGGGCGCCATTGCTGAGGCCCAGCACATCGATCGGCGCCTTCACCGCGCCCGAGGTGATGTTGACCACTCGCCCGAAACCACGAGCCGCCATGCCGTCCACCGTCGCCTTGATCAACTCGATCGGCGTCAACATATTGGCTTCCAGCGCGGCCAGCCAGGCGGCACGGTCCCAATCGCGAAAATCGCCAGGCGGCGGGCCACCGGCGTTGTTGATCAAAATGTCGACCTGCGGGCATGCGGCCAAGGCCGCGGCACGCGCCTCAGCGGTGGCGATATCGCCCTGCACCGCCACCACCTGCACGGCGGGATTCAAGCGCCGCAACTCGGCCGCCGTCGACGCCAAGGCCTCGGCGCCGCGCGCGGTGATTACCACGTGCACGCCCTCGCCCACCAGGGCTTCGGCACAGCCTCGGCCCAAGCCTTTGCTGGCCGCACACACCAGGGCCCAGCGGCCCGACAGTCCCAGATCCATCGCGATTCCTTCACACCCTTGTTCAGGGTTTCAACGCCACTTTGCTAACAACCAAACCCCACTCAAGACCAGGACCGTGCCCGCCGCCACCCAGGGCGTGAAGGGCTCATCCAGGATCACAACGCCCATCAGAATCGTGGACATCGGCCCGATCATGCCGGTTTGCGCCGCCAGACTTGCACCCAATCGCTCAATCGCCATCATCACCATCAACACCGGCGCGAAAGTGCAGGCGACAGCATTCAAGGCCGACAGGTACAAGACCTCGGGGGCCACAGCAAATGCACTCGCAGCCGGTCTGAGCAGAAAGAACTGACCAATGCAGAGCAAGCAAGCCACCGTGGTCGCCAAGCCGGTGAGACGCATGGCCCCCAAGCGCTGCACCTCTTCACCGCTGAAGAGCAGGTAAAAGGCGTAGCTGATGGCGCTGCCGAACACCAGGGCGGCCCCGAGCCAGACCTCTGCACCTTGCAGATGCAACTCTTGCCCGAACACCAACAAGACGCCGGCATAGCTGATCGCCAGCGCCAGCAATTGCCGACCGGTGACCCGGCGCTTGAACAAGATCCAACCGAGCAAGAGGACCAGGGTCGGATTCAAATACAAAATCAAACGCTCGAAACTCGCGCTGATGTAGGCCAAGCCGGCAAAGTCCAAAAAACTGGCCAGGTAGTAGCCCGAGAAACCCAGGCCAAAGACCGCAAGCCAATCGCGCCGGGTCAAAGCCGGCTTGCCGCGCCCAGCCCACCAGGCCAGGACCACAAACAAAGGCAGGGCAAACAACATGCGCAACATGATCAAGCTCACCGCATCGACGTCATGTCGATAAGCGAGCTTGACGATGATGGCCTTGCCGGAAAAAGCGATCGCACCAAAAGAAGCCAACAACAAACCCGGCCAGAGAGACTGAGAACTGGCGGTTGGAAGGGATGGAGGCGCTGAGGAGGTCATCGGGTTCCATTCTAGGCAAGCCCTGCGCCCGCCAACCCAGACGCCATCCGGCTGCCGCCCGCCTTCCGCCAAGATGCCGACCCGATGCAAGCTCAATGCATGGCAGAGACCTCGTGCCGACAAAAGCGGCACTTTTTCGCGCAGCGCTGCGCTTTGCCGCTGTTTCGGTTCGTCCACGCCTCAATCCAGCGCGGGCGCGACCGATACCAGCGGGTGCAAGCCGTCCAATGCTAGGTGAGAACGCCACGCGCCCCAGACTCGGCTGCAAGGAACATGGGAATTAGGGAATAGAACCATGAGATACACCGACAGCATGGCCCGCAGCGCCGAACACTTGCGCGCGGCCCTGCCTTTGATGACACAACAGCGTGCCGCACTGCATCCGGCCAGTTATGCCGTTTGGTATGAGTTCGTCAGCGGCATGAATCCTTCGCTGAATCAGGCGCTGAATATCCAGACGGCGGGTGGTCAGACCTTGGATGAAGCCCAGGTCTGGACCTTGTATCGAGAGCACATCTGTGAACTGGATCCGGCCACCGGAGAGAAGATCAGTGCCGGGCTGAATCAGGTGCTCGAAGGCATGGCCGCCTCGGCGGCGGAAGCGGGCCATCAATCGGCCCGATTTGATCAATCACTGACACACTGGGTCGAGCGGCTGCTGGACAACCCGCCGCAGCAAGCCCAAGCCCAGGTGCTGCAGGAATTGCTCAGTGGCACGCGGGAGATCCGCGGTGCCCTGAACCATTTGAAGCAAAGATTGGACAGCAGCCAAGAGGAGATCAACAGCCTGCGCGAGGACGTGCGCCGGGCGCGTGGCGAAGCCCTGCTGGATGCACTCACGGGCTTGGCCAACCGCCGCGCCTTTGACCTGCAGATGCAAAAGTGCATCGAGGCAGCACCCACCGACAAGTCCACCGCACCTTGCTTGGTGCTGGGGGACATCGACTTCTTCAAACGTGTCAACGACAGCTATGGCCACGCCTTCGGTGACCAGGTCTTGCGGGCTGTAGCACAGACACTCAAGGGCGTTGTCGGCAGCTGCGGGGCCCATCCGTCGGCGGACGAGGCCTTGCCGGCCCGCATTGGGGGTGAAGAATTCGCGCTGCTGCTGCCGAATGGCCAGTTGCAGCTCGCCCAGAAGATGGCCGAAACGATGCGCGCCAGTGTTGCAGCCAGCCGCATTCGGCGCGGCGCCACCCCCGCAGAGATTGAGCGCGTCACCATCTCGATTGGCGTCACCCAGATGGCCTTGGGCGAAAGCGCCGACAGCTTCTACGCCCGCGCGGACCGGGCGCTCTATGCCTCTAAACGCACCGGTCGCAATTGTGTAACCGTCCTGGCGGCCTGAGCAGGCTCGGGCTGCGTGCGCCTCCGACCCACGCCCGGCGCTTGCTTGAAAACCTGCCAAGCCAAACGCCTCGGTGTAAGTTCTAGCCCGGCTTGCGCTCCCAAGCGGCTCACTGGCCCTTACACTGAGTGCCTCAGGAGCAGCGGCCAAACAATGACACCCAGCCCAACGAGCGCTCAGTCGCACCAATTCGTGCCGAGGCAAGCCCCTCGAGGAGTGCATTGATGTTCGAGCGAGCATCGCTTCGCTATGCCGTGATCGTGGCCCTGCTGGTGGGTCTGCTGGTGCCGACCGCCGTCACATTGCTGTGGGACGCCCAAGCCACCCGCCACACCGCGCTCGAAGACTTGAAGCGCGACCTCGCGCGCACCACGGAGGTCATGTCTTTGTCGCTGGCGGAGCCGGTCTGGCAAGTCTCGCCGGACTTGGCAGAACCGATGATCAAGGCTCAGTTCGATGACCCACGCTTTGTATCCGTGGTCGTGCGCGAGCAATCCACCACCGCGGCCTTTCAAGAGGTGCGACGCCCGCAAAGCGCAGATGAGCAAGACCTGACCCTCAAAGCCAGCCGTCCGGTCTTGCGCGACGGCCGCCAGATTGCAGAACTGACGGTGGAGATGAGCGCGGCCCCCCTTCTGGCGGCCAAACGTGCCGATATGGTGCGCACCCTGTGGCGCAGTGTGTTCACGCTGACCATGTCTTCGCTGCTCATCCTGTGGGTGATGCGTCGGCGCGTGCTGTTGCCCATGACACAGCTGACGCAAGCCGCCGAGGCCTTGGCCGCAGGTCAATTGGAAAAGCCGCTGGATCCGGTCGGCAGCGATGAGATAGCCCGGGTCAGTTTGGCCATGGAGCGCATGCGTCAATCCTTGCTGCAAGCCTTTGACGAGTTGCGCCACCATGCCACCACGCTCGAAGAGCAGGTCGAGCAACGCACCGCGGAGTTGACCACCAGCAATGAAGATTTGACCCAGGCTCTGGCCCATCTGAAAACCGCCCAGCATGAATTGGTGGAGTCAGAGAAGCTGGCTTCCTTGGGGCGTTTGGTGGCCGGGGTTGCGCATGAGTTGAATACCCCGCTGGGCAACTCGCTGACCGTGGTGTCTTCCCTGGAAGACCGCTACAAGGCTTTGGACGAGATGCTGTCCAGCGCCACGCCCATGCGCCGCAGCATGCTGGAAGATCTGGTGCGCGACACCCGTCGCGGCCAAGACATCTTGCAGCGCAATGTGCAAAAGGCTGCCGATCTGGTGCGCGACTTCAAGCAAGTCGCCATTGACCAAACCACCGACCTGCGGCGCGACTTCGATCTGGCCCGCGTGGTCGAAGACGTCTTGATCATGGTGGAACCCAGCTTCAAGCACACCCCATTTGTCATCCACACCGATCTGGGTAGCGGCATCTCTATGAACAGCTACCCCGGCTCGCTCGGCCAGGTGCTGACCAATCTTTTGATCAATGCCTTGGTGCACGGTTTTGAAGGCCGGACCGAAGGTGAAGTCCGAGTGCACTGCGCGCAACTCAGTCCCGACGAGGTCGAGTTGAGCGTCATTGACAATGGCCGCGGTATGGACGAATCGGTGCGCCGCCGCATCTTCGACCCCTTCTTCACCACCAAGCTTGGCACCGGCGGCTCAGGCCTGGGCATGCACATCGTGCACAACATTGTCACCAATGTGCTGGGCGGACAGATCGAGGTCTTCAGCGCGCCCGGCCATGGTGCACGCATGCTGATCAGGCTGCCCACGGTCGCCCCCGAACGCGGCGGCGCCGAGGCTTCGCTGCATTGAAGCCGATCTGAGGCTTAGGTGCCTCAGCCAACGGGCTTTTGCATCAAGACCCAGGCTTCGCTTGGCCCCCATCGATGTGAACCCGCTCGGACCTGGGCCCCCATGACCTTCGGCTGAAAAAGCCACCCCAACCCAAGGTCGCAAACCCAAGGCCTTGTCACAGACCGTCACACAGGCCATACAGGGTTTGTACTGACTTGCCAGCCCCTCATCGACACAATGAGTCCATCGCAGCACACAAGCCGAACAGGCAACCGCAGCGAGATTGACTCAACCAAGAAGAAAGGCAAGTCGATGAACAAGCATACATTCACCAAGACCGCTACCCTCGCTCTGGCCCTTGCCGCCGGCAGCGCCTTCGCCACTGAGAACGGCTGGTATGTGGGAGCAGACATCGGTCAAGCCCGCAATAACTTGACCAGCCCGACCAGCCCCGCCGTGGGCCTCGACAAGAAGGACACCGCCTACGGCCTGCATGGCGGTTACCAGTTCAACAAGTACTTCGCCACCGAACTGGGTGTGAACCGTCTGGGCACACAAAAAATCGGCAACAACAAGGCCACCACCACCGCCTACTCGCTGGATGCCATTGGCCGACTGCCGGTGAGCGACAAGTTCACGGTCTATGGTCGTCTGGGTGGCGCCCATATGGAGCGTAACTACAGCGCCGCTTCGGGCAACCATGCCGCCGGCATCAAGGTGGGTCTGGGCGCGGACTACGCCATCAGCAAGAACTGGTCGCTGCGTACCGAGTTGACTCGCTACAACAACGTGCCCACCACCAGCACCTTCGGCAACACGCTGGATGCCTGGAGCCTGGGCGTGAACTACCACTTCTGAGCCTGAATCCTCCTCGCTGAAGGGCGGGCGGAGACAAAGCCAGGGGATCACCGAGGGTTAGAACCATGCCAGTGGGTCTACACAAGTCCCCCCCCGAACCCTGGCACCAGACAAGCCCGCAGCCGTGTCATCACTGCTGCGGGCTCTCTCGCATGCAAGGGGAGCCCAAGCCAGCTTTCAATGCAGGCAAGCTAGAGCGCAAACACCCGGACCGCATTCGCCAAACGGCCCGCCTGATCCTTCAGGTTCTCACTGGAGGCCGCCATTTCTTCGACCAGCGCCGCATTCTGCTGGGCGACCTGATCAAGATGCCTCAGTTGCATCTGCAACTGATCGATATCGGCTTGATCTTGACCCGACTCGGCATCCAACTGCGCCATCAATGCCGTCAGCGATTGAATCTCTTGCACCATCGATTGCAAGGTGACACCGGCCGCATCCACTTCGGCGGTGCCGGAGGCCGCACGTTCCATCGAACTCGAGATCAAGACCTTGATCTCCCGCGCAGCCTCGGCACTGCGCTGCGCCAAGGCCCGCACCTCGGAGGCCACGACGGCGAAACCCCGACCTTGCTCGCCCGCACGGGCCGCCTCCACCGCAGCATTCAGAGCCAAGATATTGGTCTGAAATGCGATGCCATCGATGACGCCGATGATGTCCCCAATCCTGCGCGCACCGTCGTCAATGCCATGCATGGTCTGAACCACCTGGCTCATCTGCCCTCCAGCACGCAGCGCCACCTGCTGCACGGTCTGGGTCAGGCTAAGCGCTTCGTTGGAGCTGTCCACACGCAAACGCAAGCGGTCCATCACATCAACAAGCTTGGCGTTAGCCACTTGCGTCGTCGCCGCGGTCTGTTCGGTGCGCTGGGAAAGGTCTAGATTGCCCTGGGCTATTTGACCTGAGGCGGAATGCAGCTCTTGCACATTCATCCGCACCTCACGCACCAGATTCGCAAGCCCCTGTTGCATGGCATGCATGAAAGCCATCACACTGGATTGGTCGTTAGCCTGTAGGGACGGTCTTTGCGCCAGATTGCCCTTGGCAATGCCCTCGGCGACGGCCCGCACCGAACTGGGCTCCGCCCCTAAGGAGCGCATGATGCGTGAGGAGATCAGCATCGCGACGCCAATACCGATCAGGCAGGCCAGAAGGCAGCCGCCGATCGCCAACCAGATCGCCCTTGCGTGGCGACTGCGGGCTTGCTCATACTCGGCTTTGGCAACCGTCAGTTGAACAGCCACCAGTTCATTGAGCTTGTCACTCAAAGGATCGATGGCTTGATAAAGAGAGTTCTTGGCGATATCCGCCAAAGCCGCTTCGTCTTTGGCCAGCAAGACCTCATGCAAGCGCTGGCGGATGCGATCTGCGGATGCCATCAAGGGCTCAAGCTCTCGAGCCAGTCGCTTCTCCTCGGGCACCAAAAAGGTCTCGATGTAAGCCTTCCAGGTCTTTCGCACCACGGCATCCGAAGCATCCACCAATTGCAAGCCCGCCTGCCAGTCCAGATTCCCATTGCGAACCTTGTGGGTGGTATCCACCAGATTGACCGCATACATATCGGCTACGGTCTTGAGTTGCTGAAGCGGGACCACACGGTCATCGTAGACGGTGCGCAAGGCTTCGTTGGAGGCGGCCAGCAGACGCATGCCGCTCAAGGTCAAGCCTGCCATCAGCAGACATAACACCGCAGTCAAAGTGATCAAGCGCGCGCGCACGCTGGGAACCATCGCAAACAGCGAATCGAGCATTGAATCTCTCTCCTGGGTCATCACCGAGCCTGGACCCTGCCAAGCACAGGCGGCCAATCAGCACGCCCCGGCTGATTCTCAACAAAAAGTCGGCTGATGAAAAGGAGTATTGCCCTGTGCTGCCCCCCCAAACCAGGCGAAACAGCCGGGTCGGGCGAAAGCGGCACAGTCCACTGGCACGGGCTTGGATCCGCCCTGAGCGCAGATATCCGGCTGCACGCAAGGGATACAGCCGGGGCGCTGCCTCGCTCAGGTCGACGCAGCCGAGGCGGGTGCGCTTGCAGCTTCGGGCAGCGAGGCCGCAGGAGCGGCCACCGGCGCTGCTGACGCAGCTTCCGAATGAGGCGCCGATACATCATGCTTCTCGCCGCTCATATCGATATTGCCGCCACTCTTCATCAAGATAAAGATGGCCAAAGCAGCGAAGAGCGCAAAGCCAACAAGCAGTTTCCACATGATTCAGGTCCAGTCCGTCAAAAAGAGTGAAAGAAACAAGTCTTCATTCTTCAGCCCCAAGCTGACTGCAGGCTGAGTACCGTGCAGATCGAGAGTTTGGGGAGGCTAAAAAAAAAGGCGACCCATGGGCCGCCTTCTTCGATGGGCAGTACTTGCTGCCGATCAATCGTTGGCGTAGATGTCCACGTCCTTGGTTTCGCGGACGAACAGCAGACCAATCACCAAAGTCATCGCAGCGATGCCGATGGGATACCACAGGCCGTGATAGATGTTGCCGTTCTGGGCCACCATCGCAAAAGTGATGGACGGCAACAGTCCACCGAACCAGCCGTTTCCAATGTGATACGGCAAGCTCATCGAGGTGTAACGGATACGGGTCGGGAACATCTCCACCAGCATGGCCGCGAT